>NZ_SMSJ01000060.1 GCF_004355005.1 Dankookia rubra
GCCGGCCGCCGCGCCCGCCGCCCCGCCCGCCGCCCCGCCCGCGGGCGCCCCCGCGGCCGAGGACCCGCTGCTCGCCCGGGTCGATGGCCAGCCGGTCCGCCTCTCGGACGTCCTGGCCACCGCCCAGGACGTGCTGCCGGCCGACATGCGCGACCTGCCGCCTGCCATGCTGATGCAGGTGATCCCGGCCGAGGTCCGCCGCCAGCTGCTCGAGCGCACCATCACCGAGCGCGCCCTGACCGGCGCCGCCAAGGCCGCCGGCCTCGACCGGGAGGAGGCGGTGCGCCGCCGCATCCAGCGGGCGGAGGACCAGGAGCTGCAGCAGGCCTTCCTGGCGCGGGAGGTCGCGGCCAGCGTCACCGACACCGCGCTCCGCGCCCGCTACGACCAGGAAAGCGGCAAGCGGCAGGGCGACGAGGAGGTCCATGCCCGGCACATCCTGCTGAAGACCGAGCCGGAGGCCCAGGCGGCGCTCGCCGCGGTCAAGGGCGGCGAGGATTTCGGCGCGGTGGCCAAGCGGCTCTCGACCGATCCCGGCTCCCGCGACGGCGGCGACCTCGGCTTCTTCAAGCGCGGCGACATGGTGCCCGAATTCGCCGAGGCCGCCTTCGCGATGAAGCCGGGCGAGCTCAGCGCCCCGGTGAAGAGCCCCTTCGGCTGGCACGTCATCAAGGTCGAGGAGCGCCGCGCCGCGCCGGTGCCGGGCTTCGAGGAGAGCCGCCAGCAGCTCCGCCAGCAGATGCTGCAGGAACAGGTGGATGCCGTGGTGCAGCGGGTCCGCGCCGGCGCCAGGGTGGAGCGGCTGGACCAGCCGCCGGCCGGCGGGTCGCTGCTGGACAATGCTTCGCCGCCTGCGGCGGGGGCCGCGCCGCCCGCCGCCTCGCCCCCCGGCGGCGCCCGGCCCGCCCCGCAACGCCGCTAGCGCGGATGGCGGGAGGGCGCGAACGCCCGGACGGCCGGATCTGCCCTGGCAAAGGACCTGGAGCGGTGCCGCGTTCACCTTCGGACGCAAGCCGCTATAGGGAGGATGGCGGGGGGAGCGTGAGCGCCCGGACGCCTGGATCCGCCCTGGAGACACCACGCTGCGGCGGTGCCGCGTCCACGGCTGGACGCAGGCCGCCGCAGACCATCGCGCGCCGCCCGCGCCGGGACCGCCGGCGCAGGGTCAAGCGTGCCCGCTGAGGAGGACCGCCGCATGGCCGGCAAGGATGTCGCCGTCTCCCCGCTCGCCCTGCCCCTGCCGGAGGTGCCGCCGATCGAGGGCGTCCGCCTCGGCGTGGTGGCGGCCGGGATCCGCTATGTCGGCCGGGCCGACCTGACCATGATGGAATTCGCCTCGGGCACCACGGTGGCCGGCGTCTTCACCCGCAACAGGTGCCCGGGCGCCCCGGTCGACTGGTGCCGCCAGGCGCTGAAGGGGGGCCGCGCCCGGGCGCTGGTGGTCAATGCCGGCAATGCCAACGTCTTCACCGGCAAGGCGGGGCGGGAGGCGACCAGGGCGACCGCCGCCGCCGCCGCCGGCCTTGTCGGCTGCAAGCCGGGGGAGGTCTTCCTCTGCTCGACCGGCGTCATCGGCGAGACCCTGCCGCACGCGAAGCTGACCGCGGCGCTGCCCGGGCTGCATGCCGGCCTGGTGCCGGAAGGCTGGGCCGAGGCCGCCCGCGGCATCATGACCACCGACACCTTCCCGAAGGCGGCGGTGCGCACGGCGACCATCGGCGATGCCACGGTGACCATCGCCGGCATCGCCAAGGGCAGCGGCATGATCGCCCCCGACATGGCGACGATGCTGAGCTTCGTCGCGACCGACGCGAAGATCCCGGCGGAAGCCCTGCAGGCCCTGCTGGCCAAGGGCACGGCGAGGACCTTCAACTGCATCACCGTCGACAGCGACACCTCGACCAGCGACACGGTGCTGGTCTTCGCCACCGGCCAGGCGAAGCACCCGCGGGTGCCGAAGGAGGGCGGCGCCGTCCTGAAGGACTTCGCCCGGGCGCTGGAGGAGGTGCTGCACGACCTCGCCCTGATGGTCGCCCGCGACGGCGAGGGCGCGCAGAAGCTGATCGAGATCAACGTCACCGGCGCGGTCAGCGCGAAATCGGCCCACCGCATCGCCATGACCATCGCCAACTCGCCGCTGGTGAAGACCGCGATCGCCGGCGAGGACGCGAATTGGGGCCGCATCGTCATGGCGGTCGGCAAGGCCGGCGAGCCGGCCGACCGCGACCTGCTGAGCGTGGCCGTCGGCGGCACCTGGATGGCCAGGGACGGCGGCGTCATCCCCGGCTACGACGAGACCCCGGTGGTCGCCCACATGAAGGGCCGCGAGGTCGAGATCACCGTCGACATGGGCCTTGGCCGCGGCAAGGCCCGGGTTTGGACCTGCGACCTGACGCATGGCTATATCGACATCAACGGCTCCTACCGGAGCTGAGCCGCCGCTGCCGCCCTGCCCCATCACCGGGGAGCCGGCGGCGGAGCGGATCGAGGCGGTCTCGGCCAAGCTGCTGACCGACCTCTGGCGCTTCGGCGCCGGGGTGGCGCCGACGCCGCTGCACCGCAGCGCGGGGCCGCTCGGCCTCTACCGCTCGCCCTGCGGGCTGCGCTTCTTCCATCCCCCCGTCCCGGGCGACGCGGCCTTCTACGGGGCCTTCTATGGCCGCCACCGGGCGCTCGAGCAATTCTCGGCCCATGCCGCGGAGCGCGGCGACTTCCGCGCGGCGGCGGCGCTGGTCCAGGCGGGCGACCGGGTGCTCGATGTCGGCTGCGGCGACGGGGCCTTCGCCGCGCTGGTGCCGCAAGCGGCCTATCAGGGGCTCGACCTGCACCCGCTGCGGCGGCCCGGCGGCCCGCCGATCCTGGCCGAGACGGTCGAGGCGCATGCCGGGCGCCACCCGGCGGCCTATGATCTGGTCGCCGGCTTCCAGGTGCTGGAACATGTCGCCGACCCGCTGGGCCTGGCCCGGGCCATGCTCCGCTGCGTCCGGCCCGGCGGGCTGCTGGTCGCGGCCATGCCGCTGTATCCGTCGCCGCTGACCGCCTTCCCCAACAACCTGCTGAACCTGCCGCCGCACCACCTGAGCTGGTGGACCGAGGAGGCCTGCGCCGCGCTGTGCCGGGCGCTGGGGGCGGAACCGGTCTCGATCGGCCCGGTGCCGAGCTCGACCATGCATGCGCGGATGCAGTGGATGGCGCGGCTCTGCCCGCTGCCGCGGCCGGGGCGGCCGGGGCGGGCGCATGTGCGGCGCGGCTGGGGCACCCAGGCGGCGGTCTGGCTCGGCTTCCAGGCGGCGGGGCTGGCGGCGGCGGTGGCCGGATTGCCACGCCGCGCGGCGCCGATCGACGTGGTGCTGGTGGCGCGCAACGCGGCGCGTTGACAGCCGCCCGCGGCTGGCCGTTCCTGGCGTTCCTCCCCCAGGTGAATCGCCGCCCCCCCGTGACCTCCGCTCCCCCTGATTTTGCCCCGCTCCGCACCGAGCGGCTGACCCTTCGTCCGCTCCGCCCCGGGGACGCCGCCGCGCTGCACCGCCTGGTCAATGACTGGGAGGTGGCGAAGACCCTGGCGCGCGTGCCCTTCCCCTATCCGCGCGCGCTGGCGGATACCTGGATCGCCTCCACCTGGGCGCAGATCGAGGCCGGCGAGGCCTGGCACCTCGCGGTCATCGGCGAGGAGGGGGGCGCCGAGCACCTGGTCGGCTGCGTCGGCCTGACCCTGGCGCGCGCCAGGGGGCGGGACGGCCGGACGGCCGAGCTCGGCTACTGGGTCGGCCGCCGCTTCTGGGGCCATGGCGTGGCGACGGAAGCGGCCGGCCGGCTCTGCCGCTGGGCGCTGGCCAATCTCGATATCGCCGCGATCCGCGCCAGCGCGCTGAAGGACAACCCGCGGTCGCAGGCGGTGCTGGCGCGGATCGGGCTGCGGCCGGCGGGGGAGGGGGTGCAGACCTTCCTCTCCCGCGGCGGGCCCATGCCGGTGCTGCTCTTCGAGGGCGGGCGGGAGGAGATCACCGGCGACGCCGCTCCGCCGCCCCTGGCGGACGCCGCCCCGCCGCCCCTGGCGGACGCCGCACCCCCGCCCGCAGCGGACGCCGCCCCGCCGCCCGCGGCGGACGCGGCGCCCCCGTCCCTCGGGGGCAAGCCGGTGCTGCTGGTGGCGGCCGTCGCGCTGGTCGATGCCGATGGCCGCGTGCTGCTGGCCCGGCGTCCCGAGGGCAAGCCGCTCGCGGGGCTCTGGGAATTCCCCGGCGGCAAGGTGAAGCCGGGCGAGACGCCGGAGGCGGCGCTGATCCGCGAGCTGAAGGAGGAGCTGGACATCGATGTCTCGGCCGCCTGCCTCGGCCCCTTCACCTTCGCCTCCCACACCTACGAGAAATTCCACCTGCTGATGCCGCTGTACCTGTGCCGGCGCTGGCAGGGCGAGGTGCGCGGGGTGGAGGGCCAGGCGCTGGCCTGGGTGCGGCCGCAGAAGCTCGGCGGCTATGCCATGCCGCCGGCGGACAAGCCGCTGGTGGCGATGCTGCGGGATTTCCTGTGATGCTCCGGCGTGCTATCACGGGCTGATAGCGCGGGAGGCGTGGATGGCACAGGTCCTGGTGCGCCAACTCGACGACGGCGTGGTCGAAAGGCTGAAGCGGAAGGCCGCCTTGCGCGGCGCTTCGCTGGAAGGCTACGTGCGCGACCTGCTGAACCGCGACGCGCAGGACGACCGCGCGGCGCTGCTGGCCGAGCTTGACGCATTGCGCGCGGCACAGCCGCCGCAGACCTCCGACTCGACCGACCACATCCGGGCCATGCGGGACGGCGACGCGGACGACGACTGATGGTCGTCGTCGACGCCAGCGTGGCGGTGAAGTGGTTCGTGCCGGAGGAGAACTGGCCGGTCGCGCGCCGCCTGCTGACGCTCGACCTCGCCATGGTGGCGCCCGACATCCTGGCCATGGAGACGATGAGCGCCCTGCTCCGCAAGCACCGGCGGCGGGAAGTGGTGGACCAGCTCCCCGGCCAGGCGCTCGGCCTGCTCGCCGCGCTCCGGGTGGAAGCGGTGCCGCACGGGCCCCTGCTGCGGGAGGCCACCGCCCTGTCGCTCCGCTGCAGGCACGCGGTCTGCGATTGCTTCTACCTCCTCGTCGCGCAGCGCCGCGGCCTGCCGCTCGCCACCTTCGACCGCCGCCTGGCCGCCCTGGCCGGCAGCCTCGCCATCCCGCTCTGGTCCCCCGACCGCGTCCAGGAAGCCCCATGACCAACGATAATCCCACCGCCTGCCTGCTGATCATCGGCAACGAGGTGCTCTCGGGCCGGACCCGCGACGCCAACCTGCAATTCCTCGCCACCCGCCTCGGCGAGATCGGCATCCCGCTGCGCGAGGCGCGCGTCATCCCGGACGTGCCGGAAACCATCATCGCCGCGGTGAACGAATGCCGGGCCAGGTTCACCCATGTCTTCACCACCGGCGGCATCGGCCCGACGCATGACGACATCACCAGCGAATGCGTGGCCCGCGCCTTCGGCGTGGCCTGGGAGGTGCACGAGCCCTCCCGCGTCGCCATGGCCGCGGAATACGCCCGCCGCGACCCGCCGATCGAGTTCAACGCGGCGCGGCTGCGCATGGCGACCCTGCCCAAGGGCGCCGTGCCGATCGTCTCCTCGGAAACCATGGCGCCCGGCTTCTCCATGGAGAACGTGCACGTGATGGCGGGCGTCCCCCGCATCATGCGCGCGATGTTCGAGGCATTGGCCCCGACCCTCAAGGGCGGCGCGCCGATCCTCTCGCACACCGTGCATGCCGACTACGTCTACGAAGGCCAGATCGCCGCGGGGCTTTCCGCCATCCAGGCGAAATACCCGGCGCTCGACCTCGGCAGCTATCCCTACTACCGCGGCAAGGGCGGCGGCGTGGCGCTGGTGGCCAAGGGGACGGACTTGGCGGCGGTGGACCAGGCGGCGGCGGAATGCCTCGCGCTGCTCGCCGGCTTCGGCGCGGCGCATGAGGGCGAGCCCGCGCCGGAATAGGGACGGGACGCAGGCCGGGGAGACGCTATCCTCCCGCCGGACGAGGCGTCCGGCCCCTCATCCGGCTTTCCGCGTCGGCACGCGTCGCGCGGCGGGTGCCAAGCCCGCGGAAAGGCGGGGTGGTGGCCGGGGAGGGACGACATCTCCCACCGGCCTGCCTAATCGTCCACGAACCGCGCCAGCCTGACCGCGGTCTGCCCGGGCATCGCCCGGAGGCTCGGCATCACCAGCAGGCAGTCGTCGTGCGGGGTGCGGATCTCGTCCTCCCCGTCGAGGGCGATCAGGGTGTTCCGCTGCGGCACCACATGGCCGCCGCGAAAGGGCCGCAGGAAGGCGAAGCCCGGCGTGCGCGCCGTCACCGTGCGGGTCACCCGGGCGAGGCGCGCGGGCGCCGGCGGCGCGGCGGGCGGCGGCGCCAGCATCCCGTCATCCTCCGCCACCGTCCCGGCCAGGCGCAGCAGCCGCGCCGCCGCGACCTCGATCATGGCGACCGTCGCCGCCTCCCAGTGCGGGCCCGCTTCCAGCAGCAGCGCGGTGCGCGTGCCGTCCGGGTCGGCGAAGGGCGCATGGTCGATCAGCCGCTGCCCCGCGGCATGCCCCTCGTCCGCCACCACCAGGGGCGGCAGGCCGACCTGCCGCGCCAGCCGCGCGGCGCGCGCCGAGCGCCCCGCCAGCATCAGCGGATCCGAGGGCCAGAGCATCGAATGCAGGTCGAGCAGCAGGTCGACCGTATCCAGCAGCGGGCGCAATGCCCGCGCCCGGCGCAGTTCGCAGGACCGCCTGCCGCCCGAGAGCGTTTCCTCGTCCCAGACCCGGTTGAGGTCCTCGTCGATGAAGCGGCTCGCGGTCGGGTCCTCCGCATCGAAGCGGCCGAGCGCGTCGAGATTGGCCATCACCAGGGACAGCCGCCCGCGCGCCGGCCGCAGCCCGGCCCGCAGCCAGCGGTCCAGCACCACCGCGCCGCCGATCTCGTTGCCATGCGTCGCCGCCACCACCGCGACATGCGGCCCCGGCGCGTCGGCGGCGAAGCTCCAGACCCCCGGCATGACATTGCCGCCGCGCCAGGCGTCGAGCTCCGGCCGCGCGATCCGCACGTCCAGCCGCGGCAGCCCCGCCAGGGTGCCACCGGCGAGGATCGCGGCGAGCGCGGGGGGCAGGGCGTCCCGGTCGGGCATCATCCCTCCGCCAGCGTGCCCGCGAGGCGGTCGAGGACGTCGAGGCAGGACGCGATCTGGCTTTCCGCCACCCATTCCTCCGGCTGGTGCGCCTGGGCGATGTGGCCCGGCCCGCAGACAATGGTGGCGATTCCCCGATCGTGGAAGAACCCGGCCTCGGTGCCGTAGCTGACGCGCGCGACGCTGTTGCGCCCGGTCAGCCGCTGCACCAGCAGGGCGAGCGGCGCATCCTCCGGCAGGTCGAAGGCCGGCAGGTGCGAGCGCTCGGCCACGCTCATCCGCGCATCGGGCGCCACCGCGCGCAGCGGCGGCAGCACGGTGCCTTCCATGAAGGCGACGAGGCCTTCGCGCACCGCCTGCGGGTCGTCGCCGGGCACGCTGCGGACCTCGAACATGAAGCGGGCGCGGTCGGGCACGATGTTCAGGATGGTGCCGGCCTCGAAGGTGCCGACATGCACCGTGGTCCAGGGCGGCTCGAACCCTTCGGCACGGCGGCCGGCGGCGGCGAATTCGCGGGCCCGCGCCGAGAGCCAGGCGACGCCCTCGGCCGCCGCATGCAGCGCATTCGCGGTGTCCGTGGTGCGCGAGGAATGCCCCGAGAGACCGGTGACGGTGACGTCCCAGCTCGCATAGCCCTTCTGCGCGATGACCGGCGCCATGCCGGTCGGCTCGCCGACGATGCAGGCGGCGGGCGGCGGCTGGCCTTCGCCCAGGCGCGGCACCAAGGCCCGGGCGCCGGCCGCGGTGGTTTCCTCGTCATGCGTCAGGCAGAGATGGACGGGCCGCGCCAGGGGCAGCGCGGCGATCCGCGGCAGCATGGCGATGGCGCAGGCGGCGAAGCCCTTCATGTCGGCGGTGCCGCGGCCGATCAGCCGCCCGTTCTCCCGCCGCAGCCGGAAGGGATCGGCCAGCCAGGCCTGGCCGTCCACCGGCACGCAGTCGACATGCGCCGACAGCGCGATGCCGCCGGCGACGCGCGGCCCGACCACCGCGTGCAGGTTCGCCTTCTCCCCCGACGCGTCGAGCGTGACGCGGCTCTCGACGCCATGCGCCGCGAGCCAGGCCTCCACCCAGCGGATCAGCGGCAGGTTGCTGTTGCGGCTGGTCGTGTCGAAGGACACGAGCCGGTCCAGCAGCGTGACTGCCTCCTCGAGCATCTTCTTGTCTCCCGGCATCAGTCTATACGGGGTGGGGAGTCCGGCAATCCGTGCAAGGCTCGGCGGACGGGGGAGTTGTCACCGATATGCGCATGTCTGACGGATCGGCCGGGCCGCGCATCGCGGTGCTCGGCCTGCATCTCGAGGCCAATGCCTTCGCGCCGCCGACGCGGCTCGATGACTTCGCCAGGCAATGCCTGGTGCAGGGCGAGGCGATGACGAGGCTGGCGCGGTCGGAGGCGAGCCACCTGCCGGCCGAGATTCCCGGCTTCTACCGCCGCATGGATGCGACCGGCCCCTGGTCCCCCGTGCCCCTGCTGGTTGCCGCCGCGCCGCCGGGCGGGCCGATCGAGCAGGCGGTCTTCCTCGATCTGCTCGATGCCATGCGGCGCGGCCTGGCCGCCGCGCTGCCCCTCGACGGCGTCTACCTCGCCAGCCACGGCGCCGCCTCGGCCACCGGGGAGGAGGACAGCGACGGCGCCATCGCGGCGATGATCCGCCAGGTCGTCGGCCCCGCGGTGCCCATCGTCTGCAGCCACGACCTTCACTGCAACGTGTCCGAAACCCTGGTCGATTCCGTCGACGCGCTGGTGGTCTACCGCACCAACCCGCATGTCGACATGGCGGCGCGCGCCGCCGAGTCGGCCGACCTGCTGCGCGAATTGCTGGGCGGGGCCCGCATGGCGCGGGCCTTCCTCCGCCTGCCGCTGGTGCCGCCCAGCGTCACCCTGCTGACCGCCGCCGGCCCCTATGCCGAGCGCATCGCCGAGGCCGAGGCGCTGATGCGGGCCGACCCGCGCATCGCCAATGCCTCGGTCGCCGCCGGCTTCGTCTTCTCCGACCTGCCGAAATGCGGGATGACGGTGACGGTCACCGCGCGCGGCGGCGATGCGGCGCTGGCCCAGGCGACGGCGCGGCGGCTCGCGCGGCATGCCTGGGGCCAGCGCGCGCGGCACGTGCCGACGCTGACGCCGCTCGGCGATGCCGTGGCCCTGGCCGCCGCCGCCGGGCGCGGCGAGGCGCCGCCGGTGCTGCTGGCCGATGTCGCCGACAATCCCGGCGGCGGCGGCCGCGGCAGCACCACCTGGCTGCTGCGGGCGCTGCACGAGGCAGGGGCGCAGGGCGTCGTGCTCGGCATCTTCGTCGACCCGGCGCTGGCGGAGGAGGCGCATGGCCTGGGCGAGGGCGCGGGCTTCGAGGCGGTGTTCAACCGCGTGCCGTCCGAATTCTCGCAGGGTTTCGCCGCGCCCGCGCGCGTGCTGGCGCTGCGCGACGGGGCCGGCCTCGGCCGCCGCGGCACCATGGCGGGGCGCCGCTTCGATCTCGGCCCCTCGGCGCTGCTCGAGCTGGCGGGGTCCGGGCTGCGCGTCGTCGTCGGCTCGCTGCGGCGGCAGCTGCACGAGCCGGCGATGCTGGAGCTGCACGGCATAAACATCGCCGCCGCCCGCTGCCTGGTGGTGAAGAGCCGCGGGCATTTCCGCGCCGGCTTCGACGAGCACTTCCCCGACGCGCGGATCGTCGAGGTGGACGCGCCCGGCCTGACCAGCCCGGTGCTGGCCAATTTCGCCTGGAAGCGGCTGCCGCGGCCGGTGTTTCCGCTGGATGCGGGGGCGGCCTGGGAGGGGTGACGGCGCTGGCTTTCGCGACCGGGTCGCGCTATAGGAAAACAATCAGCGGCGAAGCCTTGCCCGCGCGCCGGACCGGCCCGGCGCGCGCCCGGATTGAAAAACGAAATTCCAAAAATCCAAAGGCGCTCCCGGCCGCAAGCCGCGGAAATCCAGGCGAAGCGCGGAAAAGAACCGGATCGGCCTCAACCGCATTGAGGGGAATTGAGCGGGGTTGAGGCTCAAATCCTCAAATCCCGGCGGGGCGTCCCGGCGATCCGCCTCGCACCGGGCGCACGGAGGTCATGCCTTCGTGCCCCGCGGACGCCGTGCCGCCGCACGGCCTGGCTCCGCCGCGCTGGCGGCGGGCGCCATTCGGCGCCGCGGCCCTGCGGGCCGCGGGCCGGAACGCCGTGCATCAGGGCGCCACCATCCGCTCGGCCCAGGCGCAGTGGCGGTCGGCGCTGCGGGCCAGCGCCGCCTTGCCGCCGGTCACGATCTCCCGCTCGTGGAAGGCGCCGTAGATCGCCTCCCAGTCCAGCCCGGCGCAATACGCCGCCATCCGCCGCACCTCGGCCGGGGGCAGCGGGATCAGGCAGGGATAGCTGCGCATGAAGCCGAGATGCCGACGGTCGGGCAGGACCTGCAGGATGTCGCCGGACAGCAGCGCGCCCCGGCCGCCGGCGCCGCCGCGCCAGAGCGCCACCGTCCCGCCGGCGAAATGCCCGCCGAGCCGGTGCAGCGTGATCTCCGGCAGCACCGGCTGGGCATCGCCGTCCCAGAAGCGAAGGCAGGGATCCGGCCGCGTCACGTGCTGCCGGTCGGCGGCATGCAGCCAGACCGGCACGCCGAACTCGCGGCCCCATTCCACCATGGTCGAGTAGTAGTGCGGGTGGGACAGCGCGACGCCGGCCAGCCCGCCGAGGGCGCGGACCAGCGTGACGGTCGCCGCATCCAGCAGGGCGATGCAGTCCCAGAGCAGGTTGCCCGCCGGCGTCCGCACCAGCAGCGCCCGCTGGTCGATGCCGAAGGCCGGGACGCTGCGGATCGCCAGCAGGTCGGGCTCCAGCGCGCGCCAGCTATTGGCGTGGCCGCCCCGCAGCCCCTCCAGCGTGGTCCATTGCTGGCCGCGGGCCGGGACGTATTGCCGCTCGTCCTCGCAGATCGGGCAGGCGGCCGGCGGCGCCGCGCTCTCGGCGAACTGGATGCCGCAGGCCTGGCAAAGGAAATGCGGCATGGGATCAGCCCCCCCGCTTCTCCCGCGCCTCCGCCACCAGCCGCTCCAGCGTGGCGAGGTCGACCGCGCCCGGCACCAGCGTGTCGCCGATGACCAGCGCCGGCGTGCCCTCGATCCGCAGCGCGCCGGCCAGCTTCGTGTTCTCCTGCAGCCGCCGGGCCACCGCCGGGTCGTCCATGTCCCGCCGGAGCCGCGCCCAGTCGAGCCCGAGCCGCTCCGCCTCCCGCTTCAGCACCGGCTCGGCGGGGTCCTCGCGCAGCTTCATCAGCGCGTCGTGCAGCTCGGCGTATTTCCCCTGGCGCTGGGCGGCGAGCAGGGCGCGGCTGGCCAGCAGGCTGTTGGGGCCGAGGATCGGCAGGTCCTTCAGCACCAGCCGGACATCCTTCTGCCGGCGCAGCATCTGGTTGACCACGGGCTCCATCTGCTTGCAGTAGCCGCAGCGGGCGTCGAAGAACTCGACCACCGTCACCGCTCCCTGCGGGTTGCCCTTCACCGGGTCGTCCGGGTTGCGGAACAGCGCCGCCGCCTGCGCCGCGATCCCCGCCCGCTGGGCCTCGGCCTTGGCGGTGGTCTCGGCCTGTTCCAGCGCCATCAGCGCGTCGCGCAGGATGGACGGGTCCTGCTTCAGGGCATCGCGCAGCACCTCGACGATCTCCCGCCGCTGCTCCGGCGAGAAGCCCGGTCCGGTTCCCTGGGCGAGGGCCAGCGGGGGGAAGGCCGGCGGGGCGAAGGCGAGGCCGGCCGCCAGGGCCAGCAGGATGGGGCGTTTCACCGGGGTTGTCTCCTCCGCATCGCGTCGTCCTGCTCGCGCTGCTCGCGGGTCAGGTTGTCCCGCCGCGCCGCTTCGCGCAAATCCTGCGCGCGCAGCCTGAGCGGGCCGGGCGGCAGCGCCTCCTCCGCCTGGCGGGCGAGGCGGCGGGCCTTGGGGTAGTCGCCGTCCAGGATCGCCTCCTCCGCCAGGGCGAGGTCGGCCTGCGGCCCCTGGCCCAGCCGCCCCTGCACGATGCCGAGCTGCCGCCAGGTGAAGCCGCTGTCGCGCTCGATCCTCAGGCTGGCCTCGAATTCCGCGGCCGCGGCGCGGAGCATGGCCGGGTCGCCCGCCTCCATCAGCGCCCGGCCGAGCGCGGTGCGGATCAGCGGCTCCCCGGGCGCCAGCCGCGCCGCCTCCCGCAGCGGCGCCACGGCCTCGCGCGGGCGGCCGGCTTCGTAAAGGATCTGGCCCTGCAACTCGCGCAGCCAGGGACTGCCCGGCTGCTCCGCCAGCATCGGCGCCAGCAGCGCGATCGCCTGGTCGGTGCGGCCGGAACGATGCAGCGCGATCGACCGGGCATAGCGCGCGGCCGGGCCGGCATCGCCTTCGGGGTAGCGCTTCAGGGTCGTCGCCGGCGGGTCGATGAAGCCGTCCAGCTTGGCGCGGACCAGCCGGTAGCCGGATTCGAGCGTGGCGGGCCAGGGCGCCCCGGCCAGCCTGCTGCGGGCCAGGTGCTCGGCGACGAATTCCAGCCGGTCGCGCGACAGCGGATGGGTGCGGAAATAGGGGTCCTGCCGGCCCACCGCCAGCATCTCCTGCTCCCGCAGCCGGCCGAGCAGCGTCGCCAGGCCCTGGGACGACCAGCCGAGCCGGTCCATGTAGGCGACCCCGGCCTGGTCGGCCGCCTGTTCCTGGGCACGGGTGAAGGCATAGAGCTCGCCCATCGCCATGGTCTGGCTGCCCAGCAGTATGGCGCCGCCGGCATTGCCGCCGACCTGGCGGCCGCCGCCCATCGCCGCGGCGCCGCCCAGCAGCAGCCCGGCGATGGAGCGGATGAAGGCATTCCGCATCTCCTCCGGCAGCCGCGCCACATGGCCGCCGGCGACGTGTCCGGTCTCGTGCGCCAGCACCCCGGCGAGCTCGGCGACGCTGCCGGACTGCTGGATCAGCCCGGTGTTGATGAACATGCGGTTGCCGGTGGTGACGAAGGCGTTTATGGGCCGCGCCTGCACCAGCGTGATCCGCACCAGAGCGGGGTCCACACCGGCGGCGCGGAAGAGCGGGTGGGCGATGCCGCGGAGGAAGGCCTCCGTTTCGGCGTCGCGGATCGTCACCACCGCTGACGCGCCGCTTTGGGCCCGCGCCGCGATCGGCGCGAGAGAAGGGACCAGGGACGCCAGCATGACCAGCAGCGCCGAGAACAGGGCCCACGCCTTCCGCATGCCGGGCGTCATAGCCCGGGCCGAGGGGCCCCGCCCAGGGGAGACGGCGACGGGGGCCGGCCGCCGGCTGCGCGCCGCCCTGCTGGCCGCGGCCGCCCTGGCGCTGCCCGGCTGCGAGACGCTGTCGAGCCTGAACCCGCTCGGCCCGAGCGGGCCGCCGGAGGGCCAGCCCGGCTTCGTCCGCGGCTTCCTCGGCGGCATCGCCACCGAGGACCCGGCCGCGGCGCTGGCCGGCCGGCAGGTGCTCTCGGCCGGCGGCACCGCGGTCGATGCGGCGGTCGCCGCCGCCTTCATGATGACCGTCACCCTGCCGTCCCGAGTCGGGATCGGCGGCGGCGGCGCCTGCCTGGTCTTCGACCCGCAGAAGGCGGCGGTCGAGGCCGTGATGTTCCTGCCCCGCGGCCGCAGCGCCGTGCCGGCCGGGGCCGACCGGCCGGCGGCGGTGCCGCTGATGGCGCGCGGCCTCTTCGCCCTGCACACCCGCCGCTCCTCCCGGCCCTTCGAGGAGCTGCTGGCCCCGGCCGAGCAGCGCGCCCGCTTCGGCACCGAGGTCAGCCGCGGCCTGGCCGCCGACCTCGCCGCCGTCTCCGGCCCGCTGCTGGCCGATCCGACGGCGCAGGGGATCTTCGGCCGCGCGGGCGGCGGCCCGAAGCAGGCCGGGGACACCATGGTCCAGGCCGAGCTCGCCGGCACCCTCGGCCAGCTCCGCCTGGCCGGCGTCGGCGACATGCACCAGGGGACGCTCGCGCGGCGGCTCGAGGAAACCTCCCGCATCGTCGGCGGCAACCTGACGCTGGACGAGCTGCGCGCGGCGCTGCCCGACCTGCTGGCGCCGCTCGAGGTCGCCTCGCGCAACGGCGACCGGGTCGCCTTCCTGCCGCCGCCGGCCGATGGCGGCCTGGCCGCCGCCGCGGCCTTCGAAGCGCTGCGGGGCGGCGCCGACATCGCGCAGGGCGAGGCGCGCGGCCTGGCCGCCGCGGCCGCCTGGCGCGCCCGCGGCGGCGACCCGAAGGCGCTGGTCACCGCCACCGGCCTGCCGCCGGCGCAGTTCGGCGCGCTGCCGGCTTCGGCCGGGCTGGTCACCTTCGACCGGCGCGGCATCGCCGTGTCCTGCGCCTTCACCATGAACAACCTTTTCGGCACCGGGCGCGTGGTGCCGGGCATGGGCTTCCTGCTGGCCGCGGCGCCGGGGATCGGCACGGTGCAGCCGCCGCTGCTCTCGGCCGCCATCGCCTACAACCCGAACCTGCGCGGCTTCCGGCTGGCCGCCGCGGCCTCCGGCCAGCAGGAGGCGCCGATCGGCGTCGCCGGCCCGGCGGCGCTGCAGCTGCTGCGCGCCTTGCCGGCGGACGCGGCGCTGGAAGGCGGTGCGCCGGGCACCGCGCGCACCCAGCTCGCCGCCTGCATCAACTACCTGCCGGGGCGCCCGGACCGGTGCCTCGCGGTGACCGACCCGCGCGGCGCCGGCGTCTCGCTCGGCGCGGTGGACCAGTAGGGGGGGCAGGGATGGCGCTGAAGACCGGCCGCGGGGCGGCGGCGCCGCCCTTCCTGGTGATGGACGTGATCAGCGCGGCCAATGCCCAGGCCGCGGCGCTGCCGCCGGGTGCCCCGGGGATCCTGCGGATGGAGGTCGGCCAGCCCGGCACCGGAGCGCCGCGCGGCGCCGCCGAGGCGGCGATCCGCGCGCTGCGGGCCGGCGCGCCGATGGGCTATACCGAGGCCTTCGGGCTGCGCTCGCTGCGGGCCCGGATCGCCGCCCATTACGCGGAGCGCTACGGCGCGACGGTGGCGATGGAGCGGGTGGCGGTGACGGTCGGCGCCTCCGGCGCCTTCCCGCTGGCCTTCCTGGCGGCCTTCGACCCGGGCGACCGCATCGCCATGGCGACCCCCTTCTACCCGCCCTACGCCAATATCCTGACCGCGCTCGGGATGCGGCCGCAGCTGATCCCCTGCGGGCCGGAGACGCGCTGGCAGCCGACGGTGGCGATGCTCGAGGCGCTGGACCCGCCGCCGGCCGGGCTGATCCTCGCCAGCCCCTGCAACCCGGCCGGCACCATGCTGCCGCCGGCCGAATTCGCCGCCATCGCCGCCTGGTGCGGGCGGGCCGGGGTGCGGCTGATCTCGGACGAGATCTACCACGGGCTGAGCTACGGGGAGGTGCCGGAGACCACGGCCGCCGCCGTCTCGGGCTCGGCCATCGTGGTGAACAGCTTCTCCAAGTACTTCTCGATGACGGGCTGGCGGATCGGCTGGCTGGTGCTGCCCGAGGACCTGGTCCGGCCGGTGGAATGCCTGGCGCAGAACATGGTCATCTCCGCCCCCCACGTCGCCCAGGTGGCGGCCGAGGCGGCCTTCGACTGCCGCGCGGAGCTGGAGGCCAACACCGCCGCCTACCGCAGGTCGCGTGCCACGCTGCTGCAGGCGCTGCCGCGGGCCGGGTTCGACCGGCTCTCGACCGCCGACGGCGCCTTCTATCTCTGGGCCGATGTCGGGCACCTGACCAACGACTCCGTCGCCTTCTGCCAGCGGATGCTGGCCGAGGCCGGGATCGCCGCGACGCCGGGGGTGGATTTCGACCGCGAGCGCGGCGGGCGCTTCCTGCGCTTCAGCTATTGCGGGCCGGAGGCCGACATGGCCGCGGCGCCGGCGCGGCTGGCAGCCTGGCTGGGGCGCTGAGGCGCCGGGCCGGCCCGGATGTGCGCTGTCGCACACCTTCGCGGCGGCGGCGCGATCGGGGCTTTGCCGCACGGTGTTGTGATTGTTATTCCCGCAGCATCAATTCCGGACCGGGGCGGTGACACCCCGGCGGCGCGGCTGGGGAGCATGGGGTGCGAGGCTGGGGGCGGGATCTGGCCGGTGGCTGGCGGCGGGGCGGGAGCGGCCTCGGCGGCCCGTCCGTCCTGGTGGCGGCCCTGCTGGCCGGATTGCCGGCGGCGGCCCAGACCCTGGCCGTCAGCGGCGCCTGCATGCAGCAATGCGGTGCGGTGTCGCGCCAGGTCCGGGACAACCGGCCGGAGGTCCAGGCCTGCCTGATCCGCTGCAACGCGACGCAGGAATTCGATCGTGCCTCGGGCGCCGTGCGGACGCCGCAGGGGCTGCCGGCACCCCGGATGCGGAGCCGGCAATCGGTCCAGGCCGAGGCCCGACGGGCCGCGCCGCCGGTCGGCCCCCGATCCGGGGGTCAATCCGGGGCCCAGTCCGGCGCCCCGCGCCCCGGCCATTCGCCGCCGCCCGGTGCGCCCCTCGCTTCGGCTCCGGCGGCATCTCGCGGCCTGCCCCATGCCGCCCCGCCGCCGACGGCTGTCCCCCCGCTGGCCGTTGCGCCCCTGGCGGCGGCGGCGCCGGCCGCGCGGGCGACGCAACTCGCGGTCGCGGCGGCCGGCGGCAGCGCGGCTGCGGCGGGCGGCCGTGGCTGGGGCGCCGCCTACCTGGCCACGGCCCCGGGCACCGATTTCGGGCTGAGCGTCGGCCTGGCCGACCGGCTGGCCGCCCATGCCCAGGCGCAACTGGCCTGCGGCGCCCGCGGCGCGCCCTGCCGGGCCGCGCTGGAATTCGCCGACCGCTGCGGCGCGGTGACGCAGGCGCGGCGGACGCTCGGGCTGTTCCGCACCGCCGATCCGCGGACCTATTCCGTCAGCTATGCCGCCGCCGGCAGCGGGCCGACCCGGGACGCCGCCGAAGGTGCCGCGCTGGACGAGTGCCGGTCGCGGGAGCGCACGACGAGCTGCGAAGTGGTCGCCAGTTCCTGCGGCCGGCCCTGAGCCGGCCGGCTCAGGCCGGCGGATCCTCGCCCGGCCGGAATGGCGCCACTGAGGAGACGACCGGCGCCGGCCCGGGCGTCGCTTGCGGCGGCGGGCCGGGCGGCGGCGGCAAATCCTCCCGCACGATCTCCGGCCTCGACTGGGCGAGGCGAGGTCGGGCATGGCCCTGGCATCCGGCGGGCTCGCCCGGCCGGCGGCGCGGCGCGCCACCGGCGGCAGCGGCGCCGGCGCAGGCGAGGGATCGAGCCGGCCGGCGATCGCCGTCAGCTCCTGGCCCATCGCCGCCGCCTCGGCCGGGCCCATGTCGAGCCGCAGCAGCCGCACCGCGCGGTCCGGCCGGGCGGTGGCGGCGAGCGCCAGGGCCAGGTTGTGCCGGGCCCGGCGCGGCGCATCCGGGGCATATTCGGCTTCCGCCAGCATCTCCGCCGCCGTGCCGGCCTGGCCGGTCAGCAGCAGCGACATGGCGTAGTTGGCGCGGATGCCCCAGTCCCGCGGCGCCAGCAGCAGGGCGGCCCGGTAGGCGTCCTGCGCCCGGGCCGGATCGCCCGAGAGGTCCTGCGCCAGGCCGAGGGAGCCGAGCACCGCGGGATTGCCGGGCGCGCGGGCATTGGCATCGGCGAATGCGGCGGCCGCGGCGGCGGCATTGCCGGCCCGCAGCTCGAGCCGGCCGAGCGCCAGAAGCCGCGACGGGGTCGGCCCGAGCAGCGCGATCGCCTCGCCGAGCGCCTGCGCCGCCTCGCCGTCCCGGCCGGCGCGTTCCGCCGCCAGGGCCAGCTTCTCGCGCAGCGCGCCGTCCTGCGGCGCCCGCTGCACCGCCTCGCGCAGCACCTCGACCGAGGCGGCGCCGCCGCGCGGGCCGTCGAGCGTTGCCGCCAGCCGCAGCCGGCTCTCGAGCGAGAGGGCATCCGGCTTCCGCGCCGGCTGGCAGGCGGCCAGCAGCGGCAGGAGCAGGAGGAGCGCGGTGAGGCGATGCGGCAGGGCGGTGGGTACCATTTTCGGCACGGGTCCTTTTCCCCTCTCGATTACCCCGGCAGGTCTTGCCGCGCGGTGAAGAACGCTCATCGCAGCAGCCGCAGGTTGGCGAGCTGCGAGCCGATCTGCCGGAAGGCGTTGCGGAGGTCGGCCTGGGTCGGGCTGTTGAACCAGTAGTCCGGCTGGCTGGCGCAGCCGCGGAACAGGCCCTGCGTCGCCGTGTCGGTCAGGTTGAAGGTGACGGTGTAGACGATGATCCCCTGCTGCTTCATCGCGGTGCAGAGGTTGGACATCCGGCCGTTCAGCTCGGCCGTCATCCGCGCCGCGGTCAGCGGCTGGGCGATGCCGAGGCGGTTCTCCAGCCGCCGGCCATAGCCAGAGTAGTCGCTGTTGTTGTTGCCCGCGGCGTCCTGGATCGGCGGCGCGCCGACGGCGACGGTGACGTTCCCGGGGTAGCCGGATTTCGGGCAGCCAAGCGGGCGGAGCGGCGGGGCGCCGGCCGGCGTCGCCGCATTGTTCGTGCTGGTGTCGCTGCAATCGCCCGGGGCGCCGCCGCCCCAGTCGTTCCAATTCGCCTGGCCGTCGGTCATCAGCACGACGACCTTCTGCATGTACTGCGTCTTGTAGTTCAGCGGCAGCGTGGCGGGGCTGGTATCCGCCCCGGCATCGAGCGTGCCGGTGGTCCACAGCCCGCGCCAGCGCGGGCTGAGGGTGAACCAGCCCGCCTGCAGCCCGACATTGTGCATGGTGCCGCCGCGGAAGGTGGAGCGCAGCGCCATGATGCGGTTCAGCACGCTGGCCTTTGAAGCCGTCAGCGGCAGGATCGGCACCTGCGGGCAGCCGCTGTTCGGGCCCGTGTTGTTGTTCTCCCTGATGTCCTGGTACATCTCGGAGATGCCGTTAGTGCCGGTGAGCGAGGCCGCCCAGTCGTTGTCGCCCGGCACCGCGCCGTTCTTCACCGTGTACTTGCCGAGGGTGGAGGTCCAGAAGAAGGGCTTGAACGGCTCGGTGCCCGGCGGCGCGTCGGTCTGGTCGTTGCCGGTCGCGGCGCGGGCCTCGATGCAGCCGGTCCAGCCGCGCGGCGCATAGCGCGTGAGGTCGCGGCTGCCGGGATCGAGCCAGCCGGTGCGCTGCGGCGCGATGTTCACCGTGGTGGTATAGGGCACCACCGAGACCCAGAGGTTCGGCACCGTCGTCCGCGTCCCATAGAGGATGTTGACGAGATCCGAGGCGGCGAGGCGCAGCGCGTCGATGTTGGTGCCGTTGGTCGTCGCGCTGCCGATCGGGCTCGGCGTGAGGTTCGAGCCCATGGACCCCGTGACGTCGAGCACCAGCGCGAGTTCCATCCCCATATCGGCCCGCCGCGCCTCGGCCGAGGCGGCGACCGTCAGCGTCCTGACCCCGAGCACCCGGGCGAAGGTCGTGTCCAGCACCGCGCGGGCGCTGACGCGCATGGTGCTGCTGTCGGCCACCAGCGGCGGGTCGAGCGTGGTCGAGGCGTCGAGGAAGCCGCGCCAGGCCTGGCCGGTCGCCTTGGCCGGCGTGTAGCCGGTGCTGCCCATGCCGAAATTGGTCCAGAACATCGCCGCGACCTCGGCATCCCGCTCCGCCGGCGTCAGGCTGATGTTGCGCGCGCCGGCCAGCGCCGCGGCGTCGAGCGCGGTGTGCATCCGCGACCGCAGCAGCCAGGCCCGGGCGCCGTCCGTGGCGATGCCGACCATGCCGATCAGCGGCACCGCCAGCAGCGCCACCATGACCGCGATGGTGCCGCGGCGGCCGAGGCGCCTCACGGGCAGGCCCCGTTGATGGAGGTGAGCGCCGCGGTGCGCGGCCGGACGATGGCATAGGTCCGCACCGGGCCAGGCCCGACGGTGCCGAAGAAGATCGGCGCCGCCATGATGGACCAGGGCGTCGCGGCATTGATCACCTCGACCACCAGCACGCTCTGCCCGCTCGGCACCACGAAGCCGTTCGGCAGGGCTGCCTTGCCCGCGACGAGGTTGGTGAGGCCGGCATCGCCGCGCGAGCAGGACCAGGCCAGGCTGTTGCCGGAGGCCGTGCCGCTGACCACGCCGATCATGGTCCGGGCGCGGCCGGTGCCGCTACCGCCGGACCAGGCGGTCACCGGCGCCGCGATCGCCCTGGCCGCGTCGAACAGGCCGGCGAGATCGGCCGTGCCCAGCGCGTCGAACTGGCTGGCGACGTTCGCCACCTCCGCCGCCGTGCGTTCCAGGCGGAACCAGGTGCGGATATGGATGACGATCTCCGCCGTCGCGCCGAACAGCAGCATGAGCAGCGGGACGAGCAGGGCGAATTCCACCGCCGCCGCGCCGCGTCGCGGGTCAGCCCGCCGGATAAGGCTCATTCTTCGCCAGGATCACGAATTGGATCTGCAGCAGGCCGAGCGGCAGCAGCGCGCGGCCGATCGGCGTCAGGCCGCGGCTGCGATAGACGACGGTGTAGCGCACCACGTCGCTCGGCCCGCCGAGCCCGGGCTTGGCGGCGGCGGGCGTGGCCAGCGCGCCGAAGCCCGGGAAGCTTTCCGCCGTCACGCTCAGCCCGGCCGAGGTGAGCGGCAGGCCGGAGGTCTTCAGGATGGTGTCGGCGACATAGCCGGTGGCGCTGAAGCCGGCCGGCGGCGCCTGGCCGGTTGCGGCCCAGCGCGCGGCCTCCCGGCCCCCCATGTCGAGCGCGGCGCCGGCGGCGACCTGCCAGCAGGCCTCCATCAGCAGCAGCAGCACGGCGAAGAAGGCCGAGCCGACGAGCGCGAATTCCACCGCCGTGGCGCCGCGCGCATCCCGCCGCAGGCGCCTCACCATAGCCGCATGGCCTGCAGCATGGCCGGCCCGGCGACCACCAGGAACAGGGTCGGCAGGATGCAGAGGATCATCGGCACGGTCAGCAGCACCGGCAGCTTCGCCGCGCGGGCCTCGAACCGCACCAGCTGGTCCTGCCGCATCTCGGCCGAGAGGGTGCGCAGCGCCTGGGTCAGCGGCGTGCCGTATTGCAGGGTCTGCGCCAGGGTGGTGCCGAGCCGGCGCAGCAGCTCCAGGCCGGTGCGCTCGGCCATGTTCATCAGCGCCGCGCGGCGGTCCGACAGGATCCGCAGCTCGCTGCTGCAGACGGAGAATTCGGCGGCGACGGCGCGGTTGGCCGGGCCGATCTCCGCCGCCACCCGTTCCACCGCGGCTTCCAGCGCCAGCCCGGCCTCCGAGCAGATGACCATGAGGTCGAGCGCGTCGGGCAGGCCGCGCTCCAGCTCCCGCAGGTAGCGCTTCCGCAGCCGCCTGGCGATCATGTCCGGCGCCAGCAGCCCGCCGATCGCCGCGCCCAGCAGACCGAGGGCCCAGGCCTGCTGCCCGGCGCCGAGGAATCGCAGCATCGCCGCGGCAGCCAGCGGCAGGCCGAGGAAGAGCAGCACCTTGGCGCCGACGAAGATGGCCAGCGCCCGGTCGCCGCGGAAGCCCGCGGCCATCAGGGTCTGCTCCAGCTCCGCCACCGTCCGGCTGGACAGGATGCCGCCCCCGGTCAGCAGGCGGCCGATCCCGGCCAGGCCGCGCAGTGCCGCCCGCTGCGCCGACCAGGGCAGCGCCACCTGGTCGATCCCGGCGCTGCGCTGCACCGCCAGCAGGCGCTCGCTGACCCGCTGTTCGCGGCCTATGGCGCGCAGCAGCCAGGCGGTGGCCAGGCCGAAGCCGAGCAGCGCCGCGGCGCCGGCGCCGAGCAGGGCGGGGGTCATGACAGCGACCGCTTGATCATGCTGCGCATCATCAGGATGCCGATCAGCAGCAGGCCGATGGCGGCGGATAGCACGCGCTGCCCGCCCGGGTCGTTGAACAGCATGGCGATGTAGCCCGGGCTCAGCACCGCCAGGACGCCGCAGGTGAAGAAGGGCAGGATGGCCAGGATGCCGGCCGAGGTCCGCGCCTCCGCCGCCAGGGCATGGCCGCGCTCCTTCAGCGCAACCCGCTTGCGGATGACCTCGGCCAGGTTCTCCAGCGTTTCGCCCAGTCCGCCGCCGGTCTGGTTCTGCAGGGCAAGGGCGGTGGCGAAGAAGCGGTATTCCGGCACGCCGTTGCGATGCGCGGTCTCGGCCAGGGCCTGGTCGATCGGCAGGCCGATCGAGAGCCGGTCGGCGATGCGCCGGAACTCTGCCGCCGTCTCCTTCGGCGCTTCACGGGCGACGCTTCGGATCGCTTCGCTGACCGGGATGCCGACGCGGACGGCGCGGGTGACCATGCCGAGCGCGTCGGGAAATTGGCGGAACAGCGTCTCGACCCGCCGCGTGTCCAGCCAGGCGAAGGCCCAGCGGCAGCTGCAGAACCAGAAGACCGGTGCCGCCAGCAGCAGCAGGTCGCCGCCGAGCAGCGCCGCCAGGCCCGCCGCGGCACGCGCCGCCGGCAAGGCGACCAGCGGGATGATCCACCAGCGCACCGGGTATTCCGCCGCGCGGTCGAGCTGCAGCCCGAAGATCCCGGTGAGGCTGGCGAGCCAGGGCGCTTCCGCCATGCCCTGCAGCCAGCCCCGCCGCGGCGGGGCGGCCAGGCCCGCCGGCCAGTGCGGCCCGACCACGGCGGCGACGCGTGCCCGGTGCCGGTCCTGCCGTTGCAGGGCACCGAGGCCGAGCACGACCAGCAGGCCGAGCCCGAGCGCCCCGGCGCCGGCGAAGAGCAGCCCCTTCACCGCTCCGCCTCCTCCAGCGCCGCGGCCCAGGCGCGTTCCTGGCCGAAATAGGCAAGGCGCGGCATGAAGGCCGGCCGGGCGCGGCTGACCTTCCAGCGCACGCGGAGACGCCCGTCCTGGTCCTCGCCCTCATGCTCCAGCTGGAAGATGTCGTTCAGGGTGAAGACGTCGCCCTCCAGTCCGACGAGCTCGGTCACCTGCACCAGGCGGCGGGAGCCGTCGCGCTGGCGCTCGACCTGCAGGATCAGGTCCACGGCGCCGGCGATCTGCGTGCGGATCGCCTTGGTCGGCAGGCCGAAGCTGCCCATCATCACCATGTTCTCGATGCGGATGAGCGCATCGCGCGAGGTGTTCGCGTGCACCGTGCTCATGCTGCCGTCATGGCCGGTGTTCATGGCCTGCAGCATGTCGAAGGCCTCCGGCCCGCGGCACTCGCCGAGGATGATCCGGTCCGGCCGCATGCGCAGCGCGTTGCGCACCAGGTCGCGCTGCGTCACCTCGCCGCGGCCCTCGAGGCTCGGCGGCCGCGTCTCGAGGCGCACCACATGCGGCTGCTGCAGCTGCAGCTCGGCCGCGTCCTCGACCGTCACGACCCGCTCGCCCGGGTCGATCATGCGGCTGAGCGCATTCAGCATGGTGGTCTTGCCGGAGCCGGTGCCGCCGGAGATGACGACGTTCAGCCGGCAGCGGGCGGCGACCTGCAGCGCCCTCGCCATCGGGCGGGTCAGCGCGCCGTACTCGACCAGCTTGTCGAAGTCGATGACGCGGCGCGCGAATTTGCGGATCGAGACGGCCGGCCCGTCGATCGCGAGCGGCGGGAAGACGATGTTGACGCGGCTGCCATCGGCCAGCCGGGCATCCACCATCGGGCTGCTCTCGTCGATCCGGCGGCCGACCGCGGCGGCGATGCGCTGGGCGATGTTCGCCAGGTGCTGGTTGTCGCGGAAGCGGATGCCGGAGAGCACCACCTTGCCGCGCTGCTCGACGAAGACCTTGTCATGGCCGTTGACCATGATGTCGGTGATCGCCTCGTCCTCCAGCAAGGGCTCGAGCGGGCCGAGGCCGAGCATGTCGTCGACCAGGTCGAGCGCGAGCTGCCGTTGTTCCCGCGCGTTCAGCTGCATGCGCTGCTCGGTCGCCACCTCGGCCAGCAGCCGCTCGACCTCGGCCGCCAGCCGGTCGGGCGCCATGGTGGCGACGGTGGCGGGGTCGATCCGCGCGAGGCAGAGCGCGCGCAACTCGGCCAGCGGCGCGCCGGCACCCGGGCCGGGCCTGGCCGCGGGTGCGGCCGGTGCGGCCGCCTCCGCCGCCTGGCGCATGACCGGCCCGGCAGGGCTCGGCGCCGGCTCCGGCCGCCTGCGGCCGAAGCTCGGGACGAGGGCGTTGCTCATCGGCGGAACCGCGCCAGGATGCCCTTGCGGGCCGGCGCGTCCTCGCCCACGCCGCCGGCGGCACGGGCCAGCCGGGCGATCGCCTCGCGGAAGGGGCCACCTGCCGCCGCCGCGGGCTGGCCGAGCGTTGCCGCCTCCTCCAGCCGCTTCGGCAGGTCGGGCAGGACGATGTCGGGGTCTATTTTCAGCGCCTCCGTCACCTGGCCGGCGGAGAGGCCACCCTTGCGTCCCGCGCGGTTCAGCACGAGCAGCGGGCGGTTGGCCTGGCCCGGCCCGGGTTCCAGCTGCAGCAGGCGCAGCGTGTCGCGGATGCAGGCGAGCGTCGGCTCCAGCACCAGGATGCGGTGCTGCGCCAGGTCGAGCAATTCGCGGCCCATGCCGTCGGCCGCGAAGGGCGCGTCGGCCAGGATGAAATTGTAGCGGCGGCGCAGCATGGCGACCAGCCGCTCTGCGGCGCCAGGCGCATAGGCCAGCGGCGAGGCCAGGGCTTCCTCGGCCGCCAGCAGGTGCAGCCGGTCGCCGGCGGCGATCGCGGCGCGCTCGACGAAGAGCTCGTCGACCCGGTCCGGATGCTCGATCGCGTTGCGCAGCCCGGGCCCGGCCGGGGCCGAGAGCAGCAGCGCCTGGGTGCCGCGATGCAGGTCGGCGTCCAGCACCACGCTGTGCCGGTGCGCGATATTGGCCAGGTACCAGGCGAGGTTGGCGGCGATGGTCGAGGCGCCGACGCCGCCGCGCACTCCCGTCACGCTCAGCAGCCGGCCGCCGCGCACCGGGGCCGCGGTGAAGCGGCGGCGGGTGACCACGGGGCCGAAATTCTCCGCCACCATGGCCGTCGTCAACGGCTTGTAGAGGTAGTCGGCGACGCCAAGGCCGCGGGTCAGCTGCCGGTAGAAGCCGACATCCTCCCGGTCGCCCACCACCAGCACCCGCACGTCGGGCTCGACCACCTGCGACAGGTCCTCGAGCGCCGCGAGCGGCTGCGGGTGGCCGGCGACATCGACCACCAGCGTCCAGGGCGTCGGCATCTCGCGCAATGCGGCGATGGCGCGGGTGATGTCGGCGCGGCGGAATTCGGCGTCCTGCCGCAGGGCTTCCGACAGGCCGGCGCGGAGTGCCTCCTCGGTCTCCGCATCGGCGGCGAAGCAGACCAGCGCCTTGCGCTCCGGCCGGTGCTGCTGGTCCTCTGGCTGGTCGGGGAAGGCATGGTCGGGCATCAGTTGCTGCCCCCGCCGGGGACGGTGATGATCCGCGCCACGCCGGTATCCGGCAGCGGCTTCACCCGGTCGGCCTGCAGCCGTTCGATGGCGCCGGCGGCGGTGAAGCCCATGGCGCCCGCGGCGCCGGTGCCGCGCACCCGCTCGGCCGGGGCCACGGCCATGGTCGCCAGGTTCTGCTCGTTGGCGGCGGAGGGGCGCCAGGTGCCTTCCCGCCGGTAGGGATCGAATTGCGCGCAGCCGGTCGCCGCCAGCAGCGGCAGGGCCAGCAGAAGGCGGATATGCATGGCGGCCTCCTCAGTTCAGGCCGAAGCCGGCCTCGCCGGGCAGGCGGGGCGGCAGGCCGCGCTGGCGGGCGAGCTGGCGGAACATCAGGATGCGGTCCGCATCGTCGGGCGGGGCGTAGCCGTCGGTCGGCGCGCGCAGCGCCACGGCCTCGCTCGCCGGACGGACGACATAGGGGGTGATGATGATCACCAGCTCGGTCTCGTTCCGCTGGAAGCGGTCGGAGCGGAACAGCGCGCCGAGCACCGGCACCTCGCCGATCCCCGGCAGGGCGCGGCCGAGGGTGCGGGCATTGTCCTGCAGCAGCCCGGCGATGGCGAAGCTCTGGCCGCTGCCGAGCTCGACCACCGTTTCCGCCCGCCGCACCGTCAGGGCCGGGATCTGGATGGAGGAATTGCCGGAGCTGAGCCGGACCGCGCCCTGCTCGGTCAGGTCGCTGACCTCGGGCCGCACCTTCAGGCTGATGCGGCCCTGCGATATCACCGTCGGCACGAAGGCCAGGCTGACGCCGTACTGCTTGAACTGCACGCTGACGACGTTGTCGCGCAGCGCCACGGGAATGGGGAATTCGCCGCCGACCAGGAAGCTCGCGGTCTCGCCGCTCATTGCCGTCAGGTTCGGCTCGGCGAGCACGGTGATCAGCCGGTCCTGCGCCAGCGCATCGATGATGCCGTTGATGTCGGACTTGCCGTCGGTCCAGCCGGCGGCGATCGTGCTGGACGGGTTGATCGCGTCGAACAGCGCGTTCCGCGTCAGCAGGCTGAGCGCGAAGTTGCCGGAACGGCCGATCGCCTGCCAGTCGACGCCGAGCTGCCGGGTCACCTCGCGCGAGACCTCGGCGATGCGGACCCTGAGGTTCACCTGCACCTGGCCCAGCACCGAGAGCCGGTTGTCGAGCTTCTGCCCATCGGCCAGGTAGCCGCGGGCGATGTTCGCGGCCTGCTCGGCCTCGGCGGCCGTCGCCACCTCCCCGAGCAGGGCGATGCCGTTGCCGCGCTGCTCGGCGCGGATGCGGTTGCCCGGCAGCAGGCGGGACAGGGTCGACTGCGCTTCCCCCGCGCCGAAGCCGGAGGGGCGCACCGTCACCTCGTACTGCGCGACCGCGGCGCCCTGGCCGTCGATCGCGGCGATCGTGGTGCGGCCCGGCGCGACGCCGAAGAGGAAAAGGCTGGTCGGGCTGGCCGGCCGCACCTCCACCACCCGCGGATCGGCGGCAAAGACCGAGCCGGCGGCGCGGTTGAGCTGCAGGATGCGCCCGGCCCCGGCCTCGATCGCCAGCGGCAGGCCGGCGCGCAGCGCAGCGCTGTTGTCCTGCGTCAGCTGCCGCATGGGCGGCGCGGCGGGGCGGGGCGGCGGCGCGTCCTGCGCCGCGGCGAGCGCGGGCAGGAGTAGCGCCAGAAGTCCGGCGATGCGCATCAGAAGCGGAACTCCTCGCGTTTTGCGGCGCCCTGGAAGATCTGCAGGGTCTGGGGCGGGGCCTCGGCGGCGCCGCGCCCGGCGCGCAGCGCCGGCGAGACGTCGCCGCCCCAGGTGATGGTGGCGGTGGTGTCGGCCGGCGCTTCCGCCCCGCTGGCGGAGCGGACGACCAGCGCCAGCCGGCCGAGCCGGGTCGCCACCGCGACGCGCTCCGCCTGCTTCGGCGTGACCTCGAGCGTCACGGTGCGGACCTGGCGGTTGCCTTCCGGTCCCTCGCCCATGGCGCCCTGGACCAGGGCCTGGTCGATGGCGATGACGCGGATGTCGGGCAGCACCGTCTCCCCCGCCACGCGGCGATGGGCGGGCAGGGTGTCGTCGCTGAGCTGCTGGGTGAGCACGACATCGACGCGGTCGCCCGGCCAGATCAGCCCGGCGGTGCCGGAGACGGCATCGGCCCCGACCGAGACCGCGCGCATGTCGGGCCCGAGCACGGCGGCGAGGAAGCCGCGGTCGCCCGGACGCAGCACGTCCTCGGCCAGCATCGGGTCGCCGGGCGGCAGGCTGCGGCGGACCATGGCGCCGAAGAGCTCGGCCCGCGCTTCCCGGCTGTCGCGGCGGGCGCCGGCGGGGGCGGCCCCGATCTCCAGCTCCTGGCCGGCGAAATCCTCCGGCTTGATCAGGCTGCCGGCGCGCAGCAGCCGGGCGGCGACCAGGAAGCTGGCCTTGGCGGGCGGCGGCGGCGCCTCCGCCTGCGGGGCCTCGGCGGGCCGCAGGCTGTACCAGGCGACGCCGCCGAAGCCGGCGAGGCCGAGCAGGAGAAGGCCGAAGAGGAGGACGCGGAGAAGCATGGGCGGCACCTTCAGCCGAGGAGCGTGAAGAAAGTCCCAAGGGCGATGGCGACGCCGTAGGGCAGCGGGCCGCGGCGGCGGATGCGCCAGGCCTCGGCCCGGCGGGCGCGAGCGAGCAGGGGGGCGGGCCGCGCCGGGGCGGGCGCCGGCACCAATGGCCGCAGCCCGAGATAGGCGAGCGCCAGCACGCCCCCGGCCAGCGCCACCGCCAGCACCATCCCGGGCACCGCGGCGGGCGATGCCAGCAGGGCGCAGGCCGCCAGCAGCTTCACGTCGCCGCCGCCCATGACCCGGCAACGCCAGGCGGCCAGGGCCAGCAGGAAGACCAGGCCGGCCGCGACCAGGCCCGGCAGCAGGTCGCCGGCCAGGGCGCGCGCGGCGAGGCCGGCGCAGGCGATGGCGAGGTTGAGGCCGTTCGGGATGGTGCGCGCGGCGATGTCGTGCAGCGCCGCCGCCAGCAGAGCCATGCCAGCGCCAAGCGGGATGAGGGTGATCAGGGTCATGGCACGAGGGATCGGCGGGCCGGCAGGAGAAGACCCTGCCGGCACGTCCATGGGTTACGGTGCGGTCGCAGCGCCCTTGCCGGCGATGTTGCCGGCGATGTTGGTGAACACGCCGCTGAGGTTCGTGCCGAGCGTGGTGACGGCGCCGATGATCACGGTGGCGATGAGCGCGGCGATCAGGCCGTACTCCAGCGCGGTGACGCCCTTGCGGTCGGTGACCAGGGCGCGGGCGGAGAGATAGAGGTACGTCAGGGACATGGGACCTTCCTTCGGCTGGGTGGCGGCCCGGCGGATGCCCAGGCCAACCGGCCCCGGCGTGATCAACCAGGAGCCGGTAAGGTCGTACTTTTTTCTACCTGGTATATGCAATTGAGACTGTGATTAACTATTTACACCTTGCGACGAGATATCTTTCTCAACCATGACGAGCGTTGATCATTCGCGGTTCAGCCGCCCCGCAGGGTGATGACGCGGGGCCCGGTGCCGAGCAGCGGCACCGGCTTCGCCGCCGACGGGCCCGCGGGGGCGACCGGGCGCGCCAGGGCCTGCGGCACGAAGACCGGGATGCGCAGTGCGACCGGGGCGAGCAGCGGCGCCACCGGGGCGGGCCGCAGCACGGCCGGCAGCCGCGGCGCGGCGGCCGGCAGCCCGGCCAGGCCACCGCCGAGATTGGCCATGACCCGCAGCCGGTAGGCCTCGCCCCGATCGGGCGTCGCCGAATGGTACCAGGCCACCGCCTGGCTCCATTCCCCGCCGGCCCGGCCCTGCAATTCGCGCAGGAAGCGCGCGGCATAGCGCGCATTGGCCATGGGCTCGAAGGCCTCCTCCAGCGAGGCGAAGGCGCCGGGGTGGTGCAGCAGGTTCACCTGCAGGCAGCCGACATCGACCGAGCGGATGCCGCGGGCCTGCAGCGCGGCGACGGTGGCGACGGCCTCGGCGCGGCTCGGCGCATGCATGCCCATGCCGGCGGCGTTCAGCGCCCAGGGCCAGGGCTCGATGCGGCCGGTGGCGGGGTCGCGCCGGCCGCTCTCGGTGCGGGCGATGGCGTGCAGCAGGCCGGGGGGCAGAGCGGCCGCGCGCTCCGCGGCCTCCACCGCCTCCCGGCAGGCGCCCCAATCCTGCGCGGCGGCGGGCGGCGTGAGCACCAGCAGAACAACAAGCGGCCAGATTCGCGTCCGGGTCATCATCGGACCGCTATAGGGCATGGGACTGACCAGACTGCCAATGAAAGGCCGGCCCGCCGATGCCCCGTTTCCTGCGCTACGAGGATGCGCTGCCCTGGGTGCGCGGCCAGGCGAGGCTAACCGCGGAGGGCATGGCGCGCGGGCTGGACGCGACGCCGGCCGCGGCAGCCAGCTTCCTGCGGCGGCTGGAGGCGGAGGGCGTGGTCGGCCCGGCCGGGCCGGACGGCACGCATCCGGTGCTGGGCGAGCGGCGGCGGCGCTGGGCCGAGGCCGCGCCGGCATCGGCCGACCCCTGGGCCGAAATCGCCCGGCTCCGGGCCGAGGCGGAGGCCGCCGCCCGCCGCGCGGCGGC
>NZ_SMSJ01000061.1 GCF_004355005.1 Dankookia rubra
CCCCATCCGAAACCAACCGCAACCCAGTAGCGGTCACCAAGCTCAAGCGGTGGCTACCGGCTGCCCCAATTTTACTCCGCCGGGCGCTCCAATATTCCTCCGCCGTTGACAAACGCCCAGCACGGGCGGCGGCAATGGCGGCGTCGCGGTCAACGAGACGGACCGGCTGATCGCTTCCGACAAGGTCGAAGGCACCGCGGTTTATGACCGGAATGGCAGTCGCCTCGGGTCGGTCTACAACGTGATGATCGACAAGTACTCCGGGCAGGTTGCGTATGCAGCGATGAGCTTTGGTGGCTTCCTTGGCATTGGTGAACGCTATCACCCGCTGCCCTGGCGGATGCTCACCTATGACACAGGCCTGGGCGGCTATGTGGTAGACGTAAGCCGAGAGAAGTTATAGAGCCGGCTTGGGTGCACTTGGATGAGTTTGCCGGTTTTACAGGTATTATCCCCGTGCGACCCGGCGCCGGCCTCAAGATGGCCCAAGCCGGCTCTATAGAAGGCGCGCCAAGTTACACGCGGGACGAAACTCCCTGGAGCAGGCCGGATTACGGCCGGGACGTCTACTCGCATTACGGCATGCCCTACGGTGGCGGCATCTGAGCGGCAGGTTACGACAACTGGTGAACCGGTGGCATGATGCCGGGCTATTCCGGCTGCTGCTGGGCGGACAGACCGGACCTGCCCTGGCCGAGTTGGGGTAGGGACGACCGTCTGTCTCGCCAGCATCGCCGCAGCCTGTACCGCAGGCGCCTCAAAGGAATAGGTCTAAGGGTAGGGACACCACCCACTCACGTATTCGCTGAGAGCTACCTGTCCCATAGGCGAGAAGTTGGCCAGCGGCCGACCCGACGCCTGCCTCTTAACCCCGCGGTATCCTGCGCTTGAGCTACAGAAGGAGCGCCTCACCGCGGAACCTTGAGCCCGCACCAGCAGCCGGCGCATCATGGGGTTGCCCTGCTTGGAGATCCGGCCCAGCCGCTCCTTGTCGCCGCTCGAGTGCGGCTTCGGCGTCAGGCCAAGCGAGGCCGCGAAGTGCCGCGCCGAGGCGAAGCCGTGCGGATGACATACCAGCGCGGCCAGGGCGGTCGCGCCAATCGCCCCGATGCCGGGAATGCTCGTCAGCCGCCGGGCCGTTTCATCCTCCCGCGCGTGACGGACCATGCGGCCGTCGAGCCGCGCGATGCGCTGCTCCAGGGCTTCCAGCTGTCCCACCAACTCGTCCAGCGCCTCGCGCGCAAGGACAGGCAGCCGGGTATCATCGTCGTCGCGCACCACCGCGATCAGCTCGGAGAGCTTGCGTCCCTGCGCCGCAACGATGCCGTATTCGGCGAGATGGGAGCGCAATGCATTGATGGTCTGGGTGCGCTGGCGCACCAGCATGTCGCGGACCTTGAGCTCCACCAGGCTCGCCTGCTGTGCCTCAGTCTTGGCCGGCACAAAGCGCATGGTCGGGCGCGTCACCGCCTCACAGATCGCCTCAGCGTCCGCCGCGTCGGTCTTGCCGCGCTTGACGTAGGGCTTCACGTAAGCGGGCGGCATGAGCCGCACCGTATGGCCAAGGCGGGTGAGCTCGCGGGCCCAGTAATAGGCACCGCCGCAAGCCTCTATGCCGACCAGCGCGGGCGGCAATGCCGCAAAAAACTCCAGCAGCTCCGGCCGGCGCAGCTTGCGCCGCAGCACGATCCCACCCGCCGCATCGATGCCATGCACCTGGAAGACGCTCTTCGCCAGGTCGAGGCCGATCGTGGTAGCCCTCTCCATGGATGCCTCCTCTCCCTCGTGGTCAGGTTCAGCACCAATCACGCTGTGGCACTCCGATGCCGCGGAGCAGGGGGCATCCACCCCATCAAGTGAGGAGAGGGGGTGCCCCATTCGGCGCAAGCTGCAGGAGTCCAGGCATGTCCAACCGCGTTCTGCTGCTTGGACCCGCGCCGCCAGCGACGCCCGCCAGGCCTTAACCGGCAACCCTCGCGCCCACCGCCGCCGACTGGGCCGACCTCGACGCCGCTATCCGCCGGGCGGAGCTGCGGCAAAGGTCATCAGTAGGCGCGGTGGCTCGCCCTTGACGACGTGCAGGAAGCGCCCGTCCACCAGCACCGCGTTGCAGCCGTCCTCGGTCGTGCAGAGCCGGTTGCCCTCCACCCACCAGCGCTGCACCACCCCGACGGGCCGCTCCGGATGCGCCGGATGGAACTCGCTCCGCTTACCGTCCGCACCCCAGAGGATGAGCGAAGTGACCCTGGTGCCCCAATGCGGCCAAACGACGCCAGCCAGCCGGCGTCCGGCGAAAGCGGCCTTGATCTCCTCGCCCTCAAGCCGCCGTCCTCTTGGCTTGAGGACCGGCTCGCTGGCCACCAGCGCCCGCCGTACCTCCTCGCCCGGCGTGCCCACGCCGCAAGCGTACGCCGCCTCAAGGCTGCGCACCCCGGTGATGTGGTGGGTCGCCCCGCCCCCGAACTCCGGGCGGTCGGAGCCCGCCACCTCGGCGTCGAATACGCGCAAGCCTCTGAGCCGGGCGGCCGCCTCCCAGGCGTCCCAGGCGGCATGCGGTACGCTCCGGTCGCGATCATCGCCGATGACGAACACCGTGGCGTCCGACCTGATGCTCTGGACGGTGCGCATCGGGTCGGCGAGCTCGCTGCGGTGCATGGCGAAATAGTCCGACGTGATCCCATCCTGCCGCTGGTAGTACAGGGCCAGGTCGAGCGGCGCCGAGGCGATCACCGCGCAGCGGATGTCGTTCCGTCGCGCCAATAGGTTGGCCACGAGTTGCCCGCCCGACGAGAAGCCGGACAGTGCGAAGTCCCGGAAGCCGTGACGCCGCTTCAGCTCGTCCAGCGCTGCATCGACCAGCAGAACTGCATCCTGCGTGTGCCGGTCCTTGGCGTGGTTGCCGGAGGAACCGTGCATGCCGATGCGGCCCATCAGGAAAACAGGCAAATCATGCATGGCCCCAGCCAGCGCCTCCGCCGCGATGCGGCGCGACCCGGGGGTGTGCTCGTAGAAATCGCTGACCTGGTCAACATGGGCCCGGCCGCCCGCGAAGCGGTAGCTCACGCCGGGTGGGTCACCTGGGAAGTGCACGAGCGCGGTGCGCGCCTGCCGCCGCTCGGTCTCGCCCGCGGCGTAGCGCAGGCACTCGTGGCGGCTGCCAATAGTGACCCAGAGCCCGTCCGGCAAGGCGCGGCATCCGGCTTCGGTCGCGGTGGCGCCGCTGATCAGTCCCTCGCGGGTAAAGGTATCGGCAGAGAAGCCGGGCGGTGGCTGCCGCGCGCCGCTCTCGGGACGTCCGGCGCAGCCCGCGAGGGCGAGCGCCAACGTCAATGACAGCAGCAATGCTGGCGCCGCCTTCGCGGAAGTTGGCCAGGGGCGGCAGGGCACGGGCACGACGCACCTATGCGGAGAGGAAGAATACGATATGGCGACGGGATACCGCCGTGTAGAGGCAGGCGGATCTTCGCCTTGTTATCGCCAGCGCTCGACCGTCCTCAAGACTTACAGGTCCGGCGCATGCAGGCTTTGGCGGGAAGCCAGCGATGCCGTTCGCGGGCGTTGCCGTTCGCCGGCACCCTCTCCCGATCATTTGGGGCAGGAAGCAGCAGGAAATGCCTAAGCACTTCCGCTTGCCTTCATGCGGCGAGGTGCATCTCGCCGCACCAGAGGCGGTTCAGGTTGTGACAGTGACTTGACGGTCAGCGTGGTGGCGCATGCTTAAGCGGCTCGTCTTGGCGATGGTCGGCACCGCTCTCCTTGTCTCGCCACTCGGGGCGTGGAGCGTCGACGGCTCCCCGGTTCGGTCCGACCGGGCGGTTTTCCACATCACTACCTTCACAACCGGCCTCGAACATCCCTGGGGGGCGGCCTTCCTGCCAGATGGTCGCCTGCTCGTCACCGAGCGGCCCGGACGCATGCGCGTCGTGGACCAGGACGGGCGCGTCTCCGCCCCGCTCGACGGCGTGCCGCGGGCGGAGAGGGGCGGCTGGGAAGGCGGCCTGCTCGATGTTACGGTGGCGCCCGACTTTGCGACCACGCGCGAGGTCTATTTCTGCCACACCGCGCGCGTGCAAACCGGCGCACTCACCCGACTGGCCCGAGCTCGCCTTTCGCCTGACGCGAAGGCCTTGGAGGGCGCGACGCCGATCCTGGATGTAGCGCCTGCGCAAGAGGAGCATCGCAGCCATTTCGGCTGCCGCATCGCCTTCGGCGCGCGAGATGGCAAGGTCTACTTCTCGACCGGCGACGGCCTGACCGACCCGCGACGCGCACAGCGGCTCGATGATCTCGCGGGCAAGGTACTGCGGCTGGAGCGGGACGGAAGCCCGGCTGCAGACAACCCTTTTCTCAACCAGCCAGGCGCCCGGCCCGAGATCTGGTCCTACGGCCATCGCAACCCGCAGGGCCTCGCCTTCCATCCCTGGACCGGTAGCCTGTGGGAGGCGGAGTTGGGGCCTCGTGGCGGCGACGAGGTCAATGTCATCCGCGCCGGCGGCAACTACGGCTGGCCGCTGGTGACACACGGCCTGGATCTCGACGGCTCAGTCATCTCCGACCTGCGCTCGGCGCCGGGCATGGAGGATCCACTCAAGGTCTGGACGCCTGTCATCAGCCCATCTGGCACTGCCTTCTACGACGGTGATGCCTTTCCAGGCTGGCGCGGCAGCTTGTTTCTAGCGGCGCTGACCATGCCGGGCCTGGTTCGGCTCTCCATCGACGGCGACCAGGTGACAGACGAGGAGCGGCTGCTTACGAACGAAGTGCGCATGCGTCATGTCGTCCAAGGCTTGGACGGACGGCTCTACATCCTGACCGATGAGACAGAGGGGCGCATCCTGCGGTTGGAATAGGATTTGGCCGAACACTATAGCAGCGCTGACCATGTTGGAGACCAAGCGCTTACTCGCTACCTGCTGCCCCGGGTACCAAGGACCCGCGTGGCGGCCAGATTCCGCCGAAAGGCGAGAGCAAATCGCCAACATGCCGGAGCCACCTACCTGTCTGGCGTCGCCGAATGCGCGCGCAGGAATGCAAGGACGGCCTGGATGAACTCCGGCCTCCCCGGTGCTGAGCCATGCGAGGCGGCCTCGATTGTGACCAGGTCGAGCTGTGGCATCACTGCCTGCAGCTCCTGGAACCGGCTCAGGTAGGGATCGGCGGTGCCTACCACACCAAGCGTCGGTACTGTAATGGTCGCCATCTTCGCCAGGGTGACCACCTGGGCGGGGTTGGAGCGCCGTATCGCGGCGAGAGCGCGCGGATCCTGACCTGCCAGCTGCGTGGCAGAGAGCTCACGGATCCGCTCCTCAGTGGGCGGCGGCTCGCCGTGCGGCCAAAGCCGGAGAATTTGGGAGCGAAGCAGGCCCTGCTCCATCTCGGCCGCTTCGCGCTCTACCCGCTGCTGGTCTTCCAGCGACCAGCTGAACCGGCCGGGGGCACCACCGAGCGTTGCGGTCAGGAAGCGCTCTGGATGGGTGGCGACCAACTGCGCCACGATATGCGCGCCCATCGAGTAGCCGACGATATGCGCCCGCGCGATGTCGAGGTGGTTGAGCAGGCGCAGGATGTCGAGGCCCATCTCGGGCCCGTACTGGGCGGGGTCATGCGGCTTGCCACTGCTTCCATGGCCACGCGCATCCAGGGCAATCACGCGGTACCGCGCGGCGAGCGCCTGGAGTACGCCGGTCTGGGCCCACTGGGCGTCGACGTTCGACGTGTAGCCATGTACCAGGACAACCGGCTCGCCCCAGCCCTCCTCAATGTAGCGGATGCGAACGCCAACTGAGTCGAAGAACCGCTCCTCCGCCGCACCAGCGGCAGGACTGAGGCAGTAAGCGCCAAGCGCGACCAGGGACCGTCTGGTAATGAGCCTCGTCTGCAGCACCCTGACATGCTCCGCTCTTCATCGGCGTCGCCGCCCAGCCAAGCTCCAGAGCGATTAAAGCTCGGACGGGCAACGGCACAGCGGACGCCAGGCCAATCAAGCAGCGGCATCGGATCGATTCAAGGCTGAGCGAGAATACATGCTGGGCCGGCGAGACGGAACTGGGCCGTGCCCGCGCTGATTTGTGGTCCACCCTACGCCGGTCTACCCGAAGCAATTCGGGACGGGTACGCCATGCAGCTGCACCTTCGTGCGCCGACGGCGTTTCCGGTACGCAAGCGACCTGACCAAGAGCCGAGAGAAGCCGATGCAGCTCCTCCACGTCAACGGCTACGACATGGCCTACGTCGAGCAGGGGTCGGGAGCTCCGCTTGTGCTGCTCCACGGGGCGATGTGCGACCTGCGATACTGGGCGACCCAAATGGAGGCATTCGGCCGACGGTACCGCACGATCGCGCCCAGCCTCCGGCACTTCTGGCCCGAGCGATGGGACGGCATTGGCGACGACTTCACGATCCAGCAGCACACGGAGGATGTGGCCGCCTTCGCGGCGGCACTCGGCACTGGACCGGTGCACCTAATCGGACACTCGCGCGGCGGACACGTGGCGTTCCGCGTCGCCCAGCACTTCCCGGACCGGGTCCGGGCCCTGATCCTGGCCGAACCCGGGGGCGAACTTGACGCCACACTGGCGCCCGAACCACCGCACCCCGGCATGCCGGCCGGCATCGACATCTTTGGCCAAGCAGCCGAGCGCATTCGGTGCGGCGATATCGACGGCGGCGTCGCGCTGTTCGTGGATGCGGTGAGCGGCCCCGGTGCATGGGAGGCTCTTGCCGAACGATCGCGGGAGACGATGCGGGAAAACGCCTACACGCTGCTCGGGCAGGTGAGGGAGCAACGACCTCCCTTCAGCCGCAGCGACGCCGAGGCGATCCGGGCGCCAACGCTGCTGGTCGGCGCTGAGCGGTCACCGCCGACCTACGCGCGGATCCTCGGCGCGCTGGGGCGGACATTGTGGCAAGCCCAGCGCGTGACCATCCTCGGCACCTCGCATGCGATGAACCACGGCAACCCGGAGGCATTCAACAGAGCCGTGCTGGATTTTTTAGACGCTCAGCCGCCCGGATCACTGACTAGGAGCTTGCCGTAGGTACTCTCTCGTGCTGGTGCGAACTTTGGACCACGGCTGGCGTCAAACAGACGACCATGGACGACGGACCGTACCGACAGGCCGCGTCAGGCGGGTCGATGAGAGTGTGCCGGCCATGTGGCGAGGCGACGTATCTAACGAGGTTCGCTTTCTCCGGCTTGGGCGGCTGACGCCGCCCGGCATCGCGGGACCGATGTACCGCGTGAAGGGGAGGGCTGGCGGATGCCGCGCGGAGCCGTAGCCGTATACTCCGTCCCCGGTCACGGCTTCGCGCACAGCCACGAGCGGGTTACCCGGGACGGTGTCGCCAGGAGGCTTGCGGCGCTCAAGAACTTCGACTTTATTGGAGAGTACGACCCGACACAGTCCCGATCGGGCCCGGTTTACCTCGTCCCGAGCGACACTCTGGTCGGGCTTGCGGCGGCAGCGGCCCTTGGAGTCCGCGACGAGCACGACCTCTTCGGCGGCACCGTGCCGCACCCCTTCGTTGCAACAAAAGCAATCAGCCACCCCCTTGTCGCTCCGGGCGCGACCGCGCCGGCTCACTGGTCGCCGGAGTTCGGGGCTCGGGTACAAGGCGCCGTTCTCGCCGGCGTCACCGCTTTCAGCGACACCGACGCCCGTTCCGCGGGCGAGCGCCTGCTGGAGCACGGGTCAGTGCGCATCAAATCGGTTCGGGCGACCGGAGGGCGGGGACAGATCGTGGTCTCGGACACGGCCGCGCTGGAAGCAGTGCTCGACACGGTGGACGCCGCGACCCTGTTTGCGGACGGGATCGTCCTTGAAGAGAACTTGACGAACGTGACGACTTTTAGCGTTGGCCAAGTGCGCGTTGCCGACTTGATAGCATCCTATTACGGCACCCAACGCCTCACGCCGGACAACAGCGGTACGGCCGTGTACGGGGGGTCCGACCTGGTTGTCGCGCGGGGTGACTTCGAGGCCTTGGCCGCACTTAATCCTCCCGCGGATGCGCAGCTCGCGGTGGCGCAGGCGCGGGTGTACGACCAAGCCGCCATGGACTGCTTCGCTGGTATGTTCGCCTCTCGTCGCAACTACGACATCGCCCAAGGGCTCGACGCGACGGGGCGGCTGCGCTGCGGCGTGCTGGAGCAATCATGGCGCATTGGCGGCGCGAGCGGCGCAGAGGTCGCGGCACTAGAAGCGTTTTGCGCCGATCGTGGGTTGCGCGCGGTGCGCGCCAGCACGGTGGAGATCTACGGTGAGGCGGAGCCCCCGCCGCATGCGACGGTGTACTTCCAGGGTGCAGACGAGCGGGATGGACCGATGACGAAGTACGCATTGTGTGAGCCGCACCATGTCTAGTCTCGATAGCCCGATCGAGATCCCGGTCGAGGACGGCCGCAGCATCCCCGGAACGCTTGTCGCCCCTGCGACAGCAATGCCAGGCGTGCTGTTCGTGCAGGGTTGGGGCAGCGGCCAGGAGCAGTATCTCGCCCGGGCACGCGAGATCGCGGCTCTCGGCTGCGTATGCCTGACCTTCGAGCCGCGTGGGGTTGCTCGCGGCGATCCGGAGCACGAGACGGTGACGCGCGAGGAGAACCTAAAAGACATTCTCGCCGCCTACGATCTTCTCGCCGGCCAGTCTGCAGTGGACACAAAGGCAATCGGCGTCGTGGGCAGCAGCTACGGCGGCTACCTCGCCGCGGTACTGAGTTCACTGCGGCCTGTTCGATGGCTGGCGCTCCGGGTACCCGCGCTTTACAAAGACGAGGACTGGGCATTGCCAAAGCGGGCGCTCGACAAGGACGAACTGGCCGCCTATCGACGGCGCCCCGTTGACGCTTCGGAGAACCGGGCGCTGGCCGCCTGCGCAGCATTCCGGGGTGATGTGTTGGTGGTAGAGTCCGAGCACGACGACGTGGTGCCGCACCCAGTGATCGCCAACTACCTGGCGGCATTCGAGCGGGCACACTCCTTGACCTACCGGGTGATCACGGGTGCCGATCACGGTCTCTCCGAAGTGCCGTGGCAACAGGCCTATACGTCGCTGCTCGTCACCTGGGCGACAGAGATGGTGCTGGGCGCGAGAGAGGGCGGCAAGGCTCCCGCGGCGCACACGCAGCTGAAGCCCTCGCCGAACCGAGGACCGCCGCGTCCGGCTTGATGGCGCTGGTACCCCGCTCCCTCCTGTGCCGGTGGTCGGAGCGCCCATCCGTTCAGAAAGTAGCAGAGGACGTGCGTCATACAGCCAAGATGGCCAATAGAACGTCTAGCAACGACAACGACTTTGTCGATGCGACTTTGCGGCTGACTTTATCGGAGCGGCGCGTCCTGCCTTATGACGAGCGCCTGACGGTTGCCTGCTTTGACTATGGTATCCGTCTGGCACAAGCTGGGGCGAACCTGCCGGACTGGTTGGCCACCGCACCGCGTTGGGCCCGCGCTGCGGTAACGATCGGGCGCTCAAGTGCTTTGCGCGTGATCCAGGAGGACCGTTTGCTTGGCGCACGCACCGCCATGGAAGCCACCGGTCCGATGCTGGAACCGGAGCCATTTTGGCGACGATGGGTTGGTTGACCAAGCTGGAGCAACCCTGAAGTTCGTCCGTAAGCCTGGCCGCATCTCGGGGCTGGGACAGACATACCCCCATGAGCGCCAATGATCCGACTGATGTAACTCTACCCAGGTGACGAAACGGTGCAGTCGGCGAGGTTCCACGCGGGACACCGCAGGCAATCGGAGGAAAGAACTGGTTACGATCCGGCAGCGCTCTTTACGACCTGACAGCGCTCTGGCGGCGTAGCTCCTCCTCCTGCCTCACGTGCTCGCGCATGATAGCCAGAGTGCGGTCCAGAACTGCGAGCAGCCGCTGAACTGGCTCTGTGGCTTGGGGAGGGTTTTGCGCTTCCATGGCCTCGAGCAGGGCGACCAATTGTGTGCAGCGCTCCTCGCCTTCGGCGACATAGCTTTGGGCCATTTCCAAAGGTGTTTCTGGCTGTTCCATCAACCTGTCCCACTCCTCGCAGGCCCGAACCACGGCATCACAGCCGGCAAAGTAGCGGTGCAGCTTAATTATGATATAGTAACTTATCGGCGCGTGCGAGTACGTCCAGCTGGATTGGTTGCGAATGTGCGAACGGGTCGTCGGGCGTGGGCGCCGAACAACAACACGCAAAGGGACAAGCGGCTCTACTTCCATTGGCAGCACCGCTCGAATGGCACCCATCCCGCATGCAGCCCAGTGCCGCTATGCCGGACGCGCTCCGGTAGGGTTGGCTGCTCGGTCGCCGGCCATGGTCCCATACGGCTGCTACACCGAAAACACTCTCGGGTTTCCGCAAAAAAAGCTATACGGCTTAGCATAAAGCAACTTGGGATTGTCCGGTGCGCTACTCAGGCTTGGTGGACCGCATTGCGGGCGAAGGTTGCGCCGCCTGGGATCTTCACCGTGCTGCGCGCGCTGCCCAAGCCGCCGGCCGTGATATCCTCCTGCTCACCGTGGGCGACCCCGACCTGCCTGCGCCCGTACTTGCCCGCGACGCGGCAGTCCATGCGCTTCACACCGGGAACGCCCGCTATGCGGAGACGGCCGGCCACCCGGCGCTTCGGCAGGCCATCGCCGCGCTCCATCGGTGTCGCACCGGCTTGCAAGATACCCAGCCAGAGAATGTTGTCGTGCTCGCGGGGGCGCAGAACGCCCTGTTCACCGCCTCGCTCTGTCTTCTCGGGCCGGGCGACGAGGTGCTGGTGCCCGAACCGACCTACGCCACTTACCCAGCCACGTTCGGGGTAACGGGTGCGACTGTCGTCAGCACTGGGCCGGCTCCGAGGGCCTCCAGCCTCCGCGTGGATCCGGAAGCGCTGGCGCGCGCCGTCACGCCGCGCACGCGCGCGATCGCCTTCGCCAATCCAGGCAACCCTGGCGGTGCGGTGCTGACGCGCGCGGAGCTCGAAGCCATCGCCGACATCGCGCGCCAGCACGATCTCTGGGTCGTGGCGGACGAGGTCTACGCCGACCTGGTCTATGAGGGCGAGCACCTCTCGATCGCTGCCCTGCCCGGCATGGCCGGGCGGACGATCACGATAGGAAGCCTGTCGAAATCGCACGCAATGGCCGGCTGGCGCGTCGGCTGGGCGGTGGGACCGGCGGGCTTCACCGAGCATGCGGAGCGCCTGGCATAATGCATGCTGCTGGGACTGCCGGGGTTCGTGCAGGCGGGTGCGGTGGCCGCCCTTGAGGACTGCGGCGGGTTTGCCCGCGGCTTGCGTGAGACCTACCGTTGCCGGCGCGACCTCGTGGTCGGTCTGCTGGACGGCACCCCCGGACTTGTATGTCACGCGCCACAAGGCGGCATGTTCGTGCTGCTCGACGCCCGTACCAGCGGGTTGGTCGCTGCCGATCTCGCCTGGCGGCTGTTGGAGGAGGAAGGGGTGGCGGTGCTCGACGCTGCTGCCTTCGGTCCGAGCGCTCAGGGGTTCCTGCGGCTGTCCCTCGGTGCCGGCGAGAATGTGCTTGCCGATGCCTGCATGCGCATCTGGGCCTTCGCGGGGCGACATCTGCAGGGCAGGGTGCGGCAGTTGGTGGCCTGATCGCCTCCGCCTGGAAAGCGAAGCCCAAGGACGGGCGTGCGCCGCATCACAGAGCAGGACCGTGCGGCTTTAGCCATTGCGCGCGAGGCCCGGCGAGCGATACGGCAGAGCCTGAACATACGCGCCTGATCTTCGTGCCTGAAAACTGGGCCAGTACGCACATGACCCGCAGCCTTGGTCGCGGCCCGCGTGGAGCAAGGGCGCCTAGGCCGCCAGGCGTGATCCCTAACGCGGACTCTTTATGGTAAGGCAGACACCAGAACGGCCCATGGAATGGGCGCGCTGGTGTCTGCCTCAGATCTACCCGATGCGGTCTAGCGTTCCACAGTCACCTGGCGGAGCTGATGGCCGCTCCGGGTCTTGCCGGGCTGCTGGATGTCCACTTCGTCGTGGCGGACGGTGTCACGCACGGTCTCGACGTACTGGGTGTGCTCCGTCCGGACCACGATCTCCTCGCGCAGGCGGGCCCGCTTGTTGATAACGGGGACCTCGGCTGTTTCCACCACTTCGACCGTCACCTCGGTCAAGATCTCGCCGGTAGCCTTGTCTTCCACCGGCTTGCGGCGTTCCACGACCACCCGCTCGCTCTGCAGGGTCACCTGCTTCTCGACGGGCGTCTCGACGACATAGCGGTGGACGCGCACGGTGCCGCGGTTCTCCGTCCGCTTGGTGACCTCGAGCACCTCCTCGCCGAGCGGGATTACCTCCTCCATGCCGGATACCCCGCGGGTGGCACCAGAGCCGCCGGTCTGCTGCAGGCCCTGCACGGCGCCCATCCAGGGCCACAGGAACATCTCAGCGAAGGTCGGTGCCGAAGCCGGGGCCGGCGGGCGCTGGTTGGCGCTGCCCGTCACAAGGCGGGTGGCCTGACGCGCTACCTCGGCAGTAGCATCCACCGGCTTGCGTGCGGCGGCGGCAATCTGCTGGGCAGCCTCGCGCGGCAGAGCTTCAACCATCTTCTGGCCCCGCTCGGCTGCTGCGGCCTGCTCGACCCGCAGCTCGGCCTGTCGGGCCAGGAACTCGGCTTCCTCGCGCTCCTGCCGGGCCTTGGCGCGGCGCTCCTCCGCCTCGTCCTGCTTGGCCTGCTCGGCCTCGGCGAGGCCGGCTTCCATCTTCTCGGCGACGCCCTGGACCTGCTCCTCGCTCAGCGCCCGCTGCACCGCAGGCAGCAGCTCCCGCTTGTCGTCCCGGGCATGCTGCCGGAAGGTCTTCTGCAGCTCCTTGAGCTGCTCCGGGAAGGCCGGATCGTTCTTCGGCAAAGCATCGAGCTCGGCCAGCTTCGCGCGCAGCTCACGGTTGTCCCGGACTGCGTCGGCGACCAGCTCCTTGGTCTCGGCATTCCGCCTGAGGACCGGGAAGAGGTGCTGCTCTTCGAGGCTGGTGTGCAGCTCGAGCTCACCCTTGAGCTCGGCGAAGAGCTTCTCCCGCGTCTTCACCGCGCCATCCGAGGTCTCGGCAAGCTTGGCGAACAGCTCGTTGGCCTTGGTCGGGCCGACCTGCATGAGGGTCCGGAGGTTCATGGCAATTTCCTTGTCCTGCCGCGGTTAGAGAGGCTGCGGCGGTATGTCTTCAATGTCATTCCGAACGGGACAAGCAGCCCGTCATTCGGTTCACACGCTGTATGACATCAGCGCACGTCTTATGTTGCGCCGCAGCATGACAGCGCTTGGTCAGGGTTAAGGTTGCACTGCAACATAATTGTCTCGGTCAGCCAAACATCTGGCGCGCTTGCGCTGGAGTGTGCCGGGTACCGGTGCTCCCGATCGAGCTTCGTCCTCCGGAAAGCGAAGTTAGCTGGACCTGCTAACCTGCAACTCAAGCGCTGGCCGTTCGTTCTGCTGTCGGGTCCGGATCGGTCGTTGCACCGACGCAGGGACGGTTGCGATGCTGCACAGGGTGTGGACGCTGCTGCGGGACACGGTTGAAGGCTTCGTCAATGACGGCGCCATGAGCCGCGGCGCCGCCATTGCCTACTACACCATCTTCTCCATCGCGCCGCTGCTGGTCATCGCCACCGCCATTGCCGGCCTTGCTTTCGGGCGTGAGGCGGTCGAGGGCGCCATCGCCGACCAGCTCCGAATCCTTCTTGGCGATCGCGGGGCAGAGGCCGTCCAAGCAATGATCCAGGGTGCCGGCAACCTCACGGCAGGCACCCTCGCCAGCATCATCGGTCTGGTCACCCTGTTGCTGACCGCCAGCGGCGTCTTCGCCGAGTTGCAAACCGCCTTGAACGAGATCTGGAAGGCACCGACGCCGTCCGGTGGGGCCGTGGTCAGCCGCTTGGTCCGGGCAAGGATCGCCAGCCTCGGGCTGGTCGCGGCCACAGGTTTCCTGCTGCTCGTGTCCCTGCTGGCCAGCACCGCGCTGACGGCGCTCGTCACCTGGGTCCGCGGGATGCTGCCCGGCATCACGGTGCTCCTCGGTATTGCGAGTTTCCTGACATCCTTCCTGATGATCACGCTGCTCTTCGCCGCGATCTACAAGATCCTGCCGGACAGAACTCTGACCTGGCACAATGTGACGGTTGGCGGGGTGGTCACCGCCTTGCTCTTCACCATCGGCAAGACATTGATTGGCTGGTACATTGGCGGCAGTACCATCGCCACCAGTTACGGCGCGGCAGGCGCACTGCTGGTGGTGCTGCTCTGGGTCTATTACTCCGCTCAAATCTTCCTGCTCGGGGCCGAGTTCACCAAGGCCTGGTCGGGCCTGCAGGGCAGCCCGGAGGCGCTCGCGGCCGGCGCGCGGCCGTCCGAAGCGACGCCCCGACCGGGGCGACTGCCTCGGCGCCGGAGGTCGGCAAAGCCGGAAGCTGGGTCTTCGGCGACAACGGCACGCTCGCCGTTACTACATCTCGCCGCGCTCGGGACCGTGGTGACTGCGGCGCTGCGCCGCAGGCGGTAATGCGGCACCAGCACCCCCGTAACCTCGTCGCGGCTCGCATTCGCCGCCAAGGCCATGGGTTCGTCTTGACGGCTTGGCTGCTGTGACGCTTCAGCTAGCAGCTGGGCGGGCGCTCAGCGGCGCGCGGCCGGTGGTTCTTGGTCGGTCGGAATGCCGGCGATGTGGCGGTAGAATGCTAAGGCCCGATTCACCGACGATGCCTCGTGCCCGGAGGTCTGCGCGCCGGCCCGAAGGCCCCAAAGTGCGTAGTAGCCCCACACACCGGGCGACAAACGCTCGAGATAGGAGGTGCAACGCAGGTCCCCGGGTGCAAACAGGGGCACCAGGAGGAAGCGGACCGAGGTGACATTCTCGACCGCGATCGTCACCCGGTCCGGCTCGTTTGCCAGCACCCGCATGTGGTAGACCACCTCGCCGGATGAACGGCTGTCCTCCTGCGCGAAGTAGAGGTCTGCGCCGCGGGCCATCTCGGCGGGTTCGAAGTCGGCGCGGCGCCGTCGTGTCCCCGGCCCATAAAGGGCGGCGGCGCCGGTGACCAGGGTGCGCCAGCCGCGGTCGCCGACTGACCAGTAGCGAATGCCGCGCAAGCTGGAGATCCGGCCGAATGCCGCCAGGAGGTCAGCGGCCCCGCCCTCGTGGCGAAAGCTGCCGGCGAGCGCGACGAGCAGGGTGGGATGTGTGGAGGACCAGCCGGTGCAGGCGGATGCAGTCCATTCCGGGGCCTGCCAAGTACGTATTGCTGGAGCCGCGCCAGGCGGGGCGTAGAAGGGCTGCGGCGTGCCCCCACACGGCGGCTGCGGACCGTTGGCGGTCTGGGCGAGCGCACCAAGTGGCCGTGACAGAAAGAGAGCCATGGCAACCCGCCGCGCAACTGCCTCGTCCATGCCGAGCGCATCCTTGTCCCGCACCTAAAGGTTCATTCCGCTCCCTTGGCGTGAGATGACGGCGCCATATGATTGAAACCACAGCATGATCACTCGCCTGGCCGCTTTTTCAGGTGATGGAGCATCGCACGGCCGACGGCCCAGGCTTCTTCAGCGGATCGGTAAGACAGGCTTGAGCAGCGACAGGCCTCTGCCCAGCCATCTTTGTAGATTGCCCACATCCACGGTGTGGGCGGCCGGGCAATGCGCTGTGCCCTGACAGAGAACTGCGGCGCTCCACCCCCAAGAGGCGGCTCCATGTCGAGCTTGTTCATGAGGCTATCCGAGTGCGACGCAGTTCGTGCCTTTCGCAGACAGAGCCATCGCTGACGGGGTTTGCAAAGTGGTAGCTGCCAAAGTTGCCGCACCAGCGATAGGGGGCCGGACCGAGCGGGGTCGGCCCTGATACGACGCGACACGACTGACAAGATGTGCAAGTTGGCCCGAGTGCCATGATCGCCTCCAAAGCGGGACGCAGCGATCAGCCGGGCCGGCAAACCTCTTGCGCTCTACAGGGTCGTACGCAAAGCGAACGCAGTCGCAACCCTGACAGTTTTACCGCCAGCGCCAAAAGATGCCGACCTGCCATGCCAAACTGGCCGTTGGAGTACCGCTACACGGAAAGCCGCTGGGCTGTCTTGTACCGCTGTATACCTGCTGCGGCACTTGGCCGAACCTGTGCTTTTAGGGCGCGGCGTCAGCCTTCCTGGCGGGTCCCGGCTGGGTAGAAGCTCTTCCGCTGCACCCAGCGGAAGCCCTCGTGCTTGGTGATGGCCGCGATCTCGACAGCACCGCCAACCGACTTCGGCAGGAAAACGGCAAAGCGGACAAACCCGATAGTGGTCTCGACCAGAAAACGAGCGAGGTCGATAGCGTCCTGGATCGGCATCGCAGGAACGGAGAGCGTGATGTAGAGATCGCGGACCAGCTCCTCCTGGAGCTTGCTGGCTTCCGGCGCTGGTACGCCGTGCTTGACCAGCGCCCCACCAACGTCAAAGCCGAGGCCTAGGGCGAGACGGTTGAGCGCTTCGTATTGCCCATCCCACATTACTCCGAAGCTGGTCTCCTCCATGATGCAGCGCGGTGGTGGGCAATGCTGCCCGGTCATGTTCACCTCCCAAACCTCGGCAAGTGGCCGGCCGGCGGAGTAGCCGCAAAGGCGGAGCTGAAGGTTGGTTGGCTCCGGACAGAGCGCGGCTTTCTCCTCAAAAAGGAATGCGCGCGACCGTTCGGCGACCTGTTTCATTGTGTAGCTCGCCGGATCTAAGCGCCATTCGGCGTGCTCCGGCTCATGACCGTCGAAGCGTCGGCGCAGATCCTTCAGAAGGGTTTCGACAGACTCGCTCCCAATGCCGCCTGCGCCCGTTGACATCGCTCCGATAGACAAGCCATCGCAGAGATTCGTGATCTTGTTCGCATGAGCATAGATCTGGCCGCTGCTCATGGTGCCCGCGCTATCGGCCGCCATGACGATGCAGTCGTTGATTTTGACGGAGACGATGATGGTCACCGTGATCGTCCTTTCAATGCGCTGTGAAAAGAGAGCGCCCACCTCACCGATTGCGTGACGTCGATCGTCTATGAAGTCGGGTCTGCCCAATCGGCTTCAGAAATCTAAGGTGGTGATCGGCTACTTGCCTAATCTCGCTCTGGATCTCGTCCTCCGTGGCGCCTAGCCACCGCTGCCGCTCGGAAAATGCTTTCAGAGTGTTGGCTTGTGCCGCCATTCTCCCAACACGCTCGGCTTGGTGTTCCCTGTCCGGGCGAGCGATCCAATTTCCAAGGAGACGACCCATGCAAGACGACCACGTCTATCGCAAAACCGATCTCGTTGGCAGCTCCAAGGAATCGGTGACCAAAGCAATCGAGACCGCCATCGCACGCGCGGCCAAGACCCTGCGCCACATCGAATGGTTTGAGGTCGGCGAAATCCGCGGCCGCGTGCAGGACGGCAAGGTCACGCAGTACCAGGTCAGCCTCAAGGTGGGATTCCGCGTCGAGGGGTAAGGCCCCTATGACGAGGCTGCCAGCAGCGCTGCATTGCTCCAAATCATGTACGGCCAACGTCGATGGTGCATGACTGCTGTTCGGACAAAAATGGACGTCAAGGGGTTCAAGCGGCTGCTGGTGTAGGTTGAAGGTCGAGCGCGGCCTGGCTTTTGGCGCTCGCTGCTAGTCTGCACCTCAGCCGCTGCCGCAGCATGGGCATTACAGGAAAGCTCTGACGGGCTGCACAGCCGTAGGCTGGACGTCCTGCGGCAGCAGGGCCTGCTCATCCTCGTCCCAGACCAGCGTCCACTCGCCTTGTCGTCCACCAACGGCTTTCACCAGCTCAAGCCGCCAAGCCGCTTGGCCGAGATCATAGTCCCGCACACCCGTCCCGGGCGCACTGGCGATGCGCCACCGCGTTCGCGCCGCCGAGGGTTGGGCCAGCGCCTCGGGCCGCACCAGCACGAGGCCGATCCCGCCGCCCGCCTCGGCGGCCAGCTGCAGGCGGCGCGAGGCCGGCAGATCGAGCGGCTTCGGGTAGACCAGACAGGCAGCCCCTACGGCAGGACATCGTAATGCCTCTTCCGCGGCCCAGAGGCTGTCGACGCCACTTGCTGCCACCACCACCAGGGTCTCCGGCCGCATACCGAAGCGGAGCGCGCCGGCCGGCCAGATCGACGGCTCCGGCTCGATCCAGAAGGTCGTCTGGGGGGCTGGGCCGGCACAGGCACGGGCTGCCAGCATTGAAGCGAAGCCGAAAGTGGACCCGCTATCGCCCTCGGCAGCAGCGACCTCATGTGACGAACCGCGGGGCAGGCCCTGGCCGCCCGGCAGCGCAGCGTCAACCGGCTTGGCCACCGGTACCGCGTCGGCCGCCGTTCGCCCGCCGCCCTGGATGCGGGCGAGACGGGCACGCAGGGCGGCAAGGGTGGCGGCGCGGTCGGTTGCCATGGGATGCCTCTACCCGATGTTCGCTATATGTTCCAAGCGCCTTCAACGCGACACCCAACGATGCGATCACCAGCGTCCTACATCTTGGCGGCGGCGACCGGTCCCGCGTCGGCCATGGTGGGGTCACTGGAGGCGATTAGCCGGGCGATGCGGCCGTCCGGGCGGCGCTCCACGGCCAGGATACGCGTGGCATGCCCAGCGCCGCCCGGGGCGCCAGCCAGGGCCCGGCCATCCAGCAGAAGCACCTCTTGCGCTCCCTCTGCCAGCTCGCCGTATGTCATCGGTGTGGCTTGGCTCGGTAGTGCCAGCACCACCATGACCGCCTCGCGGTTCTGCATCTCGAGTTCGAGGATTGCGCCCAGCGCTTCGCGGCCGGCATCGTCGTGGGGCAGGGGGAAGGCTAGGACGCTGACGACGCCAGATGCATCAGCCGCATAGGCCCGCGGTGCCAGACTCGCGCGGCCCCTAGCCCAGCGCTGCAGATGCGCCTGGACACGGTCGAGAAGTGCCAGGAATGTGAGGTTCGGAATGCGGATCATGCCGGCGTGCCTGGGTCGCTTCGGCAACGCTCCAGACCCACAGGCGGCTGCGTGGGTGAGGCGCTTGTTTTCCGCCCGCATCCGTCTCCTGTCCACATATCCACAGTTCTTTGAGCGCAATGGCTTGGCATGTGTCACGGGTTCGCAGTAGCCGGGCATTCCTGCACCGAATCCAACGCAATAGCCGCCGTTCCAACCTCGGCAGATGAGCCGGCCATCAGCCGCTAAGCCGCAGAAGTCACAGAGAAACTCCGCGATCCCGCCCTTTGTTCTGAAATCGTACATCAGGAGCGTCGCGGCATGGCGAGCAGGCCCGTCTGGGAAGGGCATCTACGGCTGTCGTTGGTCGCCTGCCCGGTGCGGCTGTTCAAGGCTACCGGCGAAGGCGACGCCGTGCACTTCCACCTCCTGCACCGGCAGACGCTGAACCGGGTGAAGCAGCAGTACCGCGACCCCGAGGATGGCGTGGTCGAGCGCCGCGACATGGTCAAGGGATATGAGATTGAGCGCGACCGCTACGTGGTGGTCGAGGACGAAGAGCTGAAGCGGCTCAAGGTCGAGAGCACCAAGGTCATCGACATCGAGCGCTTCGTTGATCGCGGTGAGATCGACCGGCTGTACTGGGAGGACCCCTACTACCTCGTCCCGAGCGGCAAACCGGCGCAAGAGCCGTTCGCGGTGATCCGCGAGGCGATGACCGGCGAGGACAAGGTCGCACTTGGGCGGCTGGTGATGTCGCAGCGCGAGCGGGTCGTGGCCATCGAGACCAGGGGTCGCGGCATGCTGCTGACCCGGCTGCGCAGCCACGACGAGGTGCAGGACGACGACGAGTTCTTCGACGCCATCCCGGACGTGACGATCAGCCCGAAGATGGTCGAGATAGCCAAGCAGATCATCGCCCAACAGCATGGGAGCTTCGACCCCGCTGAGTTCCGCGACCGCTACGAGGAGGCGGTGCGGGCGCTGATCGAGGCCAAGGCGGACGGCGCCAAGCTAGTCATCCGGCCGCAACAGCCGGAAGAGAGCAACGTCGTCGACCTGATGGAGGCGCTCCGCCGGTCGCTGAAGGCGCCGAAGACGCAGGCCCGGGAGGGCGAGGCGACAAAGCGCGGGGCGGCCGACGACAAGCCCGCGGCAAAGCAGACCGCCAAGGCACCACCCACACCGCGAAGGGGAGGCAAGGATGCCAGCCGCACCGCCCGCCGACGCGTCGCCGGCTGACGCGGAGCAGAGCGGTATCCTCGAGCTCGGGGAGCGGGCTCCGGGCGGGCTGACCCTTGTCGTGCTGCGCAACCCGGAAACCGGTGACCGCGTGCTGGCGACGATGCGCTGGGGGTTGCAGGGGACGGAGGACGACAGCAAGCCGGTGCTGTACGTCCGGGCAGAGACGATCGCCAGCCGCGGCCCCATCCGCGAGGCACTGCGGCGGCGCTGCATCGTGCCGATGGACAGCTACGTCCAGCAGGCCAGCCCCGAGGGCGCCGCCGGGTGCTATCATATCTCGCTCGCGGATGGCGCGCAGATGGCGGTCGCGGCCATCTGGCAAGACACCGGAGAGGGGCCGCATTTTGCCATCGTGACCTGCCGGGCGAATGAGGCGGTGGCCGTCATTCATGACCGCATGCCGGTGATCCTGCCGCCCCAGGCCTGGCCGACCTGGCTCACCGCCGGTCTGGTCAGCCCGCTCGAGGTTTGGGACCTGCTGAAACCCTGCCCCAGCACCATCCTACGGATCCGGCGCATTCCAGGAACGACGCGACGAAGAGCGGCACCCACCGAGGTTGGCCAGCAACTCGAACTCATCGCTCCCGGAGCATCGCTTGTGCACCCGGGCCGACAGCCTCGCCGCAAGCGCCCGGAGCGACCTGCCAGGAGTGCGCGCCGTGCCCTGGGGTGATGGCCCGGGCCGCCTCCCACCGCTACGGGCAGTGGACGGGCCCACGCTCCTGCGGCTCGTGGTGCAAACACGGGTGCACGAGATCACGGCGGCGGATGAGGCCGGCGAGGGTGAGGTGCAGGAGGCCTGGCACGACTTTGCCGATTTCATGCGCGACCTGGGCGACAGTGCGGCGGATCTCACCGAGGCAGACCGGATGCCGCTCGCGGGGCAGCTCGACCTGCTGATTGCGGAGCTTCGGCGCCATGGCTTTCGTGTGGTCGCGGGCGCCGCTGGTACGATCCTCTATGTGGCGGTGTTGCCGCGTGGGTACCGGCGGGATGTGAGGGCACTCTTCGCCGCCTCCTAGTCTGCCCGGAGCAGGATGTCAGCGAGTGCCATCGCATCGTGCGTGGCTGCGCCCTCGGCGGTGTTGTCGAAGATACACCATGCCCTACCAGCGTCGCCGGCCAGCCGTCGCGCGAGCGTGTCCAGGACCTCGCGCGGATAGGCCGAGTAGTACATGCGGGGCGAGCCGTGCAGACGGTAGTAACGCAACCCCGGCCAGCCGCCAGGTTCGCCTGCGCGGGGTACGACGGCTGGGTCGGCAGCGACGCGCGCGATGCGGAACTCCGCCAGCATCTGGTCGACTTCGTCGGTGAACCAGCTTCGGTGTCGCGGCTCGCAGACGATGTCCCCGTCGAAGCGGGCGCGGAGATCGAGAAAGAAGCCGGCGAGATCCGCCTTGAACGCCAGGCTAGGCGGCAGCTGGACCAGGATGGGGCCGAGCTTCTCGCCGAGAGCTCCTGCCTCGCCGAGAAAGCGGGTGAGGGGCTCCGCCACCTGCGCCAGCCTTCGGGTATGGGTGATTTCCTTCGGCATCTTCACCGCAAACCGGAAGTCAGCGGGCACGGTCGCTGCCCATCGTTCGTAGGTGCCGGGGCGATGCGGGCGATAGAAGGAGCTGTTGATCTCAACCGCCGAGAAGCGTTGGCTGTAGCGCTCGAGATGGCTGCCCTCGCTCGGGAAGGCTGCGACATGCTGGGCCGGTACGTTCCACCCAGCTGTGCCGATCATCGTCTTGCCCATACCTAACGCAACTTGGGCAAGGGTACGGCCGCCTGATCGAGATCGGCCCAGGGGTCCTTCCGGCGCAGCAGTCCCGGCGCCGAGGTGATCGTGAAGAGCTTTGGATCGAGTGTCGGGATCACCTCGCGCCAGGCAAGCGGCATAGATACGGTCGCGCCGGGACGGGCCCGCGGCGACCAGGCCGAGACCGCCGTTGCGCCGCGATCGTTCCTGAGATAGTCGAGGAAGATCCGACCGACCCGCGCCTTCTTGCTCAGTGCCGTGGTAAAGCGGTCGCTGGCATCGGCCGCGACTACCTCACAGAGAGCCCGGCAGAAGGCCTTCGCCTCCGGCCAGTCCGCCTTCGGGCGGAGCGGCGTCACCACATGTAGCCCCTTGCCGCCGGTGGTTTTGCAGAAAGAGGCAAGGCCGAGCCGCTCCAACCGCTCCCGCATCTCCTGCGCTGCCGCGACCACCTGGGCGAACGGCACGTCCTCGGCGGGATCGAGGTCGAAGACCAGCCGGTCAGGGTGCTCGACATCCGCCGCCTGAGCGCCCCAGGGGTGGATTTCCGTCACCCCCATCTGCGCCAGTGCAACCAGCCCCTCGAGGGTGTCGACGGCCAGGTAGGGCGCGCGCTCGCCAGCCACCGGCACCTGTCGGATCAGGTGGGAAAGACCAGACATGGCATGCCGCTGGAAGAAGCGCTCGGCGCTGATGCCGTCGGGCGTGCGGAGCAGCGAGACCGGCCGACCCGCGATATTCGGCAGCAGGCGGGCGGCGACCGCCTCGTAATAGGTCGCCAGGTCACGCTTGGTGACGCCCTCCTCCGGCCAGAGCAGCTTGTCCGGGTGGCTCAGCCGGATGCCGGCGACAGTGCCCGCGCCGGTGGCTTTACGGGGCGCTGGTGGGGCCTCGCCGGGGCGCGGCACGCCGACCTCCGCTGACGGCTTGTCCTCTCGGATGCCCTTGAAGCTGGCCTGGCGCAGCAGCCCGTCCGCGGTCCAGCCGGCATAGTCCACCTCGGCGACCAGCTGCGGCTCGACCCAGGTGGTGCTCCGCCGCTCCCCGGCCGGCACCTTCGGTACGGCAGGCGTATCACGGCGGAGCGGCGCCAGTCGCTGCTCCAGATCGCGTTGCTGTCGCTCGCCGATGCCGGAGCCGACGCGGCCTAAATACACCAGCGTGTCGCCGCGCCGTGCCCCGAGCAGCAGGGTCATACGCCCCTTAGCGCCCGTCCCATGGCCGACCACGATGAACTCGTCATTGCCCCGACACTTCGCTTTGACCCAAGTGCCGCTGCGTTCTCCGGGGCGATAGGGGGAGCCGGCGCGTTTGGAGACGATGCCCTCGAGTCCGATCCGGCAGGCGGAGCGAAGCAGGGCGTCCGCTGGCTGGTCGAAGGCCTCCACGAAGATCACGGTCTCGGGCGCGCTCTTCAGGAGGGACCGCAGCGCCACCTTCCGTTGCTCGATTGGCTGGTCGCACAGGCTCTCGCCATCACGCGCCAGCAGGTCGAAGGCGTAGTAGAGCAGCGTCCCTGTCCGCCCCTGCTCCATCGCGGCCTGCAGCGCCGCAAAGTCCGGATTGCCCTGCCCGTCGGCGGCCACGATCTCGCCGTCAAGGACGGCGTCCGGCAGCCGACCGAGTGCGGCGGCTGTCTCCGGAAAGCGCTCCGTCCAGTCATGCCCGTTGCGCGTCAGCAGGCGGGCCTTGCCGCCGGTGATGGCGGCCTGCATGCGGTAGCCGTCGAGCTTGATCTCGTGGATCCAGCCATTCCCCTCGGGCGCACGCTCGACCAGGGTGCAGAGCATCGGCGCGATGAAGCCGCCCGGCTGCACGGCGGATGGCTTGCAGGCAGGGGCCTGCCGACGGGTGGAAGCGGAGGTGCGCTTGGCGGCCGCCCGGGGCTTCGCCGCGGCAGGATCGCCGCCGGCGATCTCGTCCATGGTCCGGCCGGAGCTGATCGAGGTCGTCGCCTCCTCGACCAGCCGCTCCCCCTCGCCGGGCCTCGCCTCCTCGTCGCGCCGCTTGATCAGCAGCCATTGCGGCTGACGCTCCTTCGGCCGTGGCTTCATCCGTACCAGGTCCCAGCCGCCGCGCAGGCGCTGCCCATGCAGCACAAACTTCAGGTTGCCCTTGGCGAGTGCCTTGGCGGCATCCGGGATCTCCGGCGCCGGCTCCCAAGTCCCCTCGTCCCAGAGCATGACCGTCCCAGCGCCGTAGCCGACCTCGATCGGCCCCTCAAAGCTGCGGTACTCAACCGGGTGGTCCTCGACCTCGACTGCGAGCCGCTTGTCTGCCGGATCGAGGGATGGCCCGCGCGTGACGGCCCAAGACTTCAGCACCCCATCCAGTTCGAGCCGGAGGTCGAAGTGCAGGCGGCTCGCGGCGTGCTTCTGCACCACGAACCGCAGGACCGGAGACTTCCTGCCTCGCTGCCTCAGACGATCGTCCGTCGTCCCTGGCGGCTCGGCGGTCCGGGTGAAGTCGCGCTTGGCGTGGTATTGGCTGAGCGGTTCCGGCTTTGGCATGGCTGCGCAACAACGCCGCTGCGCCGCTCAGGTTGTCGAGCATGAGCACCTGGCGACAACACGGCCGAGGGATAACGGCCAGTGGCCAAAAACGCCGGCAGTCTCGGTCCTACGGCGATCGGAAGCGCCGCTCTGCTTTATGCCCATGGCTCTGCCCCGGTCTCACTTGATGGCCAATCGCCGCAACTACTCGGCTTACAAGTGTACCCTTAAACATTCTTGGATTCAGGTCACTTGTCTGATCGGCTATGACGGCGCAGGAGGCCGAGATCCAGGGTCGAGCGCGCAGCTACATGCAAAGAAAAAGCAAGGAAGAGAAAGCATGACATTAGTGACTGCTTCAGGCGGATACGCGACCCAAGATGTCCTCAACCAAGCTGGCGCGCTACAGAACTACGACGCGTTCAGTGCCGACCGTGCGCTGGGGGAGGCCGTGCAGGCCTTCGGCGCCGCTTGGGCCAGTGACCACCTAGCTCACGTCGGCACCCTGGTCGGCAGCGAGCAGGTGCAGCACCTCGCGCGACAGGCGAACCGCTACACGCCGGAACTGCGGACCCACGACCGCTTCGGCCATCGGGCGGATATTGTGGAGTATCATCCCGCCTACCACGAGCTGATGCAGCTGATCTACGGCTGCGAGACGCACTCCTTCGCCTGGACTCACGAGCGGTCCGGTGCCCAGGTCGCTCGCGGTGTGCTGTCCTACCTGTGGAACCAGGGCGAGAACGGCATCTGCTGCCCGATGGGCATGACCTTCGCCGCCATCCCTGCCCTCCGCCATGACACGGCGATGCTGGCGGAATGGGGACCGGCCATCACCAGCGCTAGCTACGACCCACGCCCCGCTTACGTCAAAGCCAAAGCCGGCGCTACGGTGGGCATGGCAATGACGGAGAAGCAGGGTGGCTCGGACCTGCGCGCCACCATCACGACCGCGCAACCCGCCTCGGTCCGACGCGGTTCGGGGGCGCCCTATCTGCTCACTGGCCACAAATGGTTCTTCTCCGTACCGATGAGCGACCTGTTCCTGACGCTCGCGCAAACCGAGACTGGGCTGTCCTGCTTCCTCGCCACTGGCTGGCTGGAGGACGGGTCACGCAACCGGTTGAAGCTGCAGCGGCTGAAGGACAAGTGCGGCAACAAGTCCAATGCTAGCTCGGAGGTGGAGTTCTACGACCTCCATGCCACCATGCTGGGCGATGAGGGCCGTGGTATCCGCACCATCATCGAGATGGCGCACGTGACCCGGCTAGATTTCGCAATCGGCTCCGCCGGGCTGATGCGGCAGGCGTTGAGCCAGGCGATCCATCACACCAGCAGCCGTCGGGCCTTCCAGCGCAACTTGGTAGACCTGCCAATTATGCGCAACGTCGTCGCCGATCTGGCGGTGGAGAGCGAGGCGATGATGTGGATGTCCATGCGCCTGGCCGCGGCGCTGGACCGGGCTGGAACCGATCGGGCGGAGGGTCTGCTGTCGCGCATCTGTACCCCGGTCGCCAAATACTGGGCGTGCAAGCGCGCCCCGGCCTTCGTGGCGGAAGCGCTGGAATGCCACGGCGGCAACGGCTTCATCGCCGACCACCTGATGGAGCGGCTGTACCGGGAAGCACCGCTGAACGGCATCTGGGAAGGCACGGGCAATGTGATCTGCCTGGATGTGCTGCGATGTATGACCCGAGAGCCCGAGACGGTGGGTGTGTTCCTGGACGAACTGCGCACGGCACGCGGCGGCAACGCCCGGCTGGATTCCTACGCTGACGACCTGACCCGGCGCCTGGCCAACCCGGCAGGGCTGGAGCCGGTAGCTCGGCGCGTGGTTGAGATGATGGCCTTCGCGCTGCAGGCGAGCCTGCTGGTTCGCTATTCGAGCCCCGCCGTCGCGGACGCGTTCTGCACGACGCGATTGGATGGCGATTGGGGGCAGGCCTTCGGCACCATGCCGCGCGGACTGGACACGCAGGCGATCGTCGATCGCGCACGCCTCGTCGGGGATTAGCGGCGGTGCCGGCCCCTTCCGGTCCGAGGCCGCCCCACAAGGAGGAGACATTATGACAGGTCGCATCAACCGAGGCATCGAGTTGCTCCGGCAGGGCCCCGGCCGTGCGTGGGGTGCATCAGGTGGCGGAGGCGGTCTGGCTCGGCATCGAGCACTACATGGATTTTGGCCGCTTCGACCGACCAGAGGCGCCGCACGGCCAGGCGGACCAGATGTTCGTGACCACAGACTTGAAACTGTCGGAGCGCTTTGCGCTGCATTTTGGCCTCGGCCATGGGTTGACCCATGCCAGCGACCGCTGGGCTGGTAAGGTAATCCTCGGCGTCGCCTTTTGAGAGCGGTTTCGGCACTGAGCCGGCGAGCCATGGCCGCACCTGGCTGAGGGTGACCGATGGCTCAGCATGAACGAAGCTCGCCACCTAAGCGGCGTCCCGTTGGACGTGTAGTCTGGTCCCTAACGGCTAAAGAAGACAGCGCCTAGCCATCCTCCTCTGGTCCGAAAAGCCGAAACAACAATTTCCAGCCCGGGCGCGATCTAAGCATTAAACAGAAACTCAACCCAGGCCAGGGTGAGCCGTAAGCGCAGCAGTGCCTCGAGCGCTGCAAGGCACCAGCTCTGGCGGCCAACCATGCCTTCGCAGTAGCACCAGACCAGCAGCGCAGCACCTGTGGCGACGGCGTGACCGATGGGCGGGTGTCCGGCCGGCGCCAGCGTGGACAGCATGGTGCTGACCGAGAGGGTCGACAGACCAAGGCACGCAGCGTCTCGCACCAGCGCCGGCAGAGGCCACAGGGCCCCACCCACCCAATGCCGGCCCGCGCTCACAGCTCGACCCGCGTGCCGAGCTCGACCACGCGCGGTGGCGGGACCAGAAAGTAGTCTGGCGCCCGCACGGCGTTGCGGGTCATGAAGGCGAAGATCTGCTCCTGCCAGGGCGGTAGTTCCGGACGCATGGAAGGCACGGGAGTCTCATTCCCAAGGAAGAAGGACGCGTCGTCTGGAGCAAAGCCGACTTCTTCGTGGTGCAGGCGCAGCGCTGCAGGCACGTCCGGCTTCTCGGCAAAGCCGAAGCGCAAGGTGACATGGCGGAAGCCGCCCGGCAGTGCCTCCGTCGCCACGCGCTCGGCTTCCGGTATGCGCGGTACGCGCTCCGCCATGACATGCAGCAGCACCACGCGCTCGTGCAGCACTCCATTATGCCGCAGGTTCAGCGCCAGCGCCGCCGGCACAACGTCCCGCTGCCCCGTCAAGTAGACCGCTGTGCCCGGGACACGCAGCGGAGCGCTTGGCGCATCCAGACTGGAGAGAAAGGCCGTGAGGGTTGGCGCACCTTCGTCCCGCCGGGCCAGCAGGACTGTGCGCCCTCGCCGCCAGATCAGCATCATGCTCAGCGCCACAGCGCCGACCAGCAGGGGGAACCAGCCTCCGGCCGGGATCTTGTGCACGTTGCCCGCGACGAAGAGGAGGTCGAGTACCAGAAACGGCCCGGCAACCGTCGCGACCAGCGGCCAGGACAGGCGCCAGTGGCCATGCGCCACGACGGCCATCAGCAGCGTCGTCACCATCATGTCGCCGGCCACAGCGATGCCGTAGGCATTGGCCAGTGCCTCCGAGCTGCGGAAGCCCAGCACCAGGGCCAGCACCGCAGCGGCGAGCAGCCAGTTGATGTGCGGCAGGTAGACCTGCCCCGCCGTCTCCTCCGAGGTCTGGCGGACCTCGAGCCGCGGCACGGCGCCGAGTTGGATAGCCTGTTGCACGAGGGCGAAGGCGCCGGAGATCACGGCCTGGCTGGCGATCACCGTCGCCGCTGTGGCGAGCGCCACCGCCGGGTAGAGTAGAGGGCCAGGGAAGAGCCCGAAGAAGGGATTGGCCGCCGCGGCCGGGTCCTCCAGCACCAGGGCGGCCTGGCCAAGATAGTTCAGCACCAGTGCCGGCATGACGAAGGCGAACCAGTCGATGCGGATCGCACGGCGGCCAAAGTGGCCCATATCGGCATAGAGTGCCTCGCCACCGGTCAGCGCCAGGAACGCCGACCCGAGCACCGCCAGCGCGCCGTGTCCGGGGTGGTGGGCGAGAAATACAAAGGCATGACGCGGGTCGAGTGCAGTCAGGACCTCGGGCCGTCCCAGCACATGCACGAGGCCGGACAGCGCGAGCATGGCAAACCACGCCGCCGTCACGGGTCCGAACAGTCGTCCCATTTGAGCGCTGCCGTGGCTCTGGATGGCGAAGAGGCCGACCAGCACCACGGCTGCGATCGGTACGATGTAGGGCTCGAAGATTGGTGTGGCCACGGCCAGCCCCTCGACGGCAGAGAGTACCGAGATGGCTGGCGTGATCATGGCATCACCGAAGAACAGCGAGGCTCCAGCGAGACCAATCATCAGCACCGGTATGCGCAACCGCTCTGCGGCGGCCGGCACAGCGAGAGACAGCAGCGCCATTGTCCCGCCCTCGCCTTGGTTGTCGGCACGCATGACGAGCACGACATACTTGAGCGCCACCACCAACGTGACGGCCCAGAACACCAGTGAGAGCACGCCGAAGACGGTTTGCGACGATGCCGCGACCGCGTCGCCTTCCGCGCCGGCAGCCCGCAGCGTCTCGCGGAAGGCGTAGATTGGGCTGGTGCCGATGTCACCGAACACCACGCCGAGCGCGCCCAGGAGCAGGGCCGCACCGGCAGGATGGGCTGCCGCCGCAGGGGTAGAGACGGCAGCCGGGGAGGTGCTTTCCGTGGCGTTGCTGGTCATGGCCGGGCTCCGTTGTATCGAGCACGGCCTCGTAAGCCGCTGTGGTCCGGAAACGCGAACTGCGCTCCGTAATGCCCCATGCGCTGGCAGGTTCCTCGGTGGAGTAGGGTGCCACGGAGGGCCGCACGCCCAGCCACCGTCGGTTGTGCAATGTAAGACAACGACTGACCGGCGCGCTATTTACCTCTGCAGTTTCTTCTATGTCGCAGGGGTTTTCCGGGAACGAGCAACCGAGCTAACTCGCCGTCGCCGACTTGGCGTCAGCCTGCAGATAATAGTAGTGCTGGTTGCGCGCACGCTAATGAACACGGCTCAGTCTTCGTTGCCCACGCTTGCGGCCGGCTTCTATCCGACAGAGGGGCGGGCCACGGGCGTAGCTTGGATGATGGCCGTGGGCCGCTTCGGTGAAATCACCGGCTCATTCCCCATAGCAGAACTCTCACGCCGACAAATGCCCTTCGCCGACAATTTTAGGGTTATGGCCGTCCCAGGGCTAGTTGCCGCAGCGGCCCTGGTCATCAAACAAGTCGCTCACCCCGAACAAGCATCAGATCGCACCGCTGTACGGAGTGAAGTGCTGGGTCACTGATTCAGTCTCAAGCGCCCCGAAGCTCGATCTGGGGCGCGAGGGCATGATCCGCCGGCCTGGAACGTCCAATCCGTGCGTGCGGAGGGTTGATGTGCAATGCGCTGCAACTGTGTCAACGGCGGAGGAATATTGGAGCGCCCGGCGGAGTAAAATTGGGGCAGCCGGTAGCCACCGCTTGAGCTTGGTGACCGCTACTGGGTTGCGGTTGGTTTCGGATGGGG
>NZ_SMSJ01000062.1 GCF_004355005.1 Dankookia rubra
CGGCGCGCGTCGCCCCGGACGGCACCCCGCTGGCGGCGGCGCCCACGACCCGGCCGGCCGCGGTCACCCCCCGCCCGGCCTGGACCGGCGCCGGCGGGCCGCCGCCCCGGGTCCTGGTGGTGGAGGACGAGGCGCTGCTGGCGCTCGAGCTCGAGACCGGGCTGCGCGAGCTGGGCTGCGAGGTGGTCGGCCCGGCCCGAAACCTGGCCGAGGCGCGGCGCCTGGCCGAAGCCGAGCCGCGCCTGGCGGCGGCGGTGCTGGACGTAAACCTCGGCGGCGGCGAGCTGGTCTTTCCCGTCGCCGATGCCCTGGCCGCGCGCGGCGTGCCCTATCTGCTGGCCACCGGCTATGGCAGCGCCGGGCCGCTGGAAGGGCGCGACGCCGGGGCGGTCGCGGTGCTGCGCAAGCCCTACCAGCGGGCGGCGCTTGGCGCCGCCCTGGCCCGCGCCCTGCCGGGGCATGCGCCGGGCTGAGGATTGCGGGCCCGGGATGTTGCCCGGCGGTTCGGGACATGGTTGATCCCTTCGCAACGGAGGAACCACCCATGCGCCGTGCCGTACTCGCCCTCGGGCTCGCCGCCCTGCTGCCGCTGCCCGCGGCGGCCCAGGCGCCCTATCCCGACCGGCCCATCACCATGATCATCGCCTATGCCGCGGGCGGCGGGACCGATACCGCGGCACGGACCCTGGCGCGGGTGATGGAGAAGGACCTCGGCCAGTCCATCGTGGTGGTGAACCGCCCCGGCGCCGGCGGCGAGATCGGCTGGTCCGAGCTCGCCCGCGCCAAGCCGGACGGCTACACGATCGGCTTCACCAATACCCCCGGCATCGTCACCGTGCCGATCGAGCGGCAGGCCCGCTTCAAGCTCGACGACTTCGCCCCGATCGCCAATATCGTCGACGACCCGGGCGGCATCTGGGTACTGGCGGACAGCCCCTACCGCAGCCTCGCCGAGCTGGTCGAGGCGGCGAAGAAGGCCCCGGGGACGCTGGGCTACGGCACCACCGGCATCGGCTCCGACGACCACCTGGCGATGCTGGCGCTGGAGCGGCTGACCGGCGCCAGCTTCCTGCACATTCCCTTCGCCGGGTCGTCCCAGGTGCGGACCGCGCTGCTGTCGAAGAACCTGCCGATCGCCGTGGTCAACATGGGCGAGGGGCTGGTCGACTGGAAGCAGGGCGTGCTGCGGCCGCTGGCCCAGCTCGGCCCGCAGCGCTGGGAGGCGGCGGCGGCGGTTCCGACCGCGAAGGAGCTCGGCTTCGACGTGGTCGAGGGCTCGATGCGCGGCGTCGCCGCCCCGGCCGGCGTGCCGCGGCCGGTCCTCGACCGGCTGGCCCAGGCGGTGCAGCGGGCGGTGGAGGACCCGGACTTCCAGAAGACGGCGCAGCAGCAGAACCTGCCGCTGCGGGTGCTCGGCCCGGATGCCTACCGGGCGGAGCTGCTGGCGCTGAAGGCGCAGTACGAGAAGCTCTGGGCGGCGCATCCCTGGAAGGAGTGACGCCGCGTCTGTTGCCATCCCGGCACTCCGCATGGTCCGATCCGGCCCGGGACGGATCGCGGGGGGCGGAATCGCCCGCAGGCGTCGATCCGCCCTGCCTGCAAGACGCCGAGCGCGGGAAGCGCGCCGAACGGGAGGACACGACCATGCAGCGACGCACCCTGCTGGGCGGGCTGGCGGCCATGCCGCTCGCCTGCCCCGCCCTGGCCCAGAGCTTCCCCGACCGGCCGCTGACCATGGTGCTGGCCTTCCCGGCCGGCGGCGGCACCGATGTCGCGGCGCGGCCACTGGCGCGGATCATGGAGAAGTACCTCGGCCAGCCCGTCGTGGTCACCAACCGGCCCGGCGCGGCGGGGGAGATCGGCTTCACCGAGCTCGCCCGGGCCAAGCCGGACGGCTACACCATCGGCTTCATCAACACGCCGACCATCGTCACCATCCCGATCGAACGGCCGCAGGCCCGTTTCCGGCTGGATGACTTCGCCCCGGTGCTGAACGTGGTGGACGACCCCGGCGCCATCTGGGTGCTGCCGGACAGCCCGATCCGCAGCGTTGCCGACCTGGTGGCGGAGGCGAAACGCAGGCCGGGGCAGGTCAGCTACGGCACCTCCGGCATCGGCTCCGACGACCACCTGGCGGTGCTGGCGCTGGAGCGGGTCTCCGGCACCAAGTTCCTGCACATCCCGTTTGCCGGCGGCGCCCCGGTGCGGACCGCGACGATCTCGAAGCAGATCGACCTTGCGGTGACCAATATCGGGGAGGCGATCGGCGACTACCGGCAGGGGCTGTTCCGGCCGATCGGCCAGATGGGGACCTCGCGCTGGCCGGTGATGCCTGATGTGCCGACCTTCCGGGAGCAGGGCTTCGACGTGGTCGAGGGCTCGATGCGCGGCCTGGCGGCGCCGGCCGGCCTGCCGCGGCCGGTGCTGGACCGCATCGTGGACGCCGCCCGGAAGGCGGCGATGGACCCGGAATGGCAGGCGGTTGCGACCCAGCTGGCGCTGCCGCTGCGCCTGCTGGGGCCGGACGAGTACCGGGCCGAGCTGGTGGCGATGCAGGGGCACTACGAGAAGCTCTGGGCGGCGCATCCCTGGCGGGAGTGAGCGCCTGCTTCGTCGTTGGTCGGCGCCCGCCGCGCGGCGAGTGCCGAACTCCCAGAAATGGAGGTGGATCCAGGGAGGATACCTCCTCCCTGGCCTTCGCCTACAGGTAGCGCAGCGCGACGAAGCCCACGACGATCCCGGCCGCCGCCCCGGTCGTCACCAGGGTCAGCCGCCGCTCGATGAAATCGCGGATCGGCGGGCCGAAGCGGCGCAGCAGGAAGGCCAGCAGGAAGAAGCGGGCGCCGCGCGTCACGATGCTGGCGGCCAGGAAGACCGCGAAATTGAACTGCGCCGCGCCGGAGGCGATGGTGACGATCTTGTAGGGGATCGGGGTCAGGCCTTTGATCAGGATGACCAGCGCGCCCCACTTCTCGTACCAGCCCTGGAACCGCAGCAGCGCATCGGCATGGCCGTAGGCGCGCAGCACCGGCTCGGCCAGCGCCTCGAACAGGAAGTAGCCGATGGCATAGCCGAGCACGCCGCCCAGCACCGAGGCGATGGTGCAGATCAGCGCATAGCGATAGGCCCGGTCCGGCCGGGCGATGCACATGGGAATGAGCATCGCGTCCGGCGGGATCGGGAAGAAGCTGCTCTCGGCGAAGCTGACGCCGGCCAGCCAGGCCGGCGCATGCCGATGCGCCGAAAGGGCCAGCACGCGGTCATAAAGGGCACGGAGCATCATCGGGTCCCTGAGTGCGCGGCCGGCTTCGCACGGGTGGAACCACGATGCAACTCACGGACGATTGCCTTGCAGCAGTGTCATGGCGGCAGGGATTGGCCATGCGCCGCAGGCGGGTTGTGATCCACCGGTGCGCGATGGGATCATGCCACCTCGCAGCGCGGGACGCCGGCATGTCAGGAAACAGTGAGCGGGCCCCCGTGGCCGTCGGGGTGCTGATCGCCTGCGGGGTGGTCTGCGCCGCGCTCGCCATGGGCCTCAGGCAGAGCTTCGGCCTGTTCCTGGCGCCGATGACCACGGCCCATGCCTGGTCGGCCTCGGGCTTCGCCTTCGCCATCGCCCTGCAGGTGCTGATCAACGGCTTCACCCAGCCGGTCTGGGGCCAGGTCGCCGACCGCTACGGCGCGCGCAAGGTCATCATGGCCGGGGCGCTGCTGCAGCTGGCCGGCATCACCGGCATGGCGCTGTCGGACGGCCTCGGGCTCTTCACCTTCTTCGCCGGCGTCGTCATGGGCTTCGCCGTCTCGGCGGCCGGCATGCCGGTGATCATGGCCAGCCTCACCCGCCTGCTGCCGGAGGCGCAGCGCGGCCGGGCCACCGGGCTCGGCACCGCAGGGTCCTCCTTCGGGCAGTTCCTGGTGGTGCCGCTGGTGCAGCTCGGCATCTCGGGCTTCGGCTGGCATGCCGCGCTGCTGATGGTCGCCGCGGCATCCCTGCTGATGATCCCGCTGGCGCTGCCGCTGAACGACCGGCCGACCGCCCCCGCCGCCGGTGCCGCGGCGCAGCAGACGGCGGGCGAGGCGCTGCGGCTGGCGCTCCGCACGCCGACCTTCTGGTATCTTTGCTGCGGCTTCTTCGTCTGCGGCCTGCATGTCTCCTTCATGGCGATCCACATGCCGGGCTTCGTCGCCTCCTGCCACTTGCCGGCGGTGGTGGGCGCGGGCGCCATCAGCCTGATCGGCCTGTTCAACATCGCCGGCTCGCTCGGCGCGGGCGAGCTCTCCTCCCGCTGGAAGCGGCGGGAGCTGCTGGTGGCGATCTTCGCCCTGCGCGGCGTGGTGATGACCATCTTCTTCTTCAGCGAGAAGACCACGGCGACGGTGCTGGTCTTCGCCGCGGCGATGGGAATCCTCTGGCTGTCCACCGTGCCGCCGACGGTTGCGCTCTGCGCCCGCAACTTCGGCACCCGCTGGCTGGCGACGATCTTCGGACTGGTCTTCCTGTCGCACCAGATCGGCGGCTTCGCCGGCGCCTGGCTGGGCGGCGTGGTCTTCGACCGGACCGGCAGCTACGACCTGATGTGGGTCATCTGCATCCTCGCCTCCGCCTTCGCCGCGGTGGTGCACATCCCGGTCAGGGACGGCCCGCCGAAGCCGGTGCCCGTGGCCGCCTGAGGGGCGGTTTGGGGCGCGCCGGGTTCGGGGCTAGAAGATCGCCAGCCCGCGATCGCCCTGGGTGGAAACACGCCGGGGCGTGAATCGCTGGCGCTGGAATGCCTGGACCGGAGGATGTCGGATGCGGCGTTGGGCCCTGTTGCTGGCCTTGGGGCTGCCCTTGATGGGCAGCATGGACGCGGATGCGCAGACCCGACAGGGACCGCCGCACGACTGGACCTTCGGGTCCTGGACGGGCGGGATCTTCCCGGCGGGCGAGACGGAGGGCGGCGCCTGCCTCGGCAACCCGACGGTGATCTTCACCCGCGACATCGTCATGCGCGCTTCGGTGGTCGATACCGCCTATCGCGAGCGGACGATCGAGACGGTGGCGCAGACCCCGAACGGGCTCGAATTCCGCTTCACCGCGGCGGCGCCGGTGCTGGGCCCGATGGGCCCCCGGGCGGCGCCGGATGCCGGCTTCGGCTGCGCCGGCGGGCCGAACGTGCTGCGAGTGGAGCGGAAGGGGCCGGACGAGCTGGCCTTTCCCGGCTGTTCGGAATTCCCGTCCTCGCTCAAGCGCTGCACGACATCCGGCAAGTGAGGTCGGGGAGGGAAACGGGTATTCCCTCCACGAGCCCCTCCCTTCCCTTTTCCGGTCCGGGTGCCGACTCCCGGACCTGGACAAGGGGTTGGACGCCAAAGGCCTTTTCACCGCGAGGCATCATCCATGCGCATCGCCCTGATCCACGCCCTCCGGCACTCGCCCCCGCCGATCGAGGCCGCCTTCGCCCGCGCCTGGCCCGAGGCCACGCTCATGAACCTGCTGGACGACAGCCTCTCGGCCGACCTGGCGCGGACCGGACAGCTCGACCAGGCGATGACCGGGCGCTTCCTGACGCTCGCGCGCTATGCCGTGGGCACCGGGGCACGCGGCATCCTCTTCACCTGCTCGGCCTTCGGCCCCTGCATCGAGGCGGTGGCGGCGGAGCAGGCGCCGATGCCCGTGCTGAAGCCCAACGAGGCGATGATCGAGGAGGCGGTGGCCGCCGCCCGCGCCGCCGCCGGCACCCGCCGGCCGCGGATCGGCCTGGTGGCGAGCTTCGCCCCGACCCTGACCAGCATGCCGCCGGAATTCCCGGGCGACGTGGACCTGGTGCCCTGCGTAGCGGAAGGCTCGCTGGCGGCGCTCGATGCCGGCGACGGCGCGGCGCATGACCGGCTGGCGGGCGAGGCGACGCGGCGGCTGGCCGATTGCGACGTGGTGGCGCTGGCGCAGTTCAGCCTGGCCCGCGCGGCGGAGGCGGTGGCGACGGCGACCGGCCGCCCCGTCTTCACCACGCCGGACAGCGCGGTGCGCAAGCTGCGGCGGCTGCTGGAGACCTGACGCCGAGCGCATGAAGGTCAACCTTTCGTGCGCCTCGGATGCCGGGCCTCAGCACGGCGTGGCTTCGCCGCACCCGGCGGCGGGCGCCGTCCGGCGCCGCGGCCCTGCGGGCCGCAGGTCGGAACCTCGTGCCCCAGGCCTGAGGCGCCGCCGGTGACCGCAGCGCCGCCGGGCGCGGAGGCCTGAACGGCCCGCCCGGCAAGGGCGGCCTAGGCCGCCTGCGCCATCTCCCCGTGCACGCCGGCCAGGATCTCGTAGGACCGCTTGCGCGCGGCATGGTCGTGGATCTGCGCCGTCACCATCAGCGCGTCCGCGCCGGTATGGGCGACGAAATCGGCGATGCCCTTGCGCACCGCCTCCGGCCCGCCGACCACGGCGCAGGCCAGCGCATTGTCCAGCATCATCCGCCCGCGCGGGTCGATCTGCGCGTCGAAGTTCTCGACCGGCCGCGGCAGCTTGCCGGCCCTGCCGCGCCGCAGGTTGAGGAAGGCCTGCTGCTGCGAGGAATAAAGGTACCGCGCCTCGGCATCCGTGTCCGCGGCGACCACCGGGATGCCGAGCATGACATGGGGCTTGTCCAGCCGGGCCGAGGGGCGGAAGCCCTCGCGGTACAGGGCGATCGCCTCCATCATCATCTGCGGCGCGAAGTGGGAGGCGAAGGCATAGGGCAGGCCCAGCATCGCCGCGAGCTGCGCGCCATAGGTCGAGGACCCGAGGATCCAGACGGGGACCTGCTGCCCCTCCCCCGGGATCGCGCGCAGCGCCTGCCCGGGCTGTTCCGGCTCGAAGTAGCGCATCAGCTCGATCACGTCGCGCGGGAAGTCGTCGACGTCGCCGGCCAGGTTCCGCCGCATCGCCTGCGCCGCCACCTGGTCGGTGCCCGGCGCGCGGCCGAGGCCGAGCTCGACCCGGCCGGGATGCAGCGCGGCCAGCGTGCCGAACTGCTCGGCGATGATCAGCGGCGCGTGGTTCGGCAGCATGATGCCGCCGGCGCCGACGGTGATCCGCTTGGTCGCCGCGGCGACATGGGCGAGCGCCACCGCGGTCGCCGCGCTGGCGATGCCCGGCATGTTGTGGTGCTCGGCCATCCAGTAGCGGCCGTAGCCGAGCCCCTCGGCATGCCGCGCCAGGTCGGCGGAATTGCGCAGCGCCTGGCCGACATCGCTGCCGTCCGGCACGGGGGAAAGATCGAGGATCGAGAGCGCTGTCATGCCGGGGATATTGGCACGCCGGGCGCCGCGGCCAACCACCTTCCACCCCAGGCGGCCCGATGGCCGGCGCGCCGCATCGGCCCGCCCGCTCCATGCACGGTGCCGGGCGCGCTTCCGCCATGCCCTGCCGCGACTCGCGCCGAGCGGCATTCCATGGGCATAGCCCCACCCGGTCCCGGAGCAGTGCCATGCAGGAGCTTACCCCGGCCGCGCAGCAGCGCGTCGCCGACATCGCCGCGCGCAACGGCGTCAGCCAGGACGCCGCGCTCACGCTGCTGCGGGCGGTCGCCGATGGCGGCGGCGGCATGGCGCAGTTCAGCCATCCGGAGTTCGGCGGCATGGGCCAGTGGTCCCGGGGCGGCATGATCATGGTCGGCGACATGTTCAACACCGGCCTGAGGCACCGGGTGGACAACCTGTGCAACGCGCTGACGAACCTGCTGCGGGAGATGGACCCCTTCGTGCCCGGGCCGCCCCTGCCGTCCGGCGGCCGGAACCAGGGCTTCGGCGGCACTTGGTGGCCGGACGGGCTCGGCAGCCCCGCCTCCTCCGGCGCGCAGGACGACATGCGCTACGCCTACTTCCCCGCCGCGCGCCGGCTGGCGGTGCAGCAGGATGGCCAGACCCGGGTCTACGACACCGCGCACCACGCGATCTTCGGGGTCTCCCAGCAGCAGGGCGGCGGGCGGTCGCTGAGCTTCGCCTCCGACCACGGCACGGTGCGGGCGGAGGACCTGCAGCAGGTCGACGGCCCGCCGCCGGCCCGGCACCAGGCCCCGCCCCCGCCGCAGGCCGAGCCGGCGAGCGCCCGGCAGCCCGCACCCGTCCAGGCGCCGCCGGCCGGCGCCGAGGGTGACGTGCTGGCCACGATCGAGAAGCTGGCCGACCTCCGCGCCCGCGGCATCCTGACCGACGAGGAATTCTCGGTGAAGAAGGCGGAGCTGCTCGGCCGGCTCTGAGCGCGCTCCCGGCCAGGTGGACGGTACGGAACGGTACGCCGCAACCGGGCCACACAAGTCCTTGATCGGAAACCTTTTCCGGCGTGCTTGACGCGGCCTTGCGCCGGGCGGCCCAATCGCACCCGATGCCGCGAGGGAATGGACGATGACCGCGCTTGGAGCGGTGCGGCCCAGCGTGGCGCAGACCTCGGAGCCGGGCGCCGCCCGGCCGGCCGGCCGCAGCCTCGCGCTGCTGCTCATCGGCATCGTCGCCCTGCCCTTGCTGCTCATCGGCGGCGCTGCCTGGCATGGCTGGACCCTTGCCTGGCGCGGCGCGGAATCCGAACTGCTGCGCGCGTCGGAAGTCGCCGCCGAATACCTTCGCCGGGTGCTCGAGGGCCACGACCTCCGCATCCAGCGCGTCAACGACGTCATCGCCGGCCTGACCGATGCCGAGATCACCGCGCAGGAGGCCCGGCTGCACGCCGCCCTGCAGCGCATCGCCGGGCGGGAGGCCGATGGCAGCGGGCCGCTTACCCTCTTCGTCTTCGACCGCGACGCCCGGATGCTGGTCGGCGCCACCCTGCACCCCGTGCCGCGCGACCAGGATTTCGCCGGGCGCGACTTCAACCAGGCGCTGCGCGACCCCCAGGCGCCGGAGCCGCAGGTCGGCCGCGTCCATGTCGGCCGCCTCGACGGCCGCGCCTTCTTCACCGTCAGCCGCCGCCGGCGCGAGTCCGCCAACCCGCCCGGGCCGGAGGGCTATGACGGCGTGGTCGTCGCCTCGGTTTACGTGGACGGCGCCAACCAGACCCTGCAGCGCCTGCTGCGGGAGCCGGAGGACGTACTCTCCCTGGTGCGGACCGACGGCGAGGTGCTGGCCCGCTCCGCCGGCTTCGGGCCGAAGGGGCCGCCGCTGCGGGTGGCGCCCGGCACCATCCCCCACGACGTCATCAGCCGGGGCGAGGAACGGAGCATCATCTATGGCGTCTCCTCGCTCGACGGGGTGCGGCGCCTGGCGGTCTATCGCCGGGTCGAGGGCTGGCCGGTCTATGCCGCCGCGGCGCGGCCGGAAGCCGCGGTGCGCGCCGCCTGGTGGCAGGCCGTCGCCGGGGAACTGGCGGTGGGCCTGCCGGCCTGGGCCCTGCTGGTCGGCCTGGCCGGCGCGGTCTGGCGCCGCCAGCGGGCGCTCGGGGAGGCCAACGCGACGCTCGAGCGCCGGGTCGCCGCCCGCACCCAGGACCTGGCCGAGAGCGAGGCGCAGCTCCGCCTGGCGCAGGAGGCCGCCGGGGTCGGCATCTGGGACTTGACCGCCGAGACCGGGCTGAACCGCTGGTCGCCCGAGCAATACGCGATCTTCGGCCTCGACCCCGAGCGCGAGCCGAGGATCACCCTCGATCGCTTCCTCGATCTCGTGCATCCGGACGACCGGCCGCTGGCCGAGGCGGCAGCACGGGAAGCGCTGCGGACCGGCCGCTACGAGGCCGAGTTCCGCATCCTGCGGCCGCGGCCGGATGGCGGGGCGCCGGAGCTGCGCTGGCTGCTCGGCCGCGGCCGGCGGGTGCCGGGGCGGCAAGGCCAGGGCGTGCGGCTGCTCGGGGTCAATGTCGACATCACCGACCGCCACCTGGCCGAGGAACGCCGCGCGCTGGTGGCGCAGGAGGTGGCGCATCGCGCCAAGAACGCGCTGACCCTGGTCGGCGCCGCGGTACGGATGACGCGGGCGACCGACACGGCGGAGTTCATCCGCCTGGTCGAGGGCCGCATCGCCGCCCTGGCCCGGGCGCAGACCCTGCTGGCCGAGGCCGGCGGCCGCGGCGCCGACCTGCGGGCGCTGGCGAGCGGGGAGGTCGAATCGGTCCTGGTGGCCGAGCCGGGCGGGCCGCGGCTCGACCTGGCCGGCCCCGGGCTGACGGTGGCGGAGGACGCGGTGCAGCCGCTCTCGATGGCCTTGCACGAGCTGGCCACCAATGCGGTGAAGTACGGCGCGCTGTCGCGGCCCGAAGGGCGCGTGTCGCTCTCCTGGGGCCTCGACGAGGAAGCCGGGCTGCTGCGGCTGCGCTGGGAGGAGCGGGACGGCCCGCCGCCCGCCGCGCCGGAGCGCGAGGGCTTCGGCAGCAAGGTGCTGGAGGCGACGTTGGCTGGCCAGCTCGGCGGCACGCTGCGGCGCGACTGGCCGGCCAGCGGGCTGGTGCTGGAAGCCTTGCTGCCGCTGGCCCTGGTGGCGGCGGAGGGATGAAATGAAAGGGCCGGGGAAGGGAAAAAGACATTCCTTCCCCAGGCCCCGCCCTTGCCTTGCCCGGGTCGGCTGAGGGTTGGAAGCATCGCGTCCCACGGGAGGATACCTTCTCCCCACCCCTGCTGTTTCCTGCCGCGCTACTCCGCCCGGATATTCGCCTCCGCCACCAGCTGGGCGTAGCGGGTCACCTCGGCGGCGACGAAGCGGCGGGACTCCGGCGGGTCGGCGCCGATCAGGTCGAAGCCGAGCTCGCCCGCCTTTTCCCGCAGGCCCGGGTCGGCCAAGGCCCCGCGGATCGCCGCGGCGATGGCATCGGCCAGCGGCTCCGGCACGCCGGAGGGCGCCTGGATCGCGGTCCAGCTCGTGATGCGCAGGGCCGGCAGCCCGGCCTCGGCGGTGGTCGGGACTTCCGGCAGCAGCCGGTGGCGGGTGGCGTCCGTCACCGCCAGCGCCCGCAGCCGCCCCGCCTGCACCTGGGTGATGCATTCCGGCAGGTTTGAGACCAGCATGTGCAGGTTGCCGGCGACCAGGTCGGTCACCCCCGGCGCGCCGCCGCGATAGGGCACGTGCACCAGCGAGGCGCCCGCCCCCGTCGCGCGGCGGAACATCTCGAGCGCCAGGTGCGGCGGCGACCCGGTGCCGGAGGAGCCGGCATTCAGCCGTGCCCCGTCCCGCGCCGCGCCGACCAGGTCCGTGAGCGTCCGCCAGGGCGAGGCCGGGTTCACCACCACCACCAGCGGCAGGGACCCCAGCAGCGTCAGCGTCCTCAGGTCGCGCAGGAAGTCGTAGGGCGCCTGCGGGAAGAGCGAGGCATTGACCGCATGGGTCAGGGTGATCGCCAGCAAGGTATGGCCATCGGGCGCCGCCTTGGCCACCGCATCGGCGCCGATCTGCGCATTGGCGCCGGGGCGGTTCTCCACCACCACCGGCTTGCCCCAGTCCTGCTGCAGCCGCTGCGCCACCAGCCGGCTGATCAGGTCGGTCTGCCCGGCCGGGGTGAAGGGGACAATCAGCCGGACGCTGCGCTCGGGGAAGTCCTGGGCGCGGGCGCGCCCGGCCAGGAGCGCGAGCGGCGCGGCGAGCGCGGCACGGCGGGGCAGGCGCATGCGCGCTACTCCGCCGCGACGGCCAGGATGCCGCGCGCCGCGACCGCCGCCCGCACCGCCGGCAGCAGGTCGCGGCCGTACTCCGCCACGTCCTCGAGCGGGTCGAAGCCGCGGATCAGGAAGGTGTCGATGCCGAGCGCGGCATAGTCGGCGAGGCTGTCCGCCACCTGCTCGGCGGTGCCGACGAGCGCCGTGGTGTTGGATCCCGCGCCGACGGCGGCGGCCACCTCGGTCCAGAGCCGCTTGTCGCGCACCTTGCCGCCGGCCGCCGCCTCCAGCAGCCGCTGCGATCCGACGCTCTCGGGCTTCGGCCCGCCCTGGCCGGTGGCGCGCAGCTCGCGGATGCGGGCGATGATGCGGTCGGCCCGCGCCCAGGCGGCGTCTTCCGTCGCTGCCAGCACCGGGCGGAAGGACAGGCTGAAGCGGATGGCGGCCGGGTCGCGCCCGGCCTTCGCCACGCTGGCGCGGACGCGCGCGATGGTTTCCCGCGCCTGGTCCAGCGTCTCCCCCCAGAAGGCGTAGACATCCGCCTGCCGGCCGGAGATCTCGATGGCGACGTCGGAGGACCCGCCGAAGAAGACCGGGATATGCGGCTGCTGCAGCGGCTTCACCTCGGCGAAGCCCTGCTCGAAGCGGTAGTACCTGCCCTGGTGGTCGAAGGGCTTCGGCTCGGTCCAGAGCCGCTTCAGCAGCGCGATGTATTCCTCGGAGCGCGCGTAGCGCTCGTCGTGCGGCAGGAAGTCGCCGTCGCGCTTCTGCTCGGTCGGGCTGCCGCCGCTGATGACGTGGATGGCGGCGCGCCCGCCCGAAAGGTGGTCGAAGGTGGCGAATTGCCGGGCCGCCAAGGTCGGCGCGATGAAGCCGGGCCGGTGCGCCACCATGAAGCCGATCCGGCTGGTGGCGGCGGCGGCCTGGGAGGCGACCAGCAGCGCATCCGGGGAGGTGCTGCCCCAGGCGACCAGGATGCGGTCGAAGCCGGCCGCCTCATGCGCCCGGGCGAAGGCGCCGATATAGGCGGGATCGATCACCGGGCCGCTGGGCGGGTGGATCTCCGACTGCCGGCGGTGGGAGATCATGCCGATGAATTGCAGCGGGTGGGGCATTGCCGGGTTCCTCCGTCTTGAAGGCCGGGGGAGAAGGTATTCTCCCCCGGACCCCCTCATCTATTTCTGGGAGTCTTGCATCCGCCGCGCGGCGGCACCCGACTCACAAAAGGGAAGGGAGGGGCTTGGGGAGGGAATACCTATTTCCCTCCCCAACCTTGCTTCCTTCAGGCGATGCGCAGGCGCCGCAGCGCCCGCCCGACCGCAGCATGATCGGCCGCGAGCTTCTGCGCCAATTCTTCCGGCGTCAGCGCCTCCGGCCGCAGCCCGAGGCGCTTCAGCGCGGCCTCCACCTCCGGCTCGGCCAGGCTCTCGTTGAAGGCCGCGTTCAGCCGCGCCACCACCGGCGCGGGCGTGCCGGCGGGCGCGAACATGGCGAACCAGCCGCTGCCCGGCCAGTCCTGCGCCAGGCCCAGCTCGCCGAGCGTCGGCACGTCCGGGAAGGCGTCCCAGCGGGTCGCGCCGACCACGGCGAGGGCCCGCAGCCGCCCGGCCTCGACATGCGGCGCCGCCACCGGGTCGATGATCAGGTGGCAATCGCCGGCGATGACGCTGGTCGCCGCCGGGGCGCTGCCCGGGAAGGGCACGTGCACCGCCTCGATCCCGGCCTCGTCGGCCAGCAGCGCGGCGCGCAGCTGGGCGACCGAGCCGATCCCCGGCGAGGCGTAGTTCAGCTCGCCCGGGTGCTTCCGGCCATGGGCGATCAGCTCGGCCATGCTGCGCACCGGCAGGTCGGTATTGACCGCAACAAGGGCGAAGGCCTCGCCGGCCGAGGCCACCGGGGCGAAGCTGCGGACCGGGTCATAGCCCACCGCGTTCAGGTGCGGCGCGATGGTCAGGTTGGCGGCCGAGGCGTTCAGCAGCACGTGCCCGTCCGGCCTGGCATCGGCGACGTAGCGGGCGCCGACCGCGCCGCCGGCGCCGGCCTTGTTCTCGACGACCACGGGCTGGCCGAGCTTCGGCAGCAGCGCGCGGGCCATGGTGCGGGCGACGTTGTCGTTGGTGGCACCCGGCGTATAGGGCACGAGGTAGCGGATCGGGCGTTCGGGGAAGCCCTGCGCGGCGGCCGGGCGGACGAAGGGCGCGGCGAGGCCGGCGCCGAGCAGCAGGCGGCGGGAGATCATCGGGACAGCTCCAGGATGCGGGCCGGGATCTGCGGCGGCTGCACCAGGCCGGCGAAGGCCAGGGCGCCGAGCAGCGCGGCGAAGACGAACAGGGTGCGGAAGGCCTGGCCGATCATCGGACGATCACCGGCCGCCACGCGGCGCCGGCCGGCTGACGGCTGCGCTGCAGGACCAGGCTGGCGACGCGCTGCGCCTCGGCCGGGCTGGGGAAGCTGGCGCCGTCGAGGTCCTCGACGGCGGGATCGGTGGCGATGAAGCGCCATTGCGCGGCCTGGGTGACGGCGACGCCGAGGAAGCGTCCCTGCACCTCGATGGGGCGGGAAGTATGCATGGTGGGTCCTTCGGCCCTCCGGGTCCGGGAGGGCTGCAAGCGGCTGGGCGGGCTGGTGGCAGGATCGGGCGGGGTTCGCCCGCAGGGCTCAGCGCCGACAGTGCCCGCCGGAGCGACCACCCATCGCGGGGCGGAGGCCTTGGCAGTGGCGCTTTAGCGCTTGGTGACGCGGTGCAAGCTGCATGGATCAAATCCCGCGGTGCCGACGCGGAATGCCTCGGCAACGCGCTCAATCTGCGAAGCCGCCTGGTGATTGTCAAGTTCCGGGTCGGATAATCCAGATGAATGACGAACACAATGCGTGAATTGGCTTTCCGCCCCGGAGCGGGTGTTCCGGCTGGAAAGTTAGTTCATGCTATGTTCTAGTCGTCGCCATGCCCGACGCCCCCTCGCCGCCCCCTGCCGGGATCCCTCCGCACCTGCGCGGCGCCGTGAGCCGCTACCGCGCGCTGCGCGCCGGCGGCTGCGATGCGGCGACCGCCCTGGCCGAGCTGGTGGCCTACCTGGTGGTGCTGCGGCCCGGCCTGCCGCGGGTGCTGGCGCACGAGCAGGCCGAAGCGGTCGCCGCCGCCTGCGGCCCCGTGCAGCCGGCCATGCAGCCATTGTGCCCGCCGGCGGAGCGGCCGGCGCATCCGCCGCACGGCCTGCTGGTCGTGCTCGCCCGGCCGGCGCGGCCCGAGAACCTCAACCCTTCGGCCCGCCACCCCGCGCCCGCGCGCCCAATTCGATGATATTGGCCGCCACCGGCGGCGCCGCGGCCGCCGAGGGCCAGCCCAGCGCCTCCACCACCTTCCGCGCGAGCTGCTCGCGCGAAAAGGGCTTGCCGATCAGCTGCACGCCGTCATCCAGCCGGCCATGGTGGACGATGGCGTTCTCCGTATAGCCGGACATGAACAGCACCCGCAGCCCGGGGCGCAGCTCCGTCAGGCGCCGCGCCACCTCGCTGCCCTTCATCCCGCCGGGCAGGACGACGTCCGCCAGCAGCAGGTCGATCGGCACGCCTTCGGCCGCCAGGCGCAGCGCGGTCGGCCCGTCGCCCGCCTCCAGCACCCGGTAGCCGAGCTCCCGCAGCATGGTCGCGGTCACCTCGCGCACCTGGGCGTCGTCCTCCAGCACCAGCACCGCGGCATCGCCGCGCGGCAGCTCGACCGGCGCCGAGGGCCGCTGCACCGCCGCGGCGACACCCACCGCGCGCGGCAGGTAGAGCCGCACCGTCGTCCCCTCGCCGGGTTCTGAGTAGATCTTCACGTGCCCGCCCGACTGCTTGGCGAAGCCGAAGACCATCGCCAGGCCGAGCCCGGTGCCGCGGCCCGGCTCCTTGGTCGTAAAGAAGGGCTCGAAGACGCGCTCCAGCACCTCGGGCGTCATGCCGGTGCCGGTGTCGGAGACCGCGAGCATCACGTAGTCGCCCGGCGCGACCTCCGCGTGCCGGGCGGCATAGTCGGCGTCCAGCACCTTGTTCGCCACCTCGATCGTCAGCCGCCCGCCATTCGGCATGGCGTCGCGCGCGTTCAGCGCCAGGTTCAGCAGCGCGCTCTCGACCTGCGTCGCATCCGCCATCGCCGGCCAGAGCCCGGCGGCATCCACGACCCGCACCTCGATCGGCGCGCCGAGCGTCCGCCGCAGCAGCGTCGCCATGTCCGGCAGCATGGCCGAGACGTCGATCGGCGCCGTCGCCAGCGGCTGCTTGCGGGCGAAGGCGAGCAGCTGCGAGGTGAGCGAGGCGCCGCGCCGGGCGCCCCAGATGGCGCGTTCCACCCGCGGCAGCAGCGGGCTGTCGGCCGGCAGCTTCGGGCGGATCAGCTCGAGGTTGCCGAGCACCACGGCGAGCAGGTTGTTGAAGTCGTGCGCGATGCCGCCGGTCAGCTGCCCCATCGCCTGCATCCGCTGCGCGTCGCGCGCCGAGGCGGCGGCGCGGACCCGTTCGGTGATGTCGGTCACCGTCAGCACGAAGCCGCCATCCGGCATCGGGGTGCGATGGAATTCGAGGCTGCGGTCATCGACCTCGCGCCGCCGCTCGTAGACCACCGGCTCGCGCGCCGAGCGGCCGCCGCGGCCATGGCGGATCTGCGCCGCGCTCTCCAGCATGTCCGCGCTGCCGGAGGCCTGGTCTACCCAGGCGGCCAGCGCGGCGTAGTCGAGCCCCGGCTGCAGCACCGCGCCGGTCAGCTGCATCTGGGCCGGGAAATTGACATTCCAGCGCTGCAGCTGGCCCGTCGCGTCGAAGACCGCCAGCCCCTGGCTGATGCTGTCGAGCGAGCCGCGCAGCTGATCGGCCAGGCGGCGCTGCTCCGCCTCGGCTGCCTGCAGCCGCTGCCGCGCCCTGTCCAGCAGCCGCCCCGCGACCAGCATCAGCAGGATCGAGGCGAGGATGGCCGCCAGGGTCAGCCAGCGGGTCCGCGCCTGGCTCCGGTCCACCGCGGCGATGCGCGTCGCCAGCAGCCTTTCCTCCTCGGCGTTCAGGTCGCCCAGCACGGTCTCGATCGCCGCCATCAGCGTCTGGCCGAGATCGGTCTGCATGAGGGACTGGGCGGCTTCCAGCCCCTGGTCGCGGCGCAGGCCGATGGCCTGGGCCATTTCCTCGAGCTTGCGCTGCAGGGTGCCGGCCAGGCCGCGCAGCCGGTCCTGTTGCGCCGGGTTGTCGGCGGTCAGGCGGCGCAGGTCGCCCTGCAGCAGGGTGATCTGGCCCAGCGCGTCCTCATAGGGACGGAGGTAGTCGTCGCGCCCGGTCAGCAGGTAGCCGCGCTGCCCGGTCTCGGCATCCCGCACCACGATCTGCAGCTGCCGCGCGGTGTCGCGCACCACGTGGGTATGGCCCACCCAGGCGATGGCGCCGCGGTTGCTGTCGAATTGCTCCCAGAGCAGGATGCCGACCACGGCCAGGAACCCCGCCACGGCGATGAGCGCGAGGCCATGGGCACGGCGGGCCAGTTGGGTCGTCACGAAGGCGGGATCCTCGGCGTTGCACAGGTGTCGCACGGGGACCGCACGACACGGCGACGGGGAATCCTAAACCAGCGGCAGCGGTTCCGGGCCGATTGGTTCCAATTTCTCGCGATAAATTTTACAAAAACCGGATCAACCTCGCTTGCGGACCATCCCGGAGGCTGCCAGCGCCGCCTCCACCCCCGGCCGCACCTCCTGGATCAGCGCCATCGCCGCGGCGCGGCCGAGCGGCCGCGGGGCGATGCTGGCGGCTTCCTGCCGCGCCAGCACCTCCGGGTCGCGTGCCGCGGCGAGCAGCGCCGCCTCCAGCCGGTCGCGGATCACCGGCGGCAGTCCCGCCGGCGCGGCCCAGATGATCAGCTGGCGCGTCGCGGTGTCGTGGCCCTGCTCGATCAGCGTCGGGACATCCGGGAATTCCGGCCAGCGGTCGACGCTGGCGCTGGCGAGCATGCGCAGGTTGCCGCCCTTCACCAGCCCGATCATCTCGGAGGTGCCGGTGTAGCTGTCGATATGCCCGCCGGCGACCTGGGTCGCCGCCTCGGTGATGCTGCTGATCTGCACATAGGTCATCTGCAGGCCGGTGAGCCGCGCGAGATCGAAGAAGCTGACCGCGGAGCCCGGATTGGTGCTGGCGATGGTCAGCGGCCGGCGGCGGCCCTCGGCGATGAAGTCGGCCAGCGTGCGGACATTCGGCAGGGAGGGCCCGACCGGCACGCCGATCCGCAGCTCCGAGGTGACCGCGAGGAAATCGAAGCTCTCCCACGGCTTGTAGGGCAGGTCCATGGTCAGCGGCGCGACCACCAGCGCGGAGAAGCCGACCAGGCCGAAGGTATACCCATCGGGCTTCGACTGCGCGATGCGGCCGGGGCCGAGCGTGCCGCCGGCCCCCGGCGTGTTGCGCACGACGACGGAGACGCCGAGCGCCTTTTCCATGTGCGCGGCGATGGCGCGGGCGATCAGGTCGGTGCCGCCGCCCGGGCCGAAGCCGGTGACGAGCTGCATCTCGCGGCTCGGCCAGCGGTCGGGCGCGGGTTGCGCGGCGGCCTGGATGGCCGGCGCCGAGAGCGCGATGGCGCCGAGCAGCCCTCTGCGGTGCATGTCCGTCCTCCCCCCCCCGGCGCCGGCCCGTCCTGGCGGGGCCGCGCTTGCTTGGGCGTCATCGTGCTGGGCGGCGCGCGCCCAAGTCAATCGTTTCGCCCGGCCCCGGCCCCGTTGCCCGCCAGGAAGGCCGCGACCGCCGCCCGGTCGGCCGCGTCCCGCAGCCCGTTCGCGCCCATCCAGAGACCGGGGAACATGTCCTCGGGATCGGCGAGGAAGCGCTGCAGCAGGGCGCCATCCCAGGCCACCCCCGCCTCCCGCGCCGCCAGCAGGGCGGGCGAGTAGTCGAAGGCCGCGTCGCCGGCGACGCGGCGGCCGACGACGCCGGCGAGGTTCGGCCCGGGCCCGGGCGGCGCGCCCGGCGCGGCGGCGTGGCAGCCGGCGCAGCGCGCCTCGAAGACCTCACGCCCCTCCGCCGCCAGCGCCAGGCCGGGCCAGAGCATGGCGAGCAGCACGGCGGCGCGCCTCACAGGCCGTACTGGATCCGCACGATCCGGTCGGTGCCGCTCTCGCCGCCCCAGGCCTCGCCGGCCAGGCCGTCCATCTGCCGGACATTCGCCCCCGGCCGGTCGGAGGGAAAGGCGAGGAAGCTCTCGTCCTTCGGGTCGAAGCGGAGGATGGCATTGGCCGCGAAATCGGTCAGCCAGACCTTGTCGGACGGATCCACCCAGACGGAATAGGCGCGCGGCCGCTGGCCCGGCAGCTTCCAGGTCCGCCAGGACCCGTCGCGCGGATCGTGGACGGAAACGTTGCCGCTGTTCCACTCGCTGATCCAGAGCCGGCCCGCGCTGTCCGACCAGACCCGCCGGGCCCCCTGGTTCGGCGTCGGCGGGTCGAGCACGCGGACCCGGCCGGTTTCCGGGTCCTCGATCTGCGCCAGGTGGTTGCCGGCGAGCGAGACGTACCAGAGCGTGCCCTGCGGCGTGCGGGTGATGCCATAGGCGCCCCGGCCGCGCGGCGCCTCCCAAACGTCCATCCGCTCGGTCCGCGGGTCGAAGCGGCCGTAGACGCCGTTCTGGCCGGTGAACCAGAGCACGCCGCGCGGGTCGAAGACGCCGGTGTTGAGGTTGGCGTTGGCGAAGCGCGCGGGCAGCGGCCAGAGCTGCACGCGATGGTCGCGGGGATCGACCCGGGCGATGGCGTTCTGCCCGCCCTCGGTGACCCAGGCGGCACCGTCCGGCCCGCGGATGACGCCATGCGGCGCGGCGCCCTGGCCGAGCGCCACCACGCGGATGCCGCCGTCGCGCGGGTCGAGCCGGTTGAGCGTGCCGTTGCGCTGGCCGCAGAACCAGATCGTGCCGTCGCCGGCCGCGGTGACGTCGCGCGAGCCGACGCGGCCGCTGCCCGGCGTGGCGGCGTCGAACCAGGTGACGCGGTAGCCGGGCGGGGACGGCGCGGCGGCGCGGGCCGGCAGCGCGGCGGCGGCCAGCGCCGGCCCGGCGAGGGCGATCAGGTCACGACGATGCATGGCGCGCTTTCCCTTCCCGATGCGGAAAATGTCGTGCCGCGCGCGGCACCCCGCAAGGGACGCCGCGGGGCGGGTTCTGTCGCCAGGCGGACCATCGGTTGCCGCGGTTTGCTGGCCGCGCCTAGCGTGATCGACCCGGCCATGAAGGCCGGGCCTGGAGGAACGTCATGGCTCAGGATGCGCGACCCGCGGGGCACCTGCCCGCGCGGGGCGGAGTGGTGCCGCGCGGCCCCGCGACGCGACGATGGCTCGGCCGGCGGCTGGCCGGCGGGATCGCCCTCTGGCTGGCCCTGCTGGGGCCGGGGCTGACGGCGGACCGGCCGGCGGGAACCTCGTCGGTGCCGGTCCCGGCGGTGACCGGGCCGGTCCCGGCGACGGCCGCCCCCGGCGACGCCTCGCACGGCTACCCCTTCTTCGCCAGCAACCTCGACCTGGCGAAGTACGGCTATGTCGAGGAGGAGTTCTTCATCGAGGGCACCGCGACCCGCTACGACATCGGCGCGACCAACTTCGCCGGCACGGTGCCCAACCCGGTCGCCGCCGTGGTCGATGGCGGCCATCCCTACAAGACCCGCCTCGTCGTCCGCCGGCCGCGCGAGGCGCGGCAGTTCAACGGCACCGCGGTGCTCGAGTGGTACAACGTCACCAACCTCTACGACGTCGAGATCGACTGGTTCCAGTCGCACGAGTTCCTCATGCGGAACGGCTATGCCTGGGTCGGCGTCTCGGCGCAGAATGCCGGCATCGCCACGCCGGTGACAGGACTGCGGGAGTGGAGCCCGGCGCGCTACGGCACGCTCGACGTCACCGCGGGCGGCAGCGTCACCGGCGATGCGCTCGCCTTCGACATCTACTCGCAGGCGGCGCAAGCGGTGCGGTTGTCCGGCCGCGGCAAGGGCACCGGGCCGCAGGTGATGGGCGAGCTTCGCGTGCGCCATGTCATCGGCTCGGGCGACAGCCAGTCGGCCGGCTATCTCGGCGTCTACGTCAACGCCGTGCATCCGCAGGCGCATGTGATCGACGCGCTGCTGCTGCATTCCGGCGGGCAGGTGACGCGCGAGGATGTCGACATCCCCGTCTTCAAGCTGCTGACCGAAACGGACGTGACCAGCCTCGGGCTCGGCGCCAACCTGCAGCCCGACACCGACCGCATCCGCACCTGGGCGGTGGCGGGCTCCTCGCATTCCGACGTGCAGCTGCTGACCTATCGCGGGCCGCTGCAGACGCGCGACCTCGGCACCGTGCCGGCGACGGGCACCGCCGCGGGCTGCACCCTGCCGCCGCGCAGCACCATCCCGGTCTACAAGGTGCAGAACACGGTCTACCGCGACCTGCGCCGCTGGCTGCTGCGCGGCGAGGCACCGCCGCATGCGCCGCCGCTCGAGGTCGAGACGCTCGGCCCCCCGGTCGAACTGGCGCGCGACGCCGACGGCAATGCGCTCGGCGGGATCCGGCTGGCCGAGCACGCGGTGCCGACGGGGCTCAATACCGGCGTGAATGGCGGCGCCGGGTTCTGCAACCTTTGGGGCGCCTCGGTACCCTTCGACGCGGCGACGCTCGCGGCCCGCTACCCCAGCCACGAAGACTACGTGGCGCGGGTGGCGAAGGTGACGCTCGACAACCTGCGCGACGGCTACCTGCTGCTGCCGGATGCGGCGGAGACGCTGCGGCAGGCCGAGGACGCGGCGGTGCCCTGACGCCGTGCGGCCGCGGACCGGGCGGCACGGCCGCCCGGTCCGCCAGCCTGTCAGAAGGGGAATGGCGCCAACTCGGGGAGTCGAACCCCGGCCCTACTGATGACGGTTCAGCGGGTGATTCACCCCTTCAGCCCAGGCTCCCCTGCTGACCGTGTGGAAAGGGCGGATCGCGGTCGAATACGTTGCTCGGTCGACCTGCTGCCGTTCTCGATCCCGCCGCACCCCTCCGTCAATGGGCCTGGCTGGCTTCATTCTTGAGGAACCCGACAAACAGCTCGGCGCATTTGGCAGGTTCCTCGAGCGTCGGCAGGTGGCCGCAACCGGGCAGGACGTGGAAATGCGCATGGGGCAAGGCATCCGCGAGCGCCTGGCCTACCGAGGCGGGCACGATCTGGTCTGCCTCGCCCCAGATCACCAGCACCGGCATCTGAAGCGCGCCGAGCCGGGAGCTTGCCTCGGACCTCGAACCCAATGCGCGGGCCTGGGCCGCGCCTGCCTTGCCGCCAATGCGGGACGCCATCGCCTTGAACGCCTCCGCCGCCTCTGTTGACTCCTTTGGCACTGCGAGGCCCGCCAGCATGTCGATGACGGCATCCGGCATGGCTTCCAGCCCACCCACCAACTCCTGCACGTTCGCGTCCGGTGCCGCCGGGTTGCATCCCATCAGCCAAAGGGCCGACACCCGTTCTGGCGCGGCCAGCGCCACCTCCAGCGCGATGCTGCCGCCATAAGAGGTACCGGCCAGGACGAAGGTCGGTGGCGCCTTGGCCAGGACGGTCTCGATATTGGCCTGCATCATCGGCTCCGAAAGCACCATCACCTGTGCCTCGACCGCCTCGCCCAGCTGCTCGATCACCTCGCGGTACATCGCATCGTCCGACAGCAGGGCGGGGATGAAGACGACGGATGTGGGCGTGGCGGCCATGGCCGTGCTCCTGATGCAGGTATCGGGTGATGAAGGGCCGGTTGCGATTTACGCCGACTTCGCCGCCGAGGTCACGACCGGCTGCCGCGGACTCCCGGGGTGGCTGCTCACCACTTCGAGTGCGGCAGGCCGACAGAATGCGTCACCATGCGCATCCGGGTCATCTGGCACGAGCCCTGAAAGGTCAGCCTTGCGCTCACCAGAACTTGAGGCCGGCCGAGCAGTCACCCAACGCATCCTGAACCGACCCGGCCGCAAGAGCCGGGACAACAGGAGGCTAACATGTCACGTCCCCTTGGGGCCGCCCGGCGTATGCCGCGGCGGCCAGTGTTGCTTGGGACCGCCGGATTGGCCATGGCCGCCATACGCTCCGCTCACGCTGCCCAGTACCCGGAGCAAACGGTCCGCTACATCAATCTCTTTCCGCCCGGCGCCGCCACCGACCTTCTCTCCCGAGCCTACTGCGCGACGATGAGCACACTCGCGGGCGAGCAGTTCGTGGTCGAGAACAAGTCGGGCGCAGGCGGCACGGTGGGCCAGGCGGCGATCGCTCAATCACCGCCGGATGGCTATACGCTGGGCCTAGGCAGCATCGCCTCGCTCGGGATCGCGCCTTCCATCTACCCGAGCCTGCCTTACGACCCGGCGCGCGACTTTACCTATGTCGCCGGTATCTGGCAGGTGCCGAACCTGTTGTTCTGCAACGCCGCCGTGCCGGTGCGCTCCTTGCAAGACATGGTGGCGCTGGTGAAGGCGAACCCCGGCAAGTACCTCTATGGATCAGGCGGATCGGGGACCAGCCCGCACCTCACCATGGAATGGCTGAAGCAGGTGGCAGGGCTGAACCTGGCGCACGTGCCCTACCGCGGAGGCGCGCCGATGCTGCTCGACCTCATTGCCGGGCGTGTCCACTTCGCGTTCGACAATCTGGCCAGCCTGCTGGCCCCGGTGCGGCAGGGGCAGATCCGCCCGCTGGCGGTCACCAGCAAGGAGCGCAGCCCGCTGCTGCCCGACGTGCCGACGACGAACAGCGTCTACCCGGAACTCGAGATCACCTCCTGGGGCGGGCTGGTCGGGCCAGCCCGCATCCCGGCGCAGATCGTCGAGCGGCTGGCGGACCTGACACATGAGACGTTGAAGGCTGCCGAGTTGAACCGCATCTTCCGCGAGCAGGGCGCGACGCCCTGGTGGCTGCCTCCGGAGGAATTCGCCGCCTTCCAGCAGCAGCAGCAGCGCTTCTTTGCGGGGCTGGTGAAGCGCGTCGGCGCGAGTGCGAACTAGGCCGACGCTGCCCCGACCGTGGCAGGGCAGCATCGGTCCGGGCTTGGTGGAGCCGGCGATTCACGTCCTGCCTGTTTCCACCCAGGACGATCGCAGGCTGGGAGCCGGAATGGGCAAGACCCTGGGGCAGGCCGCTTGGCTTCCCCGGGTCCTTGCCCGCCTCCGGCTAGGGTAGGTCCACGATTGCGGGCTGCCCTGTGGCAAACGCGAGGAGCCGGACCCAGCGGCCGGCCCTGTCGCCTGCCTACCGCGACGATGCCGCGGTTGCCATGACCCCGCGCCAACGCGCGGTCTCGGCCTCGATATGGCTGCGGAATTCGGCCGGGCTGCTGCCGATCGGCGGCCCGCCCATGTCGCCGATGCGCCGGGCCACGTCGGGTTCCGCCAGCGCCGCGACCGCCGCCTCGTGCAAGCTCCGCACCGCCTGCTCCGGAACACCGGCCGGCGAGAGCAGCCCGTACCAACCGCCCGCCGAAAAGCCAGGGAAGCCCTGCTCCGCCAGGGTTGGCACATCGGGCAGCAGGGGTGCCCGGACGAGGCTCGTCACGCCCAGCGCACGCAGCGTACCGCCCGAGAGGTGCGGCGCCACCAGGACCAGGTTCTCGATGGTGAAGGGGAATTCGCCACCAATGACCGCCAGCACCGCCGGAGCGCTGCCGGGGTAATGGACCGGGGCTGCCGGAAAGCCTGCGGCTTGCCGGAATGCTTCCTGCGCCAGCAGTTGCGGGGAGCCGACACCCGGGGTCGGGTACAGCACCTCCCGTCCATCGGCCTTGAGGGCCGCCACCAACTCTGCCAAGCCGCGGTACGATGAAGCGCTGCGCACCACCAGTACCAGCGGCGTCGCGTTCAGCAGCGTGATCGGGATCAGGTCGGCCAAAGGGTCATAGCCCAGCTGCGGCTCGGTGATGGGCGAAATGGCGAGCGGCCCGGTGCTGCCGACCAGCACGGTATGCGCATCGCCCCGCGCCCGGGCTGCCAAAAGGGTGCCCACATTGCCGCCCGCACCCGGCCGGTTCTCCACCACGAAGGGCTGTCCCAGTCGCCGGCCCATGGGTTCGGCCATCAACCGCGCCAGCTGATCGAGGATGCCGCCGGGCGCGAAGGGCACCACCATGCGCACGGGCCGCTGCGGCACCCATCCCTGCGCGCGGGCTGGCCGCAGCGCCGGGACCGCCAGGGCACCCCCGAGGACTGTGCGGCGGGGCGTCATGTAGGTTCCAGCGTGAAGCGCAACTCGGTGTCCTGCACGACAATGCCGCCGCGATTGCCGGGCGTGATGTCGCCATAGCGTTGGGCATAGACGGGCGGCAGGTCGCGCCCCGTCCTGGGCGACAGCCACAGCCGCAGCAGATGCCGCCGCCGCTCCGGCTCGGGCCAGTCTTCGAAATCGGTGCGGCTGTGCAGGATCTGGTGATTGTGGATGAACTGCATGTCGCCCGGGCGGAAATCCATCTCGAGCGAGAGCTCGGCGGCCAGCGCGTCGAGCCTGTCGAGTGCCGCGTGCTCGGTGGCGGAAAGCCGTCTTGCTTCCGGGTAGTTCATCTGTGCCGAGCGAATGTATTGCCCTGAGTAGATCGTGCTCAGCTTGCCTGCATGCCAGTTGAAGACCGGGATATCGAACCAGGGCAGCATGCCGGGCGGCACTTCGCCGCGCCGGTCGGTCGGCATCGGGTTGAACAACGCCCGCCACAGCTCGGGCGTCTCGGCCAGCATCCGGTCATGCAGCGTGACTGAGGAAACGATGCGCGAGCCGCCACCCGCCTTGGCGGCCCGGAGACAGAGCAGGCCGACGACATCGCAGCTGTCGGTGTGGAACTCCAGCTCCTTGTTTGTTTGGTAGTAGCGGACTTTCGGGTTCTGGATATCGAGGCCCAGATCCTTCACATGACCCAGCAGGTGCCCGCGCGCGTTCTGCGACCGGAACCCTCCCAGGTGCGACCCGATCCCGAGATAGGCGATGGCAGCATCCTCGACGGACCTCTGCGCCAGGTCGAAGCCGCGCATCAAGACGAAGCCGCGGCCCTCCAGCAGGTCGTCGAGGACCTTGGAAAGTCGCCCGGCAAGTGTGGGTAGCCGAAAGGTCTCCGGTGTGATCTCGCCCATGGCTCGACCGGCGCGGCGATGTGCCGCGATGGCATCATCGATCTCGGCCAGTTCGGCGGGAGTGAGGGCGACCATCCAGTCCGATCGGGTCGTCATGTCCGCGCCGATCCAGGCGGCAGAACCACCGATCGGCCCTGTTGTGAGAGTCATGGCGGCGCTTCCGTATTCTCTGGGGGAAGCTTTGAACGTCCGCGCACCAGTGTCCAGCGGCATAGATCCGGCAGACCATGCAACCAGTCTCGCGTGGCGTTCAGCGTGGCGGAAAGAGTCCGATGAACAGCGGGAACAGCAGCTCGGTGCCGCTCGGCACGATGCAGGGCTCAGCGGTGCATCCTGCCCAATCGGCCGCCGAAAGCCGGCCGAGAGTGCCGCCGGCTGTTCCTCGGCACTCCTCCTGGAGGCGTAGCGGATGAGCTCGAGGCGGCGATCCTCGCCAGCTCTTGCTCCGCGATCCGGGCCCAGCCCGGGCCGGGGTCGAAGGACGCGATCGCAGCCGCTTTGCGCGCCGTGCTGGCCCCGAGGTCCCGCTCCCAGACCGTGTCATGGTGGCTGACCATGAGAGTCTTGGTGCCACTGGAGCCGTACCGGGCAGGCGACGCGACGATGGCAAGACCGCCGGTCATCGGGCCATTCGCCACATAGCCGATTGCCCCGCCAGGAGCCGAGGCCCGCTGCCGTCCGAGGATGCGGAAGACGTAGCCATGATGGGGTTGCGGCTCCGCATCGCGCTGACGCCGGCCTTAGCCGCCCGCGCTCGCCGCCGCGGCGAGCGGGCCGAGAGGGCTCTGCGCCTCCCCTTCACCGGTCCGTCAGCGGATCCCGTCGCGCTGCCCCGGGGAGGGGAAGCACCGTCGCGCATAGGCGCGCAGCGCACCGTGCCGGCCGACGGTGCGGGCATGCTCGTCCTCTGCATCGACGATGGCGCGCAGCGTCTCGATGGTGCCGAGCCCGCTTCATCGCGGATGAGGCTCAGCGCCGGGGCCGCCGCTGGCCTTGTTTGCATCCCGGCTCCGCTGATGGAAGCAGCCGCGCCGCGGGAGCCCGCAAGGCATACCGCGGCTGAGGCCGCCGCCGCCAGACTTCGCACGCCACGCCATTGCGCCGCAGCAAGAGCCGGATCAGGCCGGCGCAGCGCCTGGCCGCGACGCGCGCGGGGCGCTGGACGCAAATGCGCGGTGTTGCTGCGGCTGCCGGCCGCCGCCAGTGTCGGGCTGCCGGTCGTCGAACTCGAGCAACGACGGCAGGAAGCCCTCAAGCGCGGTCCGCAGCCCAAACGGTTGTCCCGCGGTCCGGGTGCGGTACAGATGGTCGCCTGGGGCTTTTTTGGGGACGCGTCGGTGAAACAAGCTGGGTTGCCGGATCGAGCCCACTAGCCGTGATCGAACCCACTCTCGTCGGATCCACGAGCGCCGCCTCGGGTCGGGCCCCACCGTCTCTCACCCGGCGCCTGTCGCTGCTGGTGGCCGCGGTCGCGGTACCCCTCCTCGCACTCGCCGCAGCCGCCGTTTGGCACGCGCAGGACGGCACGCGGGCGCGCGCGGAGGATGCCCTGCTCGGCCGGACACGGGCTTTGGGCTTGGCGATCGATCGCGAGTTCGACCGCGCCGAGGTGCTGCTCGACAGCCTCGCTGCTTCCTCCGCCCTGGCCCGGGGCGATCTCGACGCCGTCGAAGGCGAGCTGCGCGCCGCCTCTGCCCGGTTCGGAGATGCGACCCTGTCCCTGGTCGCTGCCGACGGCCGGATGGCATTGATGACAGTCTGGGCGTCGGGGGAACGCCGAACGGGGGTCCGCGCCCCGGAAGCCGCGCAGCGGGTTCTCGCCTCGGGACGCGCCGAGATCACCGACCTGTTCCGCGGCACTGCCACGGGAGCGCCCGCGGTCGCCATCGGCGTGCCGGTCTTCGGCCCTCCCGACGGCTCGGGGCAGCGCGCGGTGACGGCAACCCTCGGCCTCTCCCTGCCGCAGGCCCGTTTGGCCGCGGTGCTCGAGGCGCAGCGCGTGCCCGACATGCCTGGCTCGGTCGGCACGGTGCTGGATCGGACGGGGACGATCATCGCCCGGACGCGAGGCGGCGACGGCATCGTCGGCCAACCGGCGCGGCCCGAGATCTGGAGCCGGGTGGCCGCCGCACCCGAGGGCATCCTGCGCGGCACCACCACCCGCGAGGGCATTCCGGCGGTGATCGCCTTCTCGCACGGGGCCCGAAGCGGCTACGGCTACGTGCTGACCACCCCCGAGGCGGTGTTCGAGGCGCCGCTCCGCGCCGCCCTTGCGCGCACCCTGGGCCTGGGCGCGCTGATTGCCGCCGCGGGTATCGTGTTCGCCGTCCTGCTCGCACGCCGCACCGTTGCAGCGTTCCAGCGCCTGATCGCGCTGATCACCGAAGGTGCCGCACCGGGACCAACCGGCTTGCGCGAAGCCGACGACCTCGCGGCGGCCTTTGCCGCCACGCTGGAAGCCCGCAACCAGAGCGAGCGGCACCGGCGTCTCGTGGTCGCCGAGCTGAACCACCGCGTGAAGAACGTGCTCGCCACCGTGCAGGCCGTGGTGGCGCAAACGTTGCGCAATCCCGGATCCGCCGACCCCGCGCGGTTGGCGGCCGACCTCAATGGCCGCTTGCAGGCGCTCGCGCGGGCGCACGACCTGCTGACCGCAGCCTCTTGGGAGGCGGCCGACCTCGACGCGGTGGCCCGGGCGGCACTCGCGCCCTGGCTCAGCCGGACCGGCGCCGGACCTCGCGTCGACCTCTCCTGCGACCTCGGCTCTGGACGGGAGGGACGGCTCTCCCCGGCGCAGGCGCAGACCCTGGCTCTTGCCCTGCACGAGCTGGCCACCAACGCCGCTAAGCACGGGGCGCTTTCCACGCCCGACGGACGGGTTTCCGTCACCTGCCGCGAGCAGCTGGACGGGGAGATGGAGCTGGAATGGGTCGAGAGCGGTGGACCGCCCGTCAGCGGGACGCCAACGCGGCGCGGTTTCGGGACGCAGTTGCTCGAGCGGGCGCTGGCGCGCGACCTGGGCACGGGTGCTGCAGTGGAACTGCGCTTTGAACGGAAGGGCCTGCGGGCCTCCGTCCGTTTCGCAGCGCGAGGTGCCGCGAACTCACAGAGCTGATCAATTCCGTCGGCTGGGCAGTGCCCGCTCCGGGACTCCGCCGGGCAGGTCCCCCGTCCAGAACGTCTCGACCGGCAGCCTTTCAGGCGCGGGAAGGGCAGCCTGGTCCGTGTCGAGAAGCGCGCGGAGCGACCTGACGAATCACGTGACCCGTCCGGGTTGCGGCCCGCATGCAACGGCAGTGGGATGAGGGTCCGGAACCGAGCATCCTCATCCTCCAGCGCCGAGGTGAGGAATTGGCCGATCAGTGTCCGGTTCGGGAAGCCCCGGAGCCCCGCGGAATGAACCCAGGACATCGAAGGGAATGGTGCCGACTCGGGGAATTGAACCCCGGACCTACTGGTTACGAATTTCGGGAGCATGCCGCGGGTAAATCTAAATTACGCGAATTCAGCGACTTATCCCTGTAGCGGGAGCGCTGATCGGCGGCTTTGATTGCCGTTGGTGGTCACAGGTCGTTGGATGCGACCATCGTCGAGTGTCTGGGTACAGGTACCTGAGACAGTCTGGGGATCGTCTCGGCGGCGATCCCACGATCCCGACGAGGGCGGCTGGCGCCCGACCGCCCTCGATGCTGGATGGTCTGCGACTACCGTCTCGGCGACACCCCTATGATGGATGTCGCGGATCAAGCACTGCGAGGCCCACGGCTGGATCGTCGGTCATCATTCCCGCCGTAGCGTCAAATGTCAACGGCGGAGGAATATTGGAGCGCCCGGCGGAGTAAAATTGGGGCAGCCGGTAGCCACCGCTTGAGCTTGGTGACCGCTACTGGGTTGCGGTTGGTTTCGGATGGGG
>NZ_SMSJ01000063.1 GCF_004355005.1 Dankookia rubra
CGGCGGCCGCGGCCGCATCGGCGGCGCTGCAGCATATGGTGCCGGCCCCGCCCGGCCCGCCGGTGCTGGTCCCCGCGCCGCCGGCGCCGCGGCCCGGGACCGCCGCGGTCCCGGCGATCGCCGGGCCGGTCGCGGCGACGCTGGCCGGCAGCCGGGAGCCCGAACGGGACTGACGCCGGCGGCCCGAGGGCTGGACCGCCCGGAGGCATGGATCGGCGGCGGCCCCATGGCGGGCTGCGTTCAGGGCCGATCCAGGGCCAGGCGGTCGCGCTCTCCCGCCATCCGCTCTAGCCGCCGACCCTCGCCGGAGGCGCGGCGCTGAGCAGGGCGTGGTCGAGCGCCTGGACCTCGGCCGCCAGCCGGCAAGCGTCGAAGGGCTTGATGAAGAGGCTTTCCCAGGGCCGGACGAGGCGGTTGCGCAGCAGCTCCGGGCTGCCGGTGGCATAGACGATGCGCAGGCCGGGCAGCCGCCGCCGCGCCCTGGCGGCCAGGACCAGCCCGTTCTCGCCCGGCCCCAGGTTCAGGTCGGTCACCAGCACGGTGATGCGGCCGGGCGGCTGCCGCAGGATGGCGTGCGCCGTCTCGGCATCCGCCGCATCCAGAACCTCCACCCCGAGGTCTTCCATGTGCTCGGCAATGGTCAGGCGGATGGCGGTATCATCTTCAACCAGCAGGATGGCCATGCGGCGAGCCTTTCCGTTGCCGCGTCATCATGCGGCGGCGCGGCAAGATTTCCATTCCGAGAAATATAAACCCACCGGAAGTTTACTCGTCCAGGTTGCGTTACGATTGGACATACTATTTATTGGCGAAAACGGTGTGGCTGGCCTGCCACGTCGCCAGGACTGCATTGGCAAGGCAGGGGAACGGGCACCCTTGCTCAACGTCTGCGTTCCTTGCCGGCAGTGTTCGGAACCCAGACACCATGCAGCCTGACCGATCCGCCCCAGGATCCACCCCGGGGCACGCGGCACCGCTTGCCGCCTCGCCCGCCAGGTCGGCCCCCGGTGAGCCGGATGCTTTCGAGCTCTGGCTCCGGCGCGGCCTGCAGGCGCGCTTCGCGACGATCGTCGCCGAGCCGCTGCCCTCGGCGCTGCTCGAGCTGGCGAGCCAGGCGACGGCTGCCGCGGAGGACCGCTTCGACCAGCGGGTGCGCGAGCGCGCCTATTTCCTCTGGCTAGGGGAAGGCCGGCCGGAAGGCCGCGCGCTGGAGCACTGGATGGCGGCCTTCATGCGGGAGGTCGCGGCCGAGGTCGATCGCGGCTGCCGGGCGCCCGGGTTCAGCGGGCCGCCTCGGGCAGGAAGAGCCAGGTCGGGTCGCGGTTGAAGCGCGCCTCCGCCCGGTAGCCGAGCGGGCCGAGGGTCGCCGCCACCGCGGCGAAGGCCGCCTCGTCCAGCGTTTCCACGTAGACGGCCGGGCGATGGCGGGCGAGCACGCCGCGGGCGCCTTCCAGCACCGCCGGCTCCATGCCCTCGACATCGATCTTGATCACCTCGGGCCGCTCCGCCAGCACGTCGTCCAGCCGGGCGACCGCCACCTCCCCCCCGCCGCAGTCGAGCCGCGTCCGGCCGGCATTGTGGCCGGGGCCGGGCAGCAGCCGGGCGGTGCCGGGGGCGGCGCCGAGGCCGAGGCGGCGCAGGTCCAGCCGGGCCGAGAGCCCGTTCGCCGCCAAGGTCGCGGCGCAATGCCCGGCCAGCGCCGGCGAGGGCTCGAAGGCCAGCACCCGGGCATCGCAGGGCCCGGCGGCGAAAAGCGCGTGGTTGCCGATATTGGCGCCGATATCGACGAAGAGCTCGCCCGGCCGCAGCCGCCGGCGGAGGTCCTCCAGCATCTCGGCCTCGTAGAAGGCGCCGGTCGAGAGCAGCCCGTGCTGGATGTGGTCGGCCGGGTTGCGCAGGGGGAATCGGCCCTGCCAGGCGCCATGCGCGATCGGGATCATCCGCTCGCGCGGCGCGGGCGGCGTCCGGTCCCGCAGCAGCCCGAGCACCGCATCCCGCTGGGCGCCGAGGCCGAAGCGCGCCGCGACCGGCCCGCGCCAGCGGCCCGGCCGGGCATTGCAGATCAGGGTGACCGCCTGGTCCACCGTGCCGAAGCGGACCTCCTCCGGCCAGAATTCCTCGGCGCCGCGATGGTCCAGCACCGCGAGGTCGCAGCCGGCGGCGGCCGCCTCGGCGATGGCATAGCCGAAGCTCTCGTGCAGGCTGGTGGACAGCAGCACGGCATTGCGGGCGTGCCAGCCGGGCATCGCGGCCGCCGGCAGCGCGCCGTCGAAGCGCACCGCGCCGCCGAGCCCCATGCGCGGCACCAGCCGCAGCAGCGCGTCCTGCACCATCCGGTCGCCGGGCGTGGCGGCGATGTGCAGCCGCCAGCGGGCATCCTCCTCCAGCAGCCGGGCCAGAACCTCGAGCGCCAGGGTCGGGTTCTTCCGCGCGATCATGCTGCCGCACCAGCCGATCCGGAACGGGTCGGGCGGCGCGGCGGCCGGGGCGAAGCGGGCGAGGTCGAGCCCGTTGCGGACCACGTGCAGCCGCGTCGTGCGTTCCAGCAGCGGCGCCGCCTGCAGCACGATGCGGGCCATGTCCTCGCTGACCACGACGGCGTCGTCCACCCGGGACCAGTCGCAGCGGGCGACGTGCGGGGCCTCGTAGGCCTCGATCCGGTGGATGCGGACGATCACGCGCCGGCCGCCGAAATCGGTGCGGGCGATGAGGTCGGGGAAGGGCGGCCAGCAGAACTCGAACCAGAGCGCGTCGCGCGCGGGGTCGTCGGTCCAGGCCAGGGCCTCGGCCAGCACCTCGGGGCCGGTCACGGTGAAGGGGCGGACCTCGACCGCGCCGGCGGCGGCGAGGCCGGCGAGGAGGTCGGGCAGGAAATGCTCCAGCCCCCGCAATTGCAGGACGGCCAGGCGCGGCCGCCTGCCCTCCCCGGCTGCATCCTGCATGGCACGGCCCCTTCTGGCTGCCGGGGCAGGATGGGGCGGGCCGGGTGAAGGCGGGGTTAAGGCCGGGGAGGAAGTATCCTCCCTGGACCCTCCTCTATATTTCTCTGGGTCTTGCATCTGCCGCGCGGCGAATGCCGACTCACGAAAAGGAAGGGAGGGGCTTGGGGAGGGAATATTTTTCCCTCCCCAACCTTCTACACCAGCGCATCCTGCCGCGCGAACAAGGCCCGCAGCTGCACCGCCGGCCGGTCGCCCATGTAGTAGGAATACTCCGCCGCCCGCCGGTAGAAGGCCTCCTCCTCCGCCGGCAGGCCGGTGTCGCGGTACCAGGGCAGGTGGCGCGCGGCGAAGTCGCCGGCGACGCGGATGCCCTCGAAGGGCCGGGCCGGGTCGAAATGGGCCTGGTCGTAGAGCGCGAAGGTGGTGTCGATATCGGCGCGGAACAACGGCGCGGCGATGCCCGGCAGCGTCACCGGGTGCCGCCAGTGCGCCGCCTCCGATTCCCAGATCCGCTTCCAGCCATCGGCATGGCGGAAGGCCCGGTCCTGCATCAGGTGCCGGTCCTCGAGGCCGAGGGCGAAGCCGGCCTTGCCCACCCTGCCCTGCTCCGTCACCCGGATCAGCGTCACGCAGAAATCCGCAGGCAGGGCGGGGTTCAGCGCCAGGTCCGGGTCGGTCAGGCAGAAATGCCGCGGCAGCGTCCGCAGGAAGCCCGGATCCTGCCAGACCGCCCGCGGCCCGAGGTTGCGGCCCAGCAGCACCACCAGCACCCGGCCCGGCGCTAGGCCCTCCGCCGCCCAGGCGCGGTAGAGGTCGAGCGCCGGCGGATACTCCGATCCGTTGTCGAGCACCACCGGCCGCAGCCCGGGGAAGCGCAGCAATTGCGCGACCATCCCCGCGACATAGGTCGGGTTGTTGAAGGCCGGAATCAGAACCGGCATCTGCCCCTCGGCCACCAGGCCCGTCATGCCCCGCCCCCCTCGCTGGGCCGGCAGCCTGCCCCGTGCTTTGCTTCCGGCCGGTGAAGACCGGCGGGAAAGTTGACAGTGGGGTGACCGGGCTTTACCCCGCCCGCCCACCACATACGGCCCGCCCACAAGGAAAACCCCGCCATGGCGCTCGCCTTCGTCTTCCCCGGCCAGGGCAGCCAGGCCCCCGGCATGGGCCGCGACCTCGCCGCCGCCTTCCCCGCCGCGCGGGAGGTCTTCCAGGAGGTGGACGAGGCGCTGAAGCAGAAGCTCTCCGCCCTGATGTTCGAGGGCCCGGCGGAGGAACTGACCCTGACCGCCAATGCCCAGCCGGCACTGATGGCGCATTCGGTGGCCGTCCTGCGGGTGCTGGAGGCCGAGGGCGGCTTCGACCTGGCGACCCGCGTCGCGCTGGTCGCCGGCCATTCGCTCGGCGAGTATTCCGCGCTGACGGCGGCCCGCGCCTTCGACCTGCCGACCGCGGCGCGGCTGCTGCGCCTCCGCGGCGAGGCGATGCAGAAGGCGACCCCGCCCGGCACCGGCGCGATGGCCGCGCTGCTAGGCGCCGAGCCGGCCCAGGCCGAGGCGCTCTGCGAGGCGGCGCGGGTCGATCCCGCGACGGGCAAGGCCGAGGTGCTGCAGGTCGCCAATGACAACGGCGGCGGCCAGGTGGTGATCTCCGGCGCCAAGGGCGCGGTGGACCGCGCCGTCGCCGCGGCGCCGGGCGCCGGCATCAAGCGGGCCATGCCGCTGCCGGTCTCGGCCCCCTTCCATTGCGCGCTGATGGCGCCGGCGGCGGATGCGATGGCCGAGGCGCTGGAACGCGCCGACGTCAGCGCCCCGGTGGTGCCGGTGGTGGCCAATGTCTCGGCCGACAAGGCGACCGACCCGGCCGAGATCCGCGAGTTGCTGGTGAAGCAGGTGACCGGCACGGTGCGCTGGCGCGACTGCGTGGCGGCCATGGCCACCATGGGCTGCGACCGCTTTGCCGAGCTCGGCGCCGGCCGCGTGCTGACCGGGCTGATGAAGCGGAACGCGCCGGAGGCGAGCGCGGTGGCGATCGGCAACCCGGCCGATATCGAAGCCTTCCTGAAGACGCTCTGAGGAGACCGCGCCATGTTCCGTCTCGACGGCAAGGTTGCCCTCGTCACCGGCGCCACCGGGGGGATCGGTGCCTCGGTCGCCCGCGCGCTGCATGCCCAGGGCGCGCAGGTCGCCATCACCGGCCGCCGCGCGGCGGAGCTGGAGGCGCTGGCGGCCGAGCTCGGGGAGCGCGTGCTGGTGGCGCCGGCCGACCTCGCCGACCCGGCGGCACCGGCCGCGCTGGTCGAGCGGGTCGAGGCCGGGCTCGGCGGCTTCGACATCCTGGTGAACAATGCCGGCTTCACCCGCGACATGCTGGCGCTGCGCATGGGCGATGCCGACTGGGCGGCGGTGCTGGAGGTCGACCTGACCGCGCCCTTCCGCCTGGCGCGCTCGGCGCTGCGGGGCATGATGAAGCGGCGGCACGGGCGGATCGTCTCGATCGCCTCGATCGTCGGCGTCACCGGCAATGCCGGCCAGGCCAACTATGCCGCGGCCAAGGCCGGGCTGATCGGCATGAGCAAGTCGCTGGCGCAGGAGGTGGCGACGCGCGGCGTGACGGTGAACGTCGTCGCCCCGGGCTTCGTCAAGACCGCGATGACCGACGCGCTGGGCGAGGCGCAGCGGGCGGCGCTGCTGTCGCGCATCCCGGCGGCGCGGATGGGCACGCCGGAGGACATCGCCGGCGCCGTGGTCTACCTGGCCAGCGCCGAGGCCGGCTGGGTCACCGGCCAGACCATCCACGTGAACGGCGGGATGGCGATGATCTGAGGGCGGTTTTCGTTGCCAATCCAGATGGCGTGCGGTAGAAGAACAGGGTCAAGGGCGCTGCCCTGCCCGGACGCGCCGGGCGCCGCGGCCGAATGCCGAATTGAGGATTTTTATCCCTCAATTCCTGTGGCCGGCTCCGGCCAGGCCTTTCTCATCGTTCAGGAATCCGCTCCAAGGCCCGGAACGGCCTCAACTTGGTTGAGTGGATTTGAGCCGAATTGAGCGGAATAAAGCCGCTCAGCCCCCGACCAGCCGCGCCACCGTATACGCCACCACCGCCGCCAGCCCGCCGATCCCCAGCGTCTGCGCCGCCCCGCGCAACGCCGGCAGCCCGGTCGCCCGCGCCTTCAGCCAGCCGAAGCCGAACAGCGCCAGGCCGGTCATGACGGAGGAGGCGGCCAGCGCCTCCCCCACCCCGTCCAGCAGGATGTAGGGCGAGAGCGGGATCAGCCCGCCCACCACATAGGCCCCGCCGATCGTCGTCGCCGAGCGCACCGCCCGGTCCGCCGCCGGCTCGGCCAATTCCAGCTCGAACCGCATCATGAAGTCGACCCAGCGGCGCCGGTCGGCGGCGATCGCCTCGGTGGCGCGGCTGAGCGTCTCCCCGCGCAGCCCGTAGCGGTGGAGGATGGCCGCGACCTCCCACTTCTCGCGGTCGGGGTAGGTATGGGTCTCCACCTCCTCGCGCCGGCGTTCCGCCTGGTAGTGCTGCGCGTCGGTGCGTGCCGCGAGGTAGCCGCCGAGCCCCATGGCGACGCAGCCCGCGGCGATCTCGGCGAGGCCCGCGGTGACGATCAGCGGGTTCGCGGCGACCGCGCCCGAGAGGCCGGCGGCGAGCGCGAAGGGCACGGTGAGGCCGTCGGCCATGCCGATGACGAGGTCCCGCACGGTCTCGGACCCCGTGAAGTGCTGCTCGCCCTCCGGCGGCCCGGGCGGCTGCGGCGGCAGGCCTTCGCGGTAGGGGGCGGGCGCGGGGGCGGGGGAATCCATCGGCTGGCAGCGTACCGCATGGCCCCGGCAGGCCGCCAGCGGGGGGCCGGGATGACGCCGCCGCGACTGCTTCCCGGGCACGCCGACCGGTGGCAGGCTGGCCCCAACGATACCAGGGACGGAAACAAGAGATGCAGAGGCACTTCCTCGCGGCGGCGCTGATGGCCGCCATGGCGCTGCCGGCCCAGGCCCAGGCCCAGGCCCAGACCGAGCCCTTGCAGATCCGGGAGGTCGGCAGCCTGCATGTCGGCGGCCGGATCGCCACGCTCGAAGGGCTGCCGGAGAAGGAGATCACCTTCTCCGCCGGCGCGCCGCCGACGCGGATGAACCCGAACGGCGAGTTCCAGGTCGAGCAGATGTATGCCCAGTACATCAAGCTGGCCAACCCGCGCGCCCGGTACCCGCTGCTGCTCTGGCACGGCGGCGGCCTGACCGGCGTGACCTGGGAGACGACGCCGGACGGCCGCCCGGGTTGGCAGATGTTCTTCCTCCGCGCCGGGCACGATGTCTGGGTCTCGGATGCCATGGAGCGTGGCCGCAGCGGCTGGGCCCGCTTCCCCGAGGTGCTGCCGGGCGAGCCGATCTTCCGCACCATGGGCGAGGGCTGGGGGCTGTTCCGGCTCGGCGACCAGGCCGGCTGGAACCGCGAGCCAGCGAAGCGCGTCGCCTTTCCCGACAGCCGTTTCCCGCTGCCCTCCTGGGACCAGTTCATGAAGCAGGGCGTGCCGCGCTGGGCGACGACGGACCGGCAGATCCAGGCGGCCTACGACGCCTATGTCCAGGCCGCCTGCCCCTGCGTCGTGGTGGTGCACAGCCAGGGCGGCAATTTCGGCTTCACCGCCGCGCTGAACGCCCCGGACAAGATCCGCGCGCTGATCGCGGTCGAGCCCTCCGGCGCGCCGCCGCAGGCGGCCGACGCGGCGAAGCTGAAGGACATCCCGCATCTGGTGGTCTGGGGCGACCACCTGGCGGACAACTCCTTCTGGAGCAAGGTCCGGGCCAATATCGAGCGCTGGCAGGGCCAGATCCGCGCCGCCGGCGGCGCCGCCGACACGCTCGACCTGCCGGCGATGGGCATCCGCGGCAACTCGCACATGCTGATGATGGACACCAACTCGGACGAGATCGCCGGCCGGGTGCAGGGCTGGATGGCATCGAAGGGGCTGATGAAATAGGCCGGTGCCCGGGGCCACCACCCCGCGCGGTTGCCCCAAAAGGCCCATCGACGTATAGGGCGCGGCGATCCGGAGACCTCATCCTTGGCCAGCCTCGCCCCGAGCCCTGACGCCCCCAACCCCGCCCTCGAGGCCCAAGCCGCCATCCTGGCGCGGCCGGCAACCGAGGAGCGGCGGATGGCGGATGCGATCCGGGCCCTGGCCATCGATGCCGTGGAAAAGGCCAAGTCGGGCCATCCCGGCATGCCGATGGGCATGGCCGACGTCGCCACCGCCCTCTTCACCCGCTACCTGAAATTCGACGCGGGCGATCCCCGCTGGGCCGACCGCGACCGCTTCGTGCTCTCGGCCGGGCACGGCTCGATGCTGCTCTATGCGCTGCTGCACCTGACCGGCCATGCCGGCATGGGGATCGAGGAGCTGCAACGCTTCCGCCAGCTGCACTCCCCCGCCGCCGGCCACCCGGAGTTCGGCGAGCATCCGGGGATCGAGACGACGACCGGCCCGCTCGGCCAGGGCATTGCCAATGCGGTCGGGATGGCGCTGGCCGAGCGTATCCTGGCCGCCCGCTTCGGCAAGTCGCTGGTCGACCACCGGACCTGGGTGATCTGCGGCGACGGCTGCCTGCAGGAGGGCATCAGCCACGAGGCGGCCAGCCTCGCGGGGCACCTGCAGCTCGAGAAGCTCTGCCTGCTGTATGACGACAACAGCATCACCATCGACGGCGACACCAGCCTCTCCTTCACCGACGACACGCTGAAGCGCTTCCAGGCCTATGGCTGGGCGGTGCGGCGGGTCGATGGCCATGACGCGGCCGAGGTGGATGCGGCGCTGGCCTGGGCGACGCGCTCGCGCAAGCCGGTGCTGCTGGCCTGCCGCACCATCATCGGCTTCTCCGCCCCGACCAAGGCCGGCACCGCGGGCAGCCACGGCAGCCCGCTCGGCGAGAAGGAAGCGGCGGCGGCAAAGAGCGCGATGGGCTGGAACCACCCGCCCTTCGAGGTGCCCGACGGCATCCGCGAGCGCTGGGAGGCCGCCGGCCGCCGCGGCACCGGCACCCGCCGGGCCTGGCTGAAGCGCCTCGCCAAGCACCCGATGCAGGCGGAGTTCGAGCGCGCCATGGCCGGCCGCCTGCCGGACGCCTGGCACGAGCCGCTGGCGGCGCTGCGCGCCTCGCTCGCCGAGGGCAAGCCGAAGCTCGCGACGCGCGTCTCCTCGCAGAAGGCGCTGGAGGCCCTGGTGCCGGCCGTGCCGGAGATGATCGGCGGCTCGGCCGACCTGACGGGGTCGAACAACACCAACGTGAAGGGCGTCCCCTCCGTCGTGCGCGGCAACTTCGCCGGGCGCTACATCCATTGGGGCGTGCGGGAACATGGCATGGCCTCGGCCATGAACGGCATGGCGCTGCATGGCGGCGTCATCCCCTATTCCGGCACCTTCCTGGTCTTCGCCGACTACATGCGGCCGGCGATCCGGCTGGCGGCGCTGATGCGGCAGCGGGTCATCCACGTGCTGACGCATGACAGCATCGGCCTCGGCGAGGACGGCCCGACCCACCAGCCCGTCGAGACGCTGGCCGGCCTTCGCTGCATCCCGAACCTCGTGGTGTTCCGCCCGGGCGACGCGATGGAGACCGCCGAGTGCTGGGAGCTCGCGGTGAAGCGGGCGGACGGGCCGACGGTGCTGGCGCTGTCGCGGCAGAACCTGGCGACCTTCCGCTCGGACGCCGGCGAGAACCGCTGCGCCCGCGGCGGCTACGTCGCCGAGGAAGCCAGCGGCCCCCGCCGCGCCACGCTGATCGCCACGGGGTCCGAGGTCGGGCTGGCGCTGGCGGCGCGGGCGGCGCTGGAGGCGGAGGGGATCGCCACCGCCGTCGTCTCCCTGCCGTCCTGGGAGCTCTTCGCGCTCCAGGATGCCAGCTACCGCGACCAGGTGCTGGGCGATGCGTTGCGGGTCGGGGTGGAGGCGGCCGTCGGCTTCGGCTGGGACCGCTGGCTGGGGCCGGACGGCATCTTCGTCGGCATGGGCGGCTTCGGCGCCTCGGCCCCGGCGGAGGACCTGTTCCGCCATTTCGGCATCACGCCGGAGGCGGTTGTCGCGGCGGTGAAGAAGCGCCTGGGCTGAAATCGGGTAAAACCGGAAGACGGGAAGAAGGAACATCACCATGGCCGTGAAGGTCGCCATCAACGGGTTCGGGCGCATCGGTCGCCTGGTGCTGCGCGCGATGATCGAGAGCAACCGCACCGACGTCGAGTGCGTCGCGATCAACGACCTCGGCAGCGTCGAGGCCAATGCCCACCTGTTCCGCTACGACAGCGTCCATGGCCGCTTCCCCGGCGAGGTCGCGGTCGACGGCAACAAGATCATCATTTCGGCCAATGGCCGCACCTATGCGCCGATCGTGGTCAGCGCCGAGCGCGACCCGACCAAGGTGCCCTTCCAGGGCGTCGACGTGGCGCTGGAATGCACCGGCATCTTCACCAGCAAGGAGAAGGCGTCGGCACTGATCGCCGCCGGCGCGCGCAAGGTGGTCATCTCCGCCCCCGGCGACAATGCCGATGCGACCATCGTCTACGGCGTCAACGAGAAGACGCTGACCAAGGAGATGACCGTCATCTCCAACGCCTCCTGCACCACCAACTGCCTGGCGCCGGTGGCCAAGGTGCTGCACGACAATTTCGGCATCCTGCGCGGCTACATGGTCACCATCCACGCCTATACGGGTGACCAGAACACCGTCGACACGCTGCACAAGGACCTGCACCGCGCCCGCGCCGCCGCCGTCTCCGCCATCCCGACCAGCACGGGTGCCGCGAAGGCCGTCGGCCTGGTGCTGCCGGAGCTGAAGGGCAAGCTGGACGGCACCGCCATCCGCATCCCGACCCCGAACGTCTCGCTCGTCTCCCTCGACGTCAACCTGAAGAAGGAAGGCGTGACCAAGGAGGACATCAACGCCGCCATGAAGAAGGCGGCCGAGGGCGAGCTGAAGGGCATCCTGGCCTACAACACCGCGCCGCTGGTCAGCATCGACTTCAACCACAACCCGGCCAGCAGCACCTTCGACGCGACGCAGACCGCGGTGGTCGACGGCGCCATGGCGCGGGTGATGACCTGGTACGACAACGAGTGGGGCTTCTCCAACCGCATGAGCGACACCGCCGCGCTCTTCGGCAGCCTCTAGGACCCAGACCACCCGGCGCCCATCCGACCCTCCCCCGAAGGTCGGGGGGCGCCGTTGCGGCGGGCGCCTTTCCGAGTGACCGCAAAGCCGGGCGCCCTTCCGGGCGTTCGGCCCTGCGACGACCCGCTCCGAAGGATTTCCCGATGGCCAAGTTCCGCACCCTCGACAGCCTCGACCCCCGCGGCAAGCGCATCCTGCTGCGCGCCGACCTGAACCTGCCGGTCAAGGACGGCCGGATCACCGACCGCACGCGGATCGACCGGCTCTCGCCGACCATCGCCGAGCTCGCCGACAAGGGCGGCCGCGTCATCGTCTGCAGCCATTTCGACCGGCCCAAGGGCAAGCGCGTGCCGGAGATGTCGCTGGCGCCGATGGCGGAGGCGCTGGCCGAGGCGCTCGGCAAGAAGGTTTCCTTTATCGATGACTGCGTCGGGCCGGAGGCGGAGGCGGCCGCGGCGGCGATGCGCGACGGCGACGTGATCCTGCTGGAGAACACCCGCTACCACGCCGGCGAGGAGAAGAACGACCCCGAGCTGGCGCGCGGCATGGCCAAGCTTGCCGATGTCTTCGTCAACGACGCCTTCTCCGCGGCGCATCGCGCGCATGCCAGCACCGAAGGCGTGGCGCGGCTGCTGCCGGCCTATGCCGGGCGGCTGATGCAGGCCGAGCTCGAGGCGCTGGACGCGGCGCTCGGCAACCCGTCGCGCCCCGTGGTCGCCATCGTCGGCGGCGCCAAGGTCAGCACCAAGCTCGACCTGATCGGCAACCTGTCGTCCAGGGTCGACGTGCTGGTGATCGGCGGCGCCATGGCGAATACCTTCCTTGCGGCACAGGGCCACGCCATGGGCAAGTCGCTGCAGGAAGCCGAGATGCACGAGACGGCGCTGCGGATGCTGGCCGAAGCGAAGGCCAACAATTGCGAGGTCCTGCTGCCGCTCGACCTCGTCGTCTCCGCCGCCTTCGCCGCCAATGCGCCGAGCCGCACGGTCGGTATCGACGCGGTGCCGGCGGACATGATGGCGCTCGATGTCGGGCCGGACACGGTGGCGGCGATCGAGGCGCGGCTGCGCCAGGCCTCGACCCTGGTCTGGAACGGCCCGCTCGGCGCCTTCGAGATCCCGCCCTTCGATGCCGCGACCGTCGCGGTGGCGGAATCGGTGGCGGCGCTGACGCAATCGGCCGGGCTGAAGTCGATCGGCGGCGGCGGCGACACCGTCTCGGCGCTGAAGCATGCCGGGGTGGCGGAGCGGATGACCTATGTCTCCGCCGCCGGCGGCGCCTTCCTCGAATGGCTGGAAGGCAAGACGCTGCCGGGGGTCGCCGCGCTGGAGGCCTGACCGGATCGCGGCCAGGCGGCAGCGCCCGGCCGCGCGGCGCCGATCGGCCGGCAGGCATCACCAGTCCGCGCAACAACCGCCGGTTACTGGAAGGTTAATCCTTCGGCGGGGTAGAGCGGTGCCATGCGCATCGCCCCCGCCGTCCCGGCCCGAGGTTTTCGCCCCTCCGGCCGGCGGGTGGCCTTAACCGTCGATTCCGATCTCGGCGCTACCATCCTGCGCATGATCGCCACCAATTCCCTCAGCGCCTTCACGCCTTCGGTCGGCCGGCCGAGCGAGGCACAGCCGGTCCGCGGCGTCCCGCCCGCCGCACCGCTGCAGTCCCGCGATGCCGGCGGCGCCCCGCAACGGCCACTCGGCGCGGTGCCGTCGCAGCCGAGCCAGCCGCTGCCGCGGGGCTCGCTGCTGGATCTGCGGGTCTAGAAGGGCAAGCCCCGCCGCCGGTACCAGACATCTAGAACCGGACGAGGGATCCGCGGAGAGCACCGTATTCCCGGCCATCTCACGCTGCGCGGCGATGCCGTTGCCGGCCCGGCGCGCCCCTTGCGCGTCCCGGCGCCGCCGCGCATCGTCCGGCGATGCCCGACTTCTTCCGTACCGTGCCATCCGGCGATGACCGGGAGCGGCTGACCTGCCGGGATTGCGGCTTCGTCGCCTACGAGAATCCGAAGATCATCGTCGGCAGCGTGGTCTCGGTGGACGGCCGCATCCTGCTCTGCCGCCGCGCGATCGAGCCGCGGCACGGCTTCTGGACCCTGCCCGCCGGTTACATGGAACTGGCCGAGACGGTGGAGGAAGGCGCCCGGCGCGAAGCCTGGGAGGAAGCCCGCGCCCGCATCGCGATCGAGGGCGTGCTGGCGATCTATTCCATCGCCCGCATCGGCCAGGTCCAGGTCATCTTCCGCGCCGGACTCGCCGAGCCGGGCTTCGAAGCCGGGCCGGAAAGCCTGGAGGTGCGGCTCTTCGATTGGGACGAGATCCCATGGGAGCAGTTGGCTTTTCCCTCGGTCCATTGGTCGCTGCGGCAATGGCGGGCGATGCGGGGCCGGCCGCTCGGCCTGCCGGCGATGAACCCGCCCGAGGACCCCCGCGGCACGCGGCCGCTGGCACAGCCGCCGGGGCTCTGATGCGGCGGTACGCGATGCTCTCCGCCCTGCTGCTGGTCCCGGGGCTTTGCCAGGCGGCACAGCCGGGCAAGGGCGGGCGGAAGCCGCCGGCCCTGGAACTGCCGAAGCAGCTGGCCGTGCCGCCCTCGCTGAAGGCGGGGCAGGCAGCGAATTCCTCCCTGGCCCCGGTCCCGGACCGCAGCAAGGAAGGCCCGCGGGTGGTCGAGCAGGACCGCGCGCGGATCAATCCCAGCATCATCAACCGCAACCTGCCCGGGCGCGGCCAGGCCGACCAGGGCAGCCCGGACGTGCTGGAGGACAAGCTGTTCAAGCCGGCCCCGGGGGCGCGGCTCAACGTGCCGTTCTCCTACTGAAGGCCCGGGGGGAGGGCGGTACTCTCCCGTTGGGCGCGTGCGCCCACCCCCTCATCCATCGTCCCCGGCCGGCACGCGCGGCGCGGCAACACCCGGCCCGCAGAAAGGCAGGAAGGGGTCTGGGGAGGGGACAGGTTACCCTCCCCAGCCTTGCTCAGGCCGGGCTGCGCTGCGCCCGGCCGGGTGCCCAGACATCGTCCGGCGTGCTCCACAGCGCCTTGTCGCGCATCGCCGCCGCCAGCGCCTCGGTCACCGCCGCCAGGATCGCCTCGCCCTTCTCGGCCGTCGCGGCACGTGGATCGCCGCGGACGCCGGTCCGGGGCGCACGCTCCTCGAAGGACCAGAAGCGGACCATGCCGGCGGGCGGGTTGGGCGGCGGGTTGGAGATGCTCTCCGCCACCTTGTCCTGCCGCACCTGCGCGGCATCGAGCGCGAGCCAGAGCGCCGTCTCGCCCTCGCAGGCATGGTGGATGCCGGGCTGAGTCGTCAGGATCTTCCCGATCGCCGCGGGCGCCAGGTTGGGCCAGGTGGTGACGACGACGGGGATGCCGAACTCGACCGCCAGTTCGCGCGAGGAGACCGCCAGCGGGTCGATGTTGCCGCCATGCCCGTTGACGATCAGCAGCTTCCTGAAACCGTCGGCCACCAGCGACCGCACCACGCAGCGCAGCACGGCGTGGAAGGTCGCGTGGTCCAGCGTGATGGTGCCGCCGAAGGGCAGGTGGTGCTCCGACAGGCCCATCCACATCGGCGGCAGCACCGCCACCGGCAGGTCCCCGGCCGCGGCCGCGCCGCGCAAGGCGATCTCATGCGCGCAGAGGCTGTCGGTCCAGACCGGCAAATGCGGCCCGTGCTGCTCGAGGCTGCCGATCGGCAGCACCACCAGCGCATCCTTCGCCGCCAGTGCCTTCAGCTCCGGCGCCGTCATGCGCTCCCAGCGGATCTCGGTCATCAGCCGCGCCCCATCGCGTAGAACTCGGCATTGGGCCGCAGCGCGGTGAAGTTCGCCATGCGGTTCGACATGCCGAAGAAGGCGGCGATCGCGGCGATGTCCCAGATGTCGTCGTCCGAGAAGCCCATGTCGCGCAGCGCCGCGCTGTCGGCCTCATCCACGACATTCGCTTCCCGGGTGATCTTCAGCGCGAATTCCAGCATCGCCCGCTGCTTCGGCGTGACGTCGGCCTTGCGGAAATTGGCGGCGACCTGGTCGGCGATCAGCGGGTCCTTGGCGCGGATCCGCAGGATCGCGCCATGCGCGACGACGCAATACTGGCACTGGTTGTAGGACGACACCGCGACCACGATCATCTCGCGCTCCGCCTTGGTCAGCCCGCCGGGCTTGTCCATCAGCGTGTCGTGGTAGGCCATGAACGCCCGGAATTCCTCGGGGCGGTAGGCGAGCATCAGGAAGACGTTGGGGATGAAGCCCGATTTTTCCTGGACCTTCTCGATCCGGGCGCGGATGTCGTCGGGCATCTCGGCCAGGCTGGGGACGGGGTAGCGGCTGACGGGGGCGGCGGTCATGGCAGGGTCTCCTCCGCCCGGACCCTACGCGCCCCGCCGTGTCAGTCCAGCCCCATCAGGCCGCGGGCGAAGTCGCGCGCCGCGAAGGGCCTGAGGTCGGCCGCCTTCTCGCCGACCCCGACGAAATGCACGGGGAGGCCGAACTCCTGCGCCAGCGCCACCACGACGCCGCCCTTGGCGCTGCCGTCCAGCTTGGTGACCGCAAGACCGGTCACGTTGACCATCTCGCCGAAGACCTTGCATTGCTGGATGGCGTTCTGGCCGGTGGTGGCGTCCAGCACCAGCAGCACCGAATGCGGCGCGGTCTCGTCCACGCGCCTGATGACGCGGACGACCTTGCGCAGCTCCTCCATCAGCGCCGTCTTGTTGTGCAGGCGCCCGGCGGTATCGACCAGCAGCACCTGCGTGCCGTCCGCCCGCGCCGCCTTCAGCGCGTCGAAGGCGAGGCCGGCGGCATCGGCGCCTTCCTTGGCCGGCGCATGCACCCGGGCGCCGGTGCGCTCGCCCCAGATCTGCAGCTGCTCGACCGCCGCGGCGCGGAAGGTGTCGCCGGCGACGAAGGCGCAAGCCAGGCCCTGCTCGCGGTATTGCTGGCCGAGCTTGGCGATGGTGGTGGTCTTGCCGGTGCCGTTGACGCCGACCACCAGCACCACGTGCGGCGCATGCGCGGTATCGAGCGGCATCGGCTGCGCGACGGGCGCCAGGATCGCGCCGATCTCCTCGGCCAGCGCCGCCTTCACCTCCTCGTCCGTCACTTCCTTGCCGAAACGCGTCTTGCGGAAGCCCTCGACGATGCGGCGGGAGGCGGCGACGCCGAGATCGGCGGTGATCAGCGTCTCCTCCAACTCCTCCAGCGCTTCCTCGTCGAGGCGACGCTTCTTGAAGAGCGAGGTGACGCTGTCGGTCAGCTTGGCGGTGGAGCGCGACAGCCCGGCCTTGAGGCGGGAGAACCAGCCACCGCGCCCGACGGGCTCCTCGGCCGGTTCCGGCATCGGTGCCAGGGCAGCGGTCGGCGGCGCGGGCGCCGCCTCCGGCCCGGACGCCGCCGCATCCTCGGCCGCCTCGCGGTCCTCGACCTCGCGCAGCGCCGCCGCGTCGTCCTGCGGACGCAGCTCGGGGTCCGGCGCGGGCTCGGGCGGCGGCACCGGCTCGGTGCCGATCCGCTCCAGCGGACGCGGCGCGGTGAAGGGCGGCGGCGCCGGCGGGAGCGGCGGGACGGGGATGTCGGGCGCGGCGACGGGCGGCGGCGTCGGCATCCCCACGGGCGGGGTCGGCACCGGCGGCTGGCCCGGCGGCGGCGTCAGCGGCGCCTCGGCGGGCTCCGGCGTGCGGCCGCGGAAGCGGCTGACCCAGTCGCGAAGCGCCACGCTCAGGCCGCCCCGACCGGCAAGGCTTCGGCCAGCAGGCCGTCCGGCGTCGCGCCGGTGACGCGGAGGCGGCGCAGCTCGCCCGGCGCGGCGCCGCCGGCGGTCAGCCGGATCGGGGCGAAATGCGCGGTATGGCCGCGATCGTCACGCTCGAACAGCACCTGTTCCTCCTGGCCCAGCCGTCCCGCGTAGAACCGCGCCGCGGCGGCCTGGCCCGCCGCGCGCAGCCGGGCGGTGCGTTCCTTCCGCAGCGGCACCGGCAGCTGCGGCATGCGGGCGGCCGGCGTGCCCGGCCGCTCGGAATAGGGAAAGACGTGCAGGAAGCTGAGTTCCATCTCGCCGATGAGGTCGAGGGTTTCCTGGAACTGCGCCTCGGTCTCGGTCGGGAAGCCGGCGATCAGGTCGGCGCCGAAGGCCAGGTCGGCCCGCAGCGCCCGCGCCCGCCGGGCGAAGGCCAGCGCGTCGGCCCTGAGGTGCCGCCGCTTCATCCGCTTCAGGATCAGGTCGGCGCCGTGCTGGAGCGAGAGATGCAGGTGCGGCAGCAGCCGCGGCTCGGACCCGATCAGCCGCCAAAGGTCGTCGTCCACCTCGACCGGGTCGAGGGATGAAAGCCGCAGCCGCGGCAGCTCCGGCACCAGCGCCAGCAGCCGCCGCACCATCTGGCCGAGGCTCGGGGCGCCCGGCAGGTCCGGGCCGTAGCTGGTGATGTCGACGCCGGTGAGGACCACTTCCCGGTAGCCGTGCGCGACCAGCGCCCGCACCTGCTCGACGATGGCACCGACCGGCACGGAGCGCGAGGGGCCGCGGCCATAGGGGATGACGCAGAAGGTGCAGCGGTGGTCGCAGCCCTGCTGCACCTGCACGAAGGCGCGGGCGCGGCCGGCGAAATCGGTGACGAGGTGCGCCGCCGTCTCGGTCGCCGCCATGATGTCGGTGACCGGCGCGGGCGGGGCATCCAGCGCCCAGGCCGCGGGCCGCAGCTTGTCGGCATTGCCGATGACCCGGGCGACGCCGGGCAGCGCGGCCCAGCGCTCGGGGGCGATCTGCGCGGCGCAGCCGGTGACGATGATGCGGGCCTCGGGGTTGGCGCGGGCGGCGCGGCGGATCGCCTGGCGGGCCTGGCGCTCGGCCTCGGCGGTGACGGCGCAGGTATTGACCAGGATGGTGCCAGCGGCATGGCCGGCGCGGCTCGCCAGGTCGCGCATGCCCTCGGACTCGTAGGTGTTGAGCCGGCAGCCGAAGGTCAGGACCTCGATAGGGTTGGGCGACCGATCGACGCTCTGCGCCTGCGGCGCGCCGCGATCGGCAGCGGCGGGCGACCGATTCACGCTCTGCGCCTGCGGCGCGCCGCGATCGGGCGCCTTCAAGACGGATAGGCCTGCAGGTCGAGGCTGCCGGTGAAGGCGGTGGCGACCGGGCCGGTCATCAGCACATGGCCGTCCCCGCGCCACTCGATCACCAGGTCGCCGCCGGGCAGGGTCACGGTGGCGCGCCGTCCCGTCAGGCCGCGGCGGGCGGCATTGACCAGCGCGGCGCAGGCGCCGGAGCCGCAGGCGAGCGTCAGCCCGGCGCCGCGTTCCCAGACCGCGAGGCGGAGGTGGTCGGGCGCCAGCACCTGCACGAAGCCGATATTGGCCCGCTGCGGGAAGAGCGCGTCATGCTCCAGCGCCGGGCCGATGGCGCCGAGGTCGAGCGCCGCGAGGTCGGGCACGAAGAAGGTCGCGTGCGGGTTGCCCATGGAGCAGGCGGCCGGGTCGGCGACGCCGGGGGCGGCGAGCGGCAGGTGCAGCGTGTCCATCGCCCGCGCCAGCGGCACGTCCTGCCAGCCGAGCCGGGCCGGGCCCATGTCGGCGCGCCACAACTCGCCCTTGGGCCCGCCGGGCAGCCGCTCCACCGGCAGGTCGCCGGCGATGGTGCGGACCACCACGCGGCCGGCGCCGGTCTCCTCGGCGACCAGGCTGGCGATGCAGCGGGTGGCGTTGCCGCAGGCACCGGCCTCGGAGCCGTCGGGGTTGCGGATGCGCATGAAGACGTCGGCGCCGTCGGTACCCGGCTCGAGCAGGATGAACTGGTCGCAGCCGACGCCAAACCGCCGGTCCGCGATGGATGCGGCCCGGGCGGGCGAGATCGGCAGGTCGGTACGGCGGGCATCGAGCACGACGAAGTCGTTGCCCAGGCCGTGCATCTTGCGGAAGGGAACCATCACGGGCGCAGATATGCCCCGGCGGGGGCGGCAATCCAAGCCTGCCCGGCGCATGGGTGGGTGGCGTCGCCCGCCGCTACCGCTTCAGGATCGATCCCAGCACGCCGCGCAGCACCGCATTGCCGATCTGCCGCCCCATGCTGCTGCCGACGCTGCGGGCGGCGGATTTGGCCATGGATTCCAGCGGGCTCTCCCGCCTGCCGCCGCCGCCGGACAGCACGCTGCCGAGCACGTCGCCCCAGCCGCCGCCCTGGGCTGGCGGCGCCTGGCGGGAGGTCTGCGGGATGCGGGGGCTGCGGGGCGGCGGCGCCTCGGGCAGCGGGCGGGGCGGCAGGACCGCGCCGCCCCAGGGGTTGTCGCTGCGGACCGGGGCGGGCGCCATCGGGGCGGTGCCCCAGGGGCCGGAGGCCGGGGCGCCGGTGGCGCGGCCCACCAGCCGCTCATAGGCGCTCTCGCGGTCGACCGCAGTGTCGTAATGCCCGGCCAGCGGGCTCTTCGCCATCAGCGCCGTCCGCTCCCCGGGCGTGACGGGTCCGATCCGGCCGCGCGGCGGGGCGATGCGGGCCTGCTCCACCATGCTGGGCGAGCCGTCGGCCTGCAGGGCGGAGACCAGCGCCTCCCCCACCGCCAAATGGGTGATGGCTTCGGTGACGTTCAGCCTCGGGTTCGGCCTGAAGGTGTCGGCGGCGGCGCGGACCGCCTTCTGCTCGGCCGGGGTGAAGGCGCGCAGCGCATGCTGCACCCGGTTGCCGAGCTGGCCCAGCACCGTCCCCGGCAGGTCGAGCGGGTTCTGGGTGACGAAGTAGATGCCGACGCCCTTCGAGCGGATCAGCCGCACCACCTGCTCCACCTTCTCGACCAGCGCGCGCGGAGCGTCGCGGAACAGCAGGTGCGCCTCGTCGAAGAAGAAGACCAGCTTCGGCTTCTCCAGGTCGCCGACCTCCGGCAGCTCCTCGAACAGCTCGGACAGCAGCCAGAGCAGGAAGGTGGCGTAGAGCCGGGGGCTCTGGATCAGCTTGTCGGCGGCCAGCACGTTCACCGCGCCGCGGCCGTCCGGGGTGACCAGCATCAGGTCCTGCAAGGCGAGGGCGGGCTCGCCGAAGAACTGCTCGCCGCCCGCCTGTTCCAGCACCAGCAGGCGGCGCTGGATGGTGCCGATGGTGGTCTTCGAGACCTGGCCGTAATGGTCGCGCAGCTCCGCCGACCGCTCCGAGACATGGCCGAGGATGGCGCGGAGGTCCTTGAAGTCGAGCAGCAGCAGCCCGTCGTCGTCCGCCACCTTGAAGGCGATGTTCAGCACCCCCTCCTGGGTGTCGTTCAGCTCGAGCATGCGGGAGAGCAGCAGCGGGCCCATCTCGGCGACCGTCGCCCGCAGCGGGTGGCCCTGCTGGCCGAAGACGTCCCAGAACAGCACCGGGGAGGCCTCGTAGGCGAAATCCGCCAAGCCGAGGTCCCGCGCCCGGGCCTCGAGCTTCGGGTTGGGCTTGCCCGGGGCTGCGATGCCGGAAAGGTCGCCCTTGATGTCGGCGCAGAAGACCGGGACACCGGCGCGGGAGAAGCCCTCCGCCATCACCTGCAGGGTCACGGTCTTGCCCGTGCCGGTCGCGCCGGCCACCAGCCCATGCCGGTTGGCGCGGGAGAGCAGCAGTTCGCAGGGCCTGTCGCCCCGGCCGATCAGGATGCCGTCCGCCATGCCCGCTCCCATGCCTTCGCCCGATCCCGGGAAATCCCGGTCCCGGGATATACGGCGTCCCGCCGGCGCTTGCATCCCGCCCGCCGCATGGCTATACGCCGCCCCTCTCCGCGCGCCGGTGCCTGTGTGGGCATGCCCGGCCGCGTCCCGCGTTCCCGATGGTACTCCGCCATCGCGGGCGCTTTCCGACCGAGGAGGTCCCAAATGCCCAAGATGAAGACGAAGTCTTCTGTGAAGAAGCGCTTCAAGGTCACCGCCACGGGCAAGGTGCTCGCCGGCCCCGGCAAGAAGCGCCACTGCCTGTCCGCCCGCTCCTCCAAGGTGAAGCGGCAGAACACCGGCACGCAGGTGCTGCGCCACCAGGACGGCCTCACTGTGATGCAGTGGGCTCCCTATGGCCTGGTCCGGTAAGGAGTAGCGCGCCATGGCACGTGTGAAGCGCGGCGTTACCGCCCACGCCCGTCACAAGAAGATCCTCAAGCTCGCCAAGGGCTATGTGGGTCGGTCGTCCACGAATTACCGTCCCGCGCTGCAGCGGGTCGAGAAGGCGCTGCAATACGCCTATCGCGACCGCCGCAACAAGAAGCGCGACTTCCGCGGCCTGTGGATCCAGCGGATCAACGCCGCCTGCCGCGAGCACGGGATGCCCTATTCCCACTTCATCGCCGGCATCAAGGCGGCGAACATCGACATCGACCGCAAGGTGATGGCGGCGATCGCCTTCGACGACCCGGCGAGCTTCGCGGCGCTGGTCGAGAAGGCCCGCGCTGCCCGCCCGGACCGTCACGCGCCGGCCAGCAAGGCGGCCTGACGACCCTTCCCTTTCGGGGGACTGTTGCTGCGCAAAGGGCCGCTCCCGCCAGGGTGCGGCCTTTTGCTTATCCGGGACCGGAAAGCACATGAGCGAGACGACCAACCCGGGCGAGGAATTCGCCGCCCTCGAGGCCGAGACCGCGGCGCAGCTCGCCGCCGCCGCCGACTTGCGCGCCTGGGACGCGGTGCGCGTCGGCACGCTGGGCAAGAGCGGGACGCTGACCGGACTGCTGAAGGGCCTTGGCCAGGTGCCGGCGGAGCAGCGGAAGGAACGCGGCGCCGCCTTGAACCAGCTGAAGGGCCGGCTGGAAGGGCTGATCGAGCGCCGCCGCACCGCGCTGGAGGAAGCCGCGCTCGAGGCGCGCCTGCGGGCCGAGCGGATGGATGTGACCCTGCCGCCGCGGCCGCATGCCCCGGCCGGCGACGGCGGCATCCACCCGATCAGCCGGACGATGGAGGAGCTCATCGCGCTGTTCGGCGCGCAGGGCTTCGCGGTGGCGGAAGGCCCCGACATCGAGAGCGACTGGCTGAACTTCTCCGCCCTCAACATCCCCGAGCACCACCCCGCGCGGCAGGACCACGACACCTTCTATCTGCCCGCCGGCGCGGACGGCCGCCGGCCGGTGCTGCGGACCCATACCTCCCCGGTGCAGGCGCGCACCATGCTGACGCAGGCGCCGCCGATCCGCGTCATCGTTCCCGGCCGCACCTGGCGGGCCGACCACGACGCGACGCACAGCCCGATGTTCCACCAGGTGGAGGGGCTGGTCATCGACCGCGGCATCACCCTCGGCCACCTCAAGGGCTGCCTGATCGACTTCCTCCGCGCCTTCTTCGCCATCTCCGACCTGCCGGTGCGCTTCCGTGCCAGCTACTTCCCCTTCACCGAGCCCTCGATGGAGGTCGATATCGGCTGGAACCGCAGGACCGGCGAACTGGGAAAAGGGGGCGACTGGCTGGAGATCCTGGGCAGTGGCATGGTCCACCCGCGCGTGCTGGCCAATTGCGGGATCGACCCGCGGGAATGGCAGGGCTTCGCCTTCGGCATGGGAATCGAGCGCATCACCATGCTGAAGCACGGCATGCCCGACCTCCGCCCGTTCTACGAGAGCGACCTCCGCTGGCTGCGCCACTGGGCGACCGACCCGCTGGCCCCGCCATCCCTGGCGGAAGGAATCTGAGATGAAGTTCCCCCTTTCCTGGCTGCGCGCCCATCTCGAGACCGAGGCGCCGCTGGCCGAGATCCTCGCCGTGCTCAACCGCATCGGGCTCGAGGTCGAGGGCGTCGAGGATCGCGGCGCGTCCCTCGCCGCCTTCCGCATCGCCCGCGTGGTGGAGGCGGTGCAGCACCCGAATGCCGACCGGCTGCGCGCCCTGAAGGTCGATGCCGGAGACGGCCGCCTGATCTCGGTCGTCTGCGGCGCGCCGAATGCCCGCACCGGGCTGGTCGGCGTGCTGGCCATGCCGGGCGACCACATCCCCGGCACCGGCATCACGCTCAAGGTCGGCGAGATCCGCGGCGTGAAGAGCGAAGGCATGATGTGCTCCGCCCGCGAGCTCGGCCTCGGCGACGACCACACCGGCATCATCGACCTGCCGGAGGATGCCCCGGTCGGCGCGAGCTACGTCAGGTATGCCAGCATGGATGACCCGGTGATCGAGATCAGCGTCACGCCGAACCGCGGCGATGCCCTGTCCGTCCACGGCGTCGCGCGCGACCTGGCGGCAGCGGGTCTCGGCCGGCTGAAGCCGCTGGTGCCGTCGGCCATCGCCGCCGCCTACCCCGCCCCGCTGCACTGGGAGATCGCCGACCCGCGGGCCTGCGACTATGTGCTGGGGCGCGCCGTGCGGGGGGTGCGGAACGGCCCCGCGCCGGCCTGGATCCGTGATTGGCTGCTGGCGATCGGGCTGCGGCCGATCAACGCGCTGGTCGATGTGACGAACCTGTTCACCTACGGCCTTGGCCGGCCGCTGCACGTCTTCGACGTGGCGAAGGTGCAGGGCCGGACCCTGACCATGCGCATGGCGCGGCCCGGCGAGAGCCTAGCGGCGCTGAATGGCAAGACCTACGCGCTGACGGATCAGGACGGCATCATCGCCGATGCCGCCGGCCCGGAAGCGCTCGGCGGCATCATCGGCGGCACGCATTCCGGCTGCGACGAGACGACGACCGAGGTCTTCATCGAATGCGCGCTCTTCGACCCCGTGCGCATCGCGCTCTCCGGCCGCCGGCACGACATCCGCACCGATGCCCGCGCCCGGTTCGAGCGCGGCGTCGATCCGGCGCTGCCCGCCGTGGCGCTCGACCTGGCGACGGCGCTGATCCAGGAGCTCTGCGGCGGCGAGGCGAGCGAAGTCTCGGCCGCCGGCACCGAGCCGGCCTGGCAGCGCGACGCGACGCTGCGCTTCGAACGGCTGGCCGGGCTCGGCGGCGCCGAGGTGCCGGCCGATGAGGCGGTCGGCATCCTCGAACGCCTCGGCTTCGCGGTGAAGACGCGCGACGCGGCGCAGGTGACGGTCGCCGTGCCGTCCTGGCGCAACGACATTGCGGCGAAAGGCGCCCTCGATCAGGCCCCCTCCATCCCGGCCGAGCGCGCCCGCGCCGCGGCCGAGGGCTGCGCCGCGGTGGAGCCCGAAGCCGACCTGGTGGAGGAGGTGCTGCGCATCCGCGGCCTCGACACTATCCCCGCCGTCTCGCTGCCCGTGGCGAGGATCGTCCCGCCGCCGGCGCTGACGCCGAAGCAGGCCCGCGCCGTGCTGGCGCGGCGGGTGCTGGCGGCGCGCGGCATGCTGGATTGCGTCGGCTTCGGCTTCCTCGAGCAGAAGTCGGCGGCGCTGTTCGGCGAAACCCCCGATGCCCTGCGGCTGGTCAACCCGATCGCCGCCGATCTCGACCAGATGCGCCCCACACCGGTCGCCAGCCTGGCCCTGGCCGCCGCGCGCAACGCCGCGCGCGGCTGGCCGGACGTGGCGTTGTCGGAGCTGGGGGCTGCCTACCGCGACCCCTCCCCCACTGGACAGCTGCAGGTCGCCGCCGGCCTCCGCGCCGGACATACGCCGCGGCATTGGGCGGAGGCCTCGCGCCCGGTCGACGCCATGGATGCCAAGGGCGATGCGCTGGCGGTCCTCGCCGCGCTCGGCGTGCCGATGGCGGCCGTGACGGTCACCACCGATGCGCCGGGCTTCTACCACCCGGGCCGCAGCGGCGTGCTCCGCCAGGGGCCGAAGGTGGTGCTGGCGACCTTCGGCGAGCTCCATCCGAAGGTCCGCGCCGCGCTCGACCTTTCGGGCCCCGCGGTCGCCTTCGAGGTCTTCCTCGACGCAATCCCGGAGCCCAAGCGCCGCAGGAAGGGCGCGCCCGACCTGCCCGCCTTCCAGCCGCTGCGGCGCGACTTCGCCTTCCTGGTGGACGAGGCGGTGACGGCCGAGGCGGTGCTGCGCGCCGCGCGCGGCGCCGACAAGGCGCTGGTCGCGGATGTCGCGCTGTTCGACCGCTATGCCGGCGACAAGCTGCCGGTGGGCAAGGTGAGCCTCGGCGTGCAGGTGACGCTGCAGCCGCGCGAAGCGACGCTGACCGACGCGCAGATCGAAGCGGTGGCGGAGAAGATCGTCGCGGCCGTCACCAAGGCGACGGGCGCTTCGCTGCGCGGCTAGCAGACAGCGGGGGGAGGTATCCCCCCGTCTTCCTTAGCCCGGCCGCGCCGCGGTCAGCCCGCCATCCACCACCAGATGCGTCGCCGTGATGTACTTCGCCTCGTCCGAGACGAAGAACAGCACGGCATGCGCGATGTCCCAGGCATCGCCCATCCGCCCGATCGGCACGCTGGCATGCCGCTTCGCCACCAGCGCCGCGGCGTCGTTGGCGCCGAGCTGCTTGGCCAGCCGGTGCTCCACCAGCGGCGTGTGCATGGTCCCCGGCACCACGCAGTTCACCCGGATGCCCTTCTTGACGAAGGCGATCGCCGTCGAGCGGGTGAAGGCGATGACGCCGGCCTTGGACGCCGCATAGGCCACGTTGGTCCGTCCATCCACCTGGTGGCTGAGGCAGGCGACGGAGGAGAGGTTCACCACCGCCCCCGCGCCCTGCCGCTCCATCACGGGCAACACGTACTTGCAGCCGAGGAAGGCGGTCTTCAGGTTGTGGTCCATCTGGGCATCCCAGACCTCCTCCGGCATCGTCACCGGATCGCCCGGGGCGGAGCCGCCGACGTTGTTGACCAGGATGTCGATGCGGCCGAAGCGGGCGAGGCAATCCTCGACCGCCGCCTGGACCTCGGCGGCGACCGTCATGTTGACGGTGCGGGTCGCGCAGGCGTTGCCCTCGGACCCGATGATCTGCGCGGTCTCGGCGACCGCGGCCGGGTTCAGGTCCACGCCGTAGACCTTGGCGCCCTGGCGGGCGAGGAGCACCGCGGTCGCCTTGCCATTGCCCCAGCCCTCGCCGACCGAGCCCGCGCCGGCGACGAAGGCGACCTTGCCTGTCAGGTCCAGCATTGCCTTTCCTCCCTAGAATGCGTTGCGCGCCAGCAAGCCTCGCGGCAATCGCAGGGGTCAAGGGGCGCGGGCGCTGCTACAGCAAACCCCGCCGCCGCGGGGGCGGCGAGATCTGCTCGCCAGGATGGACCACTGGCCGGGAGCATGGGCTTGGACGAGCGGGGCGGATTTACGCGGCAGGGCGTGCGACGCGGGATGCGGGCGGCCCTTGCCCTCACCCTCGGCCTCTCGCCCTTCGGCCTGGTGGTCGGGATGACGTCCGACGGCGTCGGCCTGTCGCTCGCCGAGACCCTGCTGATGAGCGGCCTGGTCTTCGCCGGCACCAGCCAGCTCGTCGCGCTGCAACTCTGGGCCGACCCGGCGCCGATCCTCGCCGCCTCGCTCGCCTGCCTGGTGATCAACCTGCGCCTGGCGCCGATGGGCGCCGCCCTGGCGCCGGTGCTCGACCGCACGCGCGGCATCCGGCTCTGGGGCACGCTGATGGTGCTGGTGGACAACTCCTTCGCCCTCGCCATCGCCGAGCTGCGGGCCGGGCGGCGCGATGCCGGCTACCTCTTCGGCGCCGGCTTCGGCATGTGGCTGAACTGGATGGCGATGGTCGCCATCGGCCATGTCTTCGGCACCGCGCTGCGGCTGCCGGCCGGGCATCCGGTCTTCTTCGCCTCCTCCGCCGCGGTGCTGGCGCTGCTGGTCCAGCTCTGGCGCGGCAGGTCCGAGCTGCAGCCCTGGATCCTCGCCGGGGCGGCGGCGGTGATGGTGCAGGGCCTCGGGCTCGGCGCGCCCTGGCCGGTGCTGGCGGGCGCCTTCGCCGGGGCCGGCTACGGCGCCTGGCGCGACACGCGGGGCAGGCGGGCGTGACGCTGCGTCGCGCCGGAGGCGCGCCATGATGCTCCGGTGGGACGTCCTCGCCGCCATCCTCGGCATGGCGCTGGCGAGCTACATCTGCCGCGCCGGCGGCTACGCGGTGCTGCGGGTGACGCGCCCGCCGCCCTTCGTCCAGGCCATGCTGCAGCACCTGCCCGGCTGCATCTTCGTCGCCTTCCTGGCGCCGGCCTTCCTCTCCGCCGGCTGGGCGACGGTGGCCGCCGGCGCGGTGGTGCTGCTGGTGCAGGCGCGGCTGCGCCGGCTGGCGCCCTCGATCCTGGCCGGCGTCGGCACGCTCTGGCTGCTGCGGCTGGCGGGCATCGGATAGCCCGCCCGCGCCGCTACTGCGCCGCCTGGGCCATGTCCGGGTCGGGTGAGCGCGGCTCGGGCGCGCGTTCCACCATCACCATCGGCTGCGGCCGGGGGATGACGATGCCCTTCTCGGCGAACTGGATCTTGATCCGCCGGTTGAACTCCCGCACCACCGGCCAGCGGGAGGAGGGCTCGGTCTTCACCCTGGCGCGGATGATGACGCCGTTGTCGGCCAGCTTGTCGACGCCCCAGACATCGATGTCGTCGCGGATCAGCGGCTTCCACTTGGCCTCGGACCTGATCTCGGCCCCGATCTCCTTCAGCGCCTGGACCACCTGGTCGGTGTCCTCGGTATAGGCGACCGTCACGTCCAGCACCGCGAAGGCGAAGTCGCGGGTCATGTTGGTCACCGTCGTCACCGCGCTGAACGGGACGATGTGGACGCTGCCGTCGGTTGCCCGCAGCTTGATCGAGCGGATCGACAGGTTCTCGACCACCCCGGTCAGGCCGCCGAGCGTCACCACGTCGCCGACCGCGACGGCATCCTCCAGCAGCAGGAAGATGCCGGTGATCACGTCCCGCACCAGGGTCTGCGAGCCGAAGCCGATGGCCAGGCCGACGACGCCGGCACCGGCCAGCAGAGGCGCCACGTTCAGCCCGAGCTGCGCCAGCGCATTCAGCACCACCACCACCAGGATGACGGCGCCGAGCACGGTGCGCAGCATCGGCAGCAGGGTGCGGACCCGGGCGCTGCGCGCGGCGTGCGCATCCCGGGAAATCCGGGCGAGCCGGCGCTGGATGGCGGAATTCGCCACCTCCCACACCACCAGCGCCACCACCAGGGTGGAGGCGATCGAGAGCAGGGTATCGACCAGCCGCCGGCCGAGCGTGCCCTCGTCGAACCAGTCGAGGCTGTTGAGCCCCCAGGTCTCCAGCAGCAGGATCACCGCGCCGAAGCCGAGCGCGGCGGAGACGATGCTCTTCAGCAGCGGCACGTACTGCGCCGCGCGGGCCGCGAGGCCCGGGAAGCGCCGCGCCATCTCCGGCCCCGGATGCAGCACCCGGTCCATCGCCCAGCCGATCGCCTCGTCCAGCGCCTTGGCACCGCCGACGATCAGCACGGTCAGCACGGTGCCGACCAGCAGCTGGCGGATGCCGTTCTCCACCGCCAGCGCCCAGATCACCCAGGAGGCGACGAGCCAGAGGATGACCACGACGTGCCAGACCTCGGCCAGCCGGTCGCGGGTGGCGCGCAGCATCAGCCGGGTGCCGGTCGCCTCCTCGCCCGGCGCCAGCGGGCCGGCCTGGAGGAATGCCGCCACCGCCTCCCGCTGCTGCAGCACGATGCGGGCCAGCAGCAGGGAGATGACCAGCAGGGTCAGGTTCAGGATGGCGTCGTAGGCCGACCAGGGCAGGCCGAGCAGCAGCCCGGCCTCGGCCAGGGTATAGCCGCCGACGCCGACCAGCATCAGCCGCCGCAGCCAGCGGATGCCGGCCCGCGCCGTGGCGTCCGAGGAGGGGATCAGCCGCAGGTGGTTGGAGGCCGGCGAGAGGAACATGCGGGCGAGCGCGAAGGCCGCCCTCGCCGCCATGTAGGCATTCGCCATCATCAGCCCGACCAGCCGGGTGGTCGGCAGCGGCTGCAGCAGGCCGAACAGGCTGTAGACCGCCAGGCCGAAGCCGAGGATCGGCAGCAGGTCCAGCAGCAGCCGGCCGAGCACCAGCGGCACCCGCTTCAGCCAGGTCCAGGGCGTGCCGTTTGCCGCCGGCGCCGCCGCATCCAACCAGTGCCGCGGCCGGTTGACGGTCCGCACCACCGCCCATTCGGCGGCAAGGCCGATGCCGAGCAGCAGCAGCAGCTTCCAGGCGGCATCGATCAGCCGGGTCTGCGAGACCGGGTCGCGCAGCAGGTTGGCGGTGGCGGACCAGAGCGCCGGCAGGTCCGCCATGGTGCGGACCGAGGCGACCAGGGACTCCGAAACGCCGGCCACCCGGCCGGACAGCCCCGCCAGAAGCTGGGCGCCGATGGTATTGGGGGCGATCAGCGGATCGGCCTCGGGCTTGGCCGGCGGCTGGGCAGGAGCGGCGGGCGCGGCGGCCGGCGCGGCCGGGACCGGGGTGGGCGGCGTCGCCTCGGCACCCTCGGCGGCCGCAGCGGCCACGCGGGGGGCCTCGGCGGAGATCGGA
>NZ_SMSJ01000064.1 GCF_004355005.1 Dankookia rubra
CCGACGTTCCTCTTGCGCCGCCGCCGGCAGCTTGCGCATGTCCACATGCTTCATGCCCCCAACCTGGACGGATCCTACTCGCCTTCAAGACCGCCCAGGCCGGATCAATAACTGGCACGCAAGTTGACGGCGCGGATGACATTGAGCCAAAGCGCGCGGTCGGCCGCGAGACGCTGTGTGATGGTTGCGCGGTCCTCGAAGCGAGGGGTCAGCCCGCCCTCAGCCATGCGGCGGACCAGCGAGGGGTCAGTCATGGCGCGGCCTACGGCCGCTTCCAGGCGATCCACCAACTCGGGCGTCATCGCTTTTTGACCGCAGAGCGCGAACCAGCCGACCACGTTGAAGCCCGGTATCAGCCGCGAAAGTGGCGGCACGTCCGGAAACAGCGGGAATGGCTCTTCGTCCGAGATCGCCAGCAGCCGCAGCGCCCCGTCCTGCACCTGGCGTGTCACGTCGGCCATGTTGGTGATCATGAAGTCAGCGCGGCCGCCCAGGATATCGACAATCGCGGGGCTCGCGCCGCGATAGGGAACGTGGACCATCTCCACGCCGGTCTTCTGCTTCAGCAGTTCCCCCTGCAGGTGCTGGGCCGAGCCGACACCGGCCGAGGCGAAGCTCACCTGTCCTGGCCGCGCGCGGGCCGCCACCAGCACGTCTTGCACGCTGCGGTAAGGTCCGTTCGCGGCGACGACGAAGCCGTAAGAGGAAAGCGCGACATTGGCGATCGGTAGCAGTTCTGTGCCCGGGTCTATGGGCAGGTTCGCACCGACGAGCTGCGGCGTGATCGACATGGTGCTCATCGGACAGACGAAGGTTGTCGATCCGTCCGGGGCGCTCCGCGCTGTCTCCTGCGCAGCGACGATCCCGTTCACACCGGTACGATTCTCCACCACTACGCGAACACCAAGGATCGGCCCCAGCGCGTCCGCCAGGAGGCGCGTGGCGAAGTCTGAGGAGCCACCGGCAGAGGCACCGCTCAGAATCCGAACCGTACGTTCCTGCGCGGTAGCTGGGAGTGTAGTGGCCACCGTGAGCAGCAATGCGGCAAGAGTGAAGCTGGGTCGTATCATGGACTGATGCTCCCTGTTTGGCGCTGAAGGTTTCGACTCCCCTGCGCGCCAGCATCTATATTCGCTTTCGGCCAGCCGCCGCCTGGCCATGTCAGGCCCTTGGCCGCTGGTGCGACCAGCGACCGTTGCCCAGTGGTGTAGGAGGGGCAGCGAAACGGCACCTGTGTCCCGTCGTTCCTACCAACCCCCGGCTACCTCTTGCGGGAAGAGGACATTCCAGTGCCACGCTTCCTGATTGCAATTCTTCTGATACTGCCGGTCGCATGCGCCAAGCCGACGCCGGGCGAAGCCGATCGCGGCGTCATCGCTGGCCGCACCTGGGTGGTCACAGGCGCCTCCTCCGGCATTGGGCGGGGCGTCGCCGAGCGGGCGGGTTCGCTCGGCGCCAACGTTGTGCTGGCCGCGCGTCGTGCTGAGGCGCTCGAGGATGCAGCAGCGTCAATCCGCGCAACGGGTGGCCAGGCTCTCGTCGTTCCCATGGACGTCAGTGATCCGAATGCCGCGGAAGCCCTCGCAGAAGCTGCCGAGCGGCGTTTCGGCCGGATCGACATCTGGTTCAACAACGCGGGCGTGGCCTCGATCGGCCGCTTCGAGGAAATCCCCGTCGCCGACCATGCTCGGATCGTGGATGTGAACCTCAAGGGCGTCATCTACGGCAGCCATGCCGCGCTGCGCCGCTTCCGCGCCCAGGGACACGGCACGCTTCTGAACATGGCTTCCGTCGAGGGGCGGGTGCCGCTCGCCTATCACGCATCCTACGCCGCGACCAAGCACGCCATCATCGGCCTGGATGGCGCATTACGACAGGAGCTCCGCCTGGGTGGTCTGCAAGGCGTACGTATTGTCACGATCCTGCCCTGGGCGGTCGACACGCCCTTCTGGGCCAACGCGGCGAACCACACGGGTCGTGAGGCGCGTGGACCATGGATGGACAGCGCGAGGGCGGTCGCGGACGCGATCGTTTGGGCTGCTGTCCACGCGCCGGCCGGGGAGTTCCCTATCGGATCGAAGGCGGCGGCGGCCGTTCTTGGCTCGCAACTCGCGCCGGGGCTCACGACGCGCATCGCCGCCGATGTGATCCAACGGGTGCAGATGGAAGAGGCTCCGCCCGGACCAAGCACAACTGGCAACCTCTACGCCCCGAGCCCTGCGCCACCCACCGTGGAGGGCGGGTTTCGTAGCCGTTGATGCGACACCCTCACTTGCCGTGCACTACGTGGCCAGACCGGAGCAATGATCGTGCGCCGGTTCGGCTAGGCGGTGGGGTCAGCGAATCGCGTAAGCACGCGCGGTACCGCCGTGTAGATCCAGGTGTTTTTGCCAATGTCGCGGCGCTGGGCCCTCCCAACCGGCCGGTAGCTCTTGTTACCATCCACTGCATCTCCACGGGCATTGACGGCTGCGAGCACGGCGAAGCCGACATAGCGAGCACCGCCGTCGAGTCTGCGCTCGCCGTAATTGGCCCCTGACCGGGTGCTACGCCGGCCTGAGGCGCTCAGCCCGAATCCGGGGCAGCGGTGGAAAGGTGAAGGCGATCGCCACGGCCCCGAGCCCGATCACCAGGGAGCTGAGATGCATCCCCGCATAGCTGCCGAAGCGATCGAAGATCCAACCGCCGACCGCCGGCCCCGCCGCCATGCCGAGGCAGGAGACCATGGTCGCGGCGCCGAACACCGTGCCCATGATGCGCGGGCCGAAGTAGTCGCGCGCCAGCACCGCATAGAGCGGCATCACCCCGCCATAGGCGAGGCCGAAGACCGCGGCGACGGCATAGAACTCGCCGAGGCCGCGGGCCGGCAGAAAGGCCCCGATCGCTAGGGCCTGCAGCAGCAACCCGCCGATCAGCACCGGCTTGGCGCCGTGCCGGTCGGCGAGCACGCCCAGCAGCAGGCGCCCACCGAGCCCTGCCAGGCCCTGCAGGCTGTAGACGCTGACGGCGGCCACGGCGGGCAGGCCGCAGATCATGGCGTAGCTCACCACATGGAAAATCGGCCCGGCATGCGCGAGGCAGCAGGCGAAAAAGGTCGCCGCGAGCACAACGAACTGCCGGGAGCCAAGCGCCTGGCGGGCGGTGAAGTTCTTGCCCGCCGTTGAGGTCGCCGCGGTGGCGGCCAAGGTCATGCCTGGCGGGCGGCGCAGCAGCAGCGCGGCCGGCAGCAGGACCACCCAGGCGACCAGCCCAATCACGAGCTGCGCGGCGCGCCAGTCATGGCCGGAGAGCAGCCACTGGGCGAAGGGCGCCACGGTCACCGGCGCCATGCCGAGCCCCGCGGAGACGAGCGAGACGGCGAGCGCCCGCTGGCGGTCGAACCAGGCGCTGGCCGTCGCCATCATGGGCGCGAAGAAGGCGCCGACGGCCGTGCCGAGGAACAGGCCGTAGGCGAGCTGGAAGGCGAGCAGGCTTGTCGCCCGGCTGGCCAGCACCAGCCCGATGCCCAGCAGCACCCCCCCGGCGATGCCGACGATCCGCGAACCGTAACGGTCGCTGACCCAGCCCCAGCCGAAGCCGCCGACCCCCATGGCAAGGAAAGCGATCGTCATCGCGGCGGAGATGCCGACGCGCGACCAGCCGGTATCGGTGGCGATCGGATCGAGGAAGACGGCGAGGGAGAACAGCGACCCCATGCCGATGCAGCCCATCAGCGCCCCGACGGCGACGATGACCCAGCCGTAGTGTCGTTCCATTGGCGTTTTCTCCCGCGGAGCCCCTGCTGACTGGAACCAGGCCCTGCTGCGGGCAGCATCGTCCCAGATCGTGGCCGCGGCGCAAACTTCCGTATTGCAGGCGGGCCATGCGCTAGCTGCGGGTAGCGAGGGGTAGTTTCAAATGGTGCCACGGTGCCCCGGCGTGCATGCCCGCCTCCAACACTCACGCAGGCGCCGACAAGCCGTCGTGGACCGTTGGACGGCCCAGGGCCTAGCATCGTCTCAACATTCTAGGGAGGATCGGACGATGCCGGCGAGCCAAGTCGAAAAGGCAGAGCGCTTTCGCGAGCTGCATCGGCGCGCGGGTGCATTCGTGATGCCGAACCCCTGGGACGCCGGCTCGGCCCGAGTGCTTGCAGGGCTCGGCTTCGAGGCGCTGGCGACCTCCTCGGGCGCATGCGCCGGCACTCTCGGTCGGCGCGATGGGGCGGTCACGCGGGAGGAGGCGCTCGCCCATGCTCGGGCCATCGTCGAAGCGGTCGATCTGCCAGTTTCGGCCGACCTCGAGCGCTGTTTCGCCGACGAGCCCGCGGGCGTGGCCGAGACAATCCGCTTGGCAGCCAGTATCGGATTGGTGGGCGGCTCGGTGGAGGACGCAACAGGCCGCCCCGAGCGGCCGTTCTACGGCATGGAGGAGGCCGCGGCTCGGGTACAGGCGGCAGCGGAGGCAGCGCACGGCTCTGGTGTCCCCTTTGTGCTGACCGCACGGGCGGAGAACTTCATTCGCGGCAACCCGGACCTCGACGACACCATCGCGCGGCTGCGCGCCTACGAGGCGGCCGGGGCGGAGGTGCTGATGGCGCCGGGCCTGCCGGACCTCGAGGCAGTGCGCGTGGTGTGCGCCGCGCTGTCGCGCCCCTTCAACTTCATGGCGGGGATCAAGGGGAAATCGTTCCCGGTTGCGGAGCTCGCGGCAGCCGGGGTGAAGCGGGTTAGCCTGGCCACCTCGCTGTACCGCGCCGCGATGTCCGGCTTGGTGGAGGCGGCACGCGAGGTGAAGGAGCGGGGCAGCTTCGGCTACATCGAGACATCACTGCCCACCCCTGAGATCAACCGCTTCATGCAGTGACGCGGCTTCCCGGGTCGATGATGCCGCCGAAGCGCGCCAGTACCCTCGCCACCGTCGTCTGGGTCCAGGCGCCCGAGCCCCGCGGCGTCGGCACTCCGCGCTCGATCAGCGCCCGAGCAATCGCCGCCTGGCCGGTGATGCTTTCGCCGCGAAGCCGCTCCACCTCCAGGGCCAGCCGGTGCGCGGCCCGCTCCGCCGCCAAACGCCTCGCATGGGCCGCTGCGGTCGCGCCCGGACCCTCGACTGGCGGGTAGCCCCGGTCGCCACTTAGCACCGCTCCATGAGCCTTGGCAGCCGCCAGCGCGGCCCGAGTGCGCTGGCTGATCAGCTCGCGCTCCTTCTGCGCCATGGCGGCGTAGATCCGCATCATCAGGTCGTCGGCGCCCGGCATGTCGGCGGCCCGGATCGCGTAGCCCTCCTCCAGCAGCCCGGAGGGGGTGTGGGCACGCCGGGTGATCCGATCGAGCCGGGCGGCCAGGAGCACCGCGCCAAACTGAGCCCGGTGGACCCTGCCGAGGTGGCGGACTCGCTGGCTTATGCGATGCGCTTTGATGAGCGCGGCAAGGCGCGGCGAACCAGCCCAGAGCCGCGGTAGGTCGGGGTGCACACCGCGATGCAGGCGCCGTAGACCGCCACCAACGCGAGCAGCCAGACGGTACGGCGGATCATCCGCCGCCGATGCGTCCCAGCGCGCGGCCGGCCGCTTCGATCATGGCGTAGCTGTCGGGCTGCGCGGCAACCCAGCCGGTGTAGTTCGCCGGCATGGCCTGCGATGCCGTGGCGGCGTCGATGCCGAGCGCCGCCTCTTTCAGCGTCGCCTTCAAGGCCGAGTCCAGGTCGGCGGGCACCGCCAACGCGTCGTTTGGCAGCGGGTCGGACTGCCAGACGATCTTCACCTGATCCGTTTTCACCCGCCCAAAGGCGACCATGGCAGCGAGGTTGCGGTCGTAGTCGGTCGCCAGGTCGACCTGGCCATTGGTGACCGCGATGACGTTCGCGGGATGCGAGGAGCCGTCGCGGTACTTGAAATAAGTCCGCGGGTCGATGCCCTGGGTCTTGAACCAGTAGTGGGGTACCAGCCAGCCGCTGGTCGACCCGGTATCGGCGAAGGAGATGGAGAGGCCTTTCGCATCCTCCGGGAAGCGGGCGATCGCCAGGTCGGGGCGGGCCAGAATGATCGCCTGGTAGGTCGGCTTGTCCTGATACTTCACGACGGCCAGCGCCTCGGCATTGGCGTGGTCTTTCGCCAGCACGTAGCCCCAAGGCCCCATCCAGGCGAGGTCGACCTGCCCGGTCGACAGAGCGACTGCGATGCCCGCCCAGTCCGCGGTGACGGTTAGGTCGAGCGGCCGGCCGACTGCCGCGGCCATGCGCTGGAAGAAAGGTTCGTAGGCACGGCGGGTGTCGCTCAGCGTCGGCTGGAAGGGCCCGACCGCGCAGTGTAGCGGAACGCCCTGAGCGCGCAGGGCTGGCGCGGGCAGTACCGCAGCGGCTGCAAGAAGCAGGGTACGACGTTCAACCGGCATCAATTCGCTCCTCCGGACTATCAGAGCATGCCTCAGCGCCTGACGCCCATGGGAGCCCGACTGTTAGGCGGTGCATTGCCGACAACCACGCGCCGGCCCGGCTTGTCTGGCTTCTGACCCATCTCGGCTGCTCTACTGAGGCGCTCAGGAAGCCGCCCGCCCCAGAACCCGTGCGACCGTTGTATGCGTCCATCTAGCGCCGCCCCGCGGCGTCTGCACCCCGCGCTCGGTCAACGCCCGCGCGATCGCCGCCTGCCCGACCACCCCCTCGGCCCGCAGCCGGTCCACTTCCAGGGCCAGCCGGTGCGCCGCCCGCTCCGCCGCCACACGTCGCGCCTGGGTCGCTGCGGCGGCGCTGGGGCCCTCCGCCGGCCGGTAGCCTCGGTCGCCGCCCAGCACCGCCCCACGGGCCTTGGCAGCCGCCAGCGCCGCGCGGGTCCGCTCGCTGATCAGCTCCCGCTCCTTCTGCGCCATGGCGGCGTAGATCCGCATCATCAGGTCGTCGGCCCCGGGCATGTCGGCCGCCCGGATCTGGTAACCCTCCTCGAGCAGACCGGAGAGCGTGTGGGCCCGTCGTGTGAGCCGGTCGAGCTTGGCAGCGACCAGCACTGCCCCAAGCTGGCGGCAGCGGGCCAGCGCCGCCTGAAAGCCCGGCCGCCGGTCGTCCTTGCCGCTGGCGATGTCCTGGTACTCGGCCACCGGGGTCCAACCCTGCGCCTCGACATAGGCCCGGACGCCGGCCTGCTGGGCCTCTAGCCCGAGGCCACTGTGGCCCTGCTCGGCGGTCGAGACCCGCAGGTACCCGACTGCCAACCTGGTGGCGTCGTGGTGCAGCGCCGGCCGCATCAGCCCGCCTTTGCGACCCGGTAGACGGTGTAGCTGCCCTTGGCCCCCTCCTTGCCGGGCCCGACCAGCCGGACCCGCTCGGCGGCCGCGACCGCGAGGTTCTGGCGCTTTTTCAGGCCAGCGAAGAAGCCGCGGACGGTGTGGGCCTGCCAGCTAGTGGCCGCCATGATCTGGGCGACGGTGGCGCCCTCCGGCCGGCGCAGCATGGCGAGCACCTGCTGCTGCTTGGTGCCTGCCCGCGGCTGGCGCGGGCCGGCGATGCGGGATGTCGCCACAGGCTTCACCAGGATCGCGCGGAGAGCGGTGATGGCGTCGGGCAGGCTTGCGCGCTCGTCGGTGTTGCCGTCCCAGGCGGCGAGGACGCGGTGCGCCGCGTCGCGCAGGCTGGCGCGCAGCGGGGCAGTCGTAGCGGGCGCCTCGGCGGCCTCGGTGACGGTCGGGTCCTCATGGGCATCCGGCGCCGCAGCGGGCGCCAGCGGCGCGCTGCCGGGCTCCTGGGCCGCGTTGGCAGGGGTTACGCCTGCCTCCGGCTCGGGGACGGCCGGCGCGGCGCCGATGGCCGCCATTCCCGCCTTGGTGATGCGCACCGTGGGCCGGGTGCCATCCTGCTGAGGCCAGCGCAGGCCGGCCAGCTCGTCAGGCGCCGCGCACTCCTCAACGTAGCCCTGCTTGAGCAGGTTGTTCAGCACCGCTCGGGCAGCTGCGGCCGGCAGCTTGTCAGGCGGCGCAGCCAGCCGCAGCAGGTGCTGGGCGGCCTCGGCGAGGATGCGGCGGGCGGTGTCGGAAAGGGCCATCTCGGGGCTCCTGTGGCAGCACCCGAGGAGCCGGGTGCTACGAGCCCTAGCCCCGCCGAGGAGCCGGTCGGGGCAGCGCCCTGGCTGCTGCCCGGCGCAACACTCCATTCGCTCGGTGTTGTGGCGAAGTGAAGCCGAAAATAGCGGAACAGCAGAATAGAGGCCCCAGGCTGGGAGACCGCCAGCGGTCTGAATGTGTCGACTTCAGCGAGCCGCGGTCAGTAAGTTGCATTCGGCCCGCGTGCTTCAAATCAGCAGACAAGCCAAGCTTCGCTTTGAAGTCGGCACGGACCAGCCCATTATGGCAGTGCCAGCCGCAAGCGCTTGGAGGATCGTCCAGTGTACGTGCGATTCTGGGGCACGCGGGGATCTATCCCGAAGAGCGGGGTAAACCTTCTCCGCTACGGCGGCAGTACGGCATGTGTGGAGGTCGTCACAAACGCGGGCACACTCCTCGTCATCGATTGCGGCACGGGTGCGCATGCCTTGGGACAGAACCTCCTGGCATCGGCTGGCAGGAGCAAGTCCGGCCACCTCCTGGTTAGCCATACGCATTGGGACCACATCCAAGGCCTGCCCTTCTTCGCGCCTCTTTTCTCGCCGGAAAACCGATGGGACATCTACGCCCCGCGAGGCGTGCGGCAGTCGCTCCAGGAAACACTCGCTGGGCAGATGCAATCCGCCTACTTCCCGGTAACCCTGGAGGAACTCGGAGCAGACATCCACTATCACGAGCTGGTAGAAGGCACTCTGCAGATCGGCGACGTGCGGGTCTCCACGCGGTACCTGAACCACCCCGCCCTGACGCTCGGGTACCGGCTGCAGGCCGATGGAGCCTCACTCGTTTACGCGTCAGACCACGAGCCGCACACCCGGGAACTGGCAACTGGACAGGGGCATGTGACCGGCGAGGATTTCCGCCACATCGAGTTCCTGCGCGGGGCGGATCTCGTTATTCACGATGCGCAGTTCACGCCCGAAGAGTATGGTCGGAGGGTCGGCTGGGGCCACAGCACCGGGGAGTACGCTGCGCGAGTATGTCAGTTGGCTGAAGCGCGTGCTCTGGCGCTGACGCATCATGACCCCGAACGGCATGACAGCGATATCGATCAGATCGTACAGAGGTTGGCCGTAAGCCTCGGTGCGGAGAGCCCGCTGCGTGTCTTTGCAGCAGCTGAAGGGCAGGTACTCACGCTTGTCGGGCGTAGTGAGGCGCTACCAGCCGAACAGAATGCATCACCTGCGAAAGCGGAACCGGCTGCCCTGCTCCAGCAATCAGTGGTGATTGGTGCGGTCGACCCCACGCTCACCGCTCTTCTGGCTGAAGCAGTTCGGACCGACGGCTTCCGCGTAACGCTCAGCCAGAGCGGCCAACAGGTGGTGGGTCTTGTTGAGGCGGAGCGCCCGTCGCTCGTCCTACTCGAGCATTCTCCGGGAGTGATCGACGGAATGGCGGCATGCCGTGCAATTCGGCAGCTGCCAATCGAGGATGCACGAAACCTACCGGTCGTCCTTCTTCAGACCGGCAGAGACGACGCGCGGGACCAGGAACCCTGCGAGACTGAGCGGCTGGAGGCGCCCTTCTCCTCCGCTTACCTGCAGGCGCGCGTGCGCGCCTGGATGCTGCGCCAAGCATGCCGCTGGGAGCGTGCCGAGCTGGCGCCGGGCGAGGAGCAACGTCTCGCCGCCCTGCGCAGGCTGGATATCCTGGATACGCCACCGGATGAACGCTTTGACCGTCTGACCCGGCTGGCGGCAGCGGTTTTCGAAGTACCGATCGTGCTCGTCACCTTGGTCGACCGCGATCGCCAGTGGTTCAAGTCTCGCTACGGCCTCGAACTTCTCGAGACCCATCGGGATCTTTCATTCTGCGCTCATGCGATCCTCGGCGACGAAGTGATGGTCGTACCGGACACGCGGCTCGACGACCGGTTCGCCGACAACCCTGTAGTCACTGCAGCGCCACACGTTCGGTTCTACGCGGGCTACCCCATCAGGGACGCCGCCGGTTTCTGCCTTGGCACCTTGTGCCTGATCGACACGCGGCCTCGCGAGCTCGATCCGGCGAAGCTTGGGCTGCTGGATGATTTTGGCACCTTAGTCCGCCGCGAGATGGGGGGCTGCTAGCTGAGGCACCCGATAAGCCGGGTGCTACGAGCCCAAGCCCCGCCGGGAGGCCGGTCGGGGCGGCGTGCCGGCACTGATCGCGGCGCGTAATCGACCATTCGCTCTGCTCTGGTCGCAAGCCAAGCGGATAGTCGGGTGGTGTCCTTTCATTCTCCGAGCGGATCCGGAGGCAGATCGCCTCTTTCCGGTACCGATGATGTCGCCCCGCACCGGCATCGGCATAACGGGCGGAGTGCCGCAGGGTGCGGGTCCGGACATTCGTTAGCCGACACGCGCTCAACCAAGCGCAGGCTCGCCAAGACGTGCCGCTGTCGGGCATGCTGCCGTACATAAAAAGACTATTCCGGGAGGACACGCCTTGCAGCGTCGCACGCTCATTGGAGGGCTACTCGCAGCGCCCACCGCATCAAATCTGGCCATCGCACAGGATGCAGTGTGGCCTGCTCGCCCGGTCCGCCTGCTCGTAGGCTGGCCACCAGGCGGCTCAGTCGACATTCTCGCCCGCATCCTGCAGCCTCGCTTACAAGCGGTCTTCGGCCAGCCTGTCGTCATTGAAAATCGTCCCGGCGCCACGGGTTCGGTCGGGGCGGCAGAGGTCGCCCGCTCAGCGGCCGATGGCTACACATGGCTGCTGGCAGTCGATAGCCACACGATCATCCCTTCGATCATGACCCTCCCCTACGACACGCGGCGTGACTTCACGCCGGTGACGCTTATTGGGCGGGGGCCATTGGTCGTCACCGCTCATCCCTCGACCCTCTGGCGCAGCTTTCACGACCTTGTAGCCATGGCGCGCGAGCGGCCACCGGGATCGATCCACTACGCGACCGCCGGCATCGGCACTCTGATGCACATGGCTATGGTACAGCTCAGCAATCTCGCCGGCGTGCAGCTGACCCATGTGCCTTATCGTGGTGGTGCCCCGGCGTTACAGGATGCCCTTGCGGGTCAGGTGCCGCTGTTCGTCACCAATGCCCCGGTCGGCGGGCCGCATGTCCGGAATGCGGCCCTCAAAGGGCTTGGGGTGACCACACGTGCGTCCTGGCGCGATCTGCCCGGCGTGCCAAGCTTCCATGAGCAGGGTTTCACCGGCTTCGAGGCGCCGACCTGGTGGGCGGTCTTCGCTCCAGCGGGGGTGTCCGAGACGATCAGGCGGCGGATGGAAACGACCTTGGCGGGCATCCTGGCGGAGCCAGAGGTGCGAACGCGGGTCGAGGCGCAGGGTATGGATGTACTTGCAACGTCGGGCGAAAGCTTTGCCACCTTCTACGAGAACGAGATCGAACGCTGGGGCCGCGTGGTGCGCGACAACGGCATTCGGGCCGATAGCTGAGCGGGCATCAGCGCACCACAGCCGACCACGTCGTTGGCGCCCGGCCTTCTCGAAGAGGCCGCTCTCAAGCAGACTGCGGGGGACGTCATTGCAGGCGCCTGCCGTGCGCGCTGTGCGTCGGCGAGAATGCGGAGGGCAGCGGCAGAGAGTGTTATATAGGGGCTCATGCTGCAGGTTTCGACGCTGTTTTGGGCCATACGGCAAGAACACAGCGTGAATCTGCCCACATGCCCGATTTTCAAGCGCCGGCACCAGGGGCAGCAGCAAAAACCTAAGCTTTGCTGCCAGACAGGCCGGAGTCGTCCAGCAGTTGCTCACAGACTTATCCCCGATTTTGGGGATATTCCAGGTGCGGGTAAAAACCGGAGTGGTGGCCAGTGTCGTACATCCGCCGGACGAGTCTCACTCCCGCAAGTGCACCATTCTCGTGACAAGACCACCCATTGCGCATAAAGGGCTCCGCATTACAGGGGCCCGTGTGCATGTCGAAGAAGTTCCTCACCGATGTCATCGTCCAGTCCGCTGAGATGCCGGCCATTGCCGCCAATCGGCTCGCGGCGGATATCATCGCTGCGATCAAGGACGAGATCATCCAGACCGGGCGCTTCACCCTGCCCGACTTCGGGGCATTCATCGTCCGCGAGACGCCGAAGCGTACCGCGCTGAATCCGCGCACGGGCGAGAAGGTGGCGGTGAAGGCCGGTGCGACCGTCAGGTTCAAGGCCAGCCCTTCGCTCAAAGAGTCCGCTCTCGCCGGGCTCAAGAAGGCGAAGCGAAAAGCCAAAAAAGACTGATGCCGGCGGTCAGGTGCCCACAGTCACGTCCCTGCCCTGGTGGGGCGGCACCCTCAGGTTTCATACTCGAAGCGGGGCTCGCAAGAGCGGGCCCGAGCTAATCACAACAACATTCGTTCGAGCGCATTTCATGGACCACAGCGTCGCAATAGGGCCCCTGCGTCAGCGGCGGAATATCAGTATCCGACTGGCTTCTCCACCGACAGCTGCCACTTTCCAGCACGCACGACCGCAACATAGCTCTGATTTGAACCCTGACGGACGTTGGGACCGTACGTCATAGGCGGAGAGCCGAAAATATCATTGAAGTCTCTGATGGACTCCATTCCGGCCACAAAGCTGTCGAGGGAAAGATTGCGGCCTGCCTTGGTAAGGCCCTCAATCAACACCTGTGCTGCCGAGTAGCCGATTTGCGCGGCAAAGTTCGGATCACGACCATACTTTTCGCGGTACCCTTTCTGGAACGCCTGAACCGCTGGGCGCGGGTCATCCTTGCCGACGAATAAGACCGAGGTCATGCACTCAAGCCCCTCAGTTACGCCCCCAGGGACCTCAGCCACAGCGCTGTCATAAGCCGCAACCTGGGCCATGAGTGGCACGTCCCATCCGATTTTGCGCACCGCGGCGACGATCTGATTGGTGTCACGCACGATCGTACCCAGCAGGATCACGTCGCACTTGGCATCGCGCAGCTTGGCTACGGCGGCGGAGAAATCCGCGTCGGTTGGCTTGTGTGCCGTCTCGGCGGCCAGGGCGACGTTCATCGCCTTCATCTGGTCTCGGACGCCTTCCATCACGTCGCGCCCGAAGTCCGTATCCTGGTACATGGCGCACAGCGTCTTCTTACCGCGCTGCTCGACGAGTAGCTTCACTGCCGCACGCATTTGGTCATAGTACGAGGACGCTAGGCCGAACTTCAAACGGTGGTAGGGCCAGTACATCGACCTGGCTGACGTCAGCGGGAACATGTTCGGCACGTTCTTAGCCAACTGGTCAGGCATCACAGCGTTGTTCATCGGCGTGCCGCCATTGGCAATCATAAGAAACACGTTGTCGCGGTTGATGAGCTTATTGGATGCTTGGATTGAGCGTGGCACTTGGTACTGATTGTCTTCGACGATGTAGCGGATACGGCGCCCATGAATCCCGCCCCTAGCATTCACCTCGTCGAATGCCATCCGGATAGCATTCGAGTTGTTAACACCCCAGGCAACGGTCACGCCCGATAAATCGGTGTAAGTGCCTATTACGATTTCAGTGTCGGTGACGCCGCGCACGGTCTGTGCTCGTAAGCCGGTAAAACTGGCGAGGAGTGCAAGCATGCCAGCTACGGCACGGATTGTTCGACGCATTCATCCCTCCTCGTGTCCCGTTCATCACCGGTATGAACAACTCTGACCACCTACCCGTTAGCGGATCAGGCAGCGCAGCTCATTTCCTCGATCATCGGCCGAAAGCGTTCGATCACCAACTCGCGCCGAAGCTTCATCATCGGCGTCAGCTCGGGATCACCCGGCGCCAGGTTCTGGTCAATTACACGGTAACTGTTAATCCGCCGGATGGCCGGAGCCTGCGCATTGGCTTTTTCTATGGCGCTCCCGATCAACTCGGATACTTCGCGTGTGCGCACCAAACTGACAAAGCCAGTGTAGGGCACATTGTTGTCCTGCGCCCATCGTTCCACAGCTTCGATCTCGATCATCACCAAGGCGCACAATCCGCGACCGTGACGCAGCACTAGCGCATCGGCAATGTACGGGCTCAGCGCCAACTCGTTTTCCAACATTGCCGGGCTTATCTGCGCGCCGTCGGGGAGTGCCAGCAGATTGCTGCGTCTACCCGTCAACGTCAGCAGGCCTTCTTCGAGTCGGCCAAGGTCACCAGTGCGCAGCCAGCCGCTTTCCAGGGCCGCGGCGGTGCCAAGCGGGTCATTCCAATAACCAAAACAGACATGCGCGCCGCGCACCAGCACTTCGCCCTCGGGTGAAATACCAACCTCGCCATGCGCCACAGCAGCACCAACGCTGCCCAGACAAAGCCTACCGTCTGGCGCTGTAGCAGCAAGACCGCCGCATTCCGTAAGGCCATAGACCTCCCGCAGGTCAACGCCGAAGGTTCGGTACCAGCGTAGTAGGGCAGGCGATACAGGTGCTCCGCCGACCCAAGCCACACGCAATCGGTCCAATCCCACGGCACGGCGGGCGCGGCGTAAAACCAATCGATCGGCAAGCTTGGTCAGCATTCCGCGGCTTGTGTGACCAGCCAATTCAGCCTCGACACATGTCGCGGACAAGCGGAATGCCCATTCATACAGTGTCTTCTGCAGCCACGCCGCGCCGGCAGATGCCACCGCAATACCCGAGTAGAATTTCTGCCATACGCGGGGAATCGCGATAAGCACAGTAGGCCGCACCTCGCGCAAGTTCTCCGGCACCGTCTCGGCATTCTCGACCAGGCTGCTGATCGAGCGGCAATATAGCGACTGGTAAAGCCCTAAGATGCGCTCGGTGACATGGCATATTGGTAGGAAGGCAAGCCGCTCGTCAGCCGCTGTCTGCCCAGTCAAGCGTGCCGTCCCAGTTACTTGAGCCATGATGTTTCTATGGCTTAACATGACTCCGCGTGCCCGGCCTGTGGTGCCAGAGGTGTAGGCGAGCACAGCAAGATCGCTCGGAGCGATCGCATCAATGCCGCGCTGCCAAGCTTCCGGATCCTTCTGGTCGACAGCCCGGCCGCGCGCCACGAGGCCTTCGATGCTCTCGCACATAGGGTCGCTGAAATCGCGCAGCCCTTTTGTGTTCATGACAATGATGCGGCGCAGGTTTGGGCAGCCATTGCGAATATCCAGAACCTTGTCGAGCTGCTCCTCATTCTCAACGAACAGAACCGAGCAGCCTGAATGCTGCAGTGTGTGAGCTACCGCAGGACTGCCGTCCGTGGGGTAAATGCCAACACTGACGCCACCAACAGCAAGGATGCCGAGGTCTGCTGCGATCCAGTCTGGCGTTGCCTCGGACAATATGCCGGCGACCTGGCCGAGCGCCAGTCCGTCGGCTCTGAGAGCGCTGCCAACAGCACGAGCGCGAGCGCCGAGCTCGGCCCAGGAGATCGGCTTCCAAATGCCGTGGTCCTTCTTACGAAGGATCGTCTCTCCGCTATGGGAAGCAATACGTGCCCACACCATGGCGGGAACCGTCGCGTCGTTTGGGCCCTTCGCAGGATCAGCGTGCTCCAATGTCATCGCCAGAGCTTCTTCTTTTTCCAACGCCGCCGCCCGCGAGTGCCTTCGTTCCTCTGCCCAAGGTAGAACTCCTTGATGTCGTCCCTCTCCATTAGCCGCTTGCAAGTGTCCTCTACTACAACGCGACCAACCTCCAGCACGTAGCCGTAGTCGGCGGTCCTGAGTGCGATGTGGGCATTCTGCTCCACCAGGAGAATCGCCACCCCGCGCTCGCGGTTGATTCGCTTAACGATCTCGAAAATCTGCAAGGTCAAGAGTGGGGATAGGCCGAGAGATGGCTCGTCGAGCAGAAGTAGCTTCGGCCGCCCCATCAGCGCTCGGCTGATCGCCAGCATCTGCTGCTCGCCACCGGAAAGTTGGCCCGCGCGCTGACTCGCGCGTTCTCTAAGACGCGGGAAATAACCGAAACACATTTCGAGATCGCGTGCGACTTCGTCTCGATTACTGCGAGTGTACGAGCCCATCAACAGGTTTTCGGCGACGCTCAAGAACGGGAAGATCTCCCGTCCCTCCGGGGAGTGACATATGCCGCGCCGCATCACCTTATCAGGTGTCAGGCCGACGATGTTCGAACCGTCAAAGATCACCTCGCCGCGGTCAGGGTCGAGCACGCCGGAAATGGTGCGAAGGATGGTCGTTTTGCCCGCACCGTTTGCACCCAGCACTGTGACGATTGTTCCTTCCGGAACCTCGAGTGAGACGCCGCGGATGGCTTGAATAGGGCCATAGAACGTCTCGATGCCCTGAACGCGCAGGAGAGGTATGCTCATGCGGCAGCCACCGATTCGACCCGAGGCGCCTCCGGCTCGCCACCGATGTAAGCGCGAACCACGTCGGGGTGACCTTGGACCTCGGCCGAGCTGCCCATGGCCAGGATGCGGCCTTGGTTCAGCGCCATGACTCGGTCCGAAACGGCGGCAACCAACTTCATGTCATGTTCGACCATGATGATGGTGACACTGAGGTCTTTTTTTATATCCTCAATCCAGAAGGCCATTCCTTCGGTTTCTTCGGTGTTGAGACCTGAGGAGGGCTCATCGAGCAGCAGAAGCTTAGGCTGGCTACACAGTGCTCGACCCAGTTCTACCACCTTGCGCACCCCATAGGGCAGGTTAGCGATTAGCTGGTCGCGGTAGCGCTGTAAGTCGAGGAACTCGATCACTTCCTCGGCTCGCTTGCGATGGTCCACTTCAGCGCGTCGCACACTCGGCAGAAAGGCTAACTGAGAAAGCAGCGGCGCAGTGGAATGAGAGTGTCGGCCGATTAGCAGATTCTGTAGCAGCGTCGCGTTGGTGAACAGTTCGATATTCTGGAAGGTACGCGCTATGCCCAGCCGAGCGATCCGGTGTGGTGCGATCCGGGTGATGTCTTGTCCGTCGAAATTCAGCGTACCGGCGGTGGGCGTATAGATGCGGCTGATCATGTTGAATATTGTGGTTTTGCCGGCGCCATTCGGTCCGATGATCGAAAACACCTCTCCGCGTTGCACGTCGAAGCTGACGCTCTCGACGGCGCGGATGCCGCCGAAATGCATGGCAATGTCGCGGGCGGAGAAAAATTCGTCGCTCATCGCAGGCGCTCCGATTTGGCGTAGGATTTCTGCCGACGGAACGAGGTGCGCTGGTGCAGCGGGAAGGCCAGAAAATAGCGCTTCAGCTTCAGCCACCGACCATGGATGCCGGTCGGCTCGAACATGATGACCAGTACGAGGATCAGACCAAAAAGCGAGGGCTCTAGCCCCGGCAATTGTCCAATGCCGAACGGGAGATCATCCCGCACGAGCGCGATCGCCTGTGGCAGTAGAGCGACGAAGACAGCACCGAAGATTGCACCGTGCAGCGAGCCGAGGCCACCGATAAAGACGATGGTCACGAGTTGGATTGACAGTAGGATGCCGAACGAGTCCGGTGCGAGATGGCGCACGTAGTGGCCGAACAGCGCGCCGGCGAGCCCGGTTAGGCCGGCACTGATCGCAAAGGAAACTGTCTTGTAAAATGCTAGGTTGATGCCCATTGACTGCGCCGAGATTTCACTATCTCGGATCGCCACCAATGCACGGCCGAGCGGGGTACGTAGAATGTTCATTGCCACGAAAAGCACGAACACCAGCACGGCAAGCGCAAGATAGTAGATGCCGGTCGGTTCCTCGACGGCGATTCCCAGGATAGATGGTGTGGGCACTGGAAGACCGTCGAACCCGCCAGTCAGGCCGTGCCACTTCTCCCCAACCAGCACCACGATACTTCCGAAAGCTAGAGTAGCAATGGCAAGGTAGAGTCCACTCATGCGTAGAGTCGGAATTCCGATCGCTACACCGGCAGCAGCGCTGATCAAGCCAGCGAGCGGTAGCGACAAAACAAAGGGCACACCGCGGGACAGCAGGATGGCATTGGCATAAGCCCCAATGCCGAGGAAGGCAGCATGTCCCAGACTGACCAGCCCGGTATATCCGGTCAGCAGCATCAGTCCGACCCCGGCGATCGAATAAATCAGGACAAAAGACATTTCGCCAACATAAAACTCGCTGAACGCAAGTGGGACCAGCAGCAAAGAAGCGAGCAGCAAGCCATACCAGACCACGTTTGAGCGCGTGCCAGCGAGGCTAAGGTCCTGTTCATAGCTGGTCTTGAGCTGGCTCACATTCCCCTCACACGCGCTTACGGATGGTTTGGCCTAAGAGACCTTGCGGTCGCACAATCAGCACCGATAGCAGCACTATGTTAGAGGTCAGCTCCATAGAGCCGGCAGGAAGATAGTAGCCTGCGAGCTGCTCGACGATGCCGACGATAACGCCCCCCACCAATGCGCCCGGAATGCTGCCAAATCCGCCGAGCACAGCTGCCGCGAAGGCCTTGATGCCGATCAGGCCCATGTTTACGTCAATCATCTGGACGGGTACCAACAGCACCGCGGCTACCGCGGCAACTCCCGCGCTGATCGCCCAAATCAGCGAGAAAACAGTTCGCACTGGTATGCCCATGTAGTAGGCCGCTAGCTGGTTTTGTGATGAGGCCTGCATGGCAATGCCCAGCCTGGTACGGCTGAAGAATAAGTAGAGCACACCGCAAAGGATGACGGTGCCCACGATGATCGAGACTTGGTCTTTCCCCAGTACCAGACCGGAGCCGAAGTTGGCGACTTGGTTTGTGAAGGGCGTGGTGAACCCTACCGCGTCGTAGCCCCAGATGGCACCGGCGGTGGCGCGGAAGATAAAGGCGAGGCCAAGAGTGAGCATCACGACGGCGAATTGCGGTTGGCCGATGACCCGACGTAGCACCAGCGCGTCAAGCAGATAACCGAAAGCTCCCGTCGCAGCGATGGCCAAAAGGAAGCCGAGCCAGTAATTGAGCCCCCAAAGTTCTATAAATGTAAAAGCGAAGAAGGCTCCGAGCATCATCAACTCGCCCTGGGCGAAGTTAACCATTTCGGTTGCTTTGTAAATCAGCACGAAGCCGAGCGCGACCATCCCATAGATGCAGCCAGCGGCTGTCCCATTAGCCACGAGTTGCAATATGCGAACGACATCGTCCATTCGCAGGCATTTCCCCCTTCAGCGCGGACGATGTCCGTCTCTGCGCATTGTTATCCGATACGCTAGGTTGCCGACTGTCCCGCCGTCAACCGCCCGAGGTCGAGGCGTCGAAGCGCCGGATGCCCGATGCTGAAGCCGGTCAGCATCCACTTGACCGGCCAAAGGCTGAGTTGGGCCGCGCCTCCTCGAGCAGCCGTCTGTGGCGCGGAGGAGTATGAGGCGGGACCAGCCTCGCCCGCTGTGGCAAGCATAACTTGATAAAAACGGATTAGCGCGGTGCCTGCAGCGGACTGCACTGTCTTTCGGGAACGCAGGGTAGTCTGCCCAACCGCCGCGCCGTGCCGACCCGCTGCCCTTGCCGCGAGTCTTTCGCGGCTGGATGATCACGCCAACAACACGGGGGGGGGGAGCTATGCGGCTCAAGGACAAGGTCGCCATTGTGACAGGCGGTGCTCATGGCATGGGTGAGGCGGAAGCTCGCCTATTTGCCGCTGAAGGCGCGGCGGTCGTCATAGCAGATGTGTTGGTCGACATTGGTGAGGCGTTGGCGGCAGACATTAACGCCGGACAAGGTCGGGCGATGTTCGTGAGAACAGATGTCACATCGGAAGTCGACTGGCAGAACCTGATCACTAAGACGATTGAGATCTATGGCAAGCTCGACATTCTAATCAATAATGCCGGCATCAGCGGCAGTGCAGTCGGTAGCGATCTGTCGCTGGAGGGTTGGAACAGGCTAATGTCGGTCAACGCGACCGGCGTGTTTCTTGGCACCACCCTAGCCGCGCAGGAGATGGCCAAGGTAGGCAGAGGCTCTATCGTAAATATCTCTTCGATTATGGGCTTTGTCGGTGGCGCCGAAGGGCACCCCGGCTACTCGGCATCGAAAGGTGCGGTCCGCTTGCTGACCAAGTCGGCAGCGGTGCGCTGGGGGCCACAGGGGGTACGAGTAAACTCAGTGCACCCGGGCTACCTGCCGGCTATGCTGAACGGAGCCAATGCTGGTGGGCGTGCGGCCAAGATTCCGATGACTCCGCTGCGTCGGTTGGGCGAGCCGATTGAGGTTGCGTATGGCGTGCTATTTCTGGCCTCAGACGAAGCATCCTTTGTCACCGGCACTGAGCTTGTGATCGATGGCGGCTATATCGCGCAGTAAGGAACAGCTGCCGCTTCGACTGATTTTAGGCGAATGAACCGCAGCGGAAAAGCCGTTTGCGATTCCCTTCTTTGTGGGTGAATCACGGGAAAGGTATGACTGGCATTAACAGCAAAAGCATTGGCGCACGGCGGACCGACGCCGGTTGCGCTACTTGTCTGGCCTGACCGATGCGGAATGGGCGTTGGTGGGCTTGAATCCGGATAAGCCGAGGGCGCACGATCCCTGAAAGGCATGGGGAGGCGCCGTCTTGAGCACGCAGCAGCGCGTGGCCATCGTCACCGGTGGTGGGCGCGGTATCGGGCGGGCAATCGTGATGGGTCTGCTGCGAGACGGGTTTGCCGTCGCCGCTGTGGACCGCGACTGCGCCCCGCTCGGCGAACTCGCGGCGGAGGCCGGCGGACTTGCCACGCTCCTGACGGTTCCCAAGGATATCGCGACGGCTGGGGCCTGCGCGGATGTCGTAGCGACGGTACGCGAACGGCTCGGCCCCGTAGCCGTCTTAGTGAATAACGCCGGCATCGGTCAGGGTAGTATACGCCAGGATAATTGGGCAAAGCCGATCCGCTTCTGGGAGGTTTCGCCCGAGGATTGGCGCCGCTTCGCCGCGGTGAATGTCGAGGCGATCCATGCCCTGTCGCGTGCCGCGGTAACGGACATGCTGGAGCGACGCTGGGGCCGCATCGTAAACGTCACCACCAGCCTTGGGACCATGTTGCGCGGCGGCTACGTGCCCTATGGCCCGACCAAGGCTTCGGCCGAGGCCCTGACTGGCGTTATGGCGGAGGACCTGGCTGGCACCGGCGTAACGGCGAACGTGCTGGTTCCGGGAGGGGTTACGAACACTGCCCTCGTCCCCGACGCCGCGGGGTTTGACCGTGACGCGATGCTGCAGCCCGCCATCATGGTACCGCCGCTGCTGTGGCTGGTCTCCGACGTGGCCGATGCGGTGAACGGCCGCCGATTCCTCGCGGCGCATTGGAATGCCAGCCTGCCATTGGCCCAGGCTGCGGAGCAGGCCGGCGCGCCCGTCGGCTGGAAGAGCATTGCCACATTGCCGATCGTCCCGCGCTGAAGGTGGCTATCCTCATGCATGATCTGGCGAAACGCGTCACAGGCTCCTTGGCTGGCCTCCGTGTCCCTGCCGTCGCAACCGTCATCGCCGCGCCCTACTCCGCGACGCCGATGTCCGAGTCCGGCGCCGACGTTGTAAAGGAGGAACTGCCTGGCAACGGCGGCACGACCAGGCGCTTCGGGTCAATAGCAGGAGCCAGGGAACCGCTGCCCTGGCTGACCAAGACTCGCGACAAGCGCTCCCTCTGCGCATTGCGGAGGAGGGCTGCCAAGCTGAAAAGGGCGACGTGGCACTGACGACGCCGGTGCCGCGGGTGACCTCGACACCCGGCGTCATCCATTGGCTTGGCCAAATACGCGGCGGGTGGAGAAGGCTCTGACCCTAACGGTCGATGCGGTAATCCTCGACTTCAAGGATGCCGTCGCACTCTCTGCTAAATTTGCGGTGCCAGATACCGTGGAGGTTGCGCTCGACTGGCCTCGATGCGGGCGCTGCCATGTCCGCGTGAACGCCTTTGCCACGTCCTGCGCTTGTCTTGATGAAAGTTCGTTCTCATTCTGAGAGGGAGAAGAAACGTGACAATGGATCGACGCACGCTGCTGCAGGCGGGCACCGCAAGTGCATTGCCCCTCATTGGGGTCCGCGCGCAAGCTGCCAAGCCTGTCCGAATCGGTGTGCTGACGGACATGTCCGGACCTTATCGGGACCTCAACGGCCCGGTCACTGTGTCTTGTGCCCGACAGGCGGTGCAGGAGTTCGGACCTCGCGGTTTCGAAACCGAGATCGTAGTGGCCGATCACCAGAACCGCCCCGATGTCGCGCTGAACATCGCGCGCCAGTGGTTTGACCGCGATGGTGTGGACATGGTGCTAAGCCTTGCCGCCTCCTCCGTGGCATTGGCGGTAGCCGAATTGGCGCGGGAGAAGAATAAAGTCGCCATCGCCACTTCGACCGCGACTTCGGACATGACTGGAAAGTCCTGCACGCCAAACACCATCCACTGGGTGTTCGACACCTACATGCTGGCGAAATCCACCGGCGCATCCACGGTGCGCGCCGGCGGCGACACTTGGTTTTTTATCACCGCCGACTACGCCTTCGGCCATTCGCTGGAGCGCGATACCGTCAGCTTCGTGCAGGCAGCCGGCGGCCGGGTGGTAGGCCAGGCGCGCACGCCATTCCCAGGGACGACAGACTTCTCCTCCTTCTTGCTGCAGGCTCAGGCGTCGCGCGCCAAGGTGATCGGGCTGGCGAATGCCGGCACGGATACGGTGAACTGTGTGAAGCAGGCGGCTGAGTTCGGCCTAACACGGCGCGGCGTGAAGCTGGCTTCCATGCTGATGTTCCTGCCCGACGTGCACGCTTTGGGGCTAGAGACGGCGCAAGGGCTGATCTGCACCGAGACCTTTTATTGGGATCTGAACGACCGCACGCGCGGTTTCGCGCGACGTGCTCGGGCCCTGGCCGGACCGGTGCCCCTCAGCATGAACCATGCTGGGGATTACTCAGCCACCTTACATTACCTGAAGGCCGTTGCCTCACTCGGCGTCCAGGCGGCAAAGGCGAGCGGCGCCGATACTGTGGCACGGATGAAGGCAATGCCAACGGAAGACGACGCCTTTGGCGCCGGCACCATCCGGGCTGATGGCCGCAAGCTTCACCCGTCTTACTTGTTCGAAGTGAAAAAGCCTGAGGAGAGCCGCGGGCCGTTCGATTACTATAAGTTGTTGCAGACCACACCGGCGGACGAAGCTTTCCGCCCCCTGATGGAAGGCAGCTGTCCGCTCATCCGGAGCTGAACACGGTGGATTAGGTTGAACTACATGATTGGTGCACCGGCTACGGAAGGGCGGCTGCGAGGCGCTACTCAGCTCACTGTGCCTCGTCGCTGATGCTCTTAATGGCAGCTTGCCCACCCAGCTTTTACGGTAGGCTTGGAGGCAGCTTCTAGGCACGGCCAGAGAATTTCATTTCCCGGTTCCCACCGCTGCTCCAGTCGTTATCCCCACAACCTATCTCCCCTGATTTGGACACCGCGCTTAGGTGCAGGTTTCCGGCCGGTTTCGGCGGTGACCTTGAGGGTGCAAGGCCGGAATGAGGGTCATTTCCTTCTCCGGAGAGCGGCATTGTCTCCGAACCTTGAGGGTAGCCCGATTTAACCCTCAAGCTTTAGCGCATTGAAATAATGCGATCTTTGGGCCGAGCGTCGGCCCCTCATTCAGCGTTTCGACCGCCTACCGGTCGACGCGGCGGACGAGATCAGCTTTCGTTCCCAAGCCCTTGCCTCTCGCGGAGCCCCGATAGACCATCCGGGTACATGCAGCGATATGATGCAGTCCTCGTGCCCGGGGGTAGTTTGCGACCGGACGGTGCCCTGCCCCCGTTTGTCCTGAACCGGCTCGAGGCTGCACAGGCCTGGGCCGGCGAGGCGCCGATTATCTTGCTCAGCGCATACACCATTCACCGCGCTCCGCCGCTCGACCCTGCGGGTTACCCGTTGCTGGAATCCGTCGCTGCCGCCCAGGCCCTACTCGCGCGCGGCGTGCCGGCAGCGCAGATCTGGGTGGAGACGGCGTCTCTCGACACGATCGGCAATGCCTATTTTGCGCGGGTAATCCATACCGACCCTGCCGGTCTGCGACGCCTGTTGGTGGTGAACTCGGAGTTCCACATGCCGCGGACCCGGATGATCTTCGACTGGATCTTTGGCCTTACGCCTACCGATCCAGCCTACACCCTGGACTACTATACCGTGCCGGATCAGGGCCTGACGGAAGCGGGCCTTGAGGCGAGGCGCGCGAAGGAGGCAGCAAGGATGGAGGACCTGCGCTGCACCACCCCGCGCATTATCAGCCTCGCCGCATTGCACCGCTGGCTCTTCACCGAGCACCGGGCCTATGCCGCCGGAACCGATCCTCGAAGTGACGCGCCCCCGGCCGCCGCGCTGGAGAGTTGACGGTCAAGACGCACCCGCATCGGACTTCCACCGCAAGTCGCACGATGTCCGGTGTGAAGGGCCAAGCGACCAAGTGGTCAGGGAAAGCAGGACGGCGGCTTCGCGCCCGCGGCGCGATCCCGAAACCTGTCGATGATTGGGCCCTGTCAGGCGCCGTCCCGGCCACGCTTGCAAATCCGAATACTCCAACTGGGCCCGAATTTCAAAAACGCGGCAGTTTTGGAGTTTCTCACAAGCAGCTGCTTACATTCGCAGAGCACGCCGAGGGCAGCAGAACCTGCGTCCAGCACCGCTATTCAGGGGGCCAGACCGCGTGTCGTTCACCGCTGGTCCACGGCCCAGTTCTCAGCCAGGTAGTAGGGTACGTTTGAGGTGGCGGCGAGCGGCTGCCCGAGGATGTGGTCGGCAGCCTTCTCGCCGATCATGATGGTCGGCGCATTCAGATTGCCGGTCGTGATGGACGGCATGACCGAGCTGTCGACCACCCGCAGGCCGCTGACTCCGATGACGCGCATCTCCGGATCGACCACTGCCATCGAATCCATTGGATTCCCCATTTTGCATGAGCAAGACGGGTGGTAAGCGCTCTCCACCTTCTCGCGAACAAAGGTGTCGATCTCCTCGTCCGTGTTGACATTGGATCCCGGCTGGAGCTCCCGGCCGCGATAGGGCTCGAAGGCCTCCTGCGCGAAGATCTCGCGGGTCAGCCGCAGGCAGGCGCGCATCTCAATCCAGTCGTCCGCATGACTCATGTAGTTGAACTGGATGCGGGGGTACTCCCGCGGATCCGGGGATTTGAGCCGCACAAAGCCGCGGCTCTTGGACCGCATCGGTCCCACATGAGCCTGGAACCCGTGCTCGGAGGCGAGGCCTCTACCATCATACGTAATGGCAAGCGGCAGGAAGTGGTACTGGATGTCCGGGTGTCGGACGCCAGCACGCGAACGGATGAACCCTCCGGTCTCGAAGTGATTTGTCGCCCCCAGCCCGTCTCGCCGGAGGAGCCAACGTGCGAGGATCGCGGCCTTGCCGACCGGCGTCTGCGACGAATAGAGGGTAACCGGCTGCGTACAAGCGACCTGAAAGTAGAACTCCAAGTGGTCCTGCAGGTTCTCCCCAACACCAGGCCGGTGGCTCACCACGTCGATGCCGAACGCGCTCAGCTCGCTTGCGGGGCCGATACCAGAGAGTTTTAACAGGTGCGGGGAGTTTATCGGTCCTCCGGACAGGATGACCTCCCGTCGGGCGTGCACCTGGCGCTCAATCCCGCCCTGCAGGTAGCGCACCCCGACCGTGCGAATGCCTTCGAACAGGAGGCGAGTCGCAAAGGCATGGGTTCGCACTTCCAGGTTCCCGCGCCGCATCGCCGGCTTGAGATACGCGTCGGCCGCCGACCAGCGCGCGCCGTCCTTGACGGTCATGTCCAGGCGGCCGAAGCCTTCCTGCTGCGCGCCGTTGATGTCATCCGTCGCGGGATACCCGGCCTCCTTCGCAGCCTCCACGAACGTCCGGTAGAGCGGGTTATGGAGGCGGCCGTAGCAGGTCGCCAGTGGGCCGGAGGCACCTCGCCAAGCATCTCCGCCCTCCTGGCGTGACTCGGCACGCTGGAAATATGGCAACACATGCCGATAGCCCCAGCCTGCTGCGCCTTCCTCCTCCCAGCGCTCAAAGTCGAGCGGGTTGCCGCGCACGTAGACGAGGCCATTGATTGACGAGGAGCCTCCGACGACTTTGCCGCGCGGACAGTGGAGACGCCGGCCAGCAAGATACGGCTCCGGCTCCGTTTCGTAGCGCCAGTTGTATTTGGGCATGTTCATCGGAATTGAGAGAGCCGCCGGCATCCTGATCAGCACCGAGCGGTCGGACCCGCCGAACTCCAGCACCAAGACAGTGTTGCGGCAGTCCGCGCTGAGGCGGTCGGCGAGTACGCAGCCGGCCGAGCCCGCGCCGATGATGATAAAGTCGAACGTCTCCGGGGTCGCTGACGCCATGGTATGCTCCCGCTGGTACGAGCCACAGGCGACCGGCGGTGCCCCGCCTGGCCATCCTAACCGGAACGGGGCAACCTAGTCAGCAGCGACGAGCCCGATGCGCGAGGCCGACCGGCACGCTGCAGCACCCGTAAGCGAGGAGGCCCGGTGATGAGCAAGCCTAGGTACCGCGACCACCTGCCGCAGTTGGATGCTGCCAGCGGCCTATTCCTCACGGACGGCGGCATCGAGACCACGCTGATTTTCCACGAAGGGCTAGACCTACCCTGCTTCGCCGCCTTCGACCTGTTGAAGGACGCGGACGGCCGGGCGGCGCTGGACCGCTACTTTTCACGTCACGCCGCGATAGCCCGCGCGAGGGGGGTGGGCTTCGTCCTAGAGAGCCCAACTTGGCGCGCCAACCCCGATTGGGGGTGGAAGGTCGGCTATTCCGACGCGGCACTCGCGGAGGCAAACCGCGCGGCGATTGCCCTGATGGAGACGGTGCGCGAAGCGCAGGAGACCGCGCGTTCGCGGATGGTGATCAGCGGCTGCGTCGGGCCGCGCGGCGACGGCTACGACCCCGGCGCGCTGATGCGCCCGGAGGAGGCGGAGGCCTACCACGCCTGGCAGATCGGGATCTTCGCCGGCACCGCGGCAGACATGGTGACCGCCATCACCATGACCAACGCAAACGAGGCGATCGGCATCACGCGCGCCGCTCGGGCGGCGGGGGTACTGGTGGCGATCTCCTTCACCGTGGAGACGGACGGGCGGCTGCCGACGGGTGAGACCCTGGGCGAGGCTATCGCCGCAGTGGACGCGGCCACCAGCGCCGCGCCGGCCTACTACATGATCAATTGCGCGCACCCGACGCACTTCGCGCACCTGCTTGTCGATGAGGGCGCGCCCTGGGCCGAGCGACTGCGCGGGCTTCGTGCCAACGCATCGAGGCGCAGCCACGCAGAGCTCGACCAGGCAACGGATCTCGACGACGGCGATCCGGTGGAGCTGGGAGCGCAGTACGCCGATCTGCGGCGGCGCCATCGGCAGCTGACCGTTCTCGGTGGGTGCTGCGGCACAGACCACCGACACATCGAGCGCATCTGCGAGGCCTGCATGCCCACGGCGTGAGCGCCGGACGATCGGTGACAAAGGACATTTGGAAGGAGAAGACGCTGGGCTGAATTCACCCAAATGCGGTCTTTGCGTCCGGGTCAAATGTTGGCCAACGACGGCCGAACCGCCTAATCGTTGTCGGTACTGGCTTCACGCGTTCAGCCACCTGACGACCGTCCCGCTGCTTTCGGTCAGAGCATGCCACTGAGCGCGACCCCAATGCGATCGCATTTACTCCGGCCGCTACGCTGGAGCGGACATCCACACGTGACGCCTTCTGCGGCCACTTTCCGGATTCAATCGCTGCATCACTATGAGTCCCGGCCCGCGGCCGTCGCGACTGAATCCAGCATAGCCGACGCGTGGCCGGCGTTCCTAAAAGGGGCTTGGCGCACCTCGCAGCCAGCAAGGTACTGAAAATCACGGGTGCACCAGGGTGCAGCGCAGCATCGAAGCCCACTGGCGTCGCGGCGCAAAAGGCGCGAGCCTTCCGGGAACAACTATCAGCAAGTCGGGGGGAAAATCCGGATGAAATCACGGCGTAACTTGATAGGCGCAGCCGGTGCGCTCTTCTGTGGCTGCGGCCTGTTGCGCTCGGCACATGCCCAAGGTGGGCGGCCGCAACGACAAGCGGTGTCGGTCGCTGGGCGGCGCGTGAGGACCATTGACGTCCACGCCCACTGCATCTTCCCCGAAGCCGCAGCGCTCCAGGGCATGACGCGCGAAAACATCTATGCCGGCCCACCCGGCGCCCGTGAGGCGCCGATCGACAGCGTCGAGCAGCGCTTCGCCGCGATGGACCGCCAGAAGGTGGACGTGGAGGTGCTCTCGGTGAACCCGCACTGGTACGGTGCACCGCGCGACGTTGCCGCTCAGGTGGTCAAGAAGACCAACGAGTCGATGGCGGAGCTCTGTGCCCGCTACCCCGACCGCTTCGCTGGCTTCGCAGGTCTGACAATGCAGGACCCCCAACTGGCGGTACAGGAAATGGAGGGGGCAATCCGCCGCCAAGGGCTGAAGGGTATCGCGGTTGGGGCGGAGGTCGGTGCCAAGGAACTGTCCGACCGCAGCTTTGATCCGGTATGGCAGAAGGCCGAAGAGTTGGGTGCAGTGGTGTTCGTCCACCCACAGAGCGTGCCACAACTGAACCAGCGGCTGGCCGGGAATGGCTATCTAACCAACGTCATCGGCAACCCACTCGGCACCACCATTGCGCTGGCGCATATGATCTTCGAGGGTGTGTTCGACCGAGCCCCAGGGCTGAAGGTGATAGCGGCGCATGGCGGCGGCTTTCTCGCACACTACGCCGACCGCTTCGATCATGGCTGCCGACTGAATCCAGCGGCATGCGATAGCTCGATCACGTTGAAGAAGAAGCCGACTGATTACCTGAAGCAGATTTGGTTCGACAGCCTCGTCTTCACTCCGGAAGCCGTTCGCCACCTGCAGGCGGTGGCCGGGCCGGACCAGATCGTCATGGGCAGCGATTGGCCTTACCCCTGGGTGTACGACCCGGTCGACCAGATCATGGCGTGCGACTCGTTGAGTGACGAGCAGAAGCGCCGTGTTCTGGGCGAGACGGCGGCGAAGCTACTTAACATCCCAGCCTAGTGTCCTGATTCCGTAATTCCTCCGATCTGCTGTGTTTGGAGGCAGAAGCGCTGGATGGCGGCGAGGATGTCATCTGCGGACTTGGTCCAGCGGAAAGGCTTTGGGTTGGCGTTGTGGGCGGTGATGAAGGCGCGGATGTCGGACTCGA
>NZ_SMSJ01000065.1 GCF_004355005.1 Dankookia rubra
GCAGTGCCGGCGGGTTGGGCGGCGGCCGCCAGGGCGGCGGCGCGGTCGGGCTCGGCCAGGGCGGGCTGGTCGGCGCCGGGGCGGGCCAATTCGGCCAGGCGCCGTTCGGCCAGGGCCAGCAGCCCGGCGGGGCGGGGCCGCTGGCGCAGCCGGCGCAGGCCGCCAACCCGTTGCTGGGCGGTCTCGGCGGCGGCCTCACCGGCGGCGGGGAGGGCGCGGCGGAGGCCATGCGGGTGCTGCCCAACCCGCAAAACAACGCCGTCGTCGTCTATGCCACGGCGCAGGAGGCGGGGACGGTGCAGGCCATGCTGCGGCGGATCGACATCCTGCCGCTGCAGGTGCGGATCGACGCGACCATCGCCGAGGTCACGCTGAACGACAACCTGAAATACGGCACGCAATTCCTGTTCGGCGGCGGCGGGCTGCAGGGCGCGCTGACCCTCGCCGCCGGGCCGGCGCGGGTGCTGGCCAATCCCTTCCCCGGCTTCGTCCTCGGCGACAGCCGCGGCACGCAATACGCGATCGACCTGCTGCAGCAGGTGACGCAGGTGCGCGTGCTGTCCTCCCCGCAGTTGCTGGTGCTGGACAACGAGCCGGCCCGGCTGCAGGTCGGCAGCCTGGTGCCCTTCCTGACCCAATCGGCGCAGAGCACGCTGGCGGCCGGCGCGCCGGTGGTGAACAGCGTCGACTACCGCGAGACCGGGGTGATCATGGAGGTCATCCCCCGCGTCAGCAGCGGCGGGCTCGTCACGCTCGACATCTCGCAGGAGGTGAGCGAGGTCGACACCGCCGCGCCCAGCACATCCGGCATCAACTCCCCCACCTTCCTCGAGCGCGCGGTGCGGTCGCGCGTGGTGGTGCAGGACGGCCAGACCATCGGGCTGGCGGGGCTGATCCGCGACAGCGATTCGCGGGGCAACCAGGGCATTCCCTACCTGAAGGACATCCCCATCCTCGGCGCGCTGCTCGGCAGCCAGAACAACACGCGGGCACGGACCGAGCTGCTGGTGCTGATCACGCCCCGCGTGGTGCACGACCAGCGCGACGCGCGGTCGCTGACCGAGGACATGCGGGAAGGCCTGGCGAATGCGGCGGCATTGCCGGATGCGCTGCGGCGGCAGGCGATCACAGGCTCGGTCGATCCGAACGCGCGCGTTCGCCAGAAGCTGCGCGAAAGCCTGGAGCGGTGAGGTGGCGATCCCCTGGCTCGCCTGCATGCTGTCGGTGTCCGCCTTCTACGGCCTGCCGCCGCGCGTGCTGCCGGCGATCCAGGCGGTGGAGGGCGGCCAGGTCGGCACCGTAAGCCGCAACCAGGATGGTTCCGAGGACCTGGGGCCGATGCAGGTGAATACCCGCTGGGTGGAGCCGGTGGCGCAGCTGACCGGGCTGCCGGAAGCCGCGGTGCGGGACCGCCTGATCGGCGATGCCTGCTTCAACATCGCCGCCGCGGGCGCGATCCTGCACATGCATCTGCGGGAGCAGAACGGCAACCTGATGCGCGCGGTGGGCAACTACCATTCGCGCACGCCGGACCGGCACGAGGCCTATGCGGCGCGGGTCATGGCGGCGGCGGCGCGGCTGTTCGGCCACAGCGCGCGGTAGCGAACCGGCCCGCACGATCGCGTGCGGCGATCGCCCGCGCTTGCCGCCATGCGGCTGCCGCTGCCATGGTTTATTGCTGCTTGTCCAAGAGCAGTAGTGATTAATAGTTCGCAATCAGCGTTTGCGCGACCGATTCATTTAGGCTGTCGGGGCGCGATATAATAACGGGAGGATTTATTGGATTACAGTATCGAACGACCGCCTGGCGCGTTGCGCCTGGCGATGCTGCTGGCCGGGCTTTTCTCCGCCGGGCCCGTGCTGGCGGCGGAATGCGAAGGCTTCGCCGGCGCGACCCTGCCCGGGGAGGGCACCGTGACCATCGCCGAGCGCATCCCCGCCGGCAGCTACACCGCCCCGAACGGCCAAACCTTCCAGAACCTGCCGGCCTTCTGCCGCATCGCCGCGACCTTGCGGCCAAGCCCCGACAGCGACATCAAGGTGGAGTTCTGGCTGCCGGAAGGTGCCGCCTGGAACGGTCGCTACAACGGCACCGGGAATGGCGGCTATGCCGGGTCCATCGTTTACGGCGCGCTGGCCGGCGGCGTGCAGCTCGGCTTCGCCACGGCGAACACCGACCAGGGCACCGCGCCGTCCACCAGCACCGAGGGCCGGGCGCTGATCGGCCGGCCGCAGAAATGGATCGACTTCGCCTATCGCGCGACGCACCTGATGACCGTCGCGGCGAAGCAGGTGGTCGCCACCTACTATGCCCAGCCGCCGCAGTATTCCTACTTCACCGGCTGTTCCAACGGCGGCTTCCAGGCCTTCCACGAGGTCCAGCAATTCCCCGAGGACTATGACGGCGTGCTGGCCGGTGCCCCGGCCAACAACCGCACCCATAGCCAGTCCGCCAGCGTCTGGCTCTACGACCAGACCCACCGGCCGCCCGAGGCGCTGATCCCGCGCGACAAGGCGGAACTGATCACCCGGTCGGTCCTCGCCGCCTGCGCCGGCCAGGCCGGCGGCCTGCCCTCCGACCCCTACCTGACCGACCCGCGCGCCTGCCGCTGGGACCCGGCCGAGATCCAGTGCGCCGAGGATGCGGGCGACACCGGACAATGCCTGACCCCGCCGCAGGTGAAGGCGGCGCGCGCCATCTATGAGGGCGTGCGCAACCCGCGCACCGGCCGGCGCATCTATGCCGGCCTGACCCGCGGCAGCGAGAGCGGCCACAGCCTGGACTGGCCGGTGCTGGAACGCGTGCCCACCGCGGCGCAGCCCAACCCGCCGGACGAGACGCTGTTCAACGGCCTGGCCCAATGGGTCTTCGGGCCGAATTGGTCCTGGCGCGACTTCGACTACGACGTCCAGGTCGACCAGATCGACCAGGTGCTGGCGACGCTGATCAACGCCAACGACCCGGATCTCAGCCGCTTCCAGGCACGCGGCGGCAAGCTGATGGGCTATCACGGCTGGTCGGACGCGCTGGTCCCGGTGCTGGACCACGTGAACTACTACCTGCGGGTGATCGAGACGCAGCGGAAGGGCAACAAGACCGCACGGCCGCAGGGCGCAGCGGACCCGGATTCCGAGGCGGTGATCCAGGGCCCCGACTATCCCGGCGAGACCAATACCATGGCCGCGGCCGGCGGCCCGGGCCGCGCGGCGTTGCGGCGGACGCAGGATTTCTACCGGCTTTTCCTCGTCCCCGGCATGGGGCACTGCAGCAGCGGCCCCGGCCCGAACCAGTTCGGCAACGTCACGCCGAGCCCGGCGCCGGCCGACGCCGAGCACAATGCGCTGCTCGCCCTGCAGCGCTGGGTCGAAGAGGGCGTCGCGCCGCAGCGGCTCACCGCGACGAAGTATGTGGGTGACCTGCCGGCCAACGGCGTGCAGGCGACGCGGCCGCTCTGCCCCTTCCCGCAGGTCGCGCGCTATCGCGGCCAGGGCGAGGCGACGGAGGCCGCGAGCTTCGAATGCGTCGCCGGGCCGGACTACGAGACCCAGGCGCCGGCGCCCGAATACCTGCGCTGAGCAGCAGAGACCCGGCGGTGCTTTCGCCGCCGGGCAGCCAGACCGAAGGGAAGCAGGACCATGACACGCAGGGTGCATCTCGGCGCGGCGACCGCGCTTCTGCTGGCCGGCACCGCGCTGGCGCCATCCGGCGCCGCCGCGGCCGGATGCGGCGATCTCGGCGGGCTTGCCTTGCCCGGCATCACCGTCAACACGGCGGCGGATGTCGCCAGCTACACCATCCCCGGGACCACGCCCGTGGTGGTGCCCGGCCCCTTCTGCCGCGTCACCGCGACGGCGAAGCCGGTGCCGGGCTCGAGCATCGAATTCGAGGTCTGGCTGCCGCCGTCCGGCAGCTGGAACGGCAAGTTCCGCGGCGAAGGCTCGGGCGGCTCCGCCGGCGCGATCTCCTATGCCGCCATGGCGGATGCGCTGTCCCGGCACTACGCCACCATGGCGAACGACAACGGCCATGCCGGCAGCAGCTGGACCTTCTCCGAGAATCCCGAGGCCGTCGTCGACTTCGGCTACCGCGCGCAGCATGTGACGACCGTGGCCGCCAAGGCGGTGGTCGAGGCCTATTACGGTGGCAGGCCGCGCTATTCCTACTTCGTCGGCTGCTCCCAGGGCGGCCACCACGCGGAGATGGAAGCGCAGCGCTACCCCGAGGACTACGACGGCATCATCGCCGGCAACGGCGCGCAGGACTGGACCGGGGTGATGACCTCCGAGGTCTGGGTCGGCCTCGCCTCCTCGGTCCGCGGCGCGGCCTACGACCTGCCGCAGCCGGTGCTCGACCTGGTGACCAGGGCGACGCTGGCAAGCTGCGCCGCGCAGGACAGCAACCTGGCCAGCCAGCCCTACCTGACCGATCCGCGCGACTGCAAGTTCGATGTCGGCACGCTGCAATGCCAGGCGGGCGACGACCCGGCGCAATGCCTCTCGGCCGAGCAGGTCGAGGCGGTGCGGCTGATCCATGGCGGGGCGCACGACCCGAAGACCGGCCGGCTGATCGCGCCCGGCCTGCAGCCCGGCAGCGAGTCCGCCTGGCGGCAGTTCCTGGTCGGCGGCACCCAGCCCGGCGGCAGCGCGCTGTCCTTCTACCGCGACGCGGTCTTCAAGGACCCGACACACGACTTCCGCGGCTTCGACGTCCGCGAGGACGTCGCCCGGATGGAAGCGACGCAATATGCCGGGCAGACGCTGCCGGAGATCCTCAACGCCACCAGCCCGGACTTCGAGCCCTTCCGCCAGCGCGGCGCCAAGCTGATCCTGTATCACGGCTGGGCAGACCCCTTCATCGCGCCCGGCTTCACCATCGACCTCTACCGCGCCATCATCCGCGACCAGGCCCGCCGGCATTCGTTGCCGCAGGGCCAGGCGCTGCGCCAGGTGCAGGATTTCGCCCGGCTGTTCATGGTGCCGGGCTTCTATCACTGCTCCGGCGGGCCGGGCCCGAACAGCTTCGACATGCTGCCGGAACTCGAGCGCTGGGTTGAACAGGGAATCCCGCCGAAGCGGGTGCTGGCGACCAAGTATGTCGAGGACGACAAGGCCAAGGGCGTCGCCTTCACCCGGCCGCTCTGCGCCTATCCGCAGGGCGCCAGCTATTCCGGGCAGGGCGACACGAAGGACGCGGCCAGCTTCCATTGCGTGGCGGACCGCTCGCCGAACGGCCCGCTGTCGCGCGACTTCGCCCGCGAATTGCGGACGCAGGCCACGGCGGGCGAGGAGGACTAGGCGCGATGGCCTAGGCCGCATCCTCCAGGATCATCGCCGCGGCCTTTTCGCCGATCATGATGGAGGGTGCGTTGGTATTGCCGGCGACGACGGCCGGCATGATCGACGCATCCGCCACGCGCAGCCCGGCGATGCCATGCACCCGCAGCCGCGGATCGACCACGCTGTTGCTGCCGGTGCCCATGGCGCAGCTGCCGGCCGGGTGGTGGTTGGTCAGGCCGGATTCCCGCACGAAGCGCTCGAGGTCAGCGTCCGACCCATAGCCGGGGCCAGGGAAGATCTCCTCCGCCACCAGCGGCGCGAAGGCCGGCTGCCGCACCAGGCTGCGCGCCAGCTTCGCCCCCGCCACCATCGCCCGCATGTCGTAGTCCGAGCCGAGGAAGCCGAAGGTGATCGCCGGCGGCGCCAGCGGGTCCGGCCCGTTCAGCCGCACCGTGCCGCGGCCGTCGGGGGAAAGGTGCACGGGGCCGAGGGTGAAGCCGGGGAAGTCGTGCGCGACCACGCGGGTGCCGGAGCGCTCGAGCGTGCTCCATTCCAGCAGGTTGATCTGCAGGTCGGGACGTTCCAGGCGCGGGTCGGTGCGGGTCAGCAGCCCCGCGCGGATGCCGTTCACCGCCATCGGGCCGCGCCGGGTCAGTGCGTAGCGGATCGCGGCGCCGATCTTGCGCGGCCAGCTTTTCTCGAAATCGTTGAAGGTGATGGGACGGGTGCACCGCCACTGCATGTAGAGCGCGAAATGGTCGTGCAGGTTGGCGCCGACCGCCGGCATGTCGCGCACCACCGCGATGCCGTTCGCCTGCAGGTGCTCGGCGGGGCCGAGGCCCGAGAGCAGCAGCAACTGCGGCGAGCCATAGGCGCCGCCGGAGACGATCACCTCCCGCCGCGCCCGCGCCTGCTGGCGCCCCTGCGGGGAGGCGTATTCGATGCCGGTGGCGCGGCCATCCTCGATCAGCAGCCGGGTCGCCTGGCAGAGCGTGCGGATGATCAGGTTCTGCCGCCCGCGCGCCGGCGCCAGGTAGGCCCGCGCCGAGGACCAGCGGCGGGCGCCGCCGGTGGTCGACTGGTAGTAGCCGGCGCCCTCCTGCCGCGCGCCGTTGAAGTCGGGGTTGCGCGGGATGCCGGCCTGCTCGGCGGCGGCGATCATCGCCTCGGCGAGCTCGGAGGTCTCCGCCTGGTCGGAGACGTTCAGCGGGCCCCCGGTGCCGTGGTACTCGTCCTCGCCGCGCGCCTGGTTTTCCGCGCGGCGGAAGAAGGGCAGCACCGAGTCCCAGTCCCAGCCGGTGCAGCCGCGCTGCCGCCAGCCGTCGTAGTCGCGGGGGTGGCCGCGCATGTAGACCATGCCGTTGATCGAGCTGGTGCCGCCCAGCGTCTTGCCGCGCGGCACGTACATCCGCCGGCCGCCGAGCTGGGCATGCGGCGCGCTCTCGAACTTCCAGTTCACCTTGGGATTGACATAGGTGCGGGCGAAGCCGAGCGGGATGTGGATCCAGGGATTGGTGTCGGGCGGCCCGGCTTCCAGCAGCAACACGCGGTGCCGGCCGTCCTCCGACAGCCGCGCCGCGACCACGGCGCCGGCCGAGCCGGCGCCGCTGACGATGTAGTCGAATTCCTCCGGTTGGTCCGGCATGCGTTCCCCCGCGTTTCGGGGAAGCGTATCAGCCGCCTTTCAGGGTGTCATGCGGCGGAGGAAGTCGACCACGCGGCTGCGCTGCGGCTCCAGGTGCTGCGGCCCGCGCCATTCCGCCAGCACCTCGACGCCCGGCAGCAGCGCGGCGAGTTCGGTGCTGGTCGCGGCGGGGTGCGGGATGTCGGTGCCGGGCAGCAGCATGGTCGGCGCCGGGCAGGCGCGGACGAAGTCGCGGGAGACGCAGAAGACGAAGTCCTGGTCCCACATGTTGCGGCCGAAGCCGGCCAGGGCCGCCTCGTCCAGCTCCGGCCGGGCGGCGCGCTGCTCGCGGCTCCATTCGGCATGGCTCTCGGGGAAATATTCGGGGTGCTCGGGATGCCGGCCGATCGGGTTCTGCAGCACGGCGGAGGCAACGCGGTCCGGCGCCGCCTCGATCGCCTTCAGGCAGAAGCTGCCGCCGATGCAGCCGCCCAGCACGTGGAAGCGCGGGAAGCCGAGGTGGTCCATCAGCGCCAGGTGGTCGGCGGCATAGGTATGCCAGCCATGGTCGGCGCAGATCTCCGCGCGCGATTCCCCGGCATTGCGCTGGTCCATGGCGATGGCGGTGAAGCCGGCCTCGGGCAGGGCGCGGGTCCAGTCCACCCAGGGCCGCGCCGGGCCGCCGGGCGGCGATGGCCACATCTCCAGGCGGGACCGCAGCCCGCCCGGCGCGAAGAGCAGCACGGGGAAGCCCTCCCCATGCACCTCGTAGCGGATGCGCCCGTCGGGGCGGTCGAGGAATGGCATGGCGTTCTCCCTGCGTCCTTCAATCCGGCACGGCGTAGTCGGCCAGTTCCGGCCGCATCGCCTCGACGACGAAGTCGACGAAGGCATCCGGGGCGTCGAGGTAGAACTCCCGGTCGGAATAGGCGCCGACGCTGGCCGCCATGCCCTGCGCCGCGGCCCAGTCCGCCAGCGCCTGCAGCGCCTCGCGCGGCGTCTCGCTGAGAAAGGCGACCTGCGAGCGGAGCTTGTCGGCGTCGCGCCGCGTCGTCTCGCTGCGGCTGAATTGCAGGTCCACGTTGGCGCCGGGCTGGCGCAGCCAGATGGAACGCTCGGTCCGCCGCAGCACGCGGAAGCCGAGCTGCGTCACCAGCATCTCCACCACCGTCTCGAAGAAGCGCGGATCGAGCCGGTTGGCGACGTGGTTGAGCCGCATCAGTAGCCGACCCTGCGGTCCACCACCTGCCGCAGCGGCCGGCCGTCGAGGAAATGGCCGAGATTCTCCGCCAGCAGCCGCGCCACCACCGTGTCGCGCTCGGGGTGCATCCCGCCCATGTGCGGCACCACCAGGATGCCCGGCGTGGTCCAGAAGGGATGGGTGACGGGCAGCGGCTCCTCGCGGAAGACGTCCAGCACGGCGCCGGCCAGGTGCCTGTCGCGCACCGCGGCGATCAGGTCGGCATCGACGATCGCCTGGCCGCGGCCGAAATTCAGCAGCCAGGTGCCCTGCTTCATGCGGGCCAGGCGCCCGGCATCGATGAAATTCTCGGTCTCCGCCGTCGCTGGCAGCAGCAGCAGCAGGTAGTCGGCGCGGGCCAGGACCTCATCGGTACGCTCGGGCGGCAGGACCTCGACGCCCGGCAGCGGCGCCGGGTTGCGGCGGGTGCCGACGACCTGCATGCGCAGCGCCGTGGCCAGCCGCGCCACCTCCTGCCCGATGGCGCCGAGGCCGAGGATGCCGAGCACCTTGCCGTTCAGCGGCGTCGCCACGCGGCGGGTCCAGCGGCTGGCCTTCTGGTCCTCGGCGATGGCGGCATAGGGCTTGGCGATGTGGAACAGCGCGCCGAGGATGTTCTCCGGCATCGACTCGCCGTGGGTGCCGCGGGCGCAGGTCAGGACCAGGTGCGGCGGCAGGTCGGGCAGCGCCAGCCAGCCCTCCACCCCCGCGGTCAGGGATTGCGCCCAGCGCAGCTTCGGCATCCGCGGCAACACCCCGGCGGGCACGCCCCAGCCGAGCAGCGCCTCGGTCTCGGCCATCTGCTCCTCGGACGGCTGCGCCTTGCGCGACAATGCTTCCACCCGCACGCGTTGTGCGAGGCCGGCGGCGGCGATCGCGGCCTCATAGGGGCCGGGCGTGTCGGTCCAGAGCAGCAGGCGGGTGGGGTCGGGCATGGGACAATCCTTCTTCTTGGCTGCGAGCCTATCCCCGCTCCGGGCGCCCGGCTACCGGGCCCGCGGCGGCCGGCGCAGCGCGTAGAAGGCGAGCGAGCCCGCGGCATAGGCGATGATGGAGCCGATGAAGGCGACGCGGTAGCTGCCGGAGACGTCGAAGATGAAGCCCGCGGCCCAGGAGCCGATGGCGGCGCCGAGGCCCGAGCCGATGGTGATGACGCCGAGGATGGTGCCGAGCCGCGGCCCGGGGAAGATATCCGCGGTCTTCGCCGTGATCGCCGGGCCGCGCGCGCCCCAGGTCAGCCCGAAGAAGCAGGCATGCAGCCAGAGCAGCAGGTGGTCGCCCGGCCCGGTGATCGCCAGCGCGCAGAACACGCCGATGATGGAGATCCCGTAGGCCAGCAGCGCCGAATACTCGCGGCCGATGTAATCGGAGAGCGTCCCGGTGGCGATGACCCCGGGCATCGCCAGGAAGGCGCCCATCCCCAGCACCCCCGCGGCATAAAGCGGATCGAAGCCGACATCGACCGCGAAGGCGATCTGGTGCAGCGAGACCAGGAAGCTGCCGATGCTGGTGCACATGTAGACGAAGAACAGCAGCCAGAATTGCGGCGTGCGGATCGCCTCGGCCAGGGTCCAGGCATGCTCCACCCCGCCGGCGGCGGCGGGCGCCGCCGCGGCGCGCGCGGCGGCACCGCGTCGGTCGAAGAGGAAGGCCAGCGGCAGCAGCACCGCGGCGGCGACGGCGGCGGCCACCAGGTAGGCACCGCGCCAGCCGATCCCGGCGATCAGCATCTGGCTGGCCGGGGCCGAGGCGGCGCGGCCGAAGCCGTTGGCCGATTGGAGGACCGAGATCGCCATGCCGCGCCGGTTGGCGAACAGGCGGGAGGCCAGCGGCACGAAGACCAGCAGCCCCACGCAATTCGCCCCGAAGGTCATCACCACGCCGTAGAGCAGCACCACCTGCCACAGCGCCTCCGCCTGGGCGCTGCCGACCAGGCCGATGACGAGCAAGGCGGCGCCCAGCAACACCATCCGCCGCGTCCCGAGGCGGTCCACCAGGTTGCCGACGAAGGGGGAGCTGAAGCCGCCGACCAGTTGCCCGACCGAGTAGGCCAGCGAGCTCTCGGCCCGCGTCCAGCCGAAATCGGCGACGAAGGCGAGCAGGAAGACGGTGTAGGAATGCATCACGCTGGCGCCGACCGTGAAGGCCAGGAAGGCGCTGCCCAGGATCAGCCAGGCCCGGCTGGTGTTGGGCGGTACGGTCGGGGGAGGCATCCGCGTATGCTAGGTGCCTCGGCCGCGCCGAGTCCAATCCGGGCGGAAATTGCAGGACCGTCGCATCGGGGTCTAACCTGCCGAAGGGCCGGCGCCGCATGCCGCCGGTCCAGGGAAAACGCGCCGACAAGACCGCGCCCCGTCCGCATGGCATGCAGGAGCGACGTAACGATGTCCGCCTCGCTGGAAGCATCGGCCGATCCCGGCCAGACCCTGGACTACGACGCCATCGTCATCGGCGCCGGCATGTCGGGCCTGTTCCAGCTGCTCCGGCTGCGCGAGATGGGCATGAAGGTGCGGGTCTTCGAGGCCGGCACCGGCGTCGGCGGCACCTGGTACTGGAACCGCTACCCCGGGGCGCGATTCGATTCCGAAAGCTATTCCTACGGCTTCTCCTTCTCAAAGGAGCTGCTCGAGGAATGGAACTGGTCCGAACACTTCGCGCCGCAGCCGGAAACGCTGCGCTACCTGAACCTGGTCGCCGACAAGTTCGACCTGCGCCGCGACATCCAGTTCCAAAGCCGCGTCGCCGCCGCGCATTGGGACGAGGCGGCACGGACCTGGGCGGTCACGCTGGAGGACGGCAGCCGGCACGTCTCGCGCTTCCTGATCACCGCGATCGGCGTGCTCTCGGCACCGACGCTGCCGCGCTTCGAGGGCATGGACAGCTTCCGCGGCCTGTCCTTCCACACCGCCCGCTGGCCGCACGAGCCGGTGGACTTCGCCGGCAAGCGCGTGGCGGTCATCGGCACCGGCGCGACCGGGGTGCAGACCATCCAGGAAGTGGCGAAGACGGCCGGGCACCTGACGGTCTTCCAGCGCACGCCCAACTGGTGCGCGCCGCTGCACAACCGCAAGATCACGGAGGAGGAGCAGGCGCGGATCAAGGCGGACTACCCGACCATCTTTCAGCGCTGCCAGGAGACCTTCTCCTGCTTCCTGCACACCCCCGACCCGCGCGGCACCTTTGAAGTATCGAAGGAGGAACGCGAGGCCTTCTACGAGGAGCTCTACGCCTCCCCCGGCTTTGGCATCTGGGTCGGCAATTTCAAGGACACGCTGACCGACCGCGCCGCGAACAAGGAGATCTCGGACTTCGTCGCCAACAAGATCCGCCAACGAGTGAAGGACCCGAAGGTGGCGGAGATGCTGATTCCCCGAAACCACGGCTTCGGCACCCGCCGCGTGCCGCTCGAAACCCGCTACTACGAGGTCTACAACCAGCCGAACGTGCTGCTGGTGGACAGCAAGGCGACGCCGATCCAGGCGATCACCCCGACCGGCCTGCGGACCAGCGACGCGGAATACGATTTCGACATCATCATCTACGCCACCGGCTTCGACGCGCTGACCGGCGCCTTCGACCGCATCGACATCCGCGGCGAGGGCGGGCTCACGCTCCGGCAAAAATGGGCGCAGGGCGCGCAAACCATGCTCGGCATGCTGGTGGAGGATTTCCCCAACATGTTCATGCTGCTCGGGCCGCATACCGCGCTCGGCAACATCCCCCGCAGCATCGAATACAACGTCGAATGGGTCAGCGCCCTGCTGCGCCACATGCAGGCCCGCGGCCTGACCCGGGCGGAAGCCAGCGCACAGGCGGTCGCCGCCTGGACCAAGCATGTCAAGCAGATCGGCGCCGGGCTGCTGACCAACGAGGTCGACAGCTGGATGACCGGCGTGAACCGCAACGTCGAAGGCAAAGAAACCCGCGTCATCGCGCGCTACAGCGGCAGCGCGCCGGACTACCGTGCCTGGTGCGATCGGGTGGCGACCGAAGGCTACCGCGACCTGGCGCTGGCCTGATGCCGGATATCGATGCCGTCCTGCGCGGGGCGGTCGAGAGCGGCGCGGTGCCGGGCGTGGTGGCGCTGGCGACCGACCGGGCCGGCACGCTGTACCAGGGCGCCTTCGGCAGGCGCGGGCTCGACGTGGCGGCGCCGATGACGGCCGATACCGTATTCTGGATCGCCTCGATGACCAAGGCGATCACCTCGGTCGCCGCGATGCAACTGGTGGAGGAGGGGCGGCTCGAGCTCGACGCGCCGCTCGGGCCGCTGCTGCCGCAGCTCGCAGCGCCGCAGGTGCTGGAGAGGTTCGATGCGGCCGGCACGCCGTTCCTGCGGCCGGCGACAAAGCCCATCACCCTGCGCCTGCTGCTGACCCATACCGCCGGCTTCAGCTACAACACCTGGAACCCCGACATGGGCCGCTACATGGCGACTACGGGGTTGCTCGCGCCGCGCAGCGGCAAGCTGGAATCGCTGCGCGCGCCGCTGGTCTTCGAACCCGGCGAGCGCTGGGAATACAGCATCGCCACCGACTGGGTTGGCCAGGCGGTGGAGGCCGCCAGCGGCCGGCGGCTGGAACACTATGTCCGCGACCGCATCCTGGAGCCGCTCGGCATGACCGACAGCGGATTCATCCCCGGGCCGTCGCAGCAGGCGCGCCGCGCCCGCGTCCACCAGCGTGCGGCGGATGGCAGCCTCGCGCCGATCGAATTCACCCTGCCGGAGAACCCGGAGTTCTACGGCGGCGGCGGCGGGCTGCTCTCGACCGGGCCGGACTACATCCGTTTCCTGCGCATGCTGCTGAATGGCGGCACGCTGGACGGCGCGGAGATCCTGCGGCCGGAGACGGTGGCGGAGATGGGCCGCAACCAGATCGGCGCGCTGCACTTCCGCCCGCTGCGCACTGCCATGCCGGCCATGTCGAACGACTGCGACCCCTTCCCCGGCATGGCCTGCAAATGGGGCCTCGGCTTCCTTATAAACGGGGAGGACGTGCCGGGCCGCCGCTCCGCCGGCAGCCTGGCCTGGGCCGGGCTCGGCAATACTTGGTTCTGGGTCGATCCGCGCAGCGGCGTCGCAGGCCTGCTGATGACGCAGATCCTGCCCTTCGCCGATGCCGCGGTGCTCGACCTCTTCGCCCGCTTCGAGACGGCGGTCTATGCGGAGCGTGCGGGGTAACGGAGTCCTCGCTGCCGCCGCTGCGCCTCGCTAGGCTCGGGGAAAACCAGCTGGGGAGGCCATGCCATGTTCCGTCCCACCCGCCGCGCCGTGCTGGCCGCGCCGATGTTCCTGCCCGGCCTCGCCGCGGCGCAGGGCTTCCCCGCGCGCTCCATCATCTGGATCGTGCCCTTCGCCGCCGGCGGCATCACCGATACCAGCGCCCGCACCCTGGCCCAGCGCATGGGGAGCAGCCTCGGCCAGACCGTGGTGGTGGAGAACCGGCCCGGCGCCGGCGGCACCATCGGGGCGGAGGCGGTCGCCCGCGCCGCGCCGGATGGCTATACGATGCTGTACGGCAGCCAGGGGCCGATGGCGGCGGCGCCGGCCATGTTCCCCAACCTGCGCTACGACCCGCAGCGCGACCTGGCGCCGGTGCACGGGCTCGGCGCCTCACCGCACCTCATCGTCAGCGGGATGGACCGGCCCTGGCGCAACCTGCAGGACCTGGTCGCCGCCGCCCGGGCACGGCCGGACGGGCTGACCTATGCATCGGTCGGGGTTGGCACCTCGCCGCACCTGGCGGCCGAGACGCTGATGCAGGCGACCGGCATCCGCATGATCCACGCGCCCTATGCCAACGGCACCCAGGCGCTGAACGACGTCATCGGCGGCCGGGTCGACGTGATGTGGGACTATCCGCTGACCAGCCTGGCGCATGTCCGCGAGGGCCGGCTGCGGGCGCTCGCGGTGACCGATGCCGCCCGGGTGCGGCTGGCGCAGGATGTGCTGACGGTAGCCGAGGCCGGCCTGCCCGGCGCCGAGGCCGTACCCTGGGCCGGGCTCTTCGTGCCGGCCCGCACCCCGCCCGAGTCCGTCGCCCGCCTTGCCGCCGCGCTGCGGGAAGCGATGGGCGACCCCCGCGTGCAGGAATTCTTCGACGGCACCGCCACGGTGCTCTGGCCGCGCATGGGCACGGCGGAGCTGCGCGCCTTCCTGGCCGAGGAGGTGCCGCGCGTCGCCGGGCTCATCGCCCGGTCCGGTGCCAAGCCTGGATAGCCGGCTATTGAAGGGGCTATGCCGGTCCGGCTTCCCGGCGTAGCCTCGTTGCAAGCCCCGCACCTGACCAGGGCGGCAGCCCGTCGCCACGGGCTGCGATCGCTGGTTTCACTGGGGACCGGAAACGATCACGGGAACGAGAATGACCGACATCCGATACCTCGCGCCACAGACGCTCGACGAGGCGGTGGGTGCCTTCGCGGCGGCCCAGGGCGCCGCCCGCATCCTGGCCGGCGGCACCGACCTGCTGGTGCAGATGCGCGCCGGCACGGTGAAGCCCGGCCTCATCGTCGACATCAAGAAGATCGCCGAGATGACCGAGATCGCGGAGGCGCCGGATGGCGGCTTCCGCATCGGCGCCGCCGTCCCCGGCGCGACGCTCGCCGAGCACAGGGGCTTCGGCAAGGCCTGGCCGGGCGTGCTGGAGGCGATCAACCTGATCGGCTCGAAGCAGGTGCAAGGCCGTGCCTCCCCGGGCGGCAATCTCTGCAATGGGTCGCCCGCCGGGGACAGCGTGCCGGCGATGATCGCGGCCAATGCGATGGTCACGGTGCAGGGCCCCGAGGGGCGGCGCACCATGCCGGTGGAAGCGGTGCCGGCCGGGCCGGGCCGGACCAACCTGAAGCCGGGCGAGATCGTCGTCAGCTTCACTTTGCCGCCGCGCGCGCCGGGGTCGTCCGACGCCTATCTGCGGATGATCCCGCGGACCGAAATGGACATCGCCGTTGTCGGCCTCGGCGTCAGCCTGACCCTGCAGGGCGGCGTCGTCACCGCCGCCCGCGTCGGCCTTGGCGCCGTGGCGCCCACCGTGCTGCTGGTCGAGGATGCGGCAAAGGCGCTGGTCGGCAGCCGGCTGGACGATGCCGCGCTGGAAGCGGCCGCCGCCGCCTGCCGCGCCGCCTGCAACCCGATCAACGACAAGCGCGGCACCATCGCCTACCGCACCAAGGTGGCCGGCGTGCTGCTGAAGCGCACCGTGGCGATCGCCGCGGCCCGCGCGGGGGGGAACTGATCCCATGGCCAAGACCCACATCTCCACCAGCATCAACGGCGAGCCGGTCGAATTCCTCGCCGATCCCGGCAGCAGCCTGCTCGACGTGCTGCGCAACACGCTGGGCCTGACCGGCACCAAGGAAGGTTGCGGCACCGGCGATTGCGGCGCCTGCAGCGTCACCGTCGACGGCCGCCTGGTCTGTTCCTGCCTGGTCCTGGCAGTCGAGGCCGAGGGGCACGAGATCGGCACCATCGAGGGCATGGCGCAGGGCGAGACGCTGCACCCGCTGCAGCGCAAGTTCCTCGAGATGGCGGCGCTGCAATGCGGCATCTGCACGCCGGGCGTGCTGATCTCGGCTCGCGCCTTGCTGGAGAAGAACCCGAACCCGACCGAGACCGAGGTGCGCTTCGGCCTGGCTGGCAACCTGTGCCGCTGCACGGGCTACGACAAGATCGTCCGCGCGGTGCTCGAGACCGCCGCCGAGATGCGGGAGACCGTCTGATGAACGTCATCAACGACAAGCTGCGGGTCGAGGACAACAAGTGGATCGGCACCCGCACCGTCCGCCCTGACGGCGCGGACAAGGTGACGGGGCGCGCGACCTATGCCGCCGACAACACCATGCCCGGGATGATCTGGGGCAAGGTGCTGCGCAGCCCGCACGCGCATGCGCGGATCCGCTCGATCGACACCTCGAAGGCGGAAGCGCTGCCGGGCGTGAAGGCGGTGGTGACGGCGAAGGACATCGTGGACTTCCCGCTCGAGACCTCGGTGATGCTCGGCATCCAGGACATGCGCTGGATGTGCCGCAACGTGATGGCACGGGAGAAGGCGCTGTTCCACGGCCACCCCGTCGCCGCGGTCGCCGCGATCAACGAGGAGGTGGCCGCCGCCGCCTGCGCGCTGATCGCGGTGGATTATGAGGTCCTGCCGCATGTGATCGAGATCGAGGACGCGATCAAGCCGGACGCGCCCATCCTGCATGACTTCGCCAAGTTCGAGGGCAAGCCCTCCAACATCGCCGGCACGATGACGGCGAAGCTCGGCGACGTGGAGGTCGGCTTCGCCGAGGCCGACATCATCGTCGAGCGGACCTTCCGCACCCGGCCGATCCACCAGGGCTACATCGAGCCGCAGGCCTGCACCGTCAGCTATTCCGCCGACGGCCGCGCGACGATCTGGAGCAGCAGCCAGGGCCAGTTCATGGTCCGCGCCATGACCTCGCTGCTGACCGGCGTGCCGCAGAGCAACATCCGGGCGATCCCGGCCGAGATCGGCGGCGGCTTCGGCGCCAAGACCATCATCTACCTCGAGCCCGTGGCCCTGCTGCTGTCGAAGAAGTCGGGCCGACCGGTGAAGATGGTGATGACGCGGGAGGAGGTGATGCGGGCGACCGGCCCGACCTCCGGCTCCTTCAGCACGGTCAAGATCGGCGCCAAGAAGGACGGCACCTTTGTCGCCGCCAAGGGCGATTTCTACATCCAGGCGGGCTGCCTGCCGGGCGGGCCGCTGCGCGGCCCCGTCGGCTGCTCCTTCGCGCCCTACGACATCCCGAACGTGCTGTCGGTAGGCTACGACGTGGTCTCCAACCGCTCGAAGGTCGCGGCCTACCGCGCGCCGGGCGCCCCGCTCGGCGCCTATGCGGCCGAATGCGTGGTGGACGAGATCGCGGAGAAGCTGGGCATGGACCGGCTGGAGCTGCGGCTGAAGAACACCGCGGGACCCGGCACCAAGGCGGCCTATGGCGCAACCTTCGGCAAGGTGACCTTCGAGGAGACGATCGAGGCGATCCAGAACCATGAACACTACAAGGCCCCGCTCGACCGCAACCCGCGCCCCGGCGTGAAGCGCGGCCGCGGTGTGGCTTCCGGCTTCTGGTACAATGCCGGCGGCGAATCCTCGGCGCAGGTCAACATCACCGAGGACGGCAACGTGGTGGTTACCACGGGCCATCCTGACGTCGGTGGCTCCCGCGCCTCGATCGCCAACGTGGCAGCGGAACTGCTGGGCGTCGACCATAGCCGCGTCTCGGTGCTGATCGGCGACACCGCCAGCATCGGCTACAGCAACCTGACCGGTGGCAGCCGCGTCACCTTCGCCTCCGCCATGGTGGTGACGCAGTCGGCCGAGAAGGTGATCGGCCAGCTGAAGGAGCGCGCGGCGAAGATCTGGAAGATCGACCCCGAGGCGGTGAACTGGGACAATGGCGAGGCGACGCCGGCCGGCCCGAATGCCGGCCAGTTCCCGCCGCTAACGCTGGCCGACCTGGCCGCGAAGGCGACCGAGACCGGCGGGCCGATCGGCGCCGGCGTCCAGCTCAACACCACCGGCGCCGATCCCGGCTTCGCCACGCATGTCGTGGATGTGGAGGTGGACGTCGATCTCGGCATCGTCCGGGTGCTGCGCTACACCGCGGCGCAGGATGTGGGGCGCGCCCTGCATCCGAGCTACGTGGAAGGCCAGATCCAGGGCGGCGTGGTGCAGGGCATCGGCTGGGCGCTGTCGGAGGAATACCTCTACGACAAGCAGGGCCGGCTCGACAACGCCGGCTTCCTCGACTACCGGATGCCGGTCTGCTCCGACGTCCCGATGATCGAGGCGGTGATGCTGGAGATCCCCAACCCGAAGCACCCGCAGGGTGTGCGCGGCGTGGGCGAGGCGCCGATCGTGCCGCCGCTCGCGGCGATCTCGAACGCCGTCTACGACGCGCTCGGCAAGCGCTTCTACGCGCTGCCGATGTCGCCGCCGAAGGTGCTGGAGCGCCTCGACGAGGTCTGAGCCAAGGTCGGGGAAGGAAAGGTATTCCCTCCCCAAGCCCACAAAAATGGATGAGGGGTCCGGGGAGAATGCCTTCTCCCCGGCCTTTCTTTTTCAGGCGGCGTCGGCCAGCACCATGTCCGCCGCCTTCTCGCCGATCATGATGCTCGGCGCATTGGTATTGCCCGAGGTCAGCGTCGGCATGATCGAGGCATCCGCCACGCGGAGCCCGGCGATGCCATGCACCCGCAGCCGCGCATCCACCACCGCCAGCGCGTCCGTGCCCATCCTGCACGTGCCGACGGGGTGGTAGGTCGTTTCCGCCGCGCGCTTCACCCAGTCGATGATCTCGTCGTCCCGCGTGCAGTCCGTGCCGGGCGCGATCTCCGTCATCCGCAGCTTCGCCAGGCTGGGTGCGGTCATGATGCGGCGCGCGAGGCGGACCGCCTTCACCGTCAGCTCGGCATCCACCGGGGAGGAAAGGAAGTTGAAGTTGATCGCCGGCGGTCGGCGCGGGTCCGTGGCGGTGACATGGACATGCCCGCGGCTCTCGGGCCGCATCGGGTGCGCGTAGCAGGTCATGCCGGATTGCCGCGACAGCCGCGGGCCCTTCGGGCCCGGCTCCATCAGCATCGGCACCCAGCCCAGCAGCAGGTCGGGCGCCTCCAGCCCCTCGCGGGACCGCAGGAAAGCGCGCATCGGCGCGCCGACCATGCTCAGCATGCCGTCGCGCGTCAGGGCGAAGCGCATCGCCTGGCCGAACAGTCCGAAGCCGCGGCCACGGTCGTTGAAGGTATAGCCCTTCGCGCCCACCGCCCAGCGGGTGCGCGGCGCGTAGTGGTCGCGCAGGTTCTCGCCGACGCCGGGCAGCGCTTGGCGCACCTCGATGCCGAGGTCGCGCAACCGGTCCGGCTGGCCGATGCCCGACAGCTCCAGCAGCTGCGGCGAGTTGATCGAGCCGCCGCTGACCACCACCTCGCGCCCCGCGCGCGCCTCCCGCACCGCGCCGCCTACGGAATAGCGGACGCCGGTGCAGCGCCTGCCCTCCAGCAGCAGCGCCTCGGCCAGCGCGCCGGTCTCGATGCGGAGGTTGGCGCGGCCGCGGGCCGGGGCCAGGTAGCAGGCGGCGGTCGACATGCGCCGCCCGCCGGCGATGGTCGCCTGGCTCATCGCGATGCCGTCCTGGGTCGCGCCGTTGTAGTCGGGATTGTGCGGGATGCCGATCTCCGCCGCCGCGGCGATCACCGCGGCATAGAGCGGATCATCCGGCCGCGGGTTGGTGACGCGCAGCGGGCCCGCGCGGCCGCGGAAGGTGTCGTCGCCGCCGCCCTCGTAGCGCTCCATCCGGCGGAAGAAGGGCAGCACGTCCGCGTAGCTCCAGCCGGGATTGCCGAGCTGCGCCCAGGCGTCGAAATCCTGGGCCTGGCCGCGCACGAAGGCGAGGCCGTTGAGCGAGCTGGATCCGCCCAGCATGCGGCCGCGCGGCACCGGGATGCGGCGGCCGTTGGTCGCCGGCTCGGGTTCCGACGAGTAGAGCCAGTTGACCGTGGGGTTGGCGATCATCCTGGCATAGCCGATCGGGACATGCGTCCAGGGGTTGCCCGCCGGCCCGGCTTCCAGCAGCAGCACGCGGTTCGCCGGATCGGCGGAAAGCCTGTTGGCGACCACCGCGCCGGCCGATCCCGCGCCGACCACGATGTAGTCGTAGGTGTTCATCCTGTTCTTGGACCCCGGTGACCAGTCACGGATCAACCCATGGCGGCGGCGCCGGCGCAAGCCACCGCCGCCGGCCTTCTATGGGCGGGCCGATTCAGATCTCCGCGCCTGCCGGCGCTGCGGTCACCGGTCCGCATCACTCCTTCGCCGGGATCGCGCCTTCCTTCACCAGCACCTCATGCGCCGCCTTGAAGGCGTCGAGCCCGGCGGGGATGCCGCAATAGGCCGTCGCGTGCAGCAGCGCGGCCTTGATCTCCTCGACCGTGATGCCGTTGTTCAGCGCGCCTTTCACATGCAGCTTGAGCTCATGCGGCCGACCGAGTGCGGTCAGCATGGCCAGGTTGATCATGCTGCGCGTCCGGCGGTCCAGCGCCGGGTCGCCCCAGGCCCAGCCCCAGCCCCAGGCGGTCGCCGCACGCTGGATGCCCATCATGAAATCGTCCGCGGAGCCGAGGGAACGGTCCACGTAGTCGCTGCCGAGCACGCTGCGGCGGATGGGCAGGCCCTTGTCGAACAATGCGCCGTCGTCGCTCATCGGTGTTTCCTCCGGTTGCGCCGCCAGGGTGCGGAGGGCGGGCGTGGAGGGCAACCCCATTGCGGCGCGGCGGGACACGCGGCAGCGTCGGCCTTCCTGGCGGAGGACCTGCACCATGGCATCGCGTGACGCCGGCCCCATCCTGGGGCTGGACCACATCACCCTGGTGGTGGAGGCGCTGGACGAGGCCGTCGCAGCCTATGAAACGTTGTTCGCCCAGGGCTGCGGGGGGCGCGGCGCGGCGGAGGGCCTGGACTGGGCCCGCTTCGGGCTGGCCAACACGGCGCTGGTGCTGGTGGCGCCGCGCGGCGAGGCGGGGGCGGTGGCCCGGCATGTCGCGCACCGGCCGGACGGCGCGCCCGCGGCACTCGGCGCGCTGGCCTTCGCAACGGCGGCGCCGGATGGTGCGGCGCGGCTGATGGAACGCCGCGGCCTGCCCGCGGCCGGCCCGGCGCTGCCCTGGCTCGGCCGCCAGGCCACGCCGCTGCTGCCGGACGCCGCGCGCGGCCTGCATCTCCTGCTGACGCCGCCCGGCCCGGCCACCGCATCCGCGACGCGGCTCGACCACGCAGTGATCCGCAGCGGCGATCCGGAGCGGACCATCGCCTTGCTCGCCGGCCGGCTGGGGCTGGAATTGCGGCTCGACCGGAGCAACCCCGCCTGGGGCCAGCGGCTGCTGTTCTTCCGCTGCGGCGAGCTGGTGGTGGAGGTCTCGCACGAGCTCGCCGGCGGGATCACGGACGCGCCCGACAGCCTCTGGGGCCTGACCTGGCGGGTGGCGGATGTCGGCGCCACGCATGCACGGCTGGCGGCGGCGGGGGTGCCGGTCTCGCCGCTGCGGGTGGGACGGAAGCCGGGCACGCGGCTCTTCACCATCCGCGACCATGCGGCGGCGGTGCCGACGGCCTTCATCGGGGCCTAGAGCGGATGGTGCGAGGGCGTGAACGCCCGGACGCCTGAGTCCGCGCTATAATCAAAGGCCTACAGCGGTGCCGCATTCACCTTCGACCGCAAGCTGCTGTAGCGTCCTGCCCAGGATGGCCGCCGCGTTCCGCGGCGGGCGTCGGGGGTAGGCCGGCCGCTCGGGACATCATGCGCAGGCGCGGATCACCGTCTCGCCGAAGCGCGGCAAGCTGTCCTCGAGGTCCGGCAGGAAGCGGTTGACCGGCAGCACCACGCGGTGGATGCCCTGCTTTCGCCGAGCCTCCACCGCCGCCAGCGGATCCTCGCCCGAACCCGGCAACGCGCCGGGGCAGCCGCCGAGCATCTCGATCGCGTCCGGGTCGCGGCCGGCCGCCGCGGCGGCGCGCCGCGCCACCTCCAGCAGCGGCATGGTGTCGACCTGAGCGCCGATCGAGGGGAAGAAGCCGTCGCCTAAGCGCCCGGCGCGGCGCGCCGCCGCCTCGGAATGGCCGCCGACGATGATGGGGACGGCGCCCGCCCCCGGCCGCGGGCTGCAGCTCACGCCGGAGAATTGGACGAACTCGCCCGCATGGCTGGCGCTTTCCTCGCGCCAGAGCGCGCGCATGGCGGCGACGTAGTCGTCGGCCCGGCGGCCGCGCGCGGCGAAGGGCACGCCCAGCGCCTCGAACTCCTCGCGCAGCCAGCCGACGCCGATGCCGAGCTCGATCCTGCCGCCGCTCATGTGGTCGAGCGTCGCCACCTGCTTGGCGAGGACCAACGGGTTGCGCAGCGGCAGGATGATGACGCCGGTCATCAACCGCAGCCGCGTGGTCGCGGCAGCCGCGAAGGCCATCCAGATCAGCGGATCCGGCATGGCGGAGAACTGGTTGCCCGGCAGCCGCCCGCCAGCGGCGTAGGGGTAGGTGCTGTCATAGGCATCCGGCAGCACGACATGGTCGACGGCGAAGACGGAGTCGAATCCCGCGGCCTCGGCCAGCCGCGCCAAGCGGGCAGCGCCGGCGCCGCCGGGGAAGGTGTTGTTGCCGAAATGCAGCGCGAATTTCATCGCTCGCGTCCTCCCAGGCCGTGCGCAGCATGGGACGAAGCGTCGCGCGCCGTCTAGAAGCGCTCGGCGCGGTAGGGCTCCGGGCTGACGAAAGGCGCCTCGCCCGTCATCAGCTCGGCCAGCAGCCGGCCGGTGGTCGGGCCGAGCGTCAGGCCCTGATGCGCATGACCGAAGGCGCACCAGGCGCCGGCCTGGCCCGGCAAGGGACCGATGATCGGCAGCATGTCCGGCGTGCAGGGCCGCACGCCCATCCAGGGCGTCGCCTCCACCCGGTCCGCCAGCGGCAGCAGCGCCCGCGCAACCGGCTCCGCGCGCTCGAGTTGCACCGGCGTTGGTGCGGCATCGGTGCGGGCGAACTCGGCGCCGGTGGTCAGCCTGATGCCGGCGCGCATCGGCGCCAGCAGGAAGCCGCTTTCGGTATCGAGGATCGGGCGGTGCAGCACCGCATTGCCGCGCAGCCCGTAGTGCATGTGGTAGCCGCGCTTGCCGAAGATCGGCGGCGCATAGCCGAGCGGCCCGGTCACCTGCCCGGCCGCGGCGCCGAGCGCCACGACCACCTCCGCCGCCTCCGCCGGGCCGGCTTCGGTTTGCACCTGCCAGCCGGCGCCGGCGCGGTGGAGCGTGGTGGCGTCGCCGATGGCGAACCGCCCGCCCTCGGCCGTGAACATGCCGGCATAGGCGAGCGTCAGCGCATGCGGGTCGCTGACCGAGACCGGGTCGGTCCAGTGGATTGCCCCGGCGCGTTCGACCAGCAGGGATGGCTCGGCCGCGGCCAGCGCCTTGCCGTCCAGCGCGGCGAAGCCGATGCCGTAGTCGCGCCGCGCCGTCTCGGCCTGGTCCAGCGCCGCGGCCAGTCCCTCGGGCCGGGAATACAGCCGCATCCAGCCGATCGGCCGCAGCAGCGCCATCGCCTCGGTGCCGGTCGCCAGGGCATAGTGCTCATCCAGGCAGGTGGCGATCAGCCGGGCATAGGCCTGGACCGCATGCAGGTAGCGCGTCGGCTCCGAATGCCACCAGTAGCGCAGCAGCGGTGAGACGAAGCCGGGCAGCGCCAGCGGGTGGTAGGAAACGTCCGTCGCGCGATTGGCCACGATCCGCCGCAGTTCGGCGAGCGCCCGCGGGAAAGGGTGCGGGTAGACCGCCTCCCGCTGGATCAGCCCGCCATTGCCGAAGGAGGCACCCTCGCCCGGGCCGCGGCGGTCGACCAGCACCACGTCGTAGCCGCGGCGCCGCAGGTGCAGCGCGACCGAGACGCCGACCATTCCCGCGCCGAGCACGATGGCAGATTGGGTCATGCGCGCGGTCCGTCGCCTTTGGATGATGGCGAGAATGCTGCGGGGCAGCATGCAGCGCGTCAACCCTGCCCCGTGGCGGGGGGCGCTGGTGGGCGCGCCGCGGCGCGTCCAAGCTGCGCCGATGGAAGCCCATCCCATCCTCTTCGTCGCCGGGCTGCTGGCCGGGGCGATGAACGCCGCGGCCGGCGGCGGGTCCTTCGTCACCATCCCCGCCATGGTCTTCGTCGGCCTGCCCTCGGTCGTCGCCAATGCCTCCAGCACCGTGGCGCTGCTGCCGGGGACGCTGGCCAGCGCCTGGGCATGGCGGCGCGACTTCACCTCCTTCGAGGGCATCCCGCTGCGCACCCTGGTGCTGATCAGCCTGGGCGGCGGGCTGGTGGGCGCGGTGCTGCTGCTGGTGACGCCGCAGCGGGCCTTCGACGACATCCTGCCCTGGCTGCTGCTGGCCGGGACACTCGCCTTCGCCTTCGGCCGCCGGATCGGGGAGGCGCTGCGCCGCCGCGTGCGGATCGGGCCGGGCGTGCTGCTCGGCGCGCAGGTGCTGCTGTCCGTCTATGCCGGGTATTTCGGCGGTGGCGTCGGCATCATGATGATGGCGGTCTGGAGCCTGCTCGGCGAGGTGGACATCAAGGCGATGAGCGCCGGGCGCACGCTGCTGGTCAGCGCCGCCAATGCGGTCGCCGTGCTGTGCTTCGCGCTGGCCGGCCCGGTGCGCTGGCCGGAGACGCTGGTGATGCTGGTCGCCGCGGTGATCGGCGGCTATTTCGGCGCGGTGCTGGCGCGGCGCGTCCCGGCGCCCTGGCTGCGCGGCTTCGTCGTGGCCTACAGCACGGCGATGACCGTGGCCTTCTTCTGGCGGGCCTGGGCATGACGGGAGAGGCACGGATGGAGTTCCTCGGCCAGCCGGAGCCCGGCGCGACGCGCCCCTTCAGCCGCGCGGTGAAGGCCGGCGGCCTGGTCTGGGTCTCCGGCCATTCGGCGCCGCACGACCCGGCGCGCGGCATCCATCGCGGCGCCACCCCGGCGGAGGAGGTGCGCAACGCGCTCGGCTTCATCGCCGGGCTGCTGGCCGAGGCGGGCAGCGGGCTCGACCGTGTGGTGCAGGTGACAATGCTGATCAGCGACCGCGCCGACTATGCCGCCTGCAACGCGGAATACGTGAAGCACTTCCCCGGCGGGCTGCCGGCGCGCCACACCGCGCTGTTCGGCGTGCCGACCGAGGCCCGCGTTGGCTTCGCCTGCATCGCGCTCGCGGACTAGCCTGCGATCGTCCTGAGTGGAAACACGCAGGCCGTGAATCGCTGGCCCACCAAAGCCTGGACCGCTGTTGTCCTGACACGGTCAGCGCCACATCGGTCCAGCCGCCGATCGTCCCGGGTGGACAGGCCCGGTCCGGCTCCTCCCGGCTTCGGCCATGCATTTGCGGCCGATGGTCCCGGCGAGGCGGGCGCCGGCCTTCCGTCAACCGCCGGACGGCGCCTCCTCCTCCGCCATCGCCGCGAGCTCGGCGGTGCTGAGCAGCAGGATGCGCCGTGCATCCAGCAGTTGCGGCGCCTGGTGCTGCAGCTCGTCCCAGCGGGCCTCGACCGCGTCCAGCGCGGCGTCGAGCGTCTCGAACCGCGCCTCCTCCGGCAGCGGGCGCCCGGCGCGCCAGCGCAGATAGACCGGACCCTGCAGGCTCATCCCCATCATCCCCCTTGCGGCCCGGCGATGCCCGGACGGCCCGGACCATAGGCAATCCGCGGCCGGCCGCGAAGCCGGGGGAGGCGCGGTCAGGATGCCACGGTGGCCGGCATTCCGGGCATCCCCAGCCGGCCGAGGCCTGGCAGCTTCAGGGCGGGCCGCCGCAGGTCGAACCCCGCCACCGCACCGAGGAGATTGACCTCGATCCCCTCGACCCAGCCCAGCGTCAGCCCGGCATAGCCACCGAGCGAGATCGCCAGGCCGGTGCCGGACGGGGTGCGGCGCAGCCAGCGCCCGTCATGCGGGTAGTCCTTGCCGATGGCGGTCGGCGGCAAGGAGACCGCGGCCTCCGGCACCGCGGCCAGCACCGCGGCGACGAAGGTATTGGAATTCGGGCCGGGCCAGGCACGGTAGTCGCCGCGCCTGCGCCAGGTGTAGCCCTCGATCGCGGCCTGCATCCGGGGAATCATCGCCGCGGCGGTAGCACCTTCCGCGGCGAAGATCAGTTCCGGGTTGCGGCCGAACCAGCGGCCGTCGGGCGCGAAGCCGTTCACCCGGATCGGGTCGCCCCAGGCGGTATAGTCGTAGCGGGTATAGGCCGCGGCGCCTGCGGGCTTCAGCACGATCCAGCAATGCACGGCGAAGATGCCGCGCCAGCGGACGGTCGGCGCGGCGAAGACGCGGACCACCGCCCCGGGCGTCTGGGTCGCGGGCGGCAGGTGGCCGATGCTGGACCGGTCGGCGCTCCACCAGTCGGCACCGATGCCGGTGCGTTGGTACAGCAGCGTTGCGATGCCGAGGGGCAGGAGGAAGAACAGGGCGAAAAGCAGCAGGGCGAGCTTGAGGACGGACATGCCGCACGGATGTTTGGCCGCGCTTGTCCCGCCGCAACCCCGTCGCCCGGGCCGGCAGCGCGCGGCGGCCATGCGGCCTGCGTGGCGGCGGGCCGGCCGCCGCGTTGTTGCCCCGACCAGGCGATCGTCGAATACTGCGGCCGATGGCCCGATCGCGGCCCAAGAGCCAGGAGGACGACCGATGGAATTCTACCGCGGCATGACCTGCGAGAACGTGACCCTCAAGGGCGACGGGGGCACCCCGGTCACCGCCTATGTCGCGCGGCCATCCGGCCCGGGTCCCTTCCCCGGCGTCGTGCTGGTGCACCACCTGCCGGGCTGGAGCGAGTTCTACATCGAGACGACTCGCCGCTTCGCGCATCACGGCTACATGGCGATCTGCGCCAACCTCTATGAGCGCGCGGGCGCGGGGAACCCGGACGACATCGCCGCCAAGGTGCGCGCCGAAGGCGGCATCCCCGATGCCCAGATGGTCGGCGATACCGCCGCGGCCGTGGCCTGGATGCGGGCGCAGCCGGGCCACAACGGCAAGGTCGGCCTGTTCGGCTCCTGCTCGGGCGGGCGGCACGCCTTCCTCTATGCCTGCCAGAAGCGCGACGTCGATGCCTGCGTCGATCTCTGGGGCGGCCGCGTGGTGATGGCGCCGGAGGAACTGAACGCGAAGACGCCGGTCGCGCCGATCGAGATGACCAAGGACCTGAGCTGCCCGCTGCTTGGCCTGTTCGGCAACGACGACCGCGCGCCGAGCCCCGAGCAGGTCGACCAGCACGAGGCCGCGCTGAAGCAGCAGGGCAAGGACTACGAGTTCCACCGCTACGACGGCGCCGGGCACGGCTTCTTCTACTGGCACCGCCCGCTGTACCGGCCGGAGCAGGCGATGGATGGCTGGGCCAAGGTGCATGCCTTCCTCGGCAGGCACCTGGCGCAGTAGGGGCGCGGCGCATGTGCACCTCGATCGTCGAGATCGCCCGGGCGGAGGGCATGGCGAAGCGCGGGGCGGACTGGTTCCCGCTGTCGCAGGCGGTGGTCGCCTATGACCACGCCCGGCATGCCCCGCTGGGCGACGTCATCACGCTCGACTTCCTCAATGCCGGCCTCGGCCCGGCGGCGCGGGCCGGGGTCGAGCTCACGCTGGAGACGGCGAAGGAGCTGCGCGCCGCGCTCGACCGGGCGATCGCCGCGGCCGAGATCGAGGAGGCGGAGGTCAGGGGCAAGGGCGCCGTGCCGCGCCTTGTCCGGTTGGGGTGACGCGCGCGGCCGGCTCAGCCGGCAGCCATGTGCGCCGCCATCAGCCGGAGCCAGGTCTCGGTGATGACGCCGTCCTCGACCGCCGCGAAGACCGGCGCGACCTCAAAGCGGTCCCAGGCGCCGTTCAGCACATAGGGCTCCTCGGCGACCCAGCGGTCCAGCGCCGCCCGGTCCGGGAAGTCGCAGAGCACGATGGAGCAGGTCATGGCGCCGTCCGGCCCGAGCATGCTGCCGGCGAAGCGGACCAGCCCCTGGCCGACCGCCGCCTGCATGCGCTCGAAATGCGCGGTACGCGCAGCCCGGCGACGGGCCGGGGCCTCCGCGTCGGGCTTGTCATGGGCGATGATGGCGAACAGCGGCATGGCTTGGTCTCCTCAGGGTGATGTCGAGGGGCTTTCGCGTCAGGCATCGGCGGCGATCGGCGCCTCGCCGAGCAGGCGCAGCAGCGACGGGATCTCGGCCGCCGACCGCGCCGCGCTGAACAGGAATCCCTGGGCTTCCACGCTGCCGGCCGCATCCAGCCAGGCCAGTTGCTGCTCGGTCTCCACGCCCTCGGCCGTCGTCTTGATGCCCAGCGTCCGGCAGAGGTCGAGGATGGCGTGGACAATGGCGGCGCTGCCGGGGTCGTTGCCAAGCTCGCGGATGAAGGACTTGTCGATCTTGACCTTGCGGAAGGGGAATTTGCGGAGGTAGCTGAGCGAGGAATAGCCGGTGCCGAAATCATCCATCGCAATGGTGATGCCGATCTGTTGCAGCTCGTGCAGCGTCGCCAGCACGTCCTCGCTCTCCTGCAGCAGCAGCGTCTCGGTGATCTCGAGCTCGAGCCGGTCCGGCGGCAGGCCCGAACGGTGCAGCGCCCCCATGACCAGGCCCATGATCCCTGAATCGGCGAACTGGGCGGGCGAGAGGTTGACCGCGACCTTGATGTCGGCGGGCCAATGCGTCGCCGCGGCGCAGGCGCGCGCCAGCACCACCTCGCCGATCTGGCCGATCAGGCCCAGCTCCTCCGCCGCCGGGATGAAGCTGTCCGGTGCCACCAGCCCGCGCGCCGGATGCCGCCAGCGCAGCAGCGCCTCGAAGCTGCAGACCCGGCGGGTGCGGATGTCGATCAGCGGCTGGTAGAAGACCTCGAATTCCTGCTGCACCAGGGCGCGCCGCAGGTCGGTTTCCAGCGCGTGCCGCGCCTGCATGCGGATGTTCATCTCCGGCTCGAAGAACCGGAAGGTCCCGCGCCCCTCGGTCTTCGCCCGGTACAGCGCCAGGTCGGCGCTGCGCAGCAGCCGGTCGGAATCGATCCCGTCCTGCGGCGCGATAGCGATGCCGAGGCTGGTGCCGATGACGATGCGGTTGCCCTCGATCTCGTAGGGCCGGCTGATCTCC
>NZ_SMSJ01000066.1 GCF_004355005.1 Dankookia rubra
CGGCCGGCCGGGTCGTGGGCGCCGCCGCCAGCGGGGTGCCGTCCGGGGCGACGCGCGCCGCCGGCAGGGTCAGCGCGGCGCGCAGCCCGTCCGGCGCCCAGTCGAGCGCGAGCCGGCCGGCCAATTGCCGCTCCGCCAGCTGGGTCATCAGCCGCAGCCCGAAGCTGCGCCGCGAGGGCGCGCCGGCCAGGCGCGGCCCGCCCGCCTCCACCCAGTCGAGCCGCAGCGCCCGGTCGGCGGCCAGGAACCGCCATTCGATCCGCACCGATCCGCCCGGCACCGAGAGCGCGCCGTGCTTGGCCGCGTTGGTCGCCAGTTCGTGCAGCAGCATGGCCACCGGCTGCACCGCCTCGGCCGAGAGCCGGGCCGGCGGGCCGGAAAGGCGGACCTGCCCGGCATGCGCCGGCAGCTCGCTCTCGGCCAGCGCCTGCAGCTCCGCCCCGGTCCAGGCGCCGCGGGCCAACAGCGCATGCGCGCGGGCCATGGCGGTGATCCGGCCCTCCGCCGCGGCGGCGAACTCGGCCGGCGGGACGTCCCGCGGCGCCAACCGGATCAGCGACAGCGCGACCGCCAGCGCATTCTTGGCGCGGTGGTCGACCTCGCGCAGCAGCAGCACCAGGTGTTCCTCCGCCTCCCGCTTCGCCGCGGCCCGGGCGCGCAGCGCGGCGCCGGCCTCGGCCAGGGCCTGGCGGACCCGCGCCACCTCCCGCACCCGGGGCGGGGCGCGCAGGGGCGGCGGCTGGTCGCGGGCAACCATGGCGGCGTCGGGGCCGAGCGCCTCCACTTCCTCCCCCAGCCGGGCGCCGAGCACCAGGGCGAGCAGTACGGCCAGCGCGACCGCCAGGGCCCCGCCGGTGGCGGCGACCAGCACCGCGCGGCGCAGCGGCCCGTCGATCACCGCGCGGGGGACGCTGAGCGCCAGCACCCAATTGCCGCGCTGCAGCCGGCGCAGCACCGCATAGATCGGGGTGCCGTCGCGGGCGAGGGCCCGCACCATCGCCGAGCGCTCGGCGCCGCGCTGGAAATCGACCATCCAGTCCATGCCGGGCCGGGCGAAGAAGGCCTCCTCCTGCGCCGTGCGGGCGATGACCAGGTGGCGGGCGTCGAGCAGGGTGGCGATCCAGCCAGGCCGCAATTCCTGGCCGCGCAGCGCCTCGCTCAGGCTGCTCGGCAGGATATTGGCGGCGAGCATGCCGACCGGCCGGCCGTCGCGGCGGACCACCCGGGTGACGCCGATCAAGGGCCGCCCGGCGTTCGGCCCGAGGTAGAGCGGCGAGATGTAATTCCCCGGGGCCCGGAAGAACTTGGCGAAATAGATCCTGGGGTCGTTCGGCGCCGCGGGCGTGTCGGGGAAGCGCAGCTGGTCGATGCCGGGCGATGCGGTGTCCGGCGGCAGCAGGGTATTGGCCCGCGGCCGTCCCTGCAGGTCGACCAGCACGATGCTGTGCAGCGCCGTGGGGGTGCGGTCGATCACCGCCCGGCCGCGGGCCAGGAAGGCTGCGGCGTCCGCGCCGTTCGCCTCGCCGGCCAGCGCCGCGTCCAGGCTGGGCGAGGTGCCCAGGATGTCGAGCACGACGCCGGTGATCCGCAGCTCGCGCTCGAGATCGGCCTGCAGCGACTCGGCGCTGCGGGAGAGTGCGCGCATGGCGACGTTGCGTTCGCCGGCGGCGACCCACCAGGTCAGGCCGACGGCGAGCGCCACCAGCGGCAGGCCGGTGGCGAGGGCGAGGCGGAGCAGGTGGGTGCGGAAGCGGGCGGGCGGGCGACGCGGCGCGGCGTCCGGCGCCGCGGACCTGCCGGCTTGCGGCAAGGCCAGCGAAGGGGACGGCGCCCTACTCGTATCCATGCCATCCCTCCTCCGCCGACGCGCCCGCTGGCGGGAGGGATATGGCATTCCGTCGCGCTTGGCGCGCGCAGGTTGCACCGCGGCGACGGCCGGGGGCAAGTCCCCCGGCCGTATCCTGGCGGAACCCCGGCGGCTCAGTCGGCGGCGAGCGCCATCCGGCTGCGGTTCATGCGGGAGTTGACGTGGTCCTCGGCCGCGTCGACAACCTTCTCGGTCTCCTCCGGCGTGAAGACATGGCCCGCGCCCGGCAGCACGCGGTAGTCGATGGTGATGCCGCGCTGGGTGTTCAGCTTGTCCACCAGCTTCTTCACCGAGCTTTCCGGCACCAGCTCGTCGTCGGTCCCGTGGTAGATCAGCCCGTTGCAGGGGCAGGGGGCGAGGAAGCCGAAGTCGTAGTGGCTGGCCGGCGCGGCGATGGAAACGAAGCCGCCCATCTCCGGCCGCCGCATCAGCAGCTGCATGCCGACATAGGCGCCGAAGGAATAGCCGGCGACCCAGAGGCTATGCGCGTTCGGGTTCACCGCCTGGAGGAAGTCGAGCGCCGAGGCGGCGTCGGAGATCTCGCCGATCCCGCCGTCATAGCGGCCCTGGCTGCGGCCAACCCCCCGGAAGTTGAATCGAAGGGTGGAAAACCCCATGCCCTGGAAACGTTGGTACAGGGCGTGAATGACCCGGTTGTTCATCGTCCCGCCATGCAGCGGGTGAGGGTGGAGCAGCAACGCCACCGGCGCGTTGGCCTGCTTCGAATGGTGGTAACGGCCTTCGAGCCGACCATCAGGGCCGGCGAACATGACCTCAGGCATCGTCCCGTGGGTCCAATTCCGGTTAAGCCTGGCCCGTCCGGCATACCGGCGAGGAAAAGCATTCCCGCCGGCAGTCCGAGCGCGCCGAGGCGCTTGGTGGGGGAGACCTAGCTGACAACGCCCAGGCTCCCTTCGGCATCATGACACGATGCCGAGAGGAGCCTGGGAGCATCACCCACTGGATGAGCCGAGCCCCCAATTCCCCAATGGTTGACTGTGGAAGTCGGGGAATCTAGCCTTCCGGACCGACGCCGCTCGAGGCGCGCAGGCCGGAGACTTCGGTTACCGTGATCGTCCAGTCGCCCCGGGGCAGTCTCCCGACCCCCGCGGCCGTCCGAATATAGAGATGCGAAACCGAGTTTCATAACGGAATCAAGGAAGGGCGCCCATGTTTCCCGCGCCGGACCTGTGTTCCGGTATACGAACTATCGCCGTTCAAGGGGGCCAAGCAGTGCGTCTCTCCACCCGTGGGCGATATGCCGTCATGGCCATGGTCGAATTGGCCGCGAGGCAGCAGGGATGCGTCACGGATGCGCGACCTGGGAGGCCGGTCAGTCTCGCAGAATTGGCCCAGGCCCAGCTGCTCTCGCTCGCCTATCTCGAGCAGCTCTTCGGCCACCTGCGCCGATCCGGCCTCGTCGCATCCGCCCGAGGGCCCGGCGGCGGCTACCGCCTGGCCCGGCCGGCAACCGCGATCACGGTCGCCCAGATCGTCGATGCGGTGGACGAGCCGATCCGCGCCACCCGTTGCGAGGAGGGCTCGCCCGGCTGCCTCGGCGGCGAACGTTGCCTGACGCATGACCTCTGGTCCGAACTGGGCGAGCAGATCCGCCTGTTCCTGGCGCACGTCACCCTGGCCGACGTGGTCGAGGGCCGGATCGCCGGCCGCGCGGTGATGCCGCGCACCGAGGCGATGCCCGCCGCGGCGGACGCGGACCCGACCATCGCGGAGGCGGCGCAGTAGCGCCGGCCGCTCGCGGTGGACAGTCTCTATATGGATGCCAACGCGACCGAGCCGCTGCGGCCGGAAGCCCGGGCAGCGGCGGTCGCGGCGCTGGAGGCGGGGGGCAACCCTTCCTCGGTCCATGCCGCGGGCCGCGCCGCGCGCCGGCGGCTGGAGGAGGCGCGGGAGGCGGTGGCCGCCCGCTTCGGCGCCCGCGGGCAGGACCTAGTCTTCACCGGCGGCGGGACCGAGGCCAATGCGCTGGCGGTCGCCGGCCTCGGCCGCGGCCGGCGGGTGCTGGTGGGCGCGACCGAGCATCCGGCGGTGCTGGCCGCGGCCCCGGGCGCCGCGGTGATCCCGGTGCGGCCGGACGGGACCGTCGATCTCGGCGCGCTCGAGGCGCTGCTGGCCGCCGGCGGCCCGGCCCTGGTCTGCCTGATGGCGGCGAACAACGAGACCGGCGTGCTACACCCGCTGGCCAGGGCCGCGGCGCTCTGCCGGGCGCGGGGCGCGCTGCTGCATGTCGATGCGGTGCAGGCGGCCGGGCGGGTGGCGCTGCCGGCGGACCATGATTCGCTGGCGATCTCCGGCCACAAGCTGGGCGGCCCGGCCGGGGCCGGGGCGCTGCTGCTGCGGCCGGGTCTCGAGGTCCCGGCCTTGATCGCCGGCGGCGGGCAGGAACGCGGCCGGCGCGGCGGGACGGAGCCGCTGCCGGCCATCGCCGGCCTGGCCGCGGCGGCGCGCGCGGCGACCGATGCCGCCCGGCTCGGCGCGCTGCGCGACCGGATCGAGGCCGGGATCGCCGCGCTGGCGCCCGAGGCCATCATCGCCGGCGCCGGGGCGCCGCGGCTGGCGAATACCAGCAGCATCATCCTGCCCGGGGTGGCGGCGGAAACCCAGGTGATCGCCCTCGACCTCGCCGGGGTGCGCGTCTCGGCGGGGGCGGCCTGTTCCTCCGGCAAGGTCGGGCGCAGCCCGGTGCTGGCGGCCATGGGTTTCGGCGACCTGGCCGGCTGCGGCATCCGCGTCTCGCTGCCCTGGGATGCGGCGGAGGATGCGCCGGAGCGGTTCCTGGCTGCCTGGGGCGCGATGCGGGACAGGCTGGCGCAACGGGCGGCGTGACGGCGGCCGGGGCAGCTTAGGGACTGGAAAGAAGAATATTTTCCTGATATGGTCGGGCCGCCTGCGGAAGGGCCCGGCCATGTCGGCATCCCGCCACTCGCGCCGCCTGCCGCCCGGCCATGCCGCTTCCCGTCCGGCCCCCGGGGCTTGTCCGAAAACGGCATTCGCGGCCCGGTCCGCCCGCCGCGGACGGTCGCTCTGCGCGTCGCGGGCTTTGTCCGAAAACCGCATCCCCGGCCCCGGCATGCCGGCCATTCCGGCCGCACCCCTCCCCAGCGCCGCCCCGCCGCGCCATCTTCCGGCCATGCGCCCGAACCGCCCGATCTACCTCGACAACCACGCCACCACGCCGGTCGACCCGCGCGTGCTGGCCGCCATGCGGCCCTGGTGGGAGGAGAATTTCGCCAACCCGCACAGCGTCGAGCACGCCATGGGCCGCGCGGCGGAGGAGGCGGTCGAGCAGGCCCGGGCCGAGATCGCCGAGCTGATCGGCGCCGAGGCGCGCGAGGTGGTGCTGACCTCGGGCGCCACCGAGAGCAACAACCTGGCGATCAAGGGCGCCGCCCGCTTCGCCGTGCAGCAGGGCAGTGAGCGCCGGCGGATCGTCACGCTGGCGACCGAGCACAAATGCGTCCTGGAGAGTATCCGCGACCTGGCCGCCGAGGGTTTCGAGCCGGCCATCCTGCCGGTCGGGCCGGACGGGCTGGCCGATCTCGACCGGCTGCGGCAGGCGGTCGACGACCGCACCCTGCTGGTCAGCGTCATGGCGGTGAACAACGAGATCGGCGTGGTGCAGGACCTGGCGGCGATCGGCGCCCTGGCCCGGGAGGCCGGGGCGCTGTTCCACACCGATGCCGCCCAGGCCGCCGGGCGCATCCCGCTCGACGTCGAGGCGATCCGCGCCGACCTGCTCTCGCTGTCCGGCCATAAGATCTACGGGCCGAAGGGGATCGGCGCCTTGTACGTCCGCCGCCGGCCGCGGGTGCGGCTGGCGCCGCTCTTCTCCGGCGGCGGGCAGGAGCGGGGCTTCCGCTCCGGCACCCTGCCGGCGCCGCTGGTGGTCGGGCTCGGGGAAGCGGCGCGGATCGCGGCGATCGAGGGGATGCTCGATGCCGGGCGCGTGTCGGAGCAGCGCGACATCCTGCTGCGGGGCCTGGAGGCGCGGGTGCCCGGCATCCGGGTGAACGGCAGCCGCGCGGCGCGGGTGCCGGGCAACCTGAACCTGACCTTCCCCGGGCCGGTGGATGCCCAAGGCATCATGCAGGCGGCGCCCGGGGTCTGCGTCTCGACCGGCTCGGCCTGTTCCTCGGCCGCGGTCGAGCCGTCCTACGTCCTGCGCGCGCTCGGGATTCCGGAGGCCGAGGCGCGCGCGACCTTGCGGATCGGGATCGGCCGCTTTACCTCGCCCGCGGATGTGGACCGGGCCGCGGCAGCGCTTGCCGAGGGTTGGCGGGCCGCGAGCGCAAGCGGAGCAGGCGAATAAGATGCCCAGGATGACCTTCATCGAGCGCGACGGCACGCGCCGCGAGGTGGACGCGCCGCTCGGCCTTTCGGTCCTGGAGATCGCGCACAAGCACGGCGTCGACATCGAGGGCGCCTGCGAGGGCTCGCTGGCCTGCTCGACCTGCCATGTCGTGGTGGACGGCGCCTGGTTCGGCAAGCTGGCCAAGCCGACCGAGGACGAGGAGGACATGCTCGACCTCGCCTTCGACCTGCAGGAAACCTCGCGGCTCGGCTGCCAGCTGATCATGACGGATGCGCTGGACGGGCTGGTGGTGAAGCTGCCGGCCGGCACGCGGAACGCCGGTGGATAGGATGGCAAGCTGGGAGGAAGGGTTCGGCCGCGAAGGCGGGCTGTTCCGCCGGCTGCGCGAGGCCTGCGCCGCCGACTGGCAGGCCTATACCTGGCACCCCTTCGTCCACGGGATCTCGCGGGGCACGCTGCCGCTGCCGGCCTTCCGGCGCTACCTGATCCAGGACTACCTGTTCCTGATCCACTTCGCCCGGGCCAAGGCGCTGGCGGTCTTCAAGGCCGAGAGCATCGAGGCGATGCGCGACAAGACGGCGGCGATCGCCGCCATCCTGTCCGAGACGCTGATGCACCTGAAGTACTGCGAGGGCTGGGGCATCCCCGAGGCCGAGGTGCGGGCGACGCCCGAGAGCGCCGAGACGGTCAGCTATACCCGCTACGTCATCGACCGGGGCCTGGCCGGCGACATCCTCGACCTCGAGGTGGCGCTCGCCCCCTGCACGGTCGGCTACGGGGAGGTGGCGCTGCGCATCCTGGCCGACCCGCGCCGGCGCGCGGAGGGCAATGCCTACCAGTCCTGGATCGATACCTATGCCGATCCCGGCTACCAGGCCATGGCGAAGGCGGCCGCCGCGCGGATCGACGCGCTGGGCGAGAGCCATGGCGGCCATGCCCGCTTCGCCTCGCTCAGCGCGACCTTCTCGGAGGCCGCGCGGCTCGAGGCGCGGTTCTGGCAGCAGGGGCTGGATGCCGCCGCGGGGCACATGGCGGCCTACGTGAAGATCCACATCTGATGCGCATCCTGGTTGCCATGTCGGGCGGCGTGGACAGCAGCGTCGTCGCTGGCCTGCTGCGCGAGCAGGGGCATGACGTCATCGGCGCCACGCTGCAGCTCTACGACCATGGCGCGGCCACAGCTCGCCGCGGCGCCTGCTGCGCCGGGCAGGACATCCACGATGCCCGCCGCGTCGCCGACAGGCTCGACATCCCGCATTACGTGCTGGACCGCGAGAGCCGCTTCCGGGACGCCGTGGTGCAGGATTTCGCCGACAGCTACGCGCGCGGCGAGACGCCGATCCCCTGCATCCGCTGCAACCAGACGGTCAAGTTCCACGACCTGGTCGGCCTGGCCCGCGACCTCGGCGCCGAGGCGATGGCGACCGGCCACTACGTCCGCCGCGTCGAGGGGCCCGCCGGCCCCGAGCTGCACCGCGCCGCCGACCCGCAGCGGGACCAGAGCTACTTCCTCTTCGCCACCACGCCGGAGCAACTGGCCTTCAGCCGCTTCCCGCTCGGCGACTACCCGGACAAGGCGGCGGTGCGCGCGGTCGCCGCGCGGCTCGGCCTCGCGGTGGCGGAGAAGCCGGACAGCCAGGACATCTGCTTCGTGCCGCAGGGCCGCTACCACGACGTCGTGGCGAAGCACCGGCCGGATGCGGCGGAGGCCGGGGAGATCGTGCATCTCGACGGCCGCGTGCTCGGCCGCCACCAGGGCATCGCCCGCTACACGGTGGGGCAGGGGCGGGGGCTCGGCCAAGCCTCCCGCGACGGCGCGGAGCCGCTCTATGTCACCGGCGTCGAGGCCGGGACCCGCCGGGTGGTGGTCGGGCCGCGCCAGGCGCTGCCGCGGGCGGTGGTCGAGGTCGGCGAGATGAACTGGCTGGTGCCGCCCCCGGCCACGCCGCTGCGCTGCCAGGTGAAGCTCCGCGCGCGGGAGATGCCGCGGGATGCCGAGGTGGCCTGGGATGCCGCGGCCGGGCTGCTGCGGGTGACGCCGGCGGAAGTGGCGATCGCCGCGCCGGGCCAAGCCTGCGTGCTGTACGATGGCGACCGCGTGCTGGGCGGCGGCTTCATGCGCCGCGCGTTGGGAGCGGTCGCCGCCGCCTGAACCGCGATTGCCGCATGGCTGCGCGGCTTCCATGCCGGGGCCGCGGCGCACGCGGCACCCCATCTTTGTTCCGACCGGGCCGCACGGCGAGGACGCATCGGGCGCCACGCCCCGCAGCGGCCGGCAAGGAGCAGGACCATGGTCTCCCTCATCGGAGGCTTCTTGACCTTCACCCTCGGCAGCGCGCTGATCCTCTGGGGCGCCAATATCCGCGGCGCGATGGAGCATGACGCCGGCCGGGTGCGCGTCGTCGCGCGGCTGCCGCGCGGCGCGACGCAGGACGTCAGCTGAAGCCAGGCCAGCCGCCGCGCGGGAGTCCCCGCGCGACGGACCGGCTGCCGATCATCGGTCGGCCGGCATTCGGGAAAGGAGGAGTTCTGCGCTGCCGCATCCCGGGATGGGGAGGCTGCGAAAGGGTGGTACCTGAGGCCGGACTTGAACCGGCGACCCCGGCATTATGAGTGCCGTGCTCTAACCAGCTGAGCTACCCAGGCGCGGCGCCGGATATGACGGCTTTGCCCGCGGAATGCAAGCCGCCCTCCCGGCGATCCGGCTACTGGATCCTGATGTTCCGCACGTGCACGATCTCCGCCATCCTGCGGCTTTCGGCGGCGAGGTAGGCTGGCCATTCCGCCAGCGGCCGCGCCTCCGGCGTCACCACCTGGCGGTCGAGCGCCGGCTTCATGTCGGGCGCGGTCAGCGCGGCGCGGCAGGCCGCGTTCAGCGTCTCGAGGATCGGCCGCGGCGTGCCGGCCGGCGCCAGCATGGCGATGTGCTCGATGATCTCGACCGCGGGGTAGCCCTGCTCGGCGAAGGTCGGCACCTCCGGCGCCAGCGGGCTGCGCCGGGGGGAGGCGACGGCAAGCGCGCGCAGGTCGCCGGAGGCCATCAGCCCCATCACCGCCGCGGCCGGCATGAACAGCATGCCGGTCTCCCCGGCAACGACGCCCTGGATCGCCGGGCCGCCGCCGCGATAGCCGACATCGGCGACCTCGATCCCGGCGGCCTGCAGCAGCATCTCGGTCGCCAGGTGGCTGGTCGCGCCGATGCCGGAATTCGCATAGGTCAGCTTGGCGCCGGGCTGCTTCGCCATGGCGACGTAATCCGCCAGGGTCTTCGCCGGCGAGGCCCTGCCGACCAGCATGAACATCGGCATCGAGACCAGCAGGCCGACGCCGGCGAAGGCCTTCCCGACCTCGAAGCCCAAGGGGTAGAGGTGCGGCGCGACGGCATAGGTGCTGTTCGGCAGCACGATCACCGTATGCCCGTCCGGCCGCGCCCGGGCGGCGGAGGTCAGGCCGATGGTGCCGTTGGCGCCGGTGCGGTTGTCGATCACGAAGCCCTGGCCGAGATCGGTCGAGAGCCGCCCGGCCAGCACGCGGGCGAAGGCGTCGGTGGAGCCGCCGGCGGCCCAGGGCACCACCACCGTGACGGGGCGGCTCGGGTAGTTGGGCTCCTGCGCCCGCAGCGCGGCGGGGGCGGCCAGCAGGCCGGCGGCGCCGGACAGCAGGGCGCGGCGGGTGGCTTGGGTCATCGTTCTTGTCCTTCCTGTCGGGCCGCTCACGCCACGGCGGATGGCAGCCCGGCCCAGATATCCTCGGCCGCCAGCGGGTGCGGCAACAGCCCTTGTTCCACGCAATAGCCTACCGCGAGCGCCAGCGCAGGAGCGAGCGAGCCGCGGTCGGTCGCCGCGGCGGGGAACAGCCGGACCAGCTCGGGGCCAAGCGCCGGGTCGCCCTCCAGCAGCGGCCGCCGGGCCACCAGCAGGTGGTTCACGGGGGTGAAGCCATGCGCGGCGCGGAAGGCCTCCCCCGCCGCGGCGGGGTCGGGGAAGACGGTGCGGAGATCGCCGCCGGCCGGGGTGTCGTTGCCGAAGATCGCCGCGTCCAGGCGGCCGTCGCGCAGCATCGACAGCATGTCGCTGCCCGGCGGGGCGCGCTCGGCCCAGGGCGGGTCGCGGCATTCGGGAACGTGGGCGTCCTCGAAGGTGGTCCAGCGCATGGCTTCCGGCCGCAGCCCGAAGCGGTCCGCGAGCGTGCCGCGCAGCCACATGCCGGTGGTCTGGCTATAGGCGCGGACGCCGATGCGGCGGCCCTCGAGGTCGGCGGGGCCGCGGATGGGGCCATCGGCGCGGCAGAGCAGCGCCGCTTCCTGGAAGCGCGCGGCGAGGACGACCGGCAGCAGCACCAGCGGCTTGCCCCAGGCGCGGGCCTGCAGGAAGGTGGCGATCGCCATCTCCGAGACATCGAAGCGGGCCTCCCGCACCATGGGCGCGAAGGCGCGGCTGATCGGCGCGATGCCGGCATCCTCGAGCCGTAGCAGGGGCGAGGCGACCTGCCCGTCGAGCAGCGCGGCGGTGTGCGGGGTGCGCCCGATCGCCGCCCGGAGGGTTCTCATCCCAGCGTCTCGACGACATGCGGGAAGACGGACTGGTAGCCCTCGCCGTACTTGATCGCCCTGTCGGAATTGCGGGCGGCCTGGGCGCCGCGCTGCTGGGCGACGCGGGTGTAGTATTCCCAGAGGTGCTCCTGCCCGGCCATGCATTCGATGGCGGCGCGCTTCTTCTCCCAGACGCCGTCGATGCCGAGCAGGACGTCCGGCTTCCAGCCGCATTGCTCGGGCTGGTGCGGCTCGAAGAGGAAGACCGGCGGGGCGCCGAGCACCTTCTGGTGCGGGTTGTGGCCATGCGCCTGGGCGGTGATGCGGGCGTGCTGGGCGAATTCGCACACCGCGGGATGGTCGCGGTTGTAGGGGTCCTCCTTGCTGTGGGTGAGGACGAAGCCCGGGTGGATGTTGCGGTAGACATCGACCAGGCGGAACAGCGAGTCATTGGTCAGGGTGATCGGGTAGTCGCCGAGGTCCCAGAACTGGATGTCGTGCACGCCGAGCACCTCGGCCGCGGCGCGGGCTTCCTTCTCGCGCTCGGCCTTGACGCGGTCCAGCGTCATCCCCGGCAGGCGCCAGAGTTTCGCGGACTCGCCGCGCTCGCCATAGGAGAGGCAGACGACCGTGACCTGCCAGCCCTTCGCGGCGTGCAGCGCGATGGCGCCGCCGGCGCGCCAGACGAAATCGGCGGAATGGGCGGATACGACAAGCGCCGTGTTGGTCATTGGTCCCTCCCGTTGAAGCCTGCGGACTCACAAAAATAGATGGGGGTCTGGGGGAATACCTTCCCCCAATCTTGCTTACCTGCTGGGCGGCGTTGCATGCGTCCGGAAGCTCTCGCCGAGCTGCAGCCCCCAGGCCTGCCCCTTGTTCCGCTCGGCTTCCGTCCAGGTGATCGTCTTCCAGTCCGGCGCCAGGACCAGGCGCGCGCCGGAATGGGCGAGTTCGATGCGGTTGCCGCCGGGCTCGTAGACGTAAAGGAAGAAGGTCTGCTGGATGGCGTGCTTGTGCGGCCCGTTCTCGATGTGCACGCCGGCCTCGAGGAAGGTGTCGGCGGCCTGCAGGATCGCCTCCCGGCTGTCGAGGGCGAAGGTGACGTGGTGCAGCCTTCCGGGGATGCCGTCGGGTTCGCGGCCCATCGCCATGTCGTAGGATTTGTTGGTGGCGGTCAGCCACATGCCGGTCTCGAGCCCGCTGTCCAGCTCGATGCGCTCGGTGCAGCGCAGGCCGAGGTTGCGCTGGTAGAATTCGCGGGCCGCCCGGACATCGGGGCCGAGCGTGTTGAAGTGGTCGAGCCGGCGGAGATTGACGCCGCGCGCGGGGTAGCGTTCCGGCTGGTTCTTCAGCGCGGGGCGGCGTTCCGGCGGCGCCTCGTACCATTCGGTGGCGTGGTAGAGCTCGATCAGGTGGCCGGCCGGGTCGCGGAAGCGGAAGCCGGGGCCGTGGCCGAGGCTGTCGTCGTGGCGTGCCACCGCGACGCCGTCGGCGAGCAGCGCGGCGACGCGGCGTTCCAGCGCCTGCGGGCTGCGGGTGCGGAAGGCGGCGTGGCCGAGGCCGGAGGTGGCCGCGCCGGTGAGCTGCAGCGAGTAGCGCTCGTAGTCGTCCCAGCCGCGCAGGAAGACGCTGTCGCCCTGCTGGCCGCTCTCGGTCATGCCCATGACCTCGGTGAAGAAGCGCCGGCTGTCCTCAGGCTTCGGCGTCAGCAGCTCGACATGGCCGAGATGCGCGACGTCCATGATGGGTTCCGGCGGCAGCCGCGTGGTCATGCTGGAGGTTCCTTCGCTGGCCGGCAGACTAGCCGCCGCCCCGTGGCCGCGTCCTATCGCTTCTTCGGCGCTTCCCATCAGCATCGGGCATGGCGGCGGGCATCGCCGCATCCAGCTCCGCCAGGTGGGCCCGCAGCGCCGCGACGAAGGCCAGGCCCGCCGCCGGCAGCGGCCGGTCGCGCGGCAGCACCAGCCCGGCCGGGCGCGGCGGCGCCGGGACCGGCAGCGGCACCACCCGCAGCGTGCCGCGCAGCAGGTCGCCCGCCATCATCAGCCGCGGCATGACCGAGACCATGTCGGTCGCCAGCAGCATCTCCCGGATGAAGCCGTAGGAGGAGGAGCGCATGGGCAGCGCCGGCGAGAGCCCGAGCGCGCCGAGCAGCGCGTCGATCTCCTGGCCGACGCGCTGGCTGATGGTCGGCAGCACCAGCTCGCAGCGCCGCAGCGCCTCGGCGGAAAGCGCGGCCAGGACGGGATGGCCGGCGCGGGCGAGGATGCTGATCGGCTCTTCCCACAAGGCCTCCCGCTGGAAGCCGTCCGCCACGGCGGGGGCGTAGAGCCGGCCCAGGATCAGGTCGATCTCGCCGGCCGCCAGCGCCGGCAGCAGGTCCTCCATCCGCCCCTGCTGGATGCGGATCTGCAGGGCGGGGTGGGCGGCGCGCAGCCGGATCAGCGCGCCCGGCAGCACGCCAACGGAAGCGACCGGCAGGGCGCCGACCGCGACGCTGCCGGCGCCGGGGCTGGCCAGGCGGTCCAGCTCCTCCTCCGCCCGGCGGGTCTCGGCCAGGATGCGGCGGGCGAGGCGGACCATGACCAGGCCCGCCGCCGTCGGGCGGACGCCGCGCGGATGGCGCTCGAAGAGCCGCTCGCCGGTCACGGCTTCCAGCTCCTGCAGGCTGCGGGTCAGCGCGGGCTGACCGACGCCGAGCACGGCCGCGGCCTTGAGCAGGCTGCGATGGGTCTCCAGCGCGTCGGCGACGCGCAGCAGGTTGAGTTTCAGGCGCTGGTCGAGGAAGCGGCGCATGGCGGGCCGATGCTATGCCGGATCGGCATGGTGATAGGCGGATGATTGGGGGGGAAAAGGCATTGCCTCCCCAAACCCCACCTCTGTTTTCCGTGGGTCTGGCTGCCGCCGCGCAGCGGGTGCCGATTCCCGGAAAGGGATGAGGGGGTCCGGGGGAGAATGCCTTCTCCCCCGGCCTTCCTTACCCCTGCCGCTCGAAGCGCATGCCGCGCACCCGCCCGCCGCTGACGACCAGCGCGGCGATCCGCCCGGCCGCGTCGCGGGCCAGCTTCGCATCCACCCAGCCCTGGAACATCGTGGCGGGCGTCATGATGCGGAAACAGTCGCCTTCGATCGGCTGCACCGGCCAGGGGCCGGCGGCGGTCAGCGGACCGCGGACCTGTACCGCCAGGCCATCGCCTTCCGGCGCCAGGGTCCAGCTCGCGTCGAGCTCGGCGCAGCGATAGGTGCCGGCCAGTCCCTCCGGCAGAACCGGCGCCCCGGCGGCGCGGCGGAACTGGGTGACGGTGCCGGCGTCGGTCTCAAGCGCCAGGGTGCCGCCTTCGGGCAGCGAGAACGCGAAGGGGAAGCTGCCGCGGCGGGCGACCAGCCGGCCGTCCTCCCCGGCGGCCAGGGCGAAGGGCAGGCCGTGCTGGGTGGCGGTGGGCCGGCCGGCGGCGTCGAGCGCGAATTCGATGGTCGTGCCGGTCTCCGGGGCCAGCCAGCGGCCGGCCAGCGCTTCCAGCGCCGGGCGCGGCGGCAGGGCGGGGACGGGATGCAGCCCGGGGCGTCCCTCCAGCGCCGCGTCCAGCAGCTGGTGCGCGAGATGGTGGACATCGATGCCGCCATGGTTGGCGATGGCGATGACCGTGACGCCCGCCTCGGGCGCGCGCAGGAAGTAGGTGCGGTAGCCCGGCCAGAGCCCGCTGTGGTTCTCGGTCCGCAGCCCGCGATGCGTCGTCACCTCCAGCCCGCGGGCATAGAGGTTGAGCCTGCCATTGGCGAAGGGCGCGCGCTCGGCCAGGGCCGCCGGCAGCCAGGCGCCGCCGACCGTGCCGCTGGTGAAGTTGCGGTCCCAAAGCGCCAGGTCCTCGACGCAGGAGACGAGGCCGCCCTCGCCGCCGAGCGGGAAGCCGTGCTGCGCGCGGATGAAGCCGTCGCCCTGCGGGACGTAGCCGGTGGCGAGGCCGGGGACGACCTCGGTCACGCCCGGCGTGTGCCGCGTGCGGGTCATCCCCAGCGGGGCGAGGATGCGGCGTTCGAGGAAGGCGCCCAGCGCCTCGCCCGCCACCGCCTCGACGATCCGGCCGAGCAGCAGGAAGCCGCTGTTGGAATAGAGGAAGCGCGTGCCGGGTTCGAAATTCAGCCCGCGCTGCCGGCGGATCGCCGCCATGAGGTGCCCGGGCTTCACGGGGTGCGGGAGGTCGGTGCCGCCCAACCGCATCAGCTCCAGCATGTCGCGGATGCCGGAGCAGTTGCGCATGAGGTGGTCGATGCCGATCCGCGCGCCGAGGTCGGGCAGGTCCGGCAGCCACCGCCGGATGTCGTCCCCGACGGAGAGCCGGCCTTCCTCCGCCAGCAGCAGGATCGCCGCGCAGGTGAACTGCTTGCTGACCGAGGCGATGCGGAAGCGGGTCTCCGGACCGATCGGGATGCCGAGCTCGAGGCTTGCCGCGCCGGCGCTTTCCTGCAGCACCAGCGCGCCGTCCCGCACCAGGCCGAGCGTCGCGCCGGGGCTGCCCGCCCGGTCCCAGGGCGCCAGCAGCCGCCGCGCCTGCCGGCGCAGGGCCAGCGCGCCGAGATCCTGCATCAATGCAGCCGCGGCGCCTTGAGGAAGCTGCGCCGGTCGACCGAGGCGAGCGTCACCTCGCGCGGCGCGGCATCGCGGGTGATCTGCAGGCGCACCCTGGAGCCGGCCGTGCCGCAGGCCCAGACCGCGCGCCAGAGGCCGGGCAGGTCGGCGATTTTGGTGCCGCCCACCGAGACGATCCGGTCGCCCTCCTGCACTCCGCCCTTCTGGGCCGGGCCGTTGCGGGCCATGGAGCTGACCAGCACGCCGTCCTCGTCCTCGGTGGCATAGAGGCCGAGCCAGGGCCGCGCCGGCTTGTTGGGGCGGCCGTAGGAGAGCAGGTCGCCGAGAATCGGCGGCAGCAGGCTGGCCGGCACCACCATGTTGAGGTCGACGCGCCGCCCCTTGCCGTCCTGCTGCTGCATGACGAGGGAGCCGATGCCGAGCAGCTTGCCGTCGCCCCCGATCAGCCCGGCGCCGCCCCAGGAGGGATGCGCCGGCGCGGTGAAGATCGCGTCCTCCAGCAGGTATTCCCAATAGCCGGCGAATTCCTGCCGCGCCGCGATGGTGCAGCGCAACGCGTGCTTGCGCCCGCCGGCGCTGGCGAAGACGCAGGTATCGCCCGGCCGCGGCAGCTCGCCGGTCTCGAGCGGCAGGGCCGGCAGGTTCAGCTTGCCCAGCGCCTGGATCAGGCCGATCCCGGTTTCGAAGTCGTAGGCCAGGGCATGGCCGGGGATGACGCGGCCATCATGCGTGGTCAGCCAGATCTCCTCGGCCTCGGTCACCATGTAGCCGATGGTGGCGATCAGCCCGTCCGGCCGGATCACCACGCCGCTGCCGATCCGCTCGGTGCCGAGCGTCTGCGCCGTGAAGGCATCCGCCGGCACCATCGCCTTCACCGCCACGACCGAGCGCAGCACCTGGTCCAGGTCGAACTCATGCTCGGTGGGGTCCGGCTGGAGGTCCGACGGGATTTCCCATTCGCTGCTTGGCATGCCTATGCGTCCGCTCCGCCCCCGGGGGTTGGTCTTCGTGGCAATATCGGCCGAACCGGCCGGTTCGCCAACGCAGGAGATGGCCCGGCGTGCGCGGGAGGCGCGATTGCCCGAAAAACTTGTGACGGACCCCATGACGAAACTGGTGATCCTGGGCGCCGGCGGCCACGGCCGGGCGCTGATCGAGCTGATCCGCGCCCGCGGCGGGCTGGAGATCGCCGGCCTGGTCGATGCCAGGGCGGATGCCGCGCCGATGCTCGGCGTGCCGGTGCTGGGCGACGAATCGGCGCTGCCCGGCCTGCGCCGCGCCGGGGTCGGCCTGGCCTGCATCGCGCTGGGCGATCCGGCGCTGCGGCTGGCGGCGGCGCTGCGGCTCGGCGCGCTCGGCTTCGGCTTCCCGGCGCTGGTGCATCCCTCGGCGGTCCTGGCCGGCAGCGCCGTGGTGGGGGAGGGCAGCGTGGTGCTGCCGCACGCGGTGCTCGGCGCCTGCGCCCGGGTCGGGCGCTTCTGCATCGTCAATACCGGGGCGATCCTGGAGCATGACGTGGAGCTGGGAGAGGGCGCGCATTGCGGCCCGGGCAGCGTGCTGCCGGGCGGGGTGCGGGTGGGGGCCCGGGCGGTGGTCGGGGCCGGGGCGGCCTGCCGGCCCTATGTGACGATCGGCGAGGCCGCCGTGGTCGGCGTCGGTGCCGCGGTCTGCGGGGACATCCCCGCCGGCGCGACGGTCGGCGGGGTGCCGGCGCGGCCGCTCTAGGGGCCGCCCCACCGGATTGCCGAGGTTTCCGGCAGCCTGCCGCAAGGCTGGGCAAGCCGGGCCATGAGCCCGCGATCGAAAAGGCTTTCCGAAGGCCCGGCGGCGCCCGCATGCTGGCCCGTACCCTGGCACGCATGCTGCTAGGACCTTTGCCCCACCGGCGTGGTGGGCCAGCCGGAGATCGCGGACCTGTACGGCACCACCACCTTGCGCCCATCCGTCGCCAAGGCGCGCGGCGCGATCGAATTCGCCGCCGTCACCAAACGCTTTCCCGGCGGCGCGATCGCCGTCGATGCGCTGGACCTCAGGATCCGCGCCGGCAGCTATGTCTGCCTGCTCGGACCCTCGGGCTGCGGCAAGACCACCACGCTGCGGCTGCTGGCAGGGCACGAGAACCCGACCAGCGGCGACATCCTGCTGGACGATCATCCCATCGTCGGCCTGCCGCCGGCCCGCCGCGGCACCGCGATGATGTTCCAGTCCTATGCGCTCTTCCCGCATCTCTCGGTGCTGGACAACGTCGCCTTCAGCCTGCGCATGCGCGGCGTCGGCAAGTCCGAGCGCCACGCCAAGGCGGCCGAGGCGCTGCGGCTGGTGGAGCTCGACAGTTTCGCCGCGCGGCTGCCGGCGCAGCTTTCCGGCGGCCAGCAGCAGCGCGTGGCGCTGGCCCGGGCGCTGGTGACCAACCCGGCGACCCTGCTGCTGGACGAGCCGCTCTCGGCGCTCGACCCCTTCCTGCGGGGACGGGTGCGGGCCGAGCTGAAGCGCTTCCAGCGCGAGCTGCAGATCAGCTTCGTCCACGTGACGCACAGCCAGGACGAGGCTTTGGCGCTGGCCGACCTGGTGGTGCTGATGCGGGCCGGGCGGATCGAGCAGCAGGGCACGCCGGAGGAGCTGTTCGACCGGCCGCGCACCGCCTTCGTCGCCCGCTTCATGGGCGGCCACAACGTCTTCGCCCTGGCCGATGGGGGGCAGATCGCGGTGCGGTCCGACCGCACGCAAATCGGCGCGGCCGGCCTGCCGGCGACCGTCGTCGGCGTCGAGTACACCGGCACCGGCTTTGCCGTCGCACTCGCCGGCACGGCGGGGGAGGAATACTCGGTCGCGCTGACGGAGGCCGCGCTGCATGCGCGCCCGGTGGAGCCCGGCCAGTCCGTGTCTTTGGCCTGGGACCAGGCCGATATCCGCCCGCTTGCCGATGCGGCCGGGCCGAGCTGAGGAGGGGACCGATGGAGACCAGGGGCTTCGGGCGGCGCGACGCGCTGAAGGCCGCGGCGGGCGCCGCGGCCGCGGCGCTGGCGGCGCCGGCGGTGCATGCGCAGGGGCCGGTGGTGCTGCGCTACGTCGGCACCGCGGTGAACCAGTCGAAGGAAATCAAGGACAAGGTCCGCGAAGACCTCGGCATCGTCATCGAATACGTCCCGGTCACGTCCGACGACGTGGTGCGGCGGGCGGTGACCCAGCCGAACAGCTTCGACATCCTCGACAGCGAATACTGGATGCTGAAGAAGATCATCCCGTCCGGCAACCTGCACGGCATGGATGCGAAGCGGATCAAGCTGGTCGACCAGATCACCCCGGTCTTCACCAAGGGCGAGATCGGCGGCAGGAAGATCGGCGACCAGGGCACCGCGCCGCGCAAGGTCAGCTTCCTGCCGGCGCGCGAGGCGAAGAGCTTCGCCACCGAGCAGACCCAGTGGATGACGCTGATCCCGACCACCTACAACGCCGACACGCTCGGCATCCGGCCGGACAAGATCGGCCGCCCCGTGACCTCCTGGGCCGACCTGCTGAACCCCGAGTTCAAGGGCCGCGCGGCGCTGCTGAACATCCCCTCGATCGGCATCATGGATGCGGCGATGGTGGTCGAGGCGACCGGCCAGCACAAATATGCCGACAAGGGCAACATGACCCGGGCCGAGATCGACCTGACCATGAAGGTGCTGACCGAGGCCAAGCGGGCCGGGCAGTTCCGGGCCTTCTGGAAGGACTTCAACGAGAGCGTCAACCTGATGGCCTCGGGCGAGGTGGTCATCCAGTCCATGTGGTCGCCGGCGGTGACCGCGGTGCGCAGCAAGGGCGTGCCCTGCGTCTACCAGCCGCTGAAGGAGGGCTACCGCGCCTGGGCCGCCGGCTTCGGCATCCCGAAGACGCTGACGGGCAAGAAGCTCGATGCCACCTACGACTTCATCAACTGGTTCCTGTCCGGCTGGGCCGGCGCCTTTCTCAACCGGCAGGGCTACTACTCCGCCGTGCTGTCGACGGCGAAGGCCAACATGCAGCCCTATGAATGGGCCTTCTGGATGGAGGGCAAGCCGGCCGAGCAGGACATCAAGGCGCCGGACGGCACCGTGATGGAGAAGGCCGGCTCGGTCCGCGACGGCGGCAGCTACGAGGCCCGGATGGGCGGCGTCGCCTGCTGGAACGCGGTGATGGACGAGAACGACTACATGGTCAGGAAATGGAATGAGTTCATCGCTGCCTGATCCCGTGCGGTCGGCGGAGGGGACGGCGGCAGCGCCGCCGTCCCACCGGAGCCGTGAAGCGGACGGGCCGGCGGCTGCGCTGGCGATGGAGGGGCCGGCGGTCTCGCCGGCCCCCGTCATCGCCGCGGCCGCACCGCCCGCACGCCGGTCCTGGGCGCCGCTGCTGCAGGCGACGCCGCTGGGACTGGTGCTGCTGTTCTTCTTCGTCTTCCCGCTGCTGGCAACCGGCGTGGTCAGCCTGTGGAACTACACCGAATACTCGCTGGTGCCCGACGTCACGGGGCGCAACTACGTCGAGATGTTCGAGGGCTGCGGCGACCTCTCGAACGGGCTCTGCACCACCTTCCGCACCTACATCTCGACGCTCAGGCTCTGCGGCATGGTCTGGGCGATCACCCTGCTGCTGGGCTTCACCGTCGCCTATTTCCTCTGCTTCCACGTGCGCTCCGACAGCGTGCGGATGGGGCTCTTCCTGCTCTGCACCGCGCCCTTCCTGACGTCCAACGTCATCCGCATGATCTCCTGGATCCCGCTGCTCGGGCGGGAGGGCGCGGTGAACCAGTTCCTGGTCGGCGCCGGGCTGGCGGATGCGCCGCAGGACTGGCTGCTGTTCTCGCCCTTCTCGGTCGTGCTGGCCTTCGTCCACCTCTACACGCTGTTCGTCGTCGTGCCGGTCTTCAACAGCATGATGCGGATCGACCACCGGCTGCTGGAAGCGGCGCGCGATGCCGGCGCCAGCGGCTGGCAGACGCTCTGGCACGTGGTGGTGCCGCTGGCCAAGCCCGGGATCGTCATCGGCTCGATCTTCGTCATCGTGCTGGTGATGGGCGACTTCGTCACCATCGGCGTCATGGGCGGGCAGCAGATCGCCTCGGTCGGCAAGATCATCCAGGTGCAGATGTCCTACCTGCAGTTCCCCGCCGCCGCGGCGCAGGCCGTGGTGCTGCTGGCCCTGGTGCTGATCATCATCGCCATCATGACGAAGCTCGTCGACATCCGGCGGGAGCTCTAGCCGATGGAAGACCGCCGCCCCGGCAGCTTCTGGCTGCTCGCCCTCTTCTTCACGGTCTTCGTCGTCTTCCTCTATGGCCCGACGCTGACCATCCTGGTGCTCTCCTTCCAGGGGCCGGAGGGCGGCTTGACCTTCCCGCTCCAGGGCTTCTCCACCCATTGGTACGAGACGCTGTGGCGCGGCGCGGGCGTCATCGATATCTGGGCCTCCTTCCGCCGCTCGGCGAAGCTCGGCCTGGTGGTGATGGTGCTGACCACGCTGATCTCGCTCGCGGCCGGCTATGCCTTCCGCCGGCGCTTCTTTGGGCAGTCCCTGCTGTTCCACCTGACGGTGGCAAGCCTCATCGTGCCCTCGATCGTCGTCTCGCTCGGCATCGCGCTCGAGTTCCGGCTGGTCGACGACACGGTGAAGGCGCTGGCTGAGGCCTGGCAGGTCGAATGGCTGGCGGACTACGCGACCGCGATGGGGCTCTTCACCTCCGGCCTCGGCGCCCACCTGACCTGGACGCTGCCCTTCGGCCTGCTGATCATGTTCGCCGTCTTCAACCGCTTTCCCGCGCAGCTCGAGGAAGCGGCGCGGGACCTCGGCGCCTCCCCCTGGCAGGTCTTCCGCCATGTGGTGCTGCCGCTGATCGGGCCGAGCCTGGTCGGCGTGGCGCTGTTCGGCTTCACCCTGTCCTGGGACGAGATCGCGCGGTCGTCCCAGGCGATCGGCGACACCAATACCCTGCCGCTCGAGCTGCAGGGGCTGACCAGCACGGTGACCACGCCCGAGATCTATGCTCTCGGCACGCTCACCACCGGCGTCTCGGTGCTGGTGATCGGCCTGTCCTTCGCCGCCATCGCGCTCTGGCGGCGGCTGCGGCGGGCCTGAGCGGCGGGAACGCGGGCGGGCCGCTGGCGCTGAGGCGGGGACCCCCCACCACCGCAGGACCACCGCCATGCCGATCACGGCCCCCGCCGCCACCCGCCGCGCCGTGCTGCTCGGCGGCCTCGCCGCGCCGCTCCTCGCCCGCGCCCAGCCCATCGCCGGCGGCAGGCCGGTCCGGCTGGTCGTGCCCTATGCCGCGGGCGGGGCGGTGGACATGGTCGGGCGGCTGGTCGCCGAGCGGATGGGGCCGGCGCTGGGGCAGGAGGTGGTGGTCGACAACCGTTCCGGCGCCGCCGGCATCGTCGGCGCGGATGCGGTGGCGAAGGCGCGGCCGGATGGCGGCACCCTCGGCGTCATCGGCATGACCACGCTCTGCGCCTACAAGGCGCTGTATTCGAAGCTGCCCTTCGACCCGGACACCGCCTTCGCGCCGGTCTCGCAGGTCAGCGCCGGGACGGTGGTGTGCTGCGTGAACCCGGCCCGCGCGCGGGAGGAGGGCTGGACCGACTTCCGCGCCCTGGTCGCCTGGGCGCGGCAACGCCCGGAGCAGCTGCGCTTCGGCTATGCCGGCGTCGGCACGACCGCGCATTTCATGGTGGCGGCGCTGCAGCAGGCGACCGGGGCGAAACTGCTGATGGTGACCTATCGCGGCGGCGCGCCGGCGGTGGCCGACCTGCAGGCCGGCGTGATCGACATGATGTTCGAGCTGACCCCCGGCCTGACGCCGCTCATCGAGTCCGGCGACGCCCTGCCGCTCGCGGTGGGCAGCCGGGAGAGGCTGCCGGCGCTGCCGCAGGTGCCGGCCATGGGCGAGTTCGGCGACCTCGGCCTGGCGGATTACGACATCCAGGCCTGGGAGGCCGTGATGGCCCCGGCCGGCACCCCGCCCGAGACCCTGGCGCGGCTGAACGCCGCCGTGCGCGCGGCCGGCGACAACCCCGCGCTGGCCGAGCGCCTGCGCCCGACCGGCTTCCGGGTCGCCACCTCGGCCAGCCCCGGGGCGCTGGCCGGGAAGATCCGCGACGAGATCCCGCTCTGGCGGCGGCTGGTCGAGGTTTCCGGCGCGAAGCTCGACTGAGCCGGCCCGCCTGCGATCGTCCTGGGTGGAAACACGCAGGACGTAAATTGCCGGCTCGACAAACCCTGGACCGATGGTGTCCCGGTACGGCCAGGGCAACTTCGGCCTAGGCCGCGCGGACCGTGTTGCGCAGCCGGCCGATGCCGTCGATCTCGCATTCGATCACGTCGCCGGGCTGCAGGGTCTTCGGCGGCACCATGGCATAGCCGACGCCCTCCGGCGTGCCGGTGATGATCACGTCGCCGGGCTTCAGGGTGAAGCCGATCGAGAGCTGGTGGATGATCTCGCGCACGTCGAAGATCATCTTGGCGGTGTTGCTCTCCTGCCGCTTCTCCCCGTTCACGAAGCAGCGGATGCCGGTGTTCAGCGCGTCCAGCTCCCCGGCCGGGACGATCCAGGGGCCGAGCGGGCAGGAGCGGTCGAGCGACTTGCCCTTGAACCACTGGCCGTAGCGGCGCTGCAGGTCGCGCCCCGTCACGTCATTGCCGATGGTCCAGCCGAAGACGTGGTCGAGCGCGCGCTCCTTCGGGATGTCGGTGCCCTCGGTGCCGATGATGGCGGCCAGTTCCACCTCGTAGTCCAGCCACTGGGTGACGCCGGTATGGGCGGGGATCCAGTCCTCGGGCGCGATGACGGTGTCGGGCGCCTTGGTGAAGAATTGCGGGAATTTCGGCAGCTCGGAATTGGTGATGCCGCGGGTGCGGTCGCCCTCCGCCACATGGTCCATGTAGTTGCGGCCGACGCAGAAGACGTTGCGGCGCGGCCGGGGGATCGGCGCCAGCAGGGTCCAGGCGCCGGCCGGCAGGATGGCGGCGGCGGGCGGGTTGGTGGCCAGGGTCTGCACCGCGGCCAGCGCCGCGGCGCCGCCCTCGATCAGCGCCAGCATGTCCTGGGTGCGGCCGGCCAGCGCGCCGCCCGGCGCCACCGCCGAAAGGTCGAGCATGCCGCCATCCGGCAGCACGGCGCCGACGCGCGGCCCCTTGGCATCGGTGAATGTGGCGAGCCTGGTCATGGTCCATCCTCCCTGCGCGGGATTCGCAGCGCGGCAGGGGACCGCGCGCGGCCGCCGCTGGCAAGCCCCCCGGGCCGGCCGAGCCGCCCTGCGGAATGGTTGCTGCGGGTAATAGATTGGCTACTTCGAGTTGTTACCCCCAGGGTGATCGGCCAGCATGGGGCCTGCTCGGTCCCTCAGGCATGGTGCTCCGCGGTGCTGGCCGGCCATCCCATCCCATCCCGTTCCGACCGCCGCCGGGCCCTTGCCCTGCTGGCCATGGTCCCGGCCTCGGCCGGCGCCCAGCCGGCCGACCCGGCAGGGCCGCGGATGGATGCCGGCCGCGCGGCCTGGGCCGCCTTCCAGGCGCGTTTCGTCGCGCCGGACGGCCGGGTGATCGATACCGGCAACGGCGGGATCTCGCATTCCGAGGGCCAGGGCTGGGCCATGCTGCTGGCGGTGCGGGCGGATGACCGGCGGGGCTTCGACCGGCTGCATGCCTGGACCCGCCGCACCCTGCAGCGGCCGCGCGACGCGCTGCATGCCTGGCGTTTCCGGCCGGATGCGGCGATGCCGGTCGACGACCCGAACAATGCGACCGATGGCGATCTCTGCATCGCCTGGGCGCTGCTGGAGGCCGGGCAGCGCTGGGGCAATGCGGGCCACCTCGCCGCCGGCGCGGCGATCGGCCGCGACCTGCTGCGCCTGCTGGTGCGGCCGGCGGCCAGCTTCGGCGTGCTGCTGCCCGGCATCCAGGGCTTCGAGCGGACCGACCACCTGGTGGTCAACCTGTCCTACTACGTCTTCCCCGCCTTCCGGCTGCTGGCCCAGGCGGTGCCGGATGCCGCCTGGGCCCGGCTGGCGGCGGACGGGCTGACGCTGCTGCGGCTGGCGCGGTTCGGGCGCTGGCAACTGCCGCCCGACTGGCTGCAGGTCGCCCGGCAGGATGCCGCGCTGGCGCCGGCGGCGGGCTGGCCGGCGCGCTTCTCCTTCGATGCGGTGCGGGTGCCGCTCTGGCTGGCCTGGGCGGGGCTGTGGCGGGAGCCGGCCCTGCTGCAGGCGCACCGGTTCTGGACCGCCTCCGCGCCGCCGCCGGCCTGGGTGGACCTCGAGACCGGCTCGACTGCGCCCTATCCGGCCTTGCCGGGCATGGTCGCCGTGGCCCGCCTGGCGGCCTCCGACGGACGAACGGGTCCGTTTCACCCGTCTGCTCGCGAAATTGTTGAATCGTTCGACTACTACTCGACGATGCTGATTCTGCTGTCCGCCTGGGCCTTGCAGGAGAATGCCACCCCACCTGGTTGAGAGGAGTGGACGAAATTCGAGGAAATATGTTTATTTTTTCGACGTTTGATTGCATGTGGCAGGCAGCAAAGGACGCTGTAGTGGTATGTCCCAGGACAATGACATCGCGCGGGTTGCGGCGGCGCTCGGGGCGCCGGGCCTGAAGTACCGGAGCTTCGGGAACGAGCCGGTGCGGCCGCGAATCCCGCCCGAAGCAAAGGGTGCGGAAAGGAATCGCGCGCTAGATGCGACCATCGGGCACGACCTCGTCGCTCCGATGCCAGCCGAGGAGCCGCGCCCCACCATGAAGATGATCGCCGAGGCCCTCTCGCCCAGCGCTATGCCGCCCGCCGGACCCTTCCCGGCGGCGGCCGCGCCGGCCTGGCCGCTGCTCGACGCCCTCTCGGCACCCATGGTGGCCGAGACGCGGGAGCCGGCCCGCGGCACGCTGGTGCAGCTCTTCGGCGATCTCGCCGCACCGGGGCCCGCCACGCCCCCGCCGGTCGCAACCCTGCCCGCTGCGTCCCTGGCGTTGCCGGCTGCCGCCTTCGCGCCGCCCGCCGCCGTGCCGGCCGCCATCCCGGCGGCGGGAGCCCTGCCGCCGGCCGCGCCCGTCGCGCCGGCGATCCCCGCAAGCCCGGCGGCGGGTCCCTTTCCGGCAACCTGGGCACCGCTGGCGCCGGCGGCGGCCACGCCGGCCGCGGCGCCCGGCCTGGTTCCGGCGGACCGGGTGACCACCCCGCTGGCCGAGGTCCTGCAGAACCTCGGCCGCGGCGGGCCGGCGGCCAATCCGGTCTTCGCCGGGCTGCGGCTGCCCGGCAACGGCTCCCGCTAGGCCGCCGGCGCGAGATGCCCCTGATCTGCATCGCATCGCCCAAGGGCGGGGTCGGCAAGACCACGCTGTCCGCCAACCTCGCCGATGCCCTGCGGCGGCAGGGGTGCCGCGTGCTCGCCATGGATCTCGACCCGCAGAACGCCCTGCGGCTGCATTTCGGGGTCGCGCTGACCGACCGCGGCGGCTTCCTGGCGCAGCTGGCGCATGGGCTGACCTGGCGCGACGCGGTGCGGCAGACCGCGGCCGGGGTCGCGCTGCTGCCGCATGGCACGGTCGCCATGGCCGATGCGCTGGCGACGGTTGCCATGCTCGAGCGGGCGCCGGAACTGCTGGTCGGCGCGCTGCGGGAGATGCTGGCCGACCCCTCGCTGATCGTGGTGGCGGACCTGCCGCCCGGCCCGTCCCGGGTGCTCGAGCTGATGGCGCCGCATGCGGCCATGACGGTGGTGGTGCTGCTGGCCGACGCCTATGGCGCGGCGCTGATGCCGGAGATCGACAGCGGCCGCTTCCTCGGCCTCGGCGCGCTCTACGGGCCGCAGCCGGACCGCCTGCGGCTGGTGCTGAACCAGGTGGACTACGGCTCCCGCCTGTCCCGCACGGTGGCCCAGGCGCTGGCCCGGCATCTCGGCCCGCGCCTGCTCGGCGCCCTGGCGCGCGAGGACGCGGTGGGGGAGGCGCTGGCCGCCCAGCGCCTGCTGCTGGACAGCGCCCCGGCCAGCCGCGCGGCGCTCGACGTTCGTGCCCTCGGCCGGACCATCGCCGACGCGCTGCCCCTGCCGGTCGAAGCCGCCGCCGGCTGGTGGGCCCGATGAGCCACCAGCATCGCCGCGACTGGCTGGCCCGCACCCCGCTGGCGCGCACCCGGATCGGCGGCATCGCCATGGTGCTGTTCGGCCTGTCGATCGCCAGCACCGTCGTGCTGACCCCGCTCTCGGCCGAGCAGCAGGGCATCTTCGCCATCGGCGGCTTCCTGCTGGCGCTGCTGCTCGGCAGGATCCCCGGCCACGCCATGACCATCGCCCTCGCCGCGCTCTCCTGCATGGTGTCGCTGCGCTACATCTTCTGGCGGCTGAGCGACACGCTCGACTACACCGGCTGGGTCCAGACCTTCCTCGGCACCGGCCTGCTGCTGGCGGAGATCTACGCGGTCGTCGCGCTGGTCATCGCCTATGTGCAGAATGCCTGGCCGCTCGACCGCAAGCCGGTCCCGCTGCCCGACGACCTCGCCGAATGGCCGAGCGTCGACGTCTATATCCCGAGCTACAACGAGTCGCTGGACATCGTAAAGCCGACCGTGCTGGCCGCGCTCGCGCTCGACTGGCCGGCCGACAAGCTGAACGTCATCGTGCTCGACGACGGCCGCCGTCCGGAATTCCGCGAGTTCTGCGCCAAGGTCGGCTGCGGCTACCTCATCCGCCCGGACAACAAGGGCGCCAAGGCCGGCAACATCAACCACGCGCTCACCAAGACCTCGGGCGAGTACATCACCATCTTCGACTGCGACCACGTGCCCACGCGCGCCTTCCTGCAGCTGACCATGGGCTGGATGCTGCGCGACAAGGGGCTCTGCATGGTGCAGACGCCGCACCACTTCTACTCGCCCGACCCCTTCGAGCGGAACCTCGCCAGCGGCGAGGCGGTGCCGAACGAGAGCCTGCTCTTCTACGGCCTCGTGCAGATGGGCAACGACTTCTGGGGGGCGACCTTCTTCTGCGGCTCCTGCGCCGTCATTCGCCGCACCGCGCTCGAGGGCATCGGCGGCGTGCCGACCTCGACGGTGACCGAGGACTGCCACGCCTCGCTGCGGATGCAGAAGGCCGGCTGGCGCACCGCCTATCTCCGCATCCCGCTGGCCGCCGGGCTCGCCACCGAACGGCTGATGCTGCACATCGGCCAGCGCCTGCGCTGGGGCCGCGGCATGATCCAGATCCTGCGGACGGAGAACCCGCTGACCGCGCCCAGCCTGAACTGGCCGCAGCGGCTCTGCTACTTCATGGCGATGTTCCACTTCCTGTTCCCGCTGCCGCGCTTCGTCTTCCTGACGGCGCCGCTGGCCTGGCTGCTGCTGGGAGAGAACGTGATCGCCGCCTCGCCGCTTGCCATCCTCGCCTATGCCGGGCCGCACATCCTGCATTCGACCATGGCCGGCAGCCGGCTGCAGGGGCATGTCCGGCATTCCTTCTGGTCGGAAATCTATGAAGCCGTGCTCGCGGTCTATCTGGTGCCGGTGATGCTGGCGACCCTCCTCGATCCCCGCAAAGGCAAGTTCAACGTGACCGACAAGGGCGGCACGCTGCAGGAAGGCTATTTCGACCTGCGCGCGGTGGGGCCGAACATGGTGCTTGCCGGATTCCTGATGATCGGCGTGCTCTGGGGCTTCGTCGGCATTATCACGCACGCGCCCGGCTCGCTGGAATTCCAGGCCTACGCGCTGAACCTCTTCTGGGGCACGCTCTGCCTGATCACCGTGCTGGCCGGCCTCGCCGTCGGCCGCGAGCGGCGTCAGGTGCGCGAACGGGCGCGGGTCGGCGCCGAGGTGCGCGGCAGCATCCGCCTGGCCGATGGCCGCACGGTGCTGGCCGGCACGCGCGACCTGTCGCTCGGCGGCGCCGCGCTCGATGCGCCGCGGCCGGAGGGACTGGCCACCGACTGTCCGGTCACGCTCACGCTCGATGTAGGCGGCGGCAGCGTGGACATCCCGGCCGAGGTGCTGCGCTGGACCGAGCAGCGCGTGCAGCTTCGCTTCGTGCCGCGCAACCTGGAGGACGAAGGCCATGTGGTACGGGCGGTATTCGGCCGGGCCGATGCCTGGGTCGACTGGGACGACGTGCGCCGCGACCGTCCGCTGCGCGCCTTTCTCGAAGTGATGCGGAGCGTCAGCGGCCTGTTCCGCGGCGGCTCGCAGTTCTCGCAGATGCTCGGGCTCGGGATGCGGAAGGCGCCGCAGCCGCGCGCGGCCGTGGCGATGGCGGTTGCCGCGCCGCCCGCCTCGCCGGCAGCCGGGCCGGCCGGCGCTGCCCCGGCCATGCCTGCCGTGCCGCCG
>NZ_SMSJ01000067.1 GCF_004355005.1 Dankookia rubra
GGGGGCCGCCGCGGCGGGGCCGGGCCGCGCGGCCCGGGCCGCGGCCCGGCCTCCGCCGCCGGCGGCGTCTGGCTGCACGGGCTGCATCCCGTCGTCGCCGCGCTGGCCAATCCGGCGCGGCGGCTGAAACGCCTGCTGCTGACCGAGGACGCCGAGGCGGCGATCGCCGCGCAGCTGCCGAAGCCCTGGCGGATCGCGCCGGAGCGGGTGGAGCGCGCCCATGTCGCCAGCTTCCTGCCGGAGGATTCGGTGCACCAGGGCGCCGCCCTGCTGGCCGAGCCGCTGCCCGACCTGCCGCTCGAGCGCGCGCTGGAACACGGCCATGGCCCGGTGCTGGTGCTCGACCAGGTGACCGACCCGCGCAACGTCGGCGCCATCCTGCGCTCGGCCGCCGCCTTCGGCGCCGCGGCCCTGGTGATGCAGGACCGCCACGCCCCGCCGGAGACCGGCACCCTGGCCCGCGCCGCCTCCGGCGCGCTGGAGATCGTGCCGGTGGTGCGGGAGGTGAACCTCGCCCGGGCGCTGGACTACCTGAAGAAGGCCGGGCTCTGGGTGGTCGGGCTGGCCGGCGACGCGCCGGTGACGCTCGCCCAGGCCGGGCTCGGCGGCCGCCGCGTGGCGCTGGTGCTGGGTGCCGAGGGCGAGGGCATGCGGCGGCTGACGCGGGAGCATTGCGACGAGCTGGCACGGCTGCCGATCGCGCCGGAGATGGAAAGCCTCAATGTCTCGGCCGCTGCCGCGGTCGCGCTGTACGAGCTGGCGCGGGGCTGAGACCAGACGGGAGAAACAACAATGACCGCAGCCGCCGAGGCGATCCTCGCCGCCCGCCGGGCGAAGCGCATCCTGGCCCCGCTCGGCGCCGAGGCGCCGGCCGATCCGGAGGCCGGCTATGCCGTCCAGCTGGCGGTGGCGCGGGCGCTCGGCGCGGTGCCGCCGGCCGGCTTCAAGATCGGCGCGACGACGCGGCAGATGCAGGACTATCTCGGGCTGCCGGGTCCGGCAGGCGGCTTCGTCCCGGCGACCAGCCTCAACCCGGATGGCGCCGAGTTCCGCTTCGCCGACTTCCTCAACCCCGGGGTCGAATGCGAGATCGGCGTGCGGCTCGGCCGCGACCTGCCCGCCGGGCCGACGACGCGGGACCAGGCCGCCGCGGCGGTGGCCGAGGTCTTCTCGGCGATCGAGATCGTCGAGCGGCGCTACGGCGACCTGGCCGAGCTCGGCACCCCGACCCTGATCGCCGATCAGGTCTTCCACGCCGCCGGGGTGCTCGGCGCGCCGGTGGCGGGCTGGCGGGGGCTCGACCTCGGCGCGGCGAAGGGAACCTTCCATGTCGGCGGCGAGGTGGTGGGGTCCGGCCATGGCCGCGACCTGCTGGGCCACCCGATGGAGGCGCTGGCCTGGCTCGCGGGCTCCGGCGCCGCCCGGGCCTTCGGCGGGCTGAAGGCGGGCCAGGTGGTCTGGCTGGGCTCCGTCACCCCGCCGATCTGGCTGGATGGGCCCTGCGCGGTGGTCGCCGACTTCGACCTGCTGGGCCGAGCGACGCTTCGCTTCGTGTGATCCTAGGGCGGCGTTAACCCGCCGCGGCCATAAGGGGCGGGTCGCCCGCCGGGGCGGCCGCTGTTGACCATGCCGCCAGGATGGCGCGCCGGAATGGAAACCCCATGCCGCACGCCACCTGGGCCACGCTTGCCGATGACCACCAGCTTGCCCTGGCGCGGGAGGCCTTGCGCCGCGCCGCCGAAACGCTTGCCGACCATGCCGAGGTGCTGGCGACGGAGATGGACCAGGGAACGCTCGTCGATCGCGGCGGGCCGGATGCGCTCCGCCTGTTCGCCGCGGTGATACGGGCGACCAACCAGGACGCCTTCGGCCCGGTCGGCCAGGCATGAGCCCGGCCGCGGACGCAATCGCGCGAGGGGCACGCGATGATGAACGGATCGCCCCCCCGCGCCGGTTGTGGCCGCATCGTTCCCTCCGGATGATGGGTCGCGTCGCGCACGGGGCCCTGCTTGGCGAGGGGCCGGGCCGCCGTCCGCGCGCGCCCCGGAGGATTCCTCGCCTATGCGCCCCATGCCTGGTTTTTCCCGCTGGCTGCTGCCCGGCCTGCTTGCGCTGCTGCTCTGCCTGCCGGCGCTGGTGAACGGCTTCCCGCTGGTCTTCGACGACAGCGCGCATTACCTGCGGAAACCCTTTGCCTTCGTGCAGGAGCTGGCACGCGGTCGGCTCTCGACCGACGCGGGGCAGTACCGCGGCTACATGCCGTCGCATTTCGGCGGCGCGGAAGCGGCGCCGCGATCCGCCACCGCCCCGCCCGAAGCGGCGCCGGTCGTCCCGCTCTCGGGCAATCCCTTCTTCCTGCGCCCGGCGCCCTACAGCCTGGCGCTGCTGCCCTTCGCGCACCCCGTCACCGTCCTGCTGCTGCCCTTCGCCCAGGGACTGCTGGTGGTGCTGCTGGCGGAGGCGCTGCTGCGGGCGCTCGCCGGGCCGCAGCCGCCCGCCTGGGCGCGGCTCGGCCTGGCGGCCGCGCTGATCGCCTCCGCCGCGCCCTGGTTCGCCAGCCAGATCATGCCGGATGTGCTGACCGGCTGCCTGGCGCTCTGGCTCGGCCTGCTGGTGGTGGGCGGGGACTGGCTGTGGCGGCCCTGGCGCGCCGCCGGCTTCGCCCTGCTCGGCGCCTTCCTGGTCGGCAGCCACCTGACCCACCTGCCCCTGGCGGCCGGCGGGGCGCTGGTCGGGCTCGGCCTGCGCTGGGCGATCGAGCGCGGCCGCGACCCGCTGCGCTGGCGGCGGGCCGGGCTGGCACTGGCGGCGCTGGTCCTGGCGGCGGGCGGGCTGGTCGGCACCAACCTAGCCTTCGGGAAGAAGGCGACGCTGTCGGAAAGCTCCCCGCTGTTCATGCTGGCGCGCATGGTGGGCGACGGCACCGCGGCGCTGGTGCTGGAGCAGGACTGCCCGGCCGGCGCGGGCTGGCTGCTGTGCCAGCAGCCGGAATTCTGGCGCGGCAATTCGGATGACTTCCTTTGGAAGCCGGAGGCCCCCTGGCTACGCCACTGGGCCGAGCGCGACCGCTTCCTGACCGAGGCGCGGGAGATCAGCGGCCGGGTGCTGCGCGAGCACCCGGGCGAGCAGGCGGCCCGCAGCCTGGCGAATTTCGCCCGCCAGCTGGTCACCCTGTCGATCGACCCGCAGCTGGCAGAGCCGCCGCCGCGCAGCTTCGGCGAGCTGGTCGGCCAGATGGGCGCGCCGGCGGCCCGGTTGGCGGCGGAAAGCCTGGCCACCACCGCGAATCCGCGGCTGGGCACCTATCGGCGACTGCAGGACCACGTGCAGAAGGCGCTGTTCTGGCTGGCGTTGCTGGCGCTGGTCGGCATCGCGGCGCTGGCCTGGCGAGCGCGGCGCGGGCCGCTGCTCGCGGTCGCGGCCCTCGGCCTCGCGCTGGTGGCGGGCAATGCCTTCCTGGCCGGCGCGCTCTCCGCCGTGCATGGCCGCTACCAGAGCCGCATCACCTGGCCGGTGACCGTGCTGGCAGTGATGGGGGGGGCGGCGGCGCTGCGGTCGCGTCGCGTGATCGAGCCCGTGATGGACCGGCCCGCGGCCGCGCGGTATGAGGCGGGGCAGGCCGGGTTAGCACAGCGGTAGTGCAGCGGTTTTGTAAACCGAAGGTCGGGGGTTCGATCCCCTCACCCGGCACCAGCCATCCCGGCCAATCGAACCGCGCTCCGTCACGCCCGAACCCTCGCCGGCCAAACCTACCGGGCGGCATAAGGGCTCCGGCTGCCATGACGTGACCGCGACGCGGATGTTGGACGGCCCATGATTGGTAACGGGCGCCCAGGGCACTCCAATCACGGTGCGCGCCGGCCCCGAACAAGGGTCGAGGCAGCACCGGCCAAGGGTACGGCCGCTGCCCTATGTCATCGGCTCGACGGAGATCGCCAGCGCCTCCTCGTAGACCGAGCCCAATTCGTTCCCGGGGCGCAACCGGCGGATGAAGGCCTGCACCTCCGGCTTCTGGGCAATGACGTTGCGCGGCACGTTGTCGGGGCCGATGAAGCAGATGGAGTTCGTCGCGGAATCGACGGCGGTGACGGTCACCCGGCAGCGCCGCACCCGGGTGACTTCTCCCCCCGGGCCGGCTTGCCCGTCTCGCGCCTGTCCACCGAGACATTTTCGAAAGGCTGGCTGCTGCGCGAAAACGGGGTGACGGCCTGGGCCGCGAGCGCCCGGTAGCAGCGCAGGGTCACCCCGTCGCCCGGCAGTACCTGGTTGAGGCCGCTGCACCCTCGGGCTGACGACCATGCTCAGCGGGTCGCCCGATTGCGCGCCGCCGCCGCCCCGCAGCAGGAGTTCGCGCGAGGCGGGGTCGACGGTTTCGACGACGGCGCTGAGGGTCGTGGTCTGCTCGGCATCCACCGATCGGCAGGAGGCGAGCAGCGGCAGCGCGATGGCTTCGAGAAGCGTTGCACGACGTTCCACGCGTTTCATCCCCTTGCAGGAGCGTCGAGGCCAGTCGGGAGGGGGTCGGATCGCGGGAAAAACGTATATCGAAAACCTTCGTGCTTATGAGTGCCCGCTTCGGGCTCCTGCCATCCACCTTCGCTGAACGGGATCCGCGCCTGGCGGAAAGCCGGCCTGCCCGGCGGCAGCCCGGCCTGCCGGACCGGGGGCGGGCCGCGGGATGTGGCGCCGCCGGGCGCTAGCCCATCCGCCGCCGCGGCCCGCTACGGCCAGCCCCATTCCTGCCGTGCCGCCCCGACCAGCCCCGCGGGTGCCCCGTTCAGCAGGTCGTCTGCGTCGCGGCCAGGGTCCGGGATCTTCACCGGATCGCCGTTGCCGTCGAATGTCCGGGCCGGCACGACGCCGAGGCTCGGGCAACGCAGCAGGATCGGGAAGGACGCCTCGGCGATGCTCTGCCCGATCGCCGAATCGCTGGGGTAATGCAGTCCAAGCATCTCCCGGTTCCGGGCGATGCGGGCCGCCAGCCGCCGCAGCGGCCGGTTGACGGCGGGGTAGGCCGCGCCGCCCGGCAGCCGCGGCACCGTCACCACGCGCGGCATCACCTGCTCCAGCATCAGCGCGATCATCCAGGCTTCGGTCGCATGGCCGCTCGGGTAGGATGGATGGCCGGGCGGGTCGACCGGTGGCAGGAGTCGGGGCGAGACCATCGAGGGCCGCGTCCGGCGGAAGATGTTCTTGAAGTAGACCGCCTGGAACTGGGCGACCCGCTGCGCCGCCGCCGCCAGGCGCACCGTTGCCGGGTGGCTCGCCGCGTTGAAGCTCAGCACGCCCTCGAAGTAGCGCAGGATGTGGCTGGCCTGCACCGAGGCCTCGGCCAGGGTCGCCGGGCGGAAATCGATCAGGAGGGCAAGCTCCTCGATCTCGGAGGCGAGGCCGCGCTCGACCGTCGCCGGATCGGTGAGCACCAGGGCGGGATCCTCCGCCTTGGCCCGGCGGGCGAGCAGCGCCTTGAAGTGAGTCGAATCCGTCACCTGCGGCTCGGTCGGGACGGCGCCGTCGGCCCAGGGGTCGGCGAGGTTCGGCAGCACCGCATCCCAGGCCGGCGGCTCGCCGCCGACCGGCCGGTAGGCAACGAACTCCGCCATGACCGTGATGCTGTGGTGGTAGGAGGTCCAGGCGCGGTCCGGCCAGGGCGTCCCGGCCGCCCGCGGCGGCCAGGGATCCAGGATGTTGCGCGGCGGCCAGCCGCTGCCCTGGCGCAGCTCGCCCGGCCCGAAGGGCAAGGGGGACAGGCCGATCGGCCGCGGCTGGGCCCAGCTGCCGGTGGGGCCCGCGGCGGCGGCGACCATGCCGTCCATGCCGTCCATCCCATCCATGCCGTCCATGCCGTCCATGCCGTCGAACGGCCCCACCGCGCCCGCGCCCATCTTCGCCTCCTCGGTTCCGGCAGATTGCATTCCGCCCCGCATCCCATACGAGACCGCCCCCGCGGCGCTGTGCCACGCCGCACAGCCGGCGCGTCGCGGCGCCCGCCAGGGACTATTCGGGAAGCCCGGCGGCGCGCAGGTGCTCCATGCAGCGCTGCCGCAGCGCGACCTGCTCGTAGGGCAGCCGCACCTGCTCATATATGCCGAGGCGGAAATCCGGCTCGAGCTCCAGCAGCCGCGCCGCTTCCGCCCGCGCCTCCTCCAGCCGGCCGAGCCCGGCCAGCGCCACGATCACCGACCGCCGGACCGAGGTGTAGAACGGGTTCTCGCTGACCGAGAGCCGCGCCCATTTCAGCGATTCCTCGTAGCTGCCCTGGGCGTAGTGGGCGATCGCCAGGAAGCTGTACTGGTAGGCCCGGCCCTGGTCGAAGGGGGCCAGCTGCAGCCCCTGCTCGGCATGCCGCACCGCCTCCGCCCCGCGGCCGAGATAGGCGAGGTTGGCGCCCGAGAGCACCCAGGCGGTCGCGCTGTTCGGGCAGGCCTCCAGCGCCCGGTCCAGGTAGGGCCGGCCGGAAGCGCAGTCGTGGAACAGGTAGGACCGCAGGTGCCCATAGGTCGCCAGCGCCAGGGCATTCTGCGGGTCGAGCTCGATCGCCCGCTGCGCCAGGGCGCTGGCCGCGCGGCTGTCCTGCGCCGGATCGGGCGACCAGCCCTGGCCGACCCGCAGGCCGTGCCAGCGCGCCGCCCAGGCGACCGGCATGGCGAAGTCCGGGTCCTCGGTCATCGCCGCCGCCAGGTGCTCCCGCGCCTGGTCGAAGACGTCGTGGAACAGGCTGTGGATGCCGGCCAGCGCCTTCAGGGTATGGTCGTAGGCGGTGAAGCTTTCCGGCCGCTGCCGCATTGCCCGCGCCAGTTCCGCGCTGCGGACATTGGGCGCGATGCCGGCCACGACGCGGCGGACGATGGCGTCCTGCACCTCGAAGAGCTGCTCCGCCCCGGCGTCGATCCGATCGCCCCAGAGCGTGCCGCCGCCCTGCGTCTCGCAGAGCTGGACCGAGATCCGCAGGCCCTGGCCGCGGCGGCGGATGCTGCCCATCAGCACGTAGCGGACGCCGAGTGCCCGGCCGAGCTGGCGCGGGTCCGGCTCCGCCCCGCGGAACACCAGGGTCGAGGTGCGGGCGATGACAAACAACTCGCGCAGCGCCGCGAGCGAGACGACGATGTCCTCCACCACGCCGTCGGCCAGGTAGTCGTCGGCCGGGTCGCCGCCGAGGTTGTGCAGCGGCAGCACGGCGATCGAGGGCAGCGCGTGCGGCGAGGGCCGCGGCAGCGGCAGGGCGACGCGCTGGGCATAGGTGTCGATGGCGTGGATGCGGATCGGCCGGGCGATGTTCTTGAGCTCGAGCAGGCCGAGGTCGCGCGCCGCGGCCACCGCCCCCGCCAGGCTGGCATCCGCCTGGTCGAGCACCGGCTGCGACAGCGCGATGCCGCCGGGCTGCGCCTGTTCCTGCAGGCGTGCCGCGATGTTCACCGCATCGCCGAAGATGTTGCGGTCCTGCGCCAGGACCTCGCCGACATGCAGGCCGACCCGCAGCACGATATGCGGGGTCTCGGCCACCGTCCGGTTGTGGTCCAGCATCGTCCGCTGCAGGTCGAGCGCCCAGCGCAGCGCATCGGCGGCGGTGGCGAACTCGGCCAGCACGCCGTCGCCGCGCAGATCCACCACCCGGCCGCAATGCACCGTGGTGATCGGCTGGATCACCGTCCGCAGCAGCGCCATCCAGCGCTCATGCGTCCGCCGCTCCTCCGTCGCCATCAGGATCGAGTAGCCGACGATATCGGCGAAGGCGACCGCGGCCGGCCGCGCCGTCACCAGGGCGCGGCCGGCGTCTTCGCCCCTGTTCGGCCGGTCCGGCAACACCTGCAGAAATCCATGTGACGAGGGATTGTATACCAAGCCACCGTCCCACCGTGCTTCGCTTCCTGGCAAGGGTGCGGTGCAGCGAGGGCGCTCGCTTTCGCGCGAGGCGGCCAGCCGCGCGCGACTGCTTGCCCGCGCGCCCTTCCCCCCCCGCGCGGGACCACCCGACCGGAGGCACCCCATGGACCCCAACCGGCAGATCCGCTTCTACGTCTCCTTCCCCAAGGGCCTCGGCCTGCCGCGCGACTCCGACGAGTTGCGCCAGCAGGTGCGGGAGATCGCCCGGCGCGGCTGCGAGCGCGGCGAGCAGGCCCCCGACCCGCGCGTCGTCGACCGGCCATCCGAGCGGGTCCGGCTGCCGCGCGCGCTCGCGGCGCTCGGCCTTGCCGCGTCCGAGGAGGTGGTGACCTTCGCCGACACGGCGGACAATGCCGCCCGGCTGGTCCGCCAGCTGCAGCAGGCCGGTCTGGCGGTCCGGGCCGGGATCGACCTGCCCATGGCGCTGCAATCCTGGTGGTGCCCCACCCAGGGCCCGCGTCTCTTCGGCGACCGGGCGGAGGCCGAGCGGCTGATCCGCGCCGGCGGGCTGCGCGACCCGCGGCGTGACAAGCGGGTCAACCTGGTGATCATCGACCAGGGATTGCCGAAGGATTTTCCCTTCCCCGGCGACCGCGACGGCTGGACGATCGACGACACCACGACACAGGAGACGCGCAAGCCCTTCCAGGGGACCGGCCGGCACGCCGCCATGGTCGCCCGCAATGCGCTGGCCTTCGTCGAGCCGGCGAATGTCAAGCTCTGGGACTGCCCGCTGCTGCCCGACCAGATCGATCAGCTCGGCAGTTTCCTGGCCTATGCCGACGTCGTCTTCGGCCAGCTGATCGACACGATCGACGAGCACCGCAAGCAGAATCCCGACTCGGGCTCCTGGGTCCTGGTCAATGCCTGGGGGGTCTGGGACACCAGCCAGGACGTGCCGCCGCCGAACCCGCTGAACTACGCCCGCAACATCGACCACGCGCTGAACCGGCATGTCGCGGCGCTGGACGGAAAGGGGGTCGATCAGGTCTTCGCCGCCGGCAATTGCGGCCAGTTCTGCCCGCCGATGCGCTGCGGCCCGCTGAACCGCGGACCGGGGCGCAGCATCCACGGCGCGAATTCGCACCCCCAGGTGCTGACCGTCGGCGCGGTGCGCTCGGACGGGCTCTGGGTCGGCTATTCGGCCGAGGGGCCGGGGACGCTGGCGGCGGCGAAGCCCGACCTCTGCGCCCCGACGCTGTTCCGCGAGGTGCTGGTGCCTTTCAACGGGGAGGATAATTCCGGTACCTCGGCCGCCTGCGGCGTCGCCGCCGGGGTGGTCGCCGCGGCGCGGGCGCGTCGTCCCTGGGACCAGATGGCGCCGGAAGCCCTGCGGGTGCTGCTGCGGGACACCGCGACGCCGCAGGGCACCGACCCGACCAGCCGGTCGCGCTGCGGGGCCGGCATCCTGAATGCCGAAAAGGTGGCGACCTTGGCGGTCATCGGCGCCAAGGCGCAGGTCGCGCCCGCCCCCAAGGCAGGGAGGAAGGGCCCCAAGGCAGCCAGGAAGCGCGCGGCGCCGCGGCAACCGGCTACGGCAAGGGGTCGTAGGGCTTGATGGTCTCGACCATGCGCTGCGCCGCCGGTGTTTCCCGGATTGCCAGCCAACCGGCGGCACCTAGCATGCAGAGGCTGAGAACCGCCAAAGTTGCGGTACGGCCCAGACTTCGCTTAGGGCGCGTATCGGACAAGACAAGCGACTCCGCTCAAGCTGATGGCTTAAAATTGCATATCCGTGTGCGAAGGTCCAGGAGGATCTCCCGGCCTAGTTGCGGGCGAGGATGGTCTTTCACGCGCGACCGTAGGTATCCTCGATCCGCACGATATCGTCCTCGCCGAGATAGGCGCCCGACTGCACCTCGATCAGGGTCAGTGGAATCATGCCCGGATTGACCAGCCGGTGCACGCAACCGAGCGGCAGGTAAACGCTCTCGTTCTCCCGCAGCAGGATCTCCTCCCCGTCGCGGTGGACGATGGCGGTGCCGTTCACCACCACCCAGTGCTCGGCGCGGTGGAAATGCTTCTGCAGCGACAGCTTCTGCCCGGGGCGGACGCCGATCTTCTTCACCTGGAAGCGGTCGCCCTGGATCAGCCCCTCGTAATGGCCCCAGGGGCGGTAGATGCGGCGATGCTCGGTCGCCTCCTTGCGGCTGGCCCGGCGCAGCTGCTCGACCAGCAGCTTCACGTCCTGCGCCCGGTCGCGCGGCATGACCAGCACGGCGTCCTCCGTGGTGATGACCACGGTGTCGCGCAGGCCGACGATGCCGGTCAGGATGCCCTCCGACCGCACGTAGCAGTTCCCGCTGTCCACCAGTTCCACCGGGCCCTGGGCGACGTTGCCGCCGGCATCCTTGGCCGAGACCTCCCACATCGCGGCCCAGGAGCCGAGGTCGGACCAGCCGATATCGGCCGGCACCACGGCGGCGTGGCCGGTCTTCTCCATCACCGCGTAGTCGATCGAGATGGCCGGGGCCGTGGTGAAGGCGGCGGCGCCGAGCCGGACGAAGTCGAGGTCGCGGGTCGCCTCGGCCAAGGCCTGGCGGACGCTGCGGAGCACCTCCGGCGCATGCCGCTCCAGCTCGGCGACCAGGGTCGCGGCGGTGGCGACGAACATGCCGCTGTTCCAGAGATGCCGTCCGCCGGCGACGAAATCCGCCGCCTTGGCGGCGTCCGGCTTCTCGACGAAGCGGGCCACCCGCTGCACGCCGGGAGCGCCGGGCAGGTCGGCGCCGGCCTCGATATAGCCGTAGCCGGTCTCGGGCGCCGTCGGCTTCATGCCGAAGGTGACGATCTGGCCGGCCCGGGCGGCGACCACCGCCAGGTCGAGGGCGGCGTGCAGGGCGGGCAGGTCGGCGATCGCCGCATCGGCCGCCATCAGCCAGAGCACCGCATCCGGCGCCTCGGCATGCAGCAGCAAGGCGGCGGCGGCGATGGCGGGGGCACTGTTGCGGCCTGCCGGCTCCAGCAGGATGCGGCCGCCGTCGATCCGGGCCTCGCGCAGCTGCTCGGCCACCAGGAAGCGGTGCGCCTCGTTGCAGACCACCAGCGGCGGGGCGAAGGCGGTGCCGCGGGCGCGGCCGGCGGTTTCCTGCAGCATGGTTTGGTCGGAGACCAGCGGCCAGAACTGCTTCGGGTAGCCCTCCCGCGACAAGGGCCAAAGACGGGTGCCCGTGCCACCCGAAAGGATCACCGGAACGATCACTGCAAACCCGCCCTTTGCCTATCACGAAGTCGATTACAGGATGCGGCAGCGGGCGACAATCTGGCCTCGCTGCGCCGCAACAATGGCAGCCTCACCCCGGCGGTCCGCCGGCCTGGGCCATGTTCTCAGTCATGCTCTGGCCCATGCCCGGCTCCGCCGCCGGCCGCCGCCCCGCCGCAACATGGTCGATCAGGTCGAGCAATTGCGGCAGGCAGCGGCGCTGCAGGTCGTAGCGTTCGACGATCGTGCGGCGGGCAGCGCGGCGCAGCTCCCGGTAGGCCTCCGGCCTTGCCAGAACCTTGACCACCGCCGCGGCGACCTGTTCCGGGGCGTGGAAGTCGACCAGCAGCCCGTTGCGGCCGTCCTCGATCACCTCCTGCACCGGCGGGGTGGCGGAGCCGATGACCAGCGCCTCGTTCGCCATGGCCTCCAGCATCGACCAGGACAGCACGAAGGGGTAGGTCAGGTAGACATGGGCCGAGGAGATGCTGAGCACCGCCTGCAGCGCGGCATGCGGGATCTTGCCGGTGAAGTGCACCCGGGACAGGTCGAGCCGCCCGCCCAGCTCGGCCAGCAGGATCTCCCGCCAGGTGCCGCCCTCCCGCGGCTTGGATCCGTAATGCGGGTCGTCGCCGCCGACGATCACCACCTGCGCCGCCGGCCGTTGCTCGAGGATCGCCGGCAGCGCGCGCATGAAGCTCGGGAAGCCCCGGTACGGCTCGAGGCCCCGGCCGATAAAGGTCACCACCTCGTCGCCCTGGCGCAGGACGCGGCCGTCGGGCAGGGCGAATTCCGGGCCGGGCAGCCGGCGGATGACCTCGGTATCGACCCCTTCATGCACCACCGACAGGCGCTCCCGCGCCCAATCGGGGAAGCGGCTGTGCTGCCAGCGCGTCGCGGTATGGCCCCAGTCCGAGACCTGCAGGCAGAGCAGGTGGTTGGCGTTCAGCATCCGCACGCGGCAGGCGTCGTCAATCTGCAGCGGCTCGCCGGGCGGGTCGAAGCCGACATCGCCGCCGGCCGAGGCGTAGTAGTATTCGTAGTAGAAGAGCATCCGCGCATCCGGCCAGACGTCGCGCAGGAACAGCCCTTCCCCCCAACCCGGATGGCAGCAGACCAGGTCGGGGCTGAAGCCGCGGTCCTTCAGCGCCAGGGCGGCGCGGGCGACCTGCTGGCCGCGGAAGGTCGCGTTCTCGAGCCGGCGCAGGTAGCGGTGGGTGCCCTCGGCGCCGGCGGGGGGCGCCTTGTAGCGCAGGTGCTGGACACCCGGCAGCGGCTCCGCCGCATTCTCCCCAAGGGCGAGGACCTGGGTATCCGGACGCCGCGCGAGGGCCGGCGCGACATGGCGGTACTGCGCCGGGAAATTCTGGTGAACGAACAAGGCCCGCATCCGGCACGCATCCTGCGTTGTCATACAATCTGCGAATCCGAGTCGGACGGCTGCCCTGGACCGCTCGGCAACATCCGGCTTCGCGGGTGGCGTCATGCACCCTGGCGGAATAGGCGGCAAACAACTTGGTGATCCGTGAACGGCGCGCTCGTGAGGCGCGCAACGCACACGTTTGCGCGCGGCGCGCAACGAAGCACTCGGCTTGCCTTTAGACTGGTCGCATGCAGCCCGCATTCGACCGGACCGATTGGTCGGTCCTCTCCACCCTGCTCCGCATGGCCCAGCGCGATGGCTGGCGTGTGGAATTCGCCGCCGACCGCGTCCTGGTGTCGAGCCGCCGGGCAACGGAGGGCGTCGTCACCCTACCAGCGGTGCTGGTGCGCCATGCCCGCAGCTGCGGCTGGCAGGCGGCGGTCCGCGGCGGCGAGGTCGCGCTGCGGCACCCGGCGGTGCGCCAGGGCGTGACGCTGCGGCTCGAGGCTCCGCGGATGGGCGGGTCCTAGTCCAGCCGGATGTTGCCGTCGCGGATGATGGCGGCGTAGCGCGCGGCCTCGGCGGCCAGGAAGCCCGGCAGCGCCTCGCGCGGAAGCGCCCCCGGGGTCATCCCGAGATTGTCCAGCTTGTCCCGGACCGCCGGCTCGGCCAGCAGGTCCGCGACCGCGGCGCCGATGTGAGCCACCCACTCGGGCGGGGTGCGGGCCGGGGCGAAAAGCGCCTGCCAGCCCTCCATCGCGATCCCGCGCAGCGCCGGCAGGGCCGCCGCGGGCGGGACCCCCGGCAGGCCGGGAATGGCGGTGGGGCCGGAGACCGCGTAGCCCTTCACGCGGCCCTCACGCAGCAGCGGCGCCGCGCTGGTCACCGTCAGCACCGCCAGGTCGAGCCGGCCGGAGACCAGGTCGGCGGGAATCTGCGCGGCGACGCGGTAGGGAACGTGCTCCAGCTTCGCCCCGCTCCGCTGCGCCAGCAGCGCGGCAAAGAGGTGCAGGATGGTGCCGGTGCCGCTGGTCGCCAGGGTCAGCCCGCCCGGCGCGTCGCGGCCGAGCGCCAGCAGCGCCGCCAGGTCGGCGGCCGGCAGGTCGGGCCGGCCGATCAGCACCAGCGGCAGGGATGCCACCAGGGCAACCGGGACCAGGTCCCGCTCCGGGTCGAAACGCAGCGTGCCGGGGCTGAGGCTCGGCATGATGGAGATCGGCCCCTCCACCCCCATCACCAGCGCATGGCCGTCCGGCGCGGCGCGGGCGACCCGCTCGACCCCGAGGACACCGCCGGCGCCCGGGACGTTCTCCACCACCACCGGCTGGCCGAGCCGCGCGGACAGGCCGGGGGCGATGACCCGGGCCAGGGCATCGACATTGCCGCCGGCGCCGAAGGGCACCACCAGGGTGACCGGTCGCCCGGGCCAGGATTGAGCCTGGGCCCGGGCCGCCGCCGGCAGGGCCAGCAGCGCGGATGCGGCGAGCAGGGCGCGGCGCCTCACGCGGCGGGCTCCGGCAGGTGGGCCGCCCGCAGGCGGTCGAATTCAGCGCTGAACTCGGCGCGGAGGGCGCGCTTGCGGTCCTCGCCGAGGAAGGCGCCGTCGATCCCGTTCAGCATGAAGCCGCGCAGGTCGTCGGCGCCGAAGCCGAAATCGGCGACCATCTTCCGCCAGCACCCCGCCGGGTCGATCCGGTGCAGCGGCGGGTCGTCCGTATTGGGATGGATCCGCAGGCCCATCCCCGGCATGCGGCGGATCGGGTGGTCCTGCGCCCAGCGCCCGGGCTCCAGCGTCCGCAGGTAGTAGGAGTTGGTCGGCACCACGGTGAAGAGCAGGCCGCGCTCGGCGCAGCGCGCGGCGAAGGCCGGGTTGTCGATCGCGGTATAGCCATGATCGATCCGGTCGACCTGCAGCAGCTCGACCGCGGTCTCCACATTCTCCCAGCCGCAGCCGAACTCGCCGGCATGCGCGGTCAGCCGGAAGCCGCCGCGCTGCGCCAGGCGATAGGCCTTCCAGAAGAACTCCGGCGGCCGGCCGGTCTCGCGGTAGTCGATGCCGAGGCCGACGATGCCGTCGCGCCGGTGCGCCAGCATCCATTCCACCATCTCCACCGCCTCGGCCGGCGTCGCCTCGCGGTCGATGGAGGGGATCAGCAGCGCGGTGATGCCGCAGTCCCGTTCCGCCGCGGCGAAGCCCGCGAGGATGGCGTCGGCGCCGGCGGCATAGGGAATGCGGCTGTCGCGGGCGGTGCCGGTCGGGTTCCAGAAGACCTCGGCATGGCGGACGTTCTGGGCGGCGGCGGCCAGGCAATACTCGTAGGCGATCCGTCCCAGGTCCTCCGCCCCGCGCAGGATCCGCTGCTCCAGCGCGCGGAGCACGTGCAGCACGCCCTTGGGCTTGGCGTCGCGCCGGGTGAGGTCCTCGACCTCGGCCGGCGTGAAGCCGGCGCCCTGGCGCCTGGCGAATTCGGCGAGGGTGTCGGGCCGCACGGCACCGAGCAGGTGGACGTGCAGCTCGGTCTTCGGGATGGCGCGGCAGAAGGCCTCGAGCTGGTCCATCGCCGCCGCCTCCCTATCGCGCGTTCGCGCTCGCCTCGGACCGCGTCGCGCCGACCCGGGCGGCCAGGGCGGCCGCCATGAACTCGTCGATGTCGCCATCCAGCACCGCGGCCGGATTGCCCTTCTCGAGGTTGGTGCGAAGGTCCTTCACCAGCTGATAGGGCTGCAGCACGTAATTGCGGATCTGGTGGCCCCAGCCGATATCGGTCTTGCCCGCCTCGATGCCCGCGCTCACCGCCTCCCGCTTCGACAGTTCCAGCTCATACAGCCGCGCCTTCAGCATGTTCATGGCGATGGCGCGGTTCTTGTGCTGGCTGCGGTCCTGGGTCGAGGCGGCGACGATGCCGGTCGGGATATGGGTGAAGCGGACGCCCGATTCGGTCTTGTTGACGTGCTGGCCGCCGGCGCCGGAGGCGCGGAAGGTGTCGGTGCGGAGGTCGGCCGGGTTGATCTCGATCTCGATCTTGTCGTCGATCACCGGGTAGACGTAGATGCTGGCGAAGCTGGTCTGCCGCTTGTCGTTGCCGCCGAAGGGGCTGATGCGGACCAGGCGGTGCACGCCGGTCTCGGTCTTCAGCCAGCCGAAGGCATTGGGGCCGCTGACCTGCACCGTCGCCGACTTGATGCCGGCCTCCTCGCCCGCGCTCTCCTCGGTCAGGGTGATCTTGTAGCCGCGCTTCTCGGCCCAGCGCTGGTACATGCGCAGCAGCATCTCGGCCCAGTCCTGCGCCTCGGTGCCGCCGGCCCCGGCATTGACTTCCAGATAGGCATCGTTCTGGTCGGCCTCGCCCGAGAGCAGGCTCTCGATCTCGCGCCGCTTGGCCTCGGCGGCCAGCTGCACGAGATCGGCGACGGCGGCATCGGCGGTGGCGGCATCGCCCTCGGCCTCGGCCAGCTCGACCAGCTCGAGGGAATCGCGGACCGCCTGCTCGAGCTTCTGGACGCCCTCGACCTGGTCGGCGATGCGGCCGCGTTCGCGCATCAAGGCCTGTGCCGCGGCGGCATCATTCCAGAGCGTGGGGTCCTCGGCCCGGGCGTTCAGCTCGTCGAGGCGGCGAAGGGCGGCATCCCAGTCAAAGATGCCTCCTCAGCAGGGCCACCGAAGCGGTGATCTGCTCATTCAGGGATTCGGCATCAGCGCGCATGCCGGACGGGTAGTGCAGCCCGGGCGGCCTGTCCAGCGCGGCGCGCGGTTAGGAAGCTCGACATTCCTTCACACGACTTCATTCGACCAGGACGGGCGCGACGCGATAAGGTCCCGTCCCCAGACTTCGCCAGGAGGTTGCCTTGGCCGCACCCGGCCCCGCGCTCACCCCCGTGCTCACGCAGGATGCCGCGCACCGCATCCTCGGCCGCGCCGCCTATGGCGCCCGGCCCGGGCAGGCCGAGGCCCTGGTCCGGCAGGGCCTGCCCGCCTGGGTCGAGCACCAGCTCGGCCTGCCGGCCGAGGACCCGGCGGTCGAGGCGCGGCTCGCCGCGATCCGGCTGCCGATCCGCTACGCCGCCGTTGAAGGCCGCTGGCCGGCGCTGGAGGAAGACCGGCCCCTGGCCCGGCTGGCCATGACCCAGCGGGAGAGCTTCCGCTTCAACCCGCGCCAGGACCGGCCGATGGCGCCGCCCGAGATCGATCGCGGCCGGCAGGAGCTGCTGGCCGCCACCCTGGTCCGCAAGGTGGAGGCGGCGGCGCAGCTGCGCGAGCGGCTGGTGGAATTCTGGCTCGACCATTTCTCGGTCAATGCCGCCGCCGGTTCGCAGGTCAGCGTCTCGCTCATCGACTTCGACCGGCGCATCCGCGGCGAGGCGCTCGGCAACTTCCGCGCCCTGCTGGAGGCAACGGCGACCGCCCCGGCGATGCTCTATTTCCTCAACAACCAGAGCTCCCGCGCCGGCGCGCCGAACGAGAACTACGCCCGCGAGCTGCTGGAGCTGCACACCCTCGGCCGCCCGGCCTATTTCGGCGCCGCCCGCACCACGAAGGACGTGCCGCGGGACGCCGAAGGCCGGCCGGCCGGCTATGTCGATGCCGATGTCTGGGAGGCGGCGCGGGCCTTCACCGGCTGGTCCGTGGCGGCGGGCCAGTCGATCGACGGGGCGCGGCGGCTGCCCGATACCGGCGAATTCGCCTTCGTCGAGGCCTGGCACGACCAGTACCAGAAGCGTTTCCTCGGCCAGGCGCTCGACCCCTTCGCCGGCGCCATGGCGCATGGCCGCGCGGTGCTCGACGCGCTGGCCGGGCATCCCGCCACCGCCCGCTTCGTCTGCACCAAGCTGGTGCGCTGGCTGGTCGGGGAGCCGGCGCCGGAGGCCACGGTGGCGCGCGCCGTGGCCGCGTTCCGCGGCAACCCGGCGGCACCCGACCAGATCGCCCGCACGGTCCGCGCCATCCTGGCGGGGCCGGAGATCGCCGACCCGCGGCTCGGCCGGATGCGCCGGCCGCTGGACGCGGTGGCCGCCGCCGCGAGGGCCTATGCGGTGCCGCTCGTGCCCGGCGCGGCGCTGTTCGGCCGGATGGCGGCGGCCGGCCAGCTGCCCTTCGGCTGGCCGGCGCCGGACGGGCAGCCGCTCGATGCCGTGCAATACGACGGCGCCGGCGCGCTCCGCACCCGCTGGGACCTGCTGCTGGCACTGGCCCGCAACGGCCTGGGTACCGGCGCCTCTCCCCTGTTCGAGGGCATGGCCGGCCAGCCGGTGGCGGCGGTGGCGGCGCAGCTGGCGCGGCTGGCGCTCGGTCCCGCCGGCCAGCCGGTGGGCGAGACCGTCGCCGGGGTCTGGGCCGCGGCCGGGCGGCCGGAGCGGCCCGGCCCGGCGGAGGTGGCGGAGCTGGCCGGCTGGATGCTGGCGGCGCCGGCGTTCCAGCGAGCCTGAGGGACAAGGGAGCCAGCGATGACGATGCTGCTCGGCCGCCGCGGCCTGCTTCGCGCCGGATTGGCCGCCACCGCCCTTCCCGGCCTGCGCGGCATGGCCTTCGCCGACCCCGCCGCGACGCGGGAGGTGCCGCTGCTCATCCTCGTCTTCCTGCGCGGCGGGATGGACGGGATGCATTTCCTCTCCCCGGCGGACGACCGCGACTTCACCGAATTGCGGATCCCGACGCTGCGGAATGCCGCCGAGGGCGACCGCGCCGGGGAAAGGCTGGACGCGGTGCCGGGCACCGATTTCCGCCTGCACCCGGGGGCCGCGGCGCTGGCCGGGATCTGGCGCGAGGGGCGGATGGCGATCTGGCCCGCCGCCGGCGTGCCGCAGCCGACCCGCAGCCATTTCGAGGCGCAGTCCATCATGGGCTGGGGCCAGGGCAGGTCGGGCGAGGCGCATGGCCATGCCGGCTGGCTGGCGGCCTGGGCCGAGGCGACCGGCGGCGCGGCGCCGGTGGTCGCGCTCTCCGGCCAGGACCGCGCGGTGACGGAGCTGATCGGCGCCCGTCGCGGCCTGGCGGTGCCGAGCCTGGCGCGGGGCCTGGAGATGCCGGGCGGCGAGTTCGGCACCGCGATGCTGGAGGCGCTGCACCGGCAGGCGCGCGGCCCGGTGGCCGAGGCGGGCCGGTCGGCGCTGGCCAGCCTGCGCGGGCTCGACCGGCTGCTGCCGCGCAATGCCGCGGGCCAAGTCCAGCCCTATGCGCCGGCCAACGGGGCGGATTACGGCCCGGCCGCCGAATTCGGCCGCAGCCTGGCGACCGTCGCCCAGGTCGCCAGGCTGCAGCCGGGCCTGACCGCGGCGGCGGTCGATCTCGGCGGCTGGGACACGCATGACGGCCAGGCCGGCCGGTTCGACAACCGGGTGCGCATGCTCAACCGCGGCCTCGCCGCGCTGGATGCCGACCTGCGCGACCTGCCGCGGCGCTGGACGGTGCTGGTGACCAGCGAGTTCGGCCGGCGGCTCAGGGCCAACCGCAGCGGCGGCACCGACCATGGCCGGGCCGGGACGGTTTTCGCCTTCGGCGGCGGCGGGACGCGCGGCTTCGGGTTGGGGCGGCAATTCGGGCCCTGGCCGGGGCTCTCGGCCGATGCGCTGGAGGATGGCGTCGACCTGCGGGTCACGACCGACTACCGCGAGGCCTTCCGGCAGGTGGTGGCGGAGTTGGCGCCGGGGGCGCCGGGGCCCTTCGGCAATGGCTAGGTCGGGGCGGGAAACAGGTGCTCCCTCCCCGGCCCCCACCCTTCCCTTTTCTGAGTCGGGTGCCGCGGCGCGGCGGGTGCCGGACTCACAGAAATAGAGGCAAGGCCAGGGAGGATGCCTCCTCCCCGGCCTTGCCTCAGTACAGGCCGCCCAGGCTCTGCTCGGCGCCGGCTGCCGTCGCGCCGGCCGCGGATTCGCCGCCGACCGGCCGCGCGCTGTTCTCGGTGCCCGGCTTGAAGGCCTCGAGGATCGTCGCGCCGCCATCCTGCATCCGCACCAGCGCGACACCTGGCGGCGCCCGGAAGGGCACCGGCGGGCTATCCCTCAGCGCGGCCTGCAGCACCTCGCGGAAGATCGGCGCCGCGTTCTGCCCGCCGGTCTCGTCCTTGCCGAGCGTCCGCGGCTCGTCGAAGCCGAGCCAGACCGCGATGACGATGTCGGGCGTGAAGCCGACGAACCAGTTGTCGAAGTAGTCGTTCGTCGTGCCGGTCTTGCCGGCGATCGGCCGGTTCAGCCCCTTCCCCGCGGCGGTGCCGGTGCCCCGCTGGACCACCCCGGTGAGGATATTGGTCATCTGGTAGGCGGCGATCGGGTCGGCGATCTGCGGCCTGGCATCGGCCAGCTCCGGCGGCTCCTCGCCCGGCGAGGCGGCGTCGCAGCCCTGGCAGGCCCGCGGGTCGCTGCGCCAGATCACCTTGCCGCGGCGGTCCTGCACGCTGTCGATGAAGCTCGGCGTCACGCGCCTGCCGCCGCTGGCGAAGCCGGCATAGCCGGCCGCCATCCGCAGCACCGTGGTCTCGCCCGAGCCCAGCGCCATGGCGAGGTAGCGCGGCATGTTGTCGATGACGCCGAAGCGCGCCGCGGTCTCCGAGACCTTGGCCATGCCGACTTCCTGCGCCACCCGGATGGTGACCAGGTTCAGCGACTTCTGCAGCGCGGTGCGGATGCTGACATAGCCGTTGAAGCTGCCCTCGTTGTAGTTCGAGGGGCGCCAGGGGCCCTGCGGCGTCATGACTTCGATCGGCCCGTCGAGGAAGCGCTGGTTCGGCGGCACCCCGGCTTCCAGCGCCGGCAGGTAGACGAAGGGCTTGAAGGACGAGCCGGGCTGGCGCTGCGCCTGGGTCGCGCGGTTGAACTGGCTCTTGTCGAAGGACCAGCCGCCGGCCATGGCGAGGACCCGGCCGTTGCTGGGGTCGAGCGCCACGATCGCGCCTTCGATCTGCGGGATCTGGCGCAGCGCCAGGCGGTCCGGCCGGCCGGCGGCGCCGGGCAGCACCTCGACCGTCACGACATCGCCGACCGCGAGGACGTCCTGCATCCGCCGCATCGGCGCGAAGCGGTTCTCCGGCAGGGTTTTCCGGCTCCAGGCGACGCCGTCCATGCCGAGGCTGGCGGTGCGCGGTTGGCTCGGCGCGCGCGCATCGGTGCGCTCCACCCAGCCGAGCTTCGCCTCGCGGTCGCGCACCTCGAGCGCCACGGCCAGGCGCCATTCCGGCAGCGTGCCGCCGGGGCGCTGCACCGCTTCCAGCTGCGGCATCCAGTCAGCGGCCCCGGTCGAGACCCGCGCCACCGGGCCGCGCCAGCCGCCGCGGCGGCGGTCGTAGGACATCAGCCCGGCGCGCAGCGCCTGTTCGGTCGCGGCCTGCAACGGCGGCTCGATGCTGGTGCGCACCACGAGTCCGCCCGCGGTGGTCTGCTCCGCGCCGAAGCGGTTGATCAGCTCGCGCCGGACTTCCTCGGTGAAGTGCTGGCCGACCTGGACGACCTCCGGCCGGCGCAGCAGGCGGGGGACGATCGGCTCGCGCTTCGCCGTCGCGGCCTCCTGCGCCGTGATGGCGCCGTCCTCGGCCATGCGGTCCAGCACCCAGTCGCGACGGGCGCGCGCGGCCTCGGGGTAGCGCAGCGGGTTGTAGTTGTTCGGGGCCTTGGGCAGCGCGCCGAGGAAGCCGATCTCGGCCACCGTCAGCTCGTCGAGCCCCTTGTTGAAATAGGCCTGCGCCGCGGCGGCGACGCCATAGGCCTGGTAGCCGAGGAAGATCTCGTTCAGGTAGAGCTCGAGGATGCGCTCCTTCGGCAGCGCCTCCTCGATCCGGATCGCCAGGATCGCCTCCCGCACCTTCCGCATCATGGTGCGGTCGGCGCCGACCAGCATGTTCTTGGCGACCTGCTGGGTGATGGTCGAGGCGCCGCCCATGCGCCGGCCGCTGCCGTACTGCTCGATGTTCGTGACGACGGCGCGCAGGATGCCGAGCGGGTCGACGCCGTGGTGTTCCCAGAAGCGCTGGTCCTCGGCGCTGACGAAGGCGGCCTGGACCCGCTTCGGGATCGCCTCGATCGGCATGAAGACCCGGCGCTCGGCGGCGAGTTCGGCCAGCAGGCGGCTGTCGGCGGCATAGATGCGCGACATCTGCGAGGGCTGGTAGTCGGCCAGCCAGCGATAGTCCGGCAGGTCGGCGGCGATGTGGCGATAGAACCCGAAGGCGGCGACGGCGCCGCCGATGATGCCGACCGCGGCCAGGGTGAAGAGCAGCCGGAAGACGCCGCCGAACAGCGAGGGCCGCCGGCGGCGCGGCTTCTCCGGCTTCGCGCGGCGGGCGGGCGGCGGGGGCGGCGGGGCGGCCTCGGGCGACGGCGGGTCGAAGCCGGGATCGAGTCGGGGGTCGGAGGGGGGCATTGTCAGGGTCTCATACACTGCCGGCGTTGCAGCGGCGACCACAGGCGGGTGAGCCGCTTAAGCCGGCCTTCATCCCTGCGTGGCCAGGATGCCGCCGGGGCAAAGGCCCCGCAGGAGAAGGCCATCCGCATGGGCAAGATGCTCGTGACCGGTGCCGCGGGCTTCGTCGGCCGGCACCTCACCCGCGCGCTGCTGGAGCAGGGGCATGAGGTACATGCCGTCGACAGCATCCGCCCGCTGACCGGGGCGGTGGACCCGGCCTCGGGCTGGCCGCTTTTCGAGCCGCGCGACTACCACGGCTTCCATTTCCACCGGGAGGACTGCCGGGATTGGTTCCGCCGCAATCCCGGCCCCGGCTTCGACGCTGCCTTCCACCTGGCCGCCATGGTCGGCGGCCGGCTGATGATCGAGAACAACCCGCTGGCGGTGGCCGACGACCTCGGCATCGACGCCGCCTTCTTCCAATGGGCGGCGGAGGCAAGGCCGGGGCGCTCCGCCGTGTTCAGCTCCTCCGCCGCCTATCCGGTGCGGCTGCAGCGGCGGGAGGAATACGTCCTGCTGGCCGAGGAGATGATCCGCCTCGACGGCGATATCGGCCTGCCCGACATGTCCTATGGCTGGGCCAAGCTGACCGCCGAATACCTGGCCCGGCTGGCGCATCAGCGGCACGGGCTGCGGATGATCTGCTTCCGCCCCTTCTCCGGCTACGGAGAGGACCAGGACGCCGCCTACCCCTTCCCTGCCATCTGCCGCCGGGTGCTGGACCGGCGCGGCGCGCCGGTGCTGCAGGTCTGGGGCAGCGGCCAGCAGATGCGCGACTTCATCCATGTGGACGACTGCATCCGCGGCGTGCTGGGGATGCTGGACCGCATCGAGGACGGCTCGGCGGTCAACCTCTCGACCGGTATCCTCACCAGCTTCACCACCCTGGCCGGCATGGCCGCCGAGCTGGCCGGCTGGCGGCCCGAGATCCGCGGCCTGTCCGACCGGCCGGAAGGCGTCTTCGCCCGGGCCGGCTGCACTCGGCTGCAGGAACAGCTCGGCTTCCGGCCGAGGATCAACCTGCGAACGGGGATCGACCGCGCCCTGCAGCATCTGGCGGTGCCGGCGTGACCATCCGCAACATCGCCGTCTTCCACTGCACCGCCCGGGTCGGCTCGGCCTGGTGCTGCGCCGAGGGCATCTCGGTCACGCTCGCCGCCATGGGCTACCGGGTCATGGATTGCGGCCACCCGCAGCGCGGTGCCCCGCCGGTCGAGGCGCTGCGCGAGGCCGACCTGATCATCCTCGGCGCGGTCGAGTGGTATGGCGACCTGCTGCTGCGGCACTACGGCACGGACTGGGCGGCGCTGCCGATGCCGAAGGCGGCCTGGTACGCCGAATCGGCCGAGCGGGACGACCGCGACTTCCCCTTCGGCCGCTACCAGGGCCTGGCCGACCGGCACTACTTCCCGGCGGTGCAGGACGCCGCCCGCTTCGGCGGCACCTGGCTGCCCTTCGGTGCCGATACCGTGCTCTTCGCCCCGCGCCCCGTGCCGAAGCGGCACGCGGCGGCCTTCCTCGGCTCGCTTTATCCGAAACGGGTGGAATTCCTGGCGCGCCTGGGCATCCCGCTCGACCGCATGGCGCCGGTCTCCGACCCCGACCCCGTCCGCTCCTTCGCCCTGCTGGCGGAGGCCTATGGCTCGACCGAGGTCTTCGTGAACCTGCCGGCCTGGTCGCGCCTGCTGGTCACCAAGGTAACGGAGGTGATGGCCTGCGGGACCATGCTGGTGACGCCGGCCATGGACCACCCTTCGGCGCTCGGCAACATGGCGCAGTTCGAGGATGGCCGGCACCTGGTCTACTACCCGCCCGACCAGCCGGCACGGCTGGCCGAGATCCTGGCGCATTACCGCCATGCCGAGGCCGAGCGGCTGGCGATCGCCGCCGCCGGCCGGGCGGAGGTGGTGCGCGCCCATAGCCTGCGGGCGCGGCTGGAACGGCTGGTCCGGGATGCCGAGGCGCTGCGGGCCGCCGCCTGAAGCGCCAGCACCCTCGGGCGATCCGTCTTAAAGGTGCAAGCCGCCCTTCAGCTCCTTGAAGCCCTCACGCCGGGCGGCGTGGTCGGTGACGAGGTTGGTGAAGGCGATGGCCGAGAGGCCGATCAGGAAAGGCAGCATGCGGGAGGACTCCATATCGATGTTCCTCCCTATTCCCAGCCGTTATGTTGCACCGCACAATAGTCGTTTCAAGGGGCGTCAGCCGCCCTGCGCCAGCGCCGGGCCCCGCGCGCCGAGGAAGCCGTGCACCGTCTCGGCCAGCGCCGTCGCCAGCCGGGCCCGGTGCGCGGCCTTGTTCAGCGCCGCCTCGTCCTGCGGGTGCGACAGGAACCCCATTTCGACCAGGGCCGAGGGCACGTCCGGCGCCTTCAGCACCACGAAGCCGGCGCGGCGGTGGGTGTTCGGCAGCAGCGCCACCTCGGCCTCGAGTGCCGCCACCGCCAGCCGGGCCAGCTTCTCCGACCCCGCCCGGGTCTCCTGCCGCATCAGGCTGAGCAGGATGCGCTGCACCTCCGGCGGCACGCTCGGCAGCCGCAGGCCGCCGGCCCGGTCGGCCTCGTTCTCCCGCCGGGCGAGGGCGGCGGAGAAGCTGTCGGTCGCCGTTTCCGACAGGGTATAGACGCTGGCGCCGCGCGCGCCCGGCGCGCTGTCCGCGTGCAGCGACAGGAACAGCGCCGCCTCCCGCCGCCGCGCCAGCTCGATCCGGTCGCCGAGCGGGATGAAGACGTCGCGCGAGCGGGTCAGCGCCACCCGGCAGCGGCCGCCGGCTTCCAGCTGACGCTTGAGCTCCAGCGCCGCGGCCAGGGTGATCCGCTTCTCCTGCGTGCCGCGGGCGCCGATCGCGCCGGGATCCTTGCCGCCATGGCCGGGGTCGAGCACGACCAGCGGCAGCGGCCCGCGCGGCGGGGCGGCGGCGGCCAGGTTGCGGCCATCCGCCAGCCGGGCGAAGCCGGCCGCCGGGCCCGGCGCCAGGCCGAGGACCAGTCGCCCGCCGGTGACGCCGGCGCTCGGCGGGCCCACCGGCGCGGCGAGCACAATCACAAGCTGTTGAGACGACCCGCTGCCCTGCCGTTCAAGGGATTTGACCACCCCCTCTCCCGGCTGCCGCGCCGGGCCACGCCAGGGCAGGTTCGGCAGGTCGACCAGCAACCGCGGCGGACCGTCGAGCGCGGTCAGCCGCCAGGCGGTCGGGCGGTCCAGGGCGAGGGTGATGAGCGTCCGGCCTCGCTCAACCCTGAGGGAAAGCCAGGATGACGGCCGCCGGGCGGCCTGGGCCGGCCCCGCCGCCAGCGCCGCCGCCAGGGCAAGCAGCGGCCGCCGCCCCCGGTCCGGGGTCACCCCCATCGTCCTGGCCCCTTCCCCTGGTTCATCCCTTGGTCCGTCCCCTGGCCTGGCCAGAAACCACCGCATCGCCGCATCCTCCCCCGACGATGCGCCCGAGGCTGTAGCAGCCCGGCGCGAGTCGATGCCACGTCGATGCATGCCGGCCTTGTGGAACGCCGTGCCGGTCGCCTATGGTGGTTCGCCCCGGCGGCGCCCGCTGCCGGCGGAGATTTGGGCGCAGCCGCGCCGGCAGACCATATCCCCATCCTCTTGGGGCCCCATTCCTGGGGGGTTGCCGATGCGGCGCGCGGCACAGGCCTGGCATGGGATCGCGGTCATTCGCCGCATCCGCGTTTCGCCGGGTCGCCTAGCCGGGTACCGCCCCAATGGGCAGGTCCGGCTCGCCCGTCTCCGTCCCCGCGGGACCTGTCGCGCCAAGATCCTTGGCAGTCCCTGACATGATCGGGATTGCCCCAGGTGCCAGCGTGACCGACGCCGCTTCACCCGCTTCCTGCGGGCGTCGCGCTTGGCGCGTGGGCACGAACCTGGGGCGCCGTCCCGGGCGACCGCCGCGCGCCGATCCTGGCGCGCCGGAAGCCCGTGGCTGCCCCGCCGGAAGAGGACGGGACGCCGCCGCATGCCTTATGCCCGCGCCGCGCAGTCGTCCTCGACCGGGTCACGCCACCCTGATCCGCCTCGCCGCACCCAGGTGCCGCGTGGCGCGGAGCAAACGCTTCGATGACCAAGCGCATGCTGATCGACGCATCCCACGCGGAAGAAACCCGCGTGGTGGTGCTGGACGGCAACCGGCTCGAGGAATTCGACCTCGAGGCCGCCACCAAGCGCCCGCTGAAGGGCAACATCTACCTGGCCAAGGTGGTCCGGGTGGAGCCCAGCCTGCAGGCAGCCTTCGTCGAGTATGGCGGCAACCGGCACGGCTTCCTCGCCTTCAGCGAGATCCATCCGGACTACTACCAGATCCCCGTCGCCGACCGGCAGCGCCTGCTCGAGATGCAGGCCGCCGAGGCGCGCGAGGAGGAGGAGGACGAGGAGGAGGACGCCCCGCCGGAATCGGCAATGGACCGCGCCGCCGCCGCGGGCGAGGCGCGCCAGGCGGAGGAGACCGCCGCCGAGGAGCCCCGGTCGGAGGAGGAGCCCCGGTCGGAGGAACCGGAGGCCGAAGCCGCCGCCGAGGCCGCGCCGCTCGCCCTCGAGGTCGAGCTGCAGGCCGCCGTCGCGGATGCGGCTGAGCCGGGCGCCCCGCTCGCGGGCGAGTCCGGGGCCGAACCCGCCCCGGCGGCCGAGGCCGAGCCGCAGGCGTCGATGGCGCGCGGCACCGGCGACCAGCCGCCGCTGGAAGCGCCCGAGGCCGAGGCCCCGCTGGCCAATGGCCACGCCCCCGCGAACGGGCATGGCAACGGCCATGACGAGGCCGAGGAGGAGGAGGCCCCGCCGCCCGAGACCATCGGCGGCGAAGGCACCGAGGACGTGACGCGCGAGCGCCGCACCACGCCGCGCTTCATGCGCCACTACAAGATCCAGGAAGTCATCCGCCGCCGGCAGATCATGCTGGTGCAGGTGGTCAAGGAGGAGCGCGGCACCAAGGGCGCGGCGCTGACCACCTTCATCTCGATGGCCGGCCGCTTTTCCGTGCTGATGCCGAACTCGCCGCGCGGCGGCGGCGTCTCCCGCAAGATCACCTCCTCGACCGACCGCAAGCGGCTGCGCGAGGTGATCGACGAGCTGCTGCTGCCGCAGGGCATGTCGCTGATCGTCCGCACCGCCGGCGCGCAGCGGCCGAAGCCCGAGATCCGCCGCGACTGCGAATACCTGCTGCGGCTCTGGGACAACATCCGCGAGCGCACGCTGCAGTCGACGGCGCCGGCGCTGATCTACGAGGAAGCCGACCTCATCAAGCGCAGCATCCGCGACGTCTTCTCCCGCGACGTCGAGGAAGTGCTGGTGGACGGCGAGGACGCCTTCCGCGAGGCGCGCGAGTTCATGCGAATGCTGATGCCGCAGCAGACCCGCAAGATCCAGCTGTTCCGCGACGGCGGCCTGTTTGCCCGGCATGCGGTCGAGCAGCAGCTCGACGCGATGCATTCGCCGAACGTGCAGCTCCGCTCCGGTGGCTACATCGTCATCAACCAGACCGAGGCGCTGGTCGCGATCGACGTCAACTCGGGCCGCTCGACGCGCGAGCGGCACATCGAGGACACCGCCTTCCGCACCAACATGGAGGCGGCGGACGAGATCGCCCGGCAGCTGCGGCTGCGCGACCTTGCCGGCCTCATCGTCATCGACTTCATCGACATGGAGTCGTCGAAGCATGACGGGATGGTCGAGCGTCGGCTGAAGGAGGCGCTGCGCTTCGACCGCGCCCGCATCCAGGTCGGCCGGATCAGCCATTTCGGCCTGCTGGAGATGTCGCGCCAGCGGCTGCGCCCCAGCCTGACCGAGACCACCTTCGTCACCTGCCCGCATTGCCAGGGCCGCGGCCAGGTCCGCAGCATCGAGAGCGGCGCGCTGCAGGTGCTGCGGGCGATCGAGGAGGAGGGCGCCAAGCGCCGCGCCGCCGAGATCGCGGTGCATGTCCACAGCACGGTCGCGCTCTACCTGCTGAACCGCAAGCGCGACAAGCTGGCGCAGATCGAGGCCCGCTTCGGCATGGCCGTGGTCTTCGAGCCGGACGACACCCTGCTGCCGCCGACCCTCCGGGTCGAGAAGCTGCGCGCCGCCGATCCGGGCCGGCCGATCGAGACCGGCCCGGCCGCCCTGCGCATGGACTATGCGCCGGAACCCGAGCCCGAGGAGGCCGAAGAGCCCGAGGCGGTGGACGCCGCCGAGGCCGATGCCGAGGCCCTGGCCAACCCGGAGGGCGAGACTGAGGCGGAACGCGAGAACCGCCGCCGCCGCCGCCGGCGCCGCCGGCGTGGCGGCAACGGCACCCGACCGGATGGCAGCCCCGCCCAGGACGCCGCCGGCGAGGGCGAGGATGCCGAGGGCGATGAGGACGACGGTCAGGCTGCCGACGACCAGGCCGCCGAGGACGAGGCCGCGGACGACCGGGCGGCCGACGACCGGACCGGCACCGAGCCGCTGGCGGCCGATGCCGAGGCAGGGCCGGCCCTCGCCGCCGCGGGCGAGGCCGAGGGCCTGTCGGATGCCGAAGCCGAGGCCGCGCGCGAGGCGCAGCGCCGCCGCCGGCGTGGCCGTCGCGGTCGCGGCGCGCCGAATGGCCGCGAGGGCGAGGA
>NZ_SMSJ01000068.1 GCF_004355005.1 Dankookia rubra
AGGGCGGTCGCGGGCAGGGGCGCCGCCGGCGCCCGCGCGGTGCCGGCCGACAGTTCCAGCAGCACCGGGCCGCGCGGCGCGGCGAGCGATGCCTCGAGCAGCGTCGCCGCCATGGCGCCCGGCGCGCCGCCCGGCTCCACCGCCCGGGCTGCCGCCTTGGTCACCGGCGCCAGCATGCCGGCATGGTCGAAGAACTGGTGGTTGGCATAGGCCCGCTCGGCCCCGGTGAAGCCATCCGCCAGCAGCAGCAGCGGCGCACGGTCGAGCGAGGCCTGGGCCATGCCGTTGGCCGCATTGCCGACCCCGGGACCGCGGGTGACCACCACCGCGCCGGGACGGTGGGACAGCTCGGCCTCGGTCGCCGCCATGATGACAGCGGCGGTTTCCTGCCGCGCCAGCACGAAGGGGATGCCGCGCGCCGCCGCGGCCTCGATCAGGTCGAGGCTGGAGCCGCCGCCGGGCACGCCATAGAGCCGCGGCACGCCGGCCGCCTGCAGCGCCGCGGCGACTGCCCCGGCACCCGTGATGGTATCGTCCTGTTGCGGCATGGCCTCGCCGTCTCCTCCCGCGCTTGCGCCCTGGCAGCATAGGGCGGTCGCCGCCGCTGCCCAGCCCGAGGCCCCGGTCGGGATCCGCTGCCTTCCATTTGCCGCATGACGGCGCTCCGCTGGTCAGGTAATGGGCAGCGACTTGCCCTTCGCCTCAATTCATTGCTCATGCCTCCTTGCAGGCGGGGCGTGCTCCGTGCTGGGTTCGGCCTACACGGACCAAGCAACAGGGGACCGCAGCCGAGTGTCGCCAGCCAAGACCGCCGCATTCGATGAGATGCGCGCCGAGGACGGGGTCCGCGCCGCCTATGCCGAGATCGAGCGCTGGCTGCGCGCGACGCCGCGCGAGCAGCTCGACCGCAAGCGCCACGAGGCGGAGCTGCTGTTCCGCCGCATCGGCATCACATTCGCCGTCTACGGCGAAGGCGGCGATCCGGAGCGGCTGATCCCCTTCGACATCATCCCACGCATCATCGCCCGCAGCGAATGGGACCGGCTCTCGGTCGGCCTGCGCCAGCGGGTGCGGGCGTTGAACGCCTTCCTGGCCGATGTCTACGGCAAGCAGGAGATCCTGAAGGCCGGCAAGATCCCCAGCGCCCTGGTGCTGGAGAACGAGGGCTACCGGCAGGAAATGGTCGGTTTCGTGCCGCCTGGTGGCGTCTACACGCATATCTCCGGCATCGACATGGTGCGCACCGGGCCGAACGAGTTCTACGTGCTGGAAGACAATTGCCGCACGCCGTCGGGCGTCTCCTACATGCTGGAGAACCGGGAAGCGATGCTGCGGCTCTTCCCGAAGCTCTGCGCCCGGCACAAGATCGCGCCCGTCGGCCGCTACCCCGAGGAGCTGCTGGAGACGCTGAAGGCGGTCGCCCCCGCCCGTGCCGGCGCGCATCCGGCGGTCGCGATCCTTACCCCCGGCCCCTACAACAGCGCCTATTACGAGCACTGCTTCCTGGCCGACGAGATGGGCGTCGAGGTGGTGGAAGGCGCCGACCTCTGCGTCACGGACAAGGTGGTCTACATGCGCACCACCGCCGGACCGAAGCGGGTCGACGTGATCTACCGGCGGATCGACGATGAGTTCCTCGATCCCGAGGCCTTCCGGCCCGACAGCCTGGTCGGCGTGCCCGGGCTGATGGAGGCCTATCGCGCGGGCAACGTGGCGCTGGCCAATGCGCCGGGCGGCGGCATCGCCGACGACAAGGCGATCTACCCCTATGTGCCGGAGATGGTGCGCTTCTACCTGGGCGAGGAGCCGCTGCTGGCCAATGTTCCCACCTTCCTCTGCGAACGCGACGAGGACCGCAAGTACGTCCTGTCCAACATCGACAAGCTGGTGGTGAAGCTGGCCAAGGGCTCCGGCGGCTACGGCATGCTGATCGGCCCGCACGCGACGAAGGCGGAATGCGAGGAGTTCCACGCCCGCATCCTCGCGCGGCCCGGCGACTACATCGCCCAGCCGACGCTCGCGCTCTCGACCTGCCCGACGGTGGTCGAGCAGGGCATCGCACCGCGGCATGTCGACCTGAGGCCCTTCGTGCTCTCGGGCAAGGAGATCCGGATCGTCCCGGGCGGGCTGACGCGCGTGGCGCTGAAGGACGGCTCGCTGGTGGTGAACTCCTCGCAGGGCGGCGGCACCAAGGATACCTGGATCCTCGAGGACGAGGGTCCCGACAGCGGGCAGGTCCAGTCGCAGTCGCAGACGGCCGGCGCCTGATGCTCAGCCGTACCGCCGACAACCTCTTCTGGCTCGCCCGCTACACCGAGCGCGCCGGCAACGTGGCGCGCGGGCTTGCCGTCGCCTCCCGCATGGCGGCGATCTCCGCCCGGCTGGGCGACGAGGTGGCGGAGTGGCGGTCGCTGCTCACCGCTTCCGGCGGCGATGCAGGCTTCTACCGTAAATACGAGACGCCGAACGCCGAATCGGTGGTGCACTGGCTGGTCTTCGACCCTGACAATTCCTCCGGCATCCTGTCCTGCTTCGAGGCGGCGCGGCGCAATGCCCGCGCGGTGCGCACCGCGCTGACCGTCGACATGTGGCAGGCGCTGAACGACAGCTGGAACCACCTGCGGAACCTGGCGCCCGAGGCGACCGAGGGCGAGCAGTTGCCGAACTTCCTCGGCTGGGTGCAGGACCGCGTCACGCTGTTCAATGGCGCGGCGCACGACACGATGCTGCGCAACGAGCCATGGCGCTTCGTGCATCTCGGCACGATGCTGGAGCGTGCCGACAACACCGCCCGGCTGCTCGACGTGAAGCACGAGCTCTTCGCCCCGGGCGAGGAGGGCGCGGTGGACTACGTTCAGTGGCAGGCGGTGCTGCGCTCAGTTTCCGCGCTGCGCTCCTACCAGTGGGTCTACCGCGAGCGACTGAGCGCCCGCCGCATCGCCGAGCTCATGATCCTGCGGCCGGAGCTGCCGCGCAGCCTGGCCGCCTGCCATGCCGAGGTGGCGGATACGCTGGAGGCGATCGGCATCGGCCAGGGCGGCCGGATGGGCGAATGCCACCGCCAGGCCGGGCTGCTGAAGGCGCAGCTGCGCTATGGCCGGATCGACGATATCCTTGAGGAAGGCCTGCACGAATTCCTGACGGGGATGATCACCCGCACCGCCGAGCTCGGCGCCGAGATCGACGCCTTCTACATCAAACCCTGAGCCCTCGGCACGGGAAGTGGGAGGAGGCACGGGAAGGGGAGGATGGGCCGGGGAGACGACCTTCTCCCCGGCCTACCGGCGCCGCGGCGCCGGCACCTCGCGCGGCGCCACGCGCAGCACGCCCCAGCCGGCGAGCCCCGCGGCGAGCGAGCCGAGCAGGATCCCGACCTTCACCTCGTCCTGCAGCAGCGGGTCGCCGGCGAAGGCCAGCATCCCGATGAAGAGGCTCATGGTGAAGCCGATCCCGCAGAGCAGGGAGACGCCCACCATCTGCAGCCAGCCCGCGCCCATCGGCAGGTCGGCGAGGCCGAGCCGGATCACCAGCGCCGCACTGCCGAAGACGCCGATCAGCTTGCCGGCCACGAGGCCGAGCGCGACGCCGAGCGTCAAGTGGTCGACCAGGGCTTCGCTGGTCAGCCCGGCGAAGGACAGGCCGGCATTGGCCAAGCCGAAGACCGGCACGATGAGGAAGGCGACACAGCGGTGCAGCCCGTGTTCCAGCCGGTGCAGCGGCGAGGCGTCCATGGCATCCGGCCGGCCCGGCGCCGCCTGCAGCGGGATGGTCAGCGCCAGCGCCACGCCGGCGATCGTCGCATGCACGCCCGAGCGCAGCACGAGCACCCAGAGCACCGCCCCCAGCAGGAGGTAGGGCCAAAGCCGCAGCACGCCCGCTCGGTTCAGCCCAACCAGGGCGGCGACGACCACCGCGGCGAGGCCAAGGTCCAGCACCGACAGGCTGCCGGTATAGAAGACGGCGATGATCAGCACGGCGCCGAGGTCGTCGATGATCGCCAGCGCCGCGAGGAAGACCTTGAGCGAGCTCGGCACCCGGTCACCCAGCAGCGACAGCACGCCGAGGGCGAAGGCGATGTCGGTGGCGGACGGAATGGCCCAGCCGCGCAGGGTGCCGGGGTCGTTCCAGTTGAAGGCGGCATAGATCAGGGCCGGCACCGCCATGCCGCCCGCCGCGGCGATGCCGGGCAGGGCGCGGCGCGGCCAGCTGGCGAGCTGGCCATCCAGGAATTCGCGCTTGATCTCGAGCCCGACGAACAGGAAGAAGATCGCCATCAGCCCGTCGTTGATCCAGTGCTGGACCGAAAGCGGGCCGAGATGGGCGTGCAGCGCGCCGAAATAGGCTTCCGAGAGCGGCGAGTTGGCCAGCACCAAGGCTAGCGCGGCCGCGGCCATCAGGACCAGGCCTCCGGCGGCCTCGTTGTCCAGCATGTCGCGCAGCATGGAGAAGGGGCGGCGCGCGCCTGACAGGCTGCCGTCGAGCATTCCGGTGGAACTCCATGGGTCTGCCGCCGAACGCGCCGGCGCGCGGTCGGATGCAGGCCCATCGGCCACGGATCGCGAGCCGGGTGAAATGAGACATCCGGGAGGAACCCTGCTGCGAAATGCCTTATATCGCCGTCATGGAAGCGGGAGCGCGGCATGACCTATTGCGTCGGACTCTACCTGCGGGAGGGGATCGTCCTGCTCTCCGACACCCGAACGAATGCGGGCGTCGACAACATCTCGGTCTTTTCCAAGATGCAGGTCGAGGAAGTGCCGTGCGAACGGGTGCTGGCCATGCTCTCGGCCGGCAACCTGGCGATCACCCAGGCGGTCTGGAACCGGTTGCAGGAGGGCGTCCGCTTCGACGGGGCGCGGCACACGCTGCGGACCGTGGGCAACATGTTCCACGCGGCGCAGCTGGTTGGCCAGGCGGTGCGGGATGTCTTCCAGGCGGATGGCGCGGCGCTGCAGGCGCAGGACGTCCGCTTCGACATCTCGCTGATGCTGGGCGGCCAGATCGCCGGGGAGGCGCCGCGGCTGTTCCTGGTCTATGCCGCGGGCAACTTCATCGAGGCGACGGCGGACACGCCCTTCCTGCAGATCGGCGAGCACAAGTACGGCAAGCCGATCCTGGATCGGGTGGTCAGCTTCGACACGCCGGTCGTCGACGGGGTGAAGCTGGTGATGATCAGCATGGACAGCACGCTGCGGTCCAACCTGACGGTCGGCATGCCGGTGGACCTGCTGGTCTACCGGACCGACAGCTTCGCGGTGACGCTGCGGAAGCGCATCACCGAGGACGACGCCTATTTCCGCCTGATCCGGGAGGGCTGGAGCGCCGCCCTGCGCCATGCCTACCTCGAGATGCCGCGGCCCGACTGGGTGCCCTGAGGGCGCTTGCCTGGCGGCCAGGGTCGGGCATGATCCCGCCCCCCGGAAACGCCCAGGACCAAGCACTATGCCCATCACCCGCCGCGGCCTCAGCCGCACTGCCGCTGCCGGTGGGGCGACCCTCGCCGCCGCGCCGGCGCTGGCCGCCAATGCCACCCCGATCTTCGCCGTGCCCGCCACCACCATCCCGATCGTCGGGACGGAGCAGGTCTTTCCGGTGCGGCGGATCTACTGCATCGGCCGCAACTACGCGGCACATGCGCGGGAGATGGGCTCCGACCCGACCCGCGAGCCGCCCTTCTTCTTCCAGAAGCCGACCGATGCGATCCAGTTCGTGCCGCCCGGCAGCGTCGCCGCGCACCCCTATCCGGCGCTGACCAAGAACTACCACTACGAGGTCGAGCTGGTCGCCGCGCTGAAGTCCGGCGGGCGGGACATCCCGGCGGACAAGGCGCTCGACCACGTCTACGGCTATGCGGTCGGGCTCGACATGACGCGGCGCGACCTGCAGCGCGGCATGGGCGACCAGAAGAAGCCCTGGGAAATCGGCAAGAGCTTCGACCATTCGGCGCCGATCGGGCCGATCCATCCGGTGGAGAAGGTCGGCCATTTCACCAAAGGTGCCATCTCGCTGGCGGTGAACGGCACGGTGAAGCAGGACGCGACGCTCGAGCACATGATCTGGTCGGTGTCCGAGCAGATCGCCCAGCTCTCGGCGGCCTTCGAGCTGATGCCGGGCGACATCATCTATTCCGGCACGCCGGAGAATGTCGGGCCGGTGGTAAGGGGCGACGTGCTGGTCTGCAAAATCGCCGGGCTGCCGGACATGTCGGTGCGGATCGTCTGAGCCGGGCGGGGGGGGGGGGCGCGGCGCGCCCCCCCCCCGGACGTCACGCCAGGACGGCATCGGGCGGGATCAGGAGCTGCGGCAGGTCCGGCTCCATCGCCTCCGTTCCCTCGGCATGCCGCTCGTAGTAGGTGAAGACGTCGTCCTGCAGGTAATGCGTGTCGGTGTTGCGCAGGATGAGGTCGCTGAGCGTGGTGTGGCGGATCGCCTCCTCGGTCGCGGCATCGAAGCCCTGGTTCTCCCACCAGAGCCGGTCGCCGTCGCGCAGCCGGGCGAACTGGTCGGCGATGATGACACCGAAGGTCTCGCCGACGAAGGCGCCCGGCATGACGGATTCCGCGAGGCCGCCGGTCCAGAGATCGACCTGGTCGACCGAACCGTAGACGTCCCGCAGCGCCGCCACCGTGCCGGCGTCGTCGGTGATCTCGCCGAAGTCGTGGTAGGGCGTCAGGTGCAGCGCTTCCCGCATCTCGTTCAGGTGCGGCAGGCCGAGGTCGCGGCCGCGCTGGATGTTGATGGCGGCGAGGTCGATGCCGACCGGCGGGTCAAACAGGAAATTGCGCAGGTCCGGCACCAGCCGCGCGTCCATCGCCTGGGCCAGGTCGGCCGAGAGGTGCCGCAGCATCCCGTCCGCCCCGCCATCGGCGGCGAAGAGGTCGGGCGACTGGAAGAACGCGTCGCGCAGCTCGGAGGTGCCGCCCGGCTCGCCGAACTCGTCCAGCTTCTCGGTCTCCGGCGAGACGGTGGAATGGCCGAAGCGGTAGGCGGCGCCGGCGAATTCCACGGCCATGCGCGGATCGGCCGAGGCGTCGTAGCCCTGCCACGGGCCCGGGGCGAGGTCGCCCAGGAGATGCGGCAGGAACTCGCTATAGGTGACGTTGGCGATCTCGGCGGTCACGATGGCCCGCGCCATCTGGTACAGCGTCTCGCCGTCAAGGCAGGGATCGGCCGCGTGCAGCCGGTCCACCTGGTAGTTGTGTTCCCGCACAAACAGCGTCTGCAGCCCCGTCAGCGAGGGGTTCTCGTCCGCCCGCTCGTCGCCCGCGAGGTGGCCGATCTGCGCGGTGCTGAAGCCGTTCTCCCCGGTGGGGTCGATCAGCCCGACCGGCAGGTTGTTGCCGTCCGAGGTCAGCATGTGGCCACCCTCGCCGCGCAGCTTGTCCGCCACCTCGGCGCTGGAGCCATAGACCATCGAGGCATCGAGCCAGCCGCTGAGCGCGTTGATCGGCTGGCCGTACTCATCCGCGGCGGCGCGGTTCATCGGGATGAAGCCGCCGCCGGGGAAGGTCGGATCGTCCTGCGGGATGGTGATGAAGATCGGCTCGGCGGTGCGGCTGTCGGCGGTGAGGTTGATGTCGTGGTCGATGAACTGGCCCCAGGCATACATCATGCCCGAGAGGCCCTGCGGGTTGGGGATATCTGCGTCGCCCTCGCCGACCACGACGTTGCTGATCACGCGCGGGTTCGGCCCCGCTACCAGGCCACGATCGGCATCGGCGAAGACCGGATCGGCAAGGCGGATGAAGGCGGTGTCGATGGCATTGGTCGACGGCTCGGCCAGGTTGTTGCCTGAGCCGTCGAGGCTGCGGAATTCCATGCTGCACGTTCCTGAACGAGGGGCTCGGAGGGCAGGCCGGCCTCCCGCACAGGGACGCCTGACGCTGGACGCGTCGGCCCGGTCCAGCCACCGATACAGTCGACCGATTGCGCGTCAATAATCCGGACATCTCGCTCTGATGACGCATGGCGCGGAAATCTGGACGGCTGGACAACCCTTGCACGGATCGTCGGCGCGCGGCTGCCGCATGGCTCCTGCAATGTGGAAGCAACGAGTTGCCCGGGAAGGCCGCGCATGCTCCGTACGGTTCCGTGATGTACTTCGAAGCGCTAATAGTCAGTCGCATTTGCAAGTAGCGGCGGGTGCCTTTCCTGGCCTGCGGCAGGGCGGGCGCGCGGCACTGCACCAGGCGGTCCCCGAGCCGGCCAATCCCAGCGGATGACCTGAACGTGTACTCGCTCTGCGCCTCCTGCGTGCAGACGAACGTCCGACTTTCTGCTTTGCAACGAAAAGGAATTGCCGCCCATGCGCCGCCGGGACAGCCTCGCCCTTCCCATCCTGCTCGCGCTGCCGGGCCCGGGCCATGCCCAGGCGCCTGGGCCGGTCCCCTGGCCGAGCCGGCCGATCCGGGTCATCGTTCCCTTCGGCCTGGGCGGCTCGGCCGATGTCGCGGCGCGGGCCCTCGCGGAGCCGCTGTCCCAGGCGCTCGGCCAGCCGGTGGTGATCGAGAACCGCCCCGGCGCCGGCGCCGTCATCGGCACCGAGGCGGCGGCGAAATCCGCCCCCGACGGCCATACCCTGCTGCTGATGTCGAATACCCACACGGCAAACGAGACGCTGCTGCCGCAGCGTCCCTATGTGCTGATGCGCGACCTGATGCCGGTCGCCGCCATCAACATCGCAGTGCACGTGCTGGCGGTGCATCCCTCCCTCGGCGTGAGCAGCGTGGCCGGGCTGATCGCCAAGGCCAAGACCGCGCCGGGGAAGATCGACTACGCCTCCTCCGGCCCCGGCACGCCCTACCACATCGCCGGCGAGGTCTTCCGCGCCATGGCGGGGATCGAGATCAACCACATCCCCTTCCGCGGCTCGAACGAGGCGCGCACCGCGCTGATCGGCGGCCAGGTGCCGATGATGTTCGACGCCATTCCGACGATGCGGGAGCAGATCACCGGCGGCCGCGTCCTCGGCCTGGCGACCACCGGGCAGCAGCGCAGCCCGCTGCTGCCGGAGCTTCCCGTGGTGGCGGACACGCTGCCGGGCTACGAGGCCTCGATCTGGCTCGGCCTGATGGCGCCGCGCGGCACGCCGGCGATGGTGGTGGAGCGGCTGCATGCCGAGTGCGGCCGCATCCTCGAGGCACCGCGGACACGGGAGGCGATGGCGCGCACCGGCGCCTATCCCATGCCGATGTCGATCGCCGAGTTCGACGCCTTCCTGCGGCGCGACATCGACCGGCAGGGCGAGTGGATCCGCATGGCCGGCATTCAGCCGGGCTAGCCGAGGCTTGGCGGTGCCGGCTGGCGGGGCCAAGCTGGGCGCCGCAGACGGAGGACGCATGGTCCAGTTCAGCCTGAACGGCGCGCCGGTCGCGCTCGACGTGCCGCCCGAGGCATCGCTGCTGCAGGCGCTGCGCGGCCCTGCCGGGTTGTCCGGCCCGCGCTTCGGCTGCGGCACGGAACGATGCGGGTCCTGCATGGTGCTGCTGGACGGCGTGCCCTCCTGTGCCTGCACCCTGGCGGCCGAGTCCTGCGCCGGGCGCGCGGTGGTGACGGTGGAAGGCCTCGGCACGCGGGAGGCTCCGCATCCGCTGCAGGCCGCCTTCCTCGCGGAGCAGGCGGGGCAATGCGGCTATTGCCTTTCCGGCATCCTGGTCTCCGCCGCGGCGCTGCTGGCGCGCGACCCGGCGCCGGCGGAGGAGGCCATCCGCGCCGCGCTGGACCCGCACCTATGCCGCTGCGGCAGCCACAACCGGATCATCCGCGCGGTGCAGCGCGCGGCACGGGCGATGCCAGCGCCCTCCGATAGCCACGGGCCGGCGGCGACGGGCACCGGGGACGTGAACCGGATGGCCGGGTCATGAGCGGCCCGTCCGCCGCCCCGGCGCCGCAGCTGGCCGATCCGCTGACCGGCCGCACCACGCCGCCGAGCGGCTTCGGCGCCGCCATGCCGCCGGTCGATGGCAAGCCGCGGCTGCCGGGCAGCCTGCACCTCAACCGGCGCCTGTCGCAGTGGCTCTCCTTCCATGCCGATGGCCGCGTCACCATCACGCCCGGCAAGGTCGAGCTCGGCCAGGGCATCCTGACGACGCTGAGCCAGATCGCCGCGGACGAGCTCGACGTCGATCTCCGCCGCGTCACCGCCCGCGCCGCGTCGACGCCCGACAGCCCGGACGAGGCGGTGACCAGCGGCAGCCTCTCCACCCAGGACAGCGGCGGCGCGTTGCGCCATGCCTGCGCGGCGGCGCGGGCGATCTTCACGGAGGTCGTGGCGCAGCGCACCGGCGTACCCCTCGCATCCATCACCATCGAGGACGGCCTCTTCCACGGCCCGGCCGGGCCGATCGGCAGCTATTGGGAGCTCGCCGACCAGGCGCTGCTGGAGTGCGAGGCGACGCCGGACGCCAGGCCGAAGCCGCCCGGCGCGCGCCGCATCGCCGGCACCTCCGTCGCCCGCATCGACCTGCCGGACAAGGTCTTCGGTGCCGCACGCTACGTGCACGACCTGCGGCTGCCGGGGATGCTGCAGGCGCGCATGGTGCGGCCGCCGGCGCGGCGTGCGGTGCTGACGGCGCTGCGCGACGGCCCGCTGCCGGGCGATGCGCGGGTGGTGCGCGACGGCAGCGTCCTCGCGGTGCTGGCGACGACCGAATGGGACGCCGAGGCCGCTGCCGCGCGCGTCGCAGCCCGGGCCGCGTGGGAGGCGCAGGACACGCTGCCCGAGCAGGCACTGTTGGCGGACTGGCTGCGCGCGGCGGCGGCGCGCGGAGAGCGCAGCGACATCCTCCGCGAGGGCGAGGCCGGCGCCGTCGCCCGTACCCTGCGCCGCAGCTTCTTCCGCCCTTATCTCGCGCATGCCTCCGTCGCGCCCTCCTGCGCCGTCGCGCGCTGGGAGGGCGACACGGTCACCGTCTGGACCCATAGCCAGGGCACCTACAACCTGCGCGCCGACCTCGCCAAGGCGCTGCGCTGCCCGCCGGAGAAGGTCGTCGTCCGCCATATGGAGGGCGCCGGCTGCTACGGCCACAACGGCGCCGACGACGTGGCGCTGGACGCCGCGCTCGCTGCCCGCGCGGTGCCGGGCATACCGGTCCGGATGCTCTGGTCGCGCGCGGAGGAGCTGGGCTGGTCGCCCTTCTCCCCGGCCATGCTGGTGGATGTGGAGGCCGATCTGGACGCCGCCGGCAACGTCGCGGCGTGGCGGAGCCATATCATCAGCAACGGCCATTCCTCCCGCCCCGGCCGCGCGACGGAGCCGACGCTGCTCTCGGCCTCGATGCTGGCGGAGCCCTTCGCGGTGAAGCCGAGCATCAATCCGCCGATGGCGGCCGGCGGCGGCGCGCCGCGCAACGGCGTGCCGCTCTACCGCTTTCCGGCGAGGCAGGTGGAGACCACGCGGCTGCTGGAGATGCCGGTGCGCACCTCGGCGTTGCGCGGCCTCGGCGCCAGCATCAATGTATGGTCGATCGAAAGCCTGATGGACGAGGCCGCGGCGCTGGCCGGCACCGATCCGCTGGAATACCGGCTGCGCCACCTGGACGACCCGCGCGCCGTCGCCGTGCTGGCCCGCGTCGCTGCCGTGTCCAACTGGCGCGAGCGGCCGAAGCGGGAGGGCTGGGGCATGGGCCTCGGCTTCGCCCGCTACAAGAACAGCGGCGCCTGGGCCGCGGTGGTGGCCGAGGTCGAGGCGCGCGAGCGCGTCCTCTGCCGCCGGCTCTGGATCGCCGGCGACGTGGGCGAGGTGGTGAACCCCGATGGCGTCGCCAACCAGTTCGAGGGCGGCGCCATCCATGGCGCCAGCGTCGCGCTGCTGGAGGAGGTCCGCTTCGACCGCCGCCGCGTCACCAGCGATTCCTGGGAGGAATTCCCGATCCTCCGCTTTTCCGAGGTGCCGAAGGTCGCGGTCGACATCATTGCCCGGCCCGACCAGCCCTTTCTCGGCGCCGGGGAGGCCAGCATGGCGCCGACCATCGCGGCCATCGCCGGCGGCATCCATGAGGCGCTCGGCGTCAGGCCGCGCGCTCTGCCCTTCACGCCGGACAACCTTGCCGAGGCGACAGCCTGATGACCGGCCGAGCGACGTCTACGGCGATTCGCGCCGCCAAGGACCGGACGGATCCATGATCAGGCTCACCCTCGCCTGCACCGCCAGCGACCGCACCCGGCCGCTGCTGGACGGCCGCGTCACCGTGCCAGGCTGCGACATCACCTTCCTGCCCGGCGAGCCGGAGGACATCTTCCGCCGGGCATTGCGGGACCGTGCCTTCGAGGTCAGCGAGCTATCCATGGGCTCGCACATCGTCACCACCGCGCGGGGCGACAGCCCCTATGTCGGCCTGCCCGTCTTTCTTTCCCGCGCCTTCCGCCATTCCGCCATCTATGTCCGCACCGACCGCGGCATCCGCACGGCCGCCGACCTCGCCGGCCGCACCATCGGCCTGCCGGAATACCAGCAGACCGCGGCGCTCTGGGTGCGCGGCATCCTGCGCGAGCACTATGGAGTCGACACGCGCGGCATCGCCTGGCGCACCGGCGGGGAGCGGGTGGCGATCACCCTGCCGCCGGGCTTCGACGTGCGCCCGCTCGGCCGCGACCTGGAAGCGGCGCTGGAAGCCGGCGAGATCGACGCGCTGATCGCGCCGCGCCCGCCCGCCTGCCTCGGCGTCGCGCCGGGAGGCGCGCCATCCGGCGTCGCGCCGGGAGGCGCGGCGCTGGTCGCCCGGCTTTATTCCGACTACCGGGCGGAGGAGATGGCATGGCACCGGGCCAGCGGCTTCTTCCCAATCATGCATTGCCTGGCGGTGCGGAAGGATGTCGCCGAGCGGCATCCCTGGCTGCCGCTCGAGTTGCACCGCGCCGCCTGCCGCGCCAAGGCGCTGTCGCTCGCCGAGCTTCAGATGGTCAACGTGCTGCGCGTCTCGCTGCCCTGGATCGCCGCGGCCCATGAGGAGCAGGCGGCGGCGATGGGCGGCGATCCCTGGCCCTATGGCTTCGCCCGCAACCGGGCGGAGGTCGCGGCCATGATCCGCTTCGCCCTGGCCGATGGCCTCGCCGCCGAGGCAATCGAGCCCGAGGCGCTGTTCCACCCCAGCACGCTGGCCGAGCCGGGCTGAGCGGCGGCGCCGCCGTCCGGCTGGACCCGAAGGCGGCGGCCGGCGCAGGATCGGCGGCGGCAGCCCGGGAGGTCGAACCCATGACCCAGAACGACGCGGTCTTCGCCGGATCGATCCCGCAGCTCTACGACCGGCATCTCGGTCCCGCCCTCTTCGCGCCCTATGCCGCCGACCTCGCGGTCCGGCTTGCCGGCTTCGGCGGGGGACGGCTGCTGGAGACGGCCGCCGGCACCGGCATCGTCACCGCGGCGCTCGCCGCCGCCCTGCCCGACGCCGCGATCGTCGCCACCGACCTGAACCAGCCGATGCTGGACCATGCGGCGGCCAAGCCGGGGCTGGACCGGGTGGAATTCCGCCAGGCCGATGCGATGGCCTTGCCCTTCCCGGACCGCAGCTTCGATGCCGTCGTCTGCCAGTTCGGCGTCATGTTCATGCCCGACCGTCCCGCCGCCTACCGCGAGGCGGCCCGGGTGCTGCGCGGCGGCGGGCGCTTCCTGTTCAATGTCTGGTCGCCGGTGCCGGAGAACCCGGTCGTCGCCGTGCTGCTGCGCGCCCTCTCGGCGCTGCATCCGCGCCAGGAGTCCTGGTTCCTGGAGCGCACGCCGCACGGCCATGGCGACCCGGCCGCCATCGCCGCCGATCTCGCCGCGGCCGGGCTCACCGCCGAGGCGATCGGGACCCGCGTGCTGCCGAGCCCCGTCGCCAGCGCCGCGGGGTTGGCCATGGGCTTCTGCCAGGGCACGCCGATGCGTGCCGAGATCGAGGCGCTGGAGCCCGGCGGCCTGGACCGCGCCACCGCCGCTGCCGCCGCGGCGATCGCGGCGGAGTACGGCCCCGGCCCCTTCGAGGCGCCGATGAGTGCCCGGGTGGTCGAGGTGACCCTGCGCCGCCGCTGACCGGCGTGGCGCCGGTTCAGACGCTCAGGACGTAGGCTTCCTTGAAGAAGGCGGCGCGGATGTAGTCTTCCGAGGCATAGGCGAAGCCGTGGTGGCCCCAGCGCCGGCCCCAGCTGTTGCGGATAATGAAGCGGCCGTCGCGGCGATAGCCGACGACGCAGACCGCATGGCCGCCCCCCGGGCCCTGCCAGCCCTCCAGCCTGCCGTGGGCCGGCACCTCGTCCCAGCTGCTGTCGGCATTCAGGCCGGTGAGGATCGGGCGCCCGGCAGCGAGCGCCTTCCGCCAGTGGTCCAGGTCCTGCCGGGCGTTGAAGTAGCTGGCGGCCTTCCGCGTCGCCACGCTCTCGAAGAACTTGTCGGGGTCGCCGACGACCATCGCGGTGCGGATGGCGAAGGGCAATTCGCTGTGCAGCGCCACGCCGAATTTGCGGCAGATATCGGCCGCCGTCTTCAGGCTGGTGCCGGCCGCCTCGATGAAGGTCTCCGGCCGCCGGCGATCCGAGTCGAACTCCTTCGCCGCCATCCAGATGAAACGCGGCGAAAGCAGGGTGGTCGGCTCGATCCGCCCGGCCTTAACCAGCAGGTAGCGCATGACGCCGTCGGCAGTGGCCCAGCCGATGCAGGAGCCGGTGGCGCCCTGGTTGCCCACCTTCCACCAGGGCGCGCGCAGGTCGACCGCATCGGGCAGGGCGTGGTGCCTGACCGCGCCGGCGCGGAGCGCGTCGTGCAGCGTCCAGTCGCGCGCGGTGTCCTTCGACGGGATCAGGTTGCGGATGCGGTGCGGCGCGGCCGCCATGTCCTGCTGCAGGGCCTTGGCCATTCCTCGTCGCTTCCTGCACTGCCAGACGGGAGCGGGAGCGGAACGCTAGGAAGGCGGCATCGCCGCTGTCAATCCGCCGCGCCGCTCAGGCGCCGCTGTTGCTGCTGCGGGTGCCGCCGCCGACGTTGTAGGCGGGCGGGCCGCTGGCCGGCTGCAGCGCGCCGCAGGCGGCGAGGGCGAGCATTACCAGCAGGAGGAGCCATCGTGTCACGCCGGTTGCAGCGTGCCGCTGGCGCTGCCGTCGCGATCAGGCCGGTGTGAGGCCGAGCCGTGCGTCCCGCCGCCGCAGCCAGTGCAGCAGCGGCAGGCTGAGCACCACCATCCACAGCTTCCCGATCACCTGGCCGGCCAGGAAGTCGAGGCTGCCGAAGGCGAGCTGCAGGAAGACGAGGCTGTCCACCACCAGCCCGGCCAGGCTGCTGACGACCACGGCCCGGACCAGCCCGCGCCGTTGCAGCGGCGTGTAGACCAGCAGGTCGGCCATCTCGCTCAGCAGGAAGGCCGTGGCCGAGGCGAGCACCAGCGCCGGCGGCGCCAGCAGGGCCGAGAGCGCCGCGCCGGCCAGGATTGCCGTCGCCGACCACCACAACCCGAGCCGCCGCTGCACCAGGTCGCGCAGGACGAGCGCCAGCCCGACCATCAGCACGCCGGAGGGCGCCATGACGCCGGGCGCCACGGGGATCAGGCAGGGGCCGGCGGGGATGCACATCGTGCCGGCATGGCCGATCAGCCAATTGGCGGCGGGGATGCAGAGGCCGAAGAGGGCGAGGAAGAGGAAGCCCTCGCCGCGGCGGGTATTGGTGTCAGCCATGCCATTGCTCCCAGCCGCGGCGGCGCAGCTCGCAGGCGGGGCAGGCGCCGCAGCCGAAGCCCCAGGGGTAAAGGCGACTGCGGTCGCCGAGATAGCAGCTGTGCGTCTCCGCGCGGATCGCCTCGACCAGCGCGGCGCCGCCGAGCCGCTCGGCCAGCGCCCAGGTCGCCGCCTTGTCGCGCCACATCAGCGGCGTGTGCAGCACGAAGCGCCGCTCCATGCCGAGGTTGATGGCGACCTGCAACGCCTTCAGCGTGTCGTCGCGGCAATCGGGATAGCCGGAATAATCGGTCTCGCAGACGCCGGCGACGATGTGCCGGAGGCCGCGCCGATACGCCAATGCAGCCGCAAAGGTCAGGAAGAGCAGGTTGCGGCCGGGGACGAAGGTATTGGGCAGCCCGTCCGCCTGCATGGCGATCCCGGTGTCCCGCGTCAGCGCGGTGTCGGACACGGCGCGGAGCGCGTCGAGCGCCAGCACATGATCCTCGGCGAGCTTCGCCGCCCAGTGCGGGTTTTCCGCCGCCAGCCGCGTGCGGAAGGTGCCCCGCACATCGAGTTCGACCCGGTGGCGCTGGCCGTAGTCGAAACCGATGGTCTCGACATGGGCGAAGCGGTCGAGCGCCCAGGCAAGGCAGGTGGCGGAATCCTGGCCGCCGCTGAACAGCACCAGGGCTGCGTCGTCGCGCATCATGCCTCCTCCAGCCGCAGGGCCGCCCAGCGCGCCGCCTCGGCCACCACGGGGTCGGGATCCTCGGTCAGGGCCTGTGCCACGGGGCGGAGCGCGGGGTCGGCCGAATTGCCCGCCGCAATCATCACGTTGCGCACGAAGCGGTCGCGGCCGATGCGCTTGACCGGGCTGCCGCTGAACAGCGCGCGGAAGCCGGCATCGTCCAGCGCGGCGAGCTCCGCCAGCTTCGGCGCGGCGAGGGCGGCGCGCGGCGCGAAGCCGGGCTCGCTATGCGCCCGGGCGAACTTGTTCCACGGGCAAACCGCCAGGCAGTCGTCGCAGCCATAGATGCGGTTGCCCATCGGGGCCCGGAATTCCTCCGGGATAGGGCCGCGGTGCTCGATGGTGAGGTAGGAGATGCAGCGCCGCGCATCCAGCCGGTAGGGGGCGGGGAAGGCGTTCGTCGGGCAGGCCGCGAGGCAGTTGCGGCAGGAGCCGCAATGGTCGCGCTCCGGCGGATCGGGCGACAGGGCGAGGGTGGTGTAGACCTCGCCGAGGAAGAGCCAGGACCCGTGCCGGCGGCTGACCAGGTTGCTGTGCTTGCCCTGCCAGCCGAGCCCGGCCTGCTGCGCCAGCGGCTTCTCGGCGACGGGGGCGGTGTCGACGAAGACCTTCAGCTCCGCCCCGAAGCGCTGCGCCATCCAGCGTCCCAGCGCCTTCAGGCGGGACTTCACCACGTCATGGTAGTCGCGCCCCTGGGCATAGACGCTGATGGCGCCGCGGTCGCGCCGCGCCAGGATCGCCAGCGGGTCCTCGCCCGGCGCGTAGCTCAGGCCGAGCGAGACGACGCTGACGGCCTCCGGCCAGAGGCCGCGCGGCTGGGCGCGCTGCGCCGCGCGCTCGGCCAGCCAGCCCATGCTGCCGTGCATGCCCGCGGCCAGGAAGCCGTCGAGCCGGGCGCGCACGGCGTCGGGCAGCAGCGCCTCGGTGAAGCCGACCGCGTCGAAGCCGAGCCGCCGCGCCTCGGCTCGGATCGCCGCGCGCGCGGTCTCGCCCGGCGGGAAGGCGGCTGGGGTAGGGGTTTCCGGCATGACGCGCCTTCCTAGGCCGGATCGGCCCCGGCCGCCTATGCCCCCGTTACATACCACCGCTGTCCCGCCGGGCGGCGCCCCGGCCGCTGGCCTCGGCCGCTTCGCAACGTATACAAATCAGGCCGAGCGGCCGAAGCGCCGCCCCCCAGGGAGAAACCACCGCATGATCCGTCGCATCCACGGTCCGCCCGTCCCGCGCCGCGCCGCCTTCGGTCTGGCGGGGGCCGCGCTCGCCGTCCCCGGCCTTGCCCCGGCCGCGGCCCGCGCCCAGGCGGCGCGCGCCCCCGGCACCTGGCCGGAGCGGGCGGTGAACCTGATCGTCGGCTTCCCGCCCGGGGGCCAGACCGACCTTGCCGCCCGCGTGCTGCAGCAGCCCCTCACGGTCGCGCTCGGCCAGCCCGTGCCGATCGAGAACCGCGCCGGGGCCGGCGGCAACATCGCCACCGAGCAGGTGCTGCGCGCCCGGCCGGACGGCTATGCGCTCTGCGTCGGCAATGCCGGCACCTTCGTGCTGAACCCGCACACCATGCCGGGGATGAGCTTCGACCCGCTGGACCTGGTGCCGATCGGGCTGATGCTGCAATCGCCGCTGCTGCTGATGGTCCATAGCGGCATCCCCGTGCGCACCTTCCCGGAATGGGTCGCCTGGATGCGCAGCCGGCAGCCCGGCGGGATCGATGTCGGCACCACCAGCGCCGGCGGCATCGCCCACGCCACGGCGGAGAAGCTGCGGGTCCGCGTCGGCGGCAACCCGGTCTTCAACATGATCCACTACCGCGGCAGCGGGCCCGCCCTGCAGGACTTCATCGGCGGCCGCTACCAGACGCAGTTCGAGGCGCCTTCGCTGGTGCATGGCTTCGTGCAGGAAGGCCGGCTGCGGCCGATCTTCGTCACCTCGCCCAACCGCCTGCCGGCCTTCCCGGACGTGCCGACGGCGGAGGAGGCTGGGCTGCCCGGCTTCCATGTCGCGGCCTGGGTAGGGCTGTTCGGCCCGCGCGGGCTGCCGGCCGACGTCGTCCGGCGCGCCAGCGCGGCGCTGAACGAGGCCTGCCGCGACCCGAATGCCCGCCAGCGCCTGTCCGAGCGGGGCGACGAGATCGGCGGCGGCACAACGGAAGAGTTCGCGGCACGTGTCCGGCGGGAGCATGCGGAATGGGGCGGCATCGTGCGCGAGGCGGGCATCCGGGCGGAGTAGAGCAGTTCGCGGAAGGGCGTGCGCGCCCGGACGCGTGACTCCGCCCTGCCGGCAAGGGCCTATCGACCAGGGGCCGCCGCGACACAGGGTTCGCTTTCGAACGCAAGCCGCAGCAGCGGCGCTGGCGCGGGCGGGTGTCAGCCCCGCCCGCGATAGGGCTGCACCCCCTGGTCGGGGACCCAGACCCCCGCGGGCGCCTGGCCGGTCTGGTAGAAGACGTCGATCGGGATGCCGCCGCGCGGGTACCAATAGCCGCCGATCCGCAGCCAGTGCGGCGACAGCGTCTCCACCAGGCGTCGGGCGATCGAGACGGTGCAGGCCTCGTGGAAGGCGCCGTGGTTGCGGAAGGCGCCGAGGTAGAGCTTCAGCGACTTGCTCTCGACCAGCCAGTCCTGCGGTATGTAGTCGATCACCAGATGCGCAAAGTCCGGCTGTCCGGTCATCGGGCAGAGCGAGGTGAATTCCGGCGCGGCGAAGCGCACGAGGTACTGCACCCCGGGATGCGGGTTCGGCACGCGCTCGAGCACCGCCGCCTCGGGCGAGGCCGGCGCCTGGGCATGGTGGCCGAGCAGGGTCAGGCCGGAGATATCCGTGGTGGCTTCGGTCATCGCAGCGTCTCCCGGTCCTCGGCCAGCTCCGCCGCGGCCGGGTCGTCGGGCGGCGCGTCGCCGGCGGCCCAGCCGGCCTCGAGCGCGGCCGCATGGGCGTCGAGCCGCCCGGCGGATATGGCGTCGCGCAGGCCGCGCGTCAGGTCCTGGTAGTACTGGACGTTGTGCCAGGTCAGCAGCATCGGGCCGAGCATCTCCTCCGCCTTGATCAGGTGGTGGAGGTAGGCGCGGGAATGCCTCGCGCAGGCGGGGCAGCCGCAAGCCGGGTCGATGGGCCGCGGGTCCTCGGCGTGCCTGGCGTTGCGCAGGTTCAGCATGCCGCGGCTGGTATAGGCGCGGCCGGTGCGACCCGAGCGCGTCGGGATGACGCAGTCGAACATGTCGATCCCCCGCCTGACCGCGCCGAGGATGTCGGCCGGCGTGCCGACCCCCATCAGGTAGCGCGGCGCATCCTGCGGCATCAGCGGCAGGGTGCAGTCCAGCACGCCGAACATCATCTCCTGGCCCTCGCCGACCGCGAGGCCGCCGACCGCATAGCCCTCGAAGCCGATTTCGGTGAGTGCGGCGACGCTCTCGGCGCGGAGGTCCGGATAGGTGCTGCCCTGGACGATCCCGAACAGCCCGTAGCCCTCGCGCGGGACGAAGGCCTCGCGGCAGCGCCTCGCCCAGCGCATCGACAGCCGCATCGAGGTCGCGGCCTGGTCCTCGGTTGCCGGGAAGGGCGTGCATTCGTCGAGGCACATGGTGACGTCCGCGTCCAGCAGCCGCTGGATCTCGACGCTGCGCTCCGGCGTCAGGCGATGCTTGCTGCCGTCGAGATGGCTGCGGAAGGTGACGCCGCCCTCGTCCATCTGCCGCAGCTCGTTCAGGCTCATCACCTGGTAGCCGCCGCTGTCGGTCAGGATCGGCCCGTGCCAGTCCATCAACTTGTGCAGCCCGCCGAGCCGGCCGACCCGCTCGGCGCCGGGGCGCAGCATCAGGTGGTAGGTATTGCCCAGCACCATGCGGGCGCCGGTCGCGCGCACGCTGTCGGCGGTCATCGCCTTCACCGTGCCGGCGGTGCCGACCGGCATGAAGACCGGCGTCTCCACCTCGCCATGCGCGGTGTGCAGCACGCCGCGGCGGGCGGCGCCATCCTGCGCCAGCTTCGTCCAGTGCAGGGTCATGCGGCTTGTCCCTTGCCTTCGCCGACCCGAGGGTCCGCGAGGGCTTCCTCGGCACGATGCAGCAGGCTGCCGTCGCCATAGCTGTAGAAGCGGTAGCCCTGCGCGATCGCATGCTGATAGGCCGCGCGCATCCGCGCGGTGCCGGCGAAGGCGGAGACCAGCATGAAGAGCGTCGACTTCGGCAGGTGGAAATTGGTCAGCAGCAGGTCGGCCGCGCGGAAGCGGTGGCCGGGCAGCAGGAAGATGTCGGTCAGGCCGCGGAAGGGCCGCACCGGCCGCAGGTCGTCACCTCCGCCGAGCGCCGCCGTCTCCAGCAGCCGCAGCGCGGTGGTGCCGATCGCCACGATCCGCCCGCCGGCCGGCCGCGCCGCATTGATCAGCGCCGCGGCGTCCTCCGTCACCTCGCCCCATTCGGCGTGCAGCCGGTGGGCGCGGGGGTCCTCGGCGCGCATCGGCAGAAAGGTGCCGGCGCCGACATGCAGCGTCACCGTGGCGCGTCGCACGCCGCGCGCCTCGAGCGCCGCGACCAGGTCCGGGGTGAAGTGCAGGCTGGCGGTCGGCGCCGCCACCGCGCCGGGCCGGGCGGCAAACAGGGTCTGGTAGTCCTCCCGGTCCTCCGGGCGCGGACCCTCGGGCCGGGCGATGTAGGGGGGCAGGGGGATCTCGCCGGCCCGGTCCAGCGCTGCCGCCAGCGCCGCCGGGTCGGGGCCGAAATCGAGCCTTGCGGTGCCGCCGTCGCGGGCCAATACGCGGCAGGGCAGGCCGGGGGCGCCCTCGATGACGATGCTGTCGCCCGGGCGCAGCCGGCGGGCGTTGCGGACCAGCGCTTCCCAGCTGCCGTCGGGGTCGGCGCGGTTCAGCATGATCTCGATCGCGGCCTCGCCGCGCCGGCCGCGCAGCCGTGCCGGGATCACCCGCGTGTCGTTCACCACCATGACGTCGCCGGGGCCGAGCAGCCCGGGCAGGTCGCGCATCCCCTGGTCCCGAAGCCCGGCAGGGTCGACCACCAGCAGCCGGGCGGCGTCGCGCGGCCGCGCCGGGGCCTGCGCCACCAGCCGCGCCGGCAGGGCGAAGTCGAAATCCTCGGTCCTGAGGGCGGGCGGCCCCAGGGGAGATGATCGGGCAGGGGTGTCGGGCACCGGCGGGCGGTAGCGCGGCAGGGGGGGTGAAGGCAACACGAAGCCGCGCCCGGTCCAGGCCGGGCCCGGTTCCGGCTTGGCCCGCTATAGGCGTTGGAATACAACGATCGCGTCGGGCTGCCCGAAAGGAGATCCATGCGCCGCCGCCCAATGCTGCTCGCTGTTCTCTTCCTGGCGATCCGCCCGGCCCGCGCCCAGCCGGCGGCGCCGCTGACCGTCTTCGCCGCCGCGTCGCTGCAGGACGCGCTGCGGGCGCTGGAGCCGGCCTGGCGCGCCGACCCGGCGCATCCGCCGCTCCGGCTCTCCTTCGCCGCCTCCTCGGCGCTCGCCCGGCAGGTGGAGCAGGGCGCCCCGGCCGACCTCTTCCTGTCCGCCGACGAGCCCTGGATGGACTACCTGGCCCAGCGCGGGCTGGTCGAGGCGGAGACGCGGGTCAGCCCGCTCGGCAATGCGCTGGTGCTGGTGGCGCCGGCCAATTCGCCTGTTGCCCCCTTCGCCATCGGGCCGGGCACCGACCTCGCCGCGCTGCTCGGCCCGCAGGGGCGGCTGGCGACCGGCGACCCGGCGCATGTCCCGGCCGGGATCTATGCCAGGGCGGCGCTCGAGAGCCTCGGCCAATGGGCGGCGGTCGCGCCGCGGCTGGCCCGGGCGGAGAATGTCCGGGCCGCGCTCTTGCTGGTCGAGCGGGGCGAGGCGCCGCTCGGCATCGTGTATGCGACGGATGCGCGGGCCAGCGCCGGGGTGAAGCTGCTCGGCAGCTTCCCCGCCGGCAGCCACCCGCCGGTCACCTACCCCTTCGCGGTCACCCACCACGCCGCGGCGCGGCCGGCGGCGCGGGCGCTGCTGGCCTTCCTGGCCGGGCCGGAGGCGGCCGCGACCTGGCGCCGCTTCGGCTTCGCCACCGCGGCACCCTGAGGCGATGCCCCGCCCTGGCGGCGCCCGTGCTGCGGCGGAGCGGCTTTTCCCGGTGGCGGGCTGCGGCGCGGCGCGGCGCTTCGCCGCCGGCGGCGCGCAACTGGAACAGGGGGCCGATATCCTCCTGGCGGAGGGGCCGGCCGCCGCGCCGCACCTCGCCGCGCGCACCGCCCGGGCGCTGCTCGAACTCGGCTCCGGCATCGCCGCGCGGGCGCGGCGCATCCCGCTGGCGGCGCGGCAGGGTCGGCCGCGCATCGCTGTGGCCTGCGGCGGCGGGCCGCTGCCCGGCGCCGGCGACGTGGCGCTGAAGGCGGTGATGGCCGCGGGCTGCCCGCCGCACCGTTTCGGCCTTTCCGACGGCAACCTGGTCCTCGCCCGGCACCGCGCCTTCCTCGGCCGGCAACCGCCGCGCGAATGGGTCGCCCGGCTGCGCGCGGCACCGCCGGAGCGCCGCATCGCGGTGGAAGCGGGCAGCGTCGACGAGGCGGTGCTCCTCGCCCGTTCCGGCGCGGATCGCATCCATCTCGCCCGCCTGGCGCCGGAGCAGGTGGCGGATGCGGTGCGGGCCATCAGCGCTTCGGACCGCCGGCCCGCCCTTGCCGCGGCGGGCGGCATCGACGAGGGCAATGCGGCGGTCTATGCCGCGGCCGGGGCGGATGTGCTGGTCACCGCCGCTCCCTATGCGGCGCCGCCGATCGAGGTGACGCTGGCGATGGCGGAGGGCTGAAGGCGCTCCCGGCGCGGGAGGCGCGGCTGGCTTGGATCCCCTGATCGGCGTTGTGGCGTTCGGTGCCGCGGCGGGCGGCTTCGTGCAGGGGCTCTCGGGCTTCGCCTTCGGCCTGGTGGCGCTGAGCATCTGGGCCTGGGTGCTGGACCCGGTGCTGGCCGGGCCGCTGACCGTCTTCTGCTCGCTGGTCGGGCAGCTGCTCTCGATCGGCTCGCTGCGCCATGCCTTCGAGCTGCGCCGGGCGCTGCCCTTCATCCTCGGCGGCGTGCTCGGCGTGCCGCTCGGCGTCGCGCTGCTGCAGCGGATCGACCCGGTGGCCTTCCGGCTCGCGGTCGGGCTGCTGCTGGTGGTCTGGTGCCCGGCGATGCTGCTGGCGCGCGACCTGCCGCGGGTGACGCGCGGCGGGCGGCTGGCGGATGCGGCGGCGGGGCTGGTCGGCGGGGTGATGGGCGGGCTCGGCGGGCTGACCGGGCCGGCGCCGACGCTCTGGGTCACGCTGCGCGGCTGGGGGCGGGATGCGCAGCGGGCGGTGTTCCAGGGCTTCAACCTGGCGATGCATGCACTGACCATGGCGACCCTGCTGGCCAGCGGGACCTTCCCGGCAGCGGCCTGGCCGCTCTGCCTGGTGGCCGGGCCCGCGATGCTGCTGCCGGCGCTGCTCGGCGCGCGGCTCTACCGGCGGTTCAGCGACACCGCCTTCCGGCGGGTGGTGCTGGGGCTGCTGGCGGTCTCCGGCCTGGTGCTGCTGGCGACCACGGTGCCGAAGCTCTGGTGAGGCGGGGCGCTCGGCGCCCGGTTCGGCCGGCCGCGCCAGCCCTTTGCCGGCACGGCAGGTTCAGGCCGCCGGGCGGTTCCGCCCCGCGGCGATCTGCTGTAGGCGGCATGCGGCTTCCCGGAGTGACCCTGCCCGATGCGCCGCCTCCTGCTGCTCGCCTGCCTGCTCGGCTTCGCCGTCCCCGCGATGGCCGAGCCGGTGCGCTTCGTCGCCTTCGGCGACATGCCGTATTGCCGGCCGGAGGCGCCGGAGCGCTGCGCCGAGGAGGAAGCGCGCGTCGCCCGGCTGATGGCGGCGATCAACGCGGCACGGCCCGCGTTCTCGGTTTTCGTCGGCGACACCAAGGGCGGGGCGGAGCTCTGCACCGACGACAAGCTGCTGCGCGCCTTCACCTGGATGGGGCTGGCCGACGACCCGCTGGTCTATACTCCGGGCGACAACGAATGGACCGATTGCTGGCAGGACCGCGCCGGGCGCTACGACCCGCAGGAGCGGCTGGCGCTGCTGCGCCAGCGCTTCTTCGCCGGCGCCGGGAGCCTCGGGCGGCGGCCGATGCCGCTGCGGCGGCAGGCGGCGCCGACCATCGAGAATGCGCGCTGGATGCGGGACGGCGTGCTGTTCCTGACGCTGCACGTGCCCGGCAGCAACAACGGACGGCCGGCAGAGCCGGGGGAGCCGGCCGCGCGGTCGCTGCCGCAGGGGCCGGCGGCGCTGGCTGAATTCGCGGCGCGCGACGCCGCCAACCAAGCCTGGCTGGCCGAGAGCTTCGCCGCGGCGCCTGAGGCCAGGGCGGCGGTGATCGCCATCCAGGCCGACCTCTTCTACCGCCAGGCCTGCGGCCAGGGCTACGACAGCGGCTACCGCGCGATCCGCGACGCCATCGCCCAGGCCGCCGCCGGCTTCGGCCGGCCGGTCCTGCTCATCAACGGCGACAGCCACGTCTTCGTCCACCACGAGCCGCTGGAGGCGGCGCCCAACCTGACCCGCCTGCAGGTGCCGGGCGAGGCCGACGTGCAGGCGGTGGTCGTCACGCTCGATCCCGGGGCGGCGCAGCCCTACCGCTTCGAGGTGATCGGCGAGGCGGGCGTGCCGCCGCAGCGGCCGCCCTGCGCCGGCTACACCTCCTCGATGCGGTCGACGCGGTCGGGGTAGAAGGCGAGGTGGCCGGCGATCTGCTGCATCGCCGGGAAGGGGCTCTCGTAGGACCAGATGGCGTTCTCGGCGCGGCGGCCGCCGGCCTCGATGCTGTAGTAGCTGGCATCGCCCTTGTAGGGGCAATGCGTGCTGCGCTCGGTCCGCCGCAGCAGCGCCGCATCGGCATCCTCGCGCGGGATGTACTGCACGGCCGGGTAGCTCGCCTCCTGCAGGGTCAGGGCGCGGGAGGTCTCCGCCACCACCTGGCCGTTGAAGGTGACGCGCAGCCGCTTCGGGTTGGGCGTGATGGTGATGGGATGGTCGGGGCCGGGGAGCTTCATGCAGGGGTCCTCCTGCCCCGCAAGATGGGGGTGGCGAGGCCGCGTAACCAGCGGCGCCCGGGCGGCGAAACGGTCCTGGCAAGGGGAGGCACGGTGATGACCCTCGACAAGGACCGCATCCTGCGGCAGCTGGCCTGGATCGCCGCGATCTGGATCGCCTACGAGTTCCTCTGGTACGAGCAGTACAAGCTGGCCGGCCCGACCCTGGTCTTCGACCGGCTGAGCGACTGGAGCGGCATCCCGGAGAAGCCCTTCCGGCTCTTCGTCGCCGGCATGGAGATCTGCGCCGCGCTGCTGGTGCTGATCCCGCGCACCCGCGTCCTCGGCGCCGGCTTCGCGCTCGGGATCATGAGCGGGGCGATCTTCTTCCATCTCTTCACCCCGCTCGGCGTCGATCCCTACGGCGACGGCGCCACGCTGTTCAAGGAGGCCTGCTTCACCTGGGTGATGGCGGCCTTCGTGCTTTTCGCGCACGGGGACGAAGCCCTGGCGCTGCTCCGGCGCTATGCTCCCTTCCTGGGACCGAAGGCGGCCTGAGGCGATGATCCTGCAGCGGCCACCCCGCGACACGCGGCTCGACCTGTTGCGCGGCTGGCTGCAGCTGCAGATCTTCGTCTCCCACGCGCATGGCTCGCTGATCGGCGCCTGGCTGATCACCGCGGCCTGGGGCTTCTCCGACAGCTCGGAGCAGTTCGTCTACCTGTCCGGCTTCGCGCTGGGCTCGGTCTTCACACTGAAGGCGCATCGCGGGGGGTGGCGGGCCGGGCTGCTGGACCTTGTGCCGCGGATCCGGCGGCTCTGGGCGACGCACATGATCGTCGTCTGCGGCATGGCGGCGATGGTGATCGCGGTGAACCTCTCGGTGCCCCTGCCCGGGGAGGCGCGGCGGCTCGGCTGGGGCTGGCTGCTGGAGGCGCCGTGGTTCGCGCTGCCCGGCGCCGCGACGCTGCTGTGGCAGCCGAACGAGATGGGCATCCTGCCGGTCTTCCTCTGGTCCATGCTGCTGCTGCCCGGCTTCCTCTGGCTGGTCGGGCGCATCGGCGCCTGGGCGTTGCTGCCGAGCCTCGCGCTCTACGGCGCGGTGCAGGCCTGGGGCTGGCACCTGCCGGGCCTCGGCGGGACGGAGGTGGAGTTCAACCCGCTGGCCTGGCAGCTGCTGTTCATCCTGGGCGCCTGGTTCGGCCGGCGGGCGCTGTTCCGCGGGCGGGCGATCGGGGTGAACCGCTGGCTGCTGGGCGGGGCGGGGCTGGTGCTGCTGGCCGGGGTGCTGGGCCGGCTGGCCGAGCAGCGCGGGATATATGATATATCCGCCCTGGCGGCGAAGCAGGACCTCGCCCCGGCGCGGGTGCTGCACAGCCTGGCGCTGGCCTATGCCGTGGTCTGCGCCTTCCGGGTGCGGGAGGTGGCGCTGCGCGGCGCCCTGTCGCGCGCCCTGGCCGCGGCCGGCCGGCAGAGCCTGCACGTGTTCTGCGTCGGGTTGTTCCTGTCCTATGGCCTGGCCGTGCTGTTCCGGTTGCACGGCTGGTCGCCGTGGCTGGAGGCGCTGGCGGTGGCCGGCTGCTGCGCGCTGCTGGGCTTCGCCGCCCTGTCCGAGGGGACGCCCGGTTTGACCCGCGCCCTGAAAGACTCCCAAAAATAGAGGGCGGGTCCGGGGGGGATACTTCCCCCCGGTGCTTTCTTCCTGGGGGGCTGCGATGCTGCTGTCGAATTGCCGGCTGGCCGATGGCCGCACGGGCATGCATGTCCTGGTCCGCGGCGAGCGCGTCGCGGCGATCCTCGACGCCCCCGTGCCCGACCCCGAGGTGGTGGACCTCGGCGGTGCGCTGCTGCTGCCGGCGCTGACCGATTTCCACCTCCACCTCGACAAGTCGCTCTTCGGCCTGCCCTGGATGCCGCACGCCGCCGGCCCCGACCGGATGAGCCGGATCGAGACCGATGCGCGCGTGCTGCCCGGCCTGCCGGTGGAGCCGCGCGCCACCGCGATGCTGCGCCGCTGCCTCGCCGCGGGGAGCGTGCATTTCCGCAGCCATGTGGACATCACCCCCGCCTTCGGCCTGCGCAACCTGGAAGGCGTGCTGGCGGTGAAGGCCGCGCATGCCGGGATGTGCCACATCCAGACGGTCGCCTTCCCGCAGGCCGGGGTGATGCGGGCGCCGGGGACGCTCGCGCTGCTGGAGGAGGCGTTGCGGCAGGGGGCCGAGGTGCTCGGCGGGCTCGACCCCTGCGAGGTGGACCGCGACCCGAAGGGGCAGCTGGACGCGATCTTCGGCCTCGCGGGGCGGCATGGCGTCGGGCTCGATATCCACCTGCATGAGGCCGGCGAGCTCGGGCTCTTCTCGATCGCCGAGATCTGCGCGCGGACCCGGGCGCTGGGCATGCAGGGCCAAGTCTGGGTGAGCCACGGCTTCGCGCTCGGCGCGGCGCCGGAGGGGAAGCTGATGGCGGCGGCCGCTGACATGGCCGGGGCGGGGGTTGGGCTGGTGAGCCATGGCGCCGGGGCGGCGCCGCTGCCGCCGCTGCTGCGCCTGGCGGAGGCGGGGGTGCCGGTCGCGCTCGGCAACGACAACATGCGGGATACCTGGGGGCCCTATGGCACCGGGGACATGCTGGAGCGGGCGGCGATCATCGGCTGGCGGCTGGATGCGCGGACGGATGCGGCGATGGAGCGGGTGTTCGGCTGGGTGGTGGAGTCGGGGGCGCGGGCGATGGGGGTGGAGGTGCCGGCGGTGGCGGTGGGGGGTGTGGCGAGTTTCGTGTCGGTGGCGGCGGAGGGGGTGGCGGAGGCGGTGGCGCAGCATGCGAAGCGGGGGCTGGTGGTGTTTCGGGGCAGGGTGGCATGGCATCCGGAAAACCATTGCCTTGATTCGGCTCCGGCGGGGAGTGTCAGGAATTCCGTGTGCGTCCGGTCGGTTGAACGACACGGTCAGGCCAGGGCTTTGGTGAAGCGCTGGCCGAACAGGACGGCGAACTGAGCCTTGGCCATGGCC
>NZ_SMSJ01000069.1 GCF_004355005.1 Dankookia rubra
ACAACAACCCGGTCGAGCGGGCAATCCGGTCGCTGGCCCTTGGCCGGAAGAACTGGCTGTTCGCCGGATCCGACACCGGCGGCCAGCGTGCCGCGGCGATCGCCTCGCTCATCGCCACCGCCAAGCTCAACGGCCTCGATCCGGAGGCCTACCTGCGGCGTGTGCTGGAGCGCATCGCCGACCATCCCGTCAGCCGTGTCGCCGAGCTTCTGCCATGGAACCTGCCAAGCGACGCAGACGCCGCGGCAACCTGACGGTCGATCGCCGCGTCACCGGACGCTTACGCCGCGGCGAAGGCGGGCCTGGGTCTTTACGGGGTGTCGCCGCTCTCAATGCACTGCGCCGATCCGCCCGCCCGCGCTGGCTTGGTCATGGGCTACGCCAGCTTGGACGAAGCCACGATCCGTCGCGGTGTGTTGGCTCTGCGAGGGGTTCTCCACCGCTTCGCATGACTGGCCCATCGGGATCGCGGCGAACTGGCCCTGTCAGGCAACACGTTTCCGACGGAAAGCTCAGACCATGCCGCGCACCTGACCATGCGCGGCGCCGGGCCGATGCGGGGGAACACGCGCAGGGCCGGCTGTAGGAGGCACGACAGGCTGCACGGCCGCAAGACTCTGCGGGGGCGACGCCGGCCCGCGGCACCGAGGAGAGACCATGCAGGGATCCATCAGCAGGCGCAGCGTTATTGCCGCCGCCTTCACCGCCGGCGCCGCGCCTGCGCTGGCCGACGACACATTCCCGTCCCGCCCCGTACGCCTCGTGGTCGGCTTCCCACCCGGCGGTCCGACCGACATGATCGGCCGGATCATCGCCAACGCCCTGTCGCGCGAGTTCGATGCACCCTTCGTGGTGGAGAACCTCGGTGGCGCTGGCGGCACGATCGGCGCCGCCAACGTCGCCCGCAGCCCGGCCGACGGTCACACGCTGCTGGTCGCGGTCGAGGCGTCGCAGACACGCGCCCAGGCGCTCTATCCTTCGGCGCGCTACGACCAAGTGCAGGGCTTCACCTACATCCGCAACCTCGCCACCCAGCGCAACTTGCTGGTGGTGAACCCCGCGCTGCCCATCCGCTCGGTGGCTGAGATGATTGCCTACGCCCGCGCGCGCCCCGGGGAGGTCGCCTATGGCGGCACCGTGGGCGCCACCTCGGATATCGGAGGCACGATCTTCGCAAAGCAGAATCGCCTAGACCTGACCTTCGTCTCCTATCCCGGCGGCAATCAGCCGGTCACTGATCTGATGACCGGCACGCTGCAGGCCGGGTTCTTCACCGAATCCACCATTGCACCGCTGGTGCGCGGCGGGCAGCTACGCGCGCTGGCGATCACCGCCCTCGCACGCTCACCCACCTTCCCGGAATTCCCGACGGTGGAGGAGGCGGGCGGCGGACGCCTCGACATCTTACCCTGGTTCGGGCTGGCCGGGCCGGCAAGCCTGCTGTCGGCGGTGACGCTCCGTGTCGCGAAGGCGGCCGACCGCATCACCCGGAGTGACGCGTTTCGGGCCCAGATCGAGACCATTGGCGCCTCCCCAATCCGCGACTCCAGCCCCGAGGCCTTCCGTGCGCAGGTGGAGCGGGAAATCCCGTTCTGGATCGCTTGGGCCGAAGAGCACCGGGCGCAGCTGCGCTGATGCCATGGTATTCTTCGAACAATACGACGCGCTGCTCTCCCCGGCGGAACGCGACCTCGTGGCGAGGGCGCGCGGCTTCTGCGCCGGCGATTTCACGGCCGAGCTGCAGGCGGCCTTCCTACGCGGCGAGTCATTCGACCGCCGCTGGATCACGAGCTGGGCGGCGCTCGGCATACTTGGGCTGCAGGCGAAGCCGGAGCATGGCGGGCATGGCGCTTCCTTCCTGTGCAAGATCCGCGTGGCGCAGGCAATGGCGCGGCACGGCTTCGCCGCGGCCTTCTGCCTGAACAACCTGCAAGGCCAAGTCACCCGCATCTCGCAGGCCGGCACCGCGGCGCAGCGCGAGCAGCTGCTGGAGCCGCTGTGCACCGGCCGGCTGCTAGCGGCGCCGGCGCTGACGGAGCCGCAGGGCGGCAGCGACCTCGGCGCGCTGGCGACGCTGGCCCGGCGTGTCGAAGGCGGCTGGTCGCTTACCGGCACCAAGGCGTGGATCACCAACGGCACCATCCTGGACGGCATGACCGTGCTAGCACGGCTGGAGGACGGCGAGCTTGCCTCCTTCTTTGTCCTGGCCGGCGCGGCGCCGGCCTTCACCCGGCAGGAGATCGCGGTGCCCGGCGGCCGCTCCTTCCGGCTGGCGGAGCTGCGGATGGAGGGGCATGTCGTGCCGAATTGGGCGCGCCTTCACCAGCCCGGCGGGGCGCTGAAGGCGGCGATGGAGTCCGTCAACGCCGCGCGGGTGCATGTCGCCGCCATGGCGGTGGCCAGCCTCCAGGCCGGGCTGGCGGAGGCGGTGCGCTTCAGTGGCGCCCGGCACGCCTTTGGCCGCCCGCTGCTCGACCACCAGGGGCTGCGCTGGGAGCTGTCGGAGGTGGCGCTGCGGCTGGAGGCGGCGAACGCGCTGGTGTTCCGCGCCGCGTGCGCGGTGAACGAGCGCCGCCCCGCTATCACCCTGGCGGCGCAGTGCAAGAAATTTGCGGTCGACACTGCGCTCTGGGGGCTGGCCCAGTGCCTGCGCGCGATGGGCGCCGCTGGCGCCGCCGCCACCTGCCGCATCCCCATGCTGCTGGCCGAGACCCGCCTCGCCGCCTTCGGCGACGGCACCAACGAGCTGCTGATGAACCGCATCGGCCGGAACCTGTCCAGGGATTACGGGGAGGAAGCGCCGTGAGGAACGTCGTCGTCGAGACCGCCATGGCGGCGCTGGCCGGGCTGCGTGACGGGCATGCCGTCATGGTCGGCGGCTTCGGCGGCGCCGGGATGCCGCGCGCCCTGGTCCGCGCCGCGGCGGAGATGGGCGTGCGCGACCTCACCCTCATCTCCAACAATGCCGGCGCCGGGGGCGACGACCTGTCGCTGTGGTTCCGCCGACGGATGGTGCGCCGGATCATCTGCTCCTACCCCCGCAGCGCCAGGGATTTCGGCGCGCTGTACCGCGCGGGCGAGGTCGAGCTGGAGCTGGTGCCGCAGGGCACGCTGGTGGAGCGCATCCGCGCCGGCGGTGCCGGCTGGGCGGCTTCCTCAGCCCCGTGGGCATCGGCACGCGCTTCGCGGAGGGCAAGGAGGTGGTAACGGTGAACGGCCGGCCCTTCCTGCTGGAACTGCCGCTGCGGGCCGACTTCGCACTGGTGCGTGGCTCGCTGGCGGATGGCATGGGCAAACTCCCTTATAACAAGGCGGCGCGGAACCACTGCGCAGTCATGGCAATGGCGGCCGACATCGTGGTGGCTGAGGTGGAGCGCATCGTGGAGACCGGCGCGCTGGACCCGGAAGCGATCGTTACGCCGTGCATCTTCGTGGACCGCGTCGTATCGGAGCGCCCCGCATGACCCCGCTGTCCCGTCAGGCGCTGGCTTCCCTGGTCGCCTCGCAGCTGCCGGCCGGCGGCTTCGTCAACCTCGGTATCGGTGCGCCGACACAGGTGGCCAACTTCGTGCGGCCCGAGGCCGACGTGATCCTCCATAGCGAGAACGGGCTGCTCAACATGGGCCCCGCCCCCGCGCCCGCGCCCGCGCCCGCGCCCGGCGCGGAGGATCTCGACCTGATCAATGCCGGCAAGTCGCCGGTCACGTTGCTGCCCGGCGGGGCGTTCTTCGATTCCTCGTTGGCCTTCGCCATGATGCGCGGTGGGCACCTGGATGTGGCGGTGCTCGGCGCCTTCCAGGTCTCCGGCGCTGGCGACCTCGCGAACTGGAGCACGGGGGGCGACGATGGGGAGCCGCCAGGCATTGGCGGCGCCATCGATCTCGCGGTGGGTGCGAAGGCGATCTGGGTGATGATGGACCATGTGACGCGCGAGGGCGCGCCGCGCATCGTCGCCGAATGCACCCTGCCGCTGACCGCCCAGGGCGTGGTCAGTCGGGTCTTCACCAGCCTCGCGGTCATCGAGATCACGGCCGCAGGCTTGTGGGCCTGCGCGCTGCTGGAGGGCGCCAGCCTTGCGGTGGTGCAGGCGGTGACGGGGGTACCGCTGTCGCTGGCGCCGGATGCCCGGCGTATCAGCGCGGAGGGACGATTGCTGGCGCCTTAGCAGTCCAGCTCCGGCGCCACCGGCACGACGATCCGCCCGCGTACCTGTCCCGTCATCAGCCGCCCGGCCGCGGCAATGGCGTTGGGCAGCGCCACCTCTTCCGTCAATGCAGCGAAGCATGGCCCTGGCTTCGAGTCGCCGGCGTAGGGTCGTACACACCCTTGCGCGGGAGGGAGTCGGCTGATTCGATCCCGACATGTGGCGGGATGCGCTTGCGCCGCACCTGAGCAAGGCGGAGCTGATCGCGCTGGTGTCAAGACAATGAGGGCCGGCTCAATAGGCCCAATACACTGTGCATTATTCCCTCGGGTCGCCCCCCCGTTGGCCGGCCACCGTGAGCAGCGCAGCCGGGCGACCAACTGCCAGAGGTGCAGATCGGCCGAGAGCCGGTGGCGCTGTGCAGGGCTGCCACCCCGGCCGACGCCTAGTGCCCGCACCCGCAGTGCAGATGGAGGCTGTAGTGAGCCCGGAGCCACAGAGGATCGGGCGGCTTAAGGCTGTCGTCGAGATGCCGCGACATGCCGCTTCCAAGCAAGGCGAATGAAGGCGAGCCCATAATAGCAGAGCCCGACCGCGCCGATCCCGGCACCGAGCAGTCCGAACAGCCAGAAGACAGGGATCGCCGCACCCATCGCCTGAGCCTACCCCGGCCTCAGATCCTAGGGTGCCGGAAGAAATCCGGCTTACCCTCGATTACGGTGAATTGTCTCAGCACCGCAAAAACCGAAACATTGCCGGAGCTAAGGAGGGGATTCCGGTATGTCTTTGATGCAGGCCGGTTTTTCCCGCAAACCGGCAGACGCGGCAAAATGCGGGAAAAGTGCTTTCGGACCAGGAGCTTTTGAGCCCCGAACGACCGAAAGGCCGGCTGACCTTCCTGCGAGAGGACATGCCTCGCGCCAAGGTCGAGCAGATAGCCGACAACCGCATGCCGCCAGAGCATGCGGATCTCGGCGCGCTGGTACGCCACCAGGCCGACCCGAAATCTGAGGGAGGCGAAAGAAGGCTGAGTTAGACGCGAACAGCGGGTGCGCGTAGCGTTTGGGTCATTCACGCCACAGGATTTCGATGTGCACCTTCGCCACCGCGGGCTGTTCGTTCTACCCGTTCTCACCCTCCCTTTCCCAGCCGCCGCCGCTCCAGCTGATGCAACGCGATGCTTGACGAGCGGGTCAAGCGATCCAGCGTGCGCAGGCAATGTCACAGGCACTGTCCAGCCCTTCCGACTGCACCATGCGTCTCGCCTGCGTCTACCTGGAAGCATAGCGCAGACGGGCGTGTCAGTCGCGGTCGAGACAGGTGAGCCAGCCGACTGGCTAGCCACCGCAGTTTACCTGGCAGAGCAAGTCACGCAGGGCGGAAGCGAGTACATCAAGGTCACCGTTTTCAGGGAGAACTCGTGGGGGGACGATCCTCCGCAGCAGTACAAGGTGCTGGCGAAAGTCGGTCTGACGCCCATGGATCCGCCCGAGGAGCGATGGGTCATGTCGGTTGCACGTCGTATGCCAGCCGAGCTCGACATTGAAGCGGACGTCCTGACTGCGGGGCTCTATGACCCAGGCGAGCATGCGCGCGTAAAAAGGCCCAGGGAGACGCCGGAGGATACGGCTCGTCGCCTCGTCATTCAGAGGCATCAGTTGCCTAAAAACTGGCAAAGCTCACCCGGGCTTGGCGTTCGCGGCGTGAACCTCCCGCGCGAGCGAATCAACGTTGTCGTGCCTAGCAGCGTCAATGTCGCTCAGCTGCGGTCTTGTCTCCAGGCATCCCAGACCGGCATCACTCGCTGTCAGTAGCTTACCATTCGCATCTGCTGCGGAGTGACCGTCGACCCGAAACTGGTCCTCCCGAGGGGAGAGAACCCGGACGACATCATCGCCGCCGCCAGGCGTGGGCACCAAGCGTTGGATTCCATCCACTCTCATGTCCGCCGCTTCAAGCAGCAGGCGCAGATCTCCTTTGCTTGCTTGGCAAGCCGTTCAGCGTAGCCGCGACTGGGTAGGGCAGGAGACACGATCATTAAAACGACGGTTGATCATGCTCTGATGCGCGGGTTGGCTACCGCCGGACCGGTGATGCGTCGCGGAGCTTCCTCGGTCTCGGAGCCAGCGTCGGACGAGGTCGGGCTGGTAGTGGTTGCGAGGGTTCTCCTGGCCGTGACCGTGCCTCCAGCCTTGCCCAGCTGCAGATATGTTTTTGATGTGGGTGGCGGCCTCCCTTTGCTGTTGCCTGTAACGGCAGTTCAGGCGGCAGACGGCTGCGCCTGCTTGGCGATCGCCCAGACGAAGCCCGCCAGTTCGCGGGCGATCGCGGCGGTGACTACGTCCGCCGCGGTTCTCCACCACCACGGTCTGGCCGAGCGCAACGCCCATGCGCTCCGCCACCAGCCGGCCGAGGATGTCCACCGCGCCGCCTGGCGGGAAGGGCACCACCAACCGCACCGGCCGGCCGCCGGCGATCGCCTGGGCGGATGCCGCCCGGGCGGCGGCTAGGGCTCCGCCGCTGCCCAGCAGGAATTCGCGGCGACCGGGCATGAACGGTGTCTGCTTCAACGGACATTCCCCGGATACCCGGGGCGGCACGGAGCAGGTTGCACCTGTGTAGGCCTGTCCTTCGTCGGTGCCTCTCGACGCGATGCTTTGTTGTTGCACGCTCCCATCCTCCTGAAGGGCGCGCGGTTTGCTGCCTTGTGTCGAGCAAAGGCGACCGTTCTTCCTTGTCCCGCCCTGCACCGCCCTGTCCGGATTGGAGCGAAAGCGGCAGACACGCGGCGCGCGCCAGGCCTTCTCTTGCACGCCGCTAAAGCGTCTGTCACACACAGAACCACACGGTCTAGTACACGCGCCCCTCCTCCATGCCTCAGTTGCCGCGCTCTTGGACGCCACCCAACGCGGCGTTCTGGAGCAGCTCGAATGCGCAGACGCTTCGATCATCGAGCTCACCGAGAAGTTCCACATGGCCCCCATGGCCATGAAGAAGCATGTCGGCGTCTTGGAGTAGGCGGGGCTCGTCGTCACGGAGAAGGTCAGGCGCGTGCGGACATGCAGGTTCGGTCTACGCGGACTGGGCGAAGAGGCGGCCTGGATCGAGAGATACCGCCGGGAGCTGGTGGCGCGCCGGTATTGTGCCGGAATAGCCGCCGGGCTTGGCCGGCTCCGCTGCTTTCGAGCTACTCCGCCTCGGCCTGATGGAAGTCAGCTTTGCAATGGAGACCGGCTTTGCAACCCGGATCCTGCGGTTGGGTGACCGGGCTGCACGAGGCGGAGGCGCGGGCGCTCGAGGCGCTGGCCGGGGCGGACGCCTTTGCCGGCACCGGCACCGGCGCCAGCTGCCGCCGGGCGGGGTGGGAGGCCCGCAGCGTGGCGAGCGGGCCGCAGGACCTGCCGCTCTTTGCCCTTGCCGCCGGGACCGAGGCGGCCCCCACCGTGCCGGACCAGACCGAGGGCCAGGCGGTGGTCGAAGACTACCTAGCGAGCGGCCTGACGCTGCGGCGCCATCCGCTGGCGCTGCTGCGACCCAGGCTGGATGCGCTGGGCTGCCAAGACACCCGCCGGCTGAACGCGCGCCGGGCTAGCACCAAGCTGCGGCTGCCCGGGCTGGTGCTGATCCGCCAGCGCCCGGGCTCGGCCAACGGCGCGATCTTCCTGAACGTCGAGGACGAGCACAGGGTGGCTAACTTGGTCGTCGTCTTCGAGTGGATCGCCGCGCGCGACCGCGCGGCCCTGGTCTCGGGGCGGCTGCTCATCGCCGAGGGTCGGGTGGAGCGCGAGGTCGCGCCGGCCGAGGTGCCGATCACCAAATCTTATGGTCGAGCGGCTGGTCGACCGCTCCGACCTGCTCAGCCGGCTGTCAGGAAGCCCGCGCCGGGCAGTCAGCCCCCGAAGCTGCCCGGTAGCCGGAACTTCAGGTGATGCTCGGTTGCCGAGGGCCGCAGCCAGTCCGCACGCCAGTGCTGCAGATTAGGTGCGCCTTAGCCAAACTTCCTGCACCGCGTGGTCACTGCCTTTTCGCAGTATAAGCCGTGCCCGCCGGCGGGTCGGAGCTATATTCTCCCGCAGATTTGCCAAGTTGACTTCACGCCATATGCCGCGCGCGACCTCTTGCGCCTGTGCCACCGGTAAGCGGGCATAGTGGTGGAAGTACGAAGCCGAGTTCGCAAAGGCGGTCTGCTGCAGCAGCAGAAAACGTTCAATGTACCACGCCTCGATGTCCTGCTCGGTGGCATCGACATAGACTGAGAAGTCAAAGAAGTCGGAGGCCGTCACCGCTGTGGCACCGGGGTGCTGCAGCACATTCAATCCCTCGAAGATAACGATGTCTGGTTGACGAACGGACTGCCATTTGCCGGGAATGATGTCGTATTCCAAGTGCGAGTAAACTGGCGCCAACACCTCAGCCGCACCGGCTTTCAAGGCACCAAGGAAGCTGATCATGCGACGCAAATCATAGCTCTCTGGAAAGCCCTTGCGGCGCATCAGCCCACGCACCTCGAGTACCTGTGTCGGGTGCAGAAATCCGTCCGTGGTCACCAGCTCGACCTGCGGATGGTCTGGCCAGCGTGATAGTACGGCCTGAAGCACGCGGGCGAAGGTGCTCTTGCCGACTGCAACACTGCCGGCGACGCCGATGATGTAGGGCGGTTTCATCACCGGCCGACTAAGGAAGGCGTCCTGTACCGCGGCGAGACCACGTGCTGCCTGCACATGTAAGTTCAGCAGCCGCGACAGCGGTAAGTAGATCTTCTCTACCTCGGCGAGCGAGGTCGTCTCATTAAGACCACGCAGTGTGTCAAGGTCAGCGTCAGCTAGAGACAATGGCGTGCTGGCGCGCAGCGCCGCCCATCGCGTCCGATCGAAGACAAGGTAGCTGCGCTCCGCCTCGCTCTTCGTCCCGAGCATCACCATTTCCGCATGTCCTACTGTTCGCCTGTTTATGGACTACGGCGCCCCGATTATCCGCTAGCCGACCTGAAACGCCTATTGGACAATATTGAAGCCGCGCTATGCATCTCGGCGTCGTCATTCCTGCCAACCTCGTTTGCAGAGCGCCGCGGCTCAGTCGATAGCTTATGGACAGCCCTCTCGGGGCGACATGGTCCACCTCTATCTCCGGCGCAAATGAGGCGAGGAGCCAGTGCGCTACCCCGCCCCCGCCCCCGCCCCCGCCCCCGCCCCCGAGCACGGCCCGGCCGACGAGCCGGAGCGGGTGCTGGGCTAGACCTTTGGCATGCCTACATGCTCGACGGCATGGGCATCGATACGGGCATCGACCTGGCGGTCCTCGCCGAAGCGGGCCAAGCCATCTCGCGCCACCTCAACCGGGAGCCGGCCTCGAAGGTGGCGCGGGCGATGGCTGCCCGGCGGCAGGCTTCGTCCTGACCAGGCGTCCGGCCTCGGCCAGACACGACGCTCCGAAGGTAATCGAAGTGACAGGGAGGATCAGATGACCGACTTGGCGCTGAGCTATGTGCATGGTGCGGCCGACGAGCCGCTTCTAGGCCAGACCATCGGCCAGGCGCTGGACCGCGCTGCCGCTGCCTGGGGACATCGTCCCGCCCTGATCTCGCGCGGCCAGGGCGTCAGGTGGACCTGGCGCGAGTTGCGGGACCGCGCCGACGCCTTGGCGGCCGGCCTGCTCGCGCTCGGCCTCCGGCGTGGCGACCGGATCGGCATCTGGTCGCTCAACCGTGCCGAATGGACCCTGACCCAGTTCGCCGCCGCCAAAGCGGGGCTGATCCTGGTGACGATCAACCCGGCCTACCGCCTCTCCGAGCTGGAGTTCGCCCTCAACAAAGTCGGCTGTGCGGCCCTGGTGACCGCCACGGCATTCAAGACCAGCGACTACATCGGGATGGTCAACGCCCTGGCGCCGGAGCTCGCCGCCTCGGTGCCTGGCCGGCTCTCCGCCGCACGGCTGCCGGACCTTCGCAGCGTGGTCCAGATGGGCGGACCGCCGGTCCCGGGGGCGATCGCCTTCGACGAGGTCCCGGCCCGGGGCGGCGAGGCCGAGCGAGCTGAGCTGCGCGAGCTTGCCGGCCAGCTTCAGTTCGACGACGCGGCGAACATCCAATTCACCAGTGGCACCACGGGCTCGCCCAAGGGCGTCACGCTGACCCACCACAACATCCTCAACAACGGCTACTTCGTCGGCCGCGCCATGCGGCTGACCGAGGCAGATCGGATCTGCATCCCGGTGCCGCTCTACCACTGCTTTGGCATGGTCATGGGCAATCTCGCAGCGGTGACCCATGGCTGCGCCATGGTCTATCCGGGCGAGGGCTTCGATCCGCTCGCGACCCTCGAAACGGTGCAGGCCGAGGGCTGCACGGCGCTCTATGGCGTGCCCACCATGTTCATCGCCGAGCTGGACCACCCAGAATTCGCGCATTTCAACCTCAGCACCCTGCGCACCGGCATCATGGCGGGCGCCCCCTGCCCGATCGAGGTTATGCGGCGGGTGGTGGAGCGGATGAACATGCGCGAGGTCACCATCGCCTACGGCATGACCGAGACCAGCCCGGTGAGCTTCCAGAGCGCCACCGACGACCCGCTCAACCGTCGCGTCTCCACCGTCGGCCGGGTCCACCCGCACCTCGAGGTCAAGATCGTGGACACCGAGGGGCGCGTGGTGCCCCGTGGCCAGTCCGGCGAGCTCTGCACCCGTGGCTACTCCGTCATGCTCAGCTACTGGGGCGACGCCGGGAAGACGGCGGAGGTGGTCGACGGTGCGCGCTGGATGCACACCGGCGACCTCGCCACCCTGGACGAGGATGGCTATTGCAACATCGTCGGGCGCATCAAGGACCTGGTGATTCGCGGTGGCGAAAACCTCGCCCCGCGCGAGATCGAGGAGTTCCTCTTCCGCCATCCGAAGATCCAAGAAGTGCAAGTCTTCGGCGTGGCAGACCAGAGGTTTGGCGAGGAGCTCTGCGCCTGGATCAGGTTGCGCGAGGGTGAGACGATGTCGGAGGACGAGGTGCGTGCCTTCTGCCAGGGGCAGATCGCCCACCAGAAAGTGCCACGCTACATCCAATTCGTGGACGAGTTCCCGATGACCGTCACCGGCAAGGCCCAGAAGTTCATCATGCGCCGGGTCGTGGAGGAGCAGCTCGGCCTGAAGCGCGCCGAGACGGCGTAGTGCCCGTTCGGACCTGATCTATTGACCCGGCGCAGGTGATCTCGAGCCAGGCGGCGTGGCGGAAGGTGTTGGGTCCGAAGACGCCTAAGCGGCATGGGTGGGCTGCCTTGCCTCGACGGTGACCAGCAGCTCGCAGCATATGAGCACCGGGTTGCATCCCCGAGCCGGGCGCCCCCGATGCATGTCGCCGCGGATGTCGGCCAGGGCAATCTTCCGCCTGGACCGCCCGCCAGCGACGGCTCGACCTCGGCTCCGGCAAGCGTCCGAGGGAGGGTGCACCCAAGCCATCCGCCGTCGCGTCACGTCCATGATGCGACCAGCGCAGGAGCTGTCGCCGAATCCGGCGAGCACTTTATCCCAGCCGCAGGCCGATGCTGCGGATCAGCTCGCCCCATCGTCCGCGCTCGGCAGCGACCATGGCGCTGAACTCGGCCGGCTGGTTGCCGCGCAGCTCGGCGCCCTGGGCCACCATCTGGTCGCCCAGCCGGGCCTCGGCCAGCGCCACATGCGTCGCCGCCACCAGCTTCCGCACTACCGGGTCCGGCACGCCGGCCGGTGCAAACAGCCCGTACCAGTAGGGCTGCGCGATGTCGGGGAAGCCGGCTTCGGCGAAGGTCGGCACCTCCGGCAGTGCGGCAATGCGGTGGTCTCCGGTCACGGCCAGCGCCCGGATGTCACCGTTCCGCACCAGGCCGATATAGGAGGCGACGCCGTCGAAGGTCATCGCCACGTCGCTGCGCATCATCATTTGCTGCGCTGCCGGGGTGCCGCGATAGGAGACATCAAGCAGCTCGATCCCGGTCGCCTGCTTCAGCCGTTCTCCGGACAGGTGCGCCACTAGGCCGACATTGGCGGCATAGGGCATCGGCTGCGGCAGGGCGCGGGCATAGGCGACCAGCTCGGCCACCGTGCGCACCGGCAGCTTGGGGTCGCAGAACAGCGCGAGCTGGCCGCGCATCAGCAGGGTCAATGGCTGGAACTGCTCGACCCGGAACGGCAGGTTGGCGAACAGATGCGGGGTGACGCAGAAGGTGGAGGAGGAGGTCAGCAGCAGGGTGTAGCCATCCGGCCGCTGCTGCGAGACGTGCTCCGCCGCGACCACGCTGGCAGCGCCGATGCGGTTGTCGACCACCACAGACTGGCCGAGCTGCGCCTGCAGCACCGGCGCCAGTGCGCGGGCCAGGATGTCGGGCTCGCTGCCGGCGGTGAAGGCCACCACCAGCCGGATCGGCCGCGTTGGCCAGGCCTCCTGCGCCCCGGCCCGGGGCGCCAGCATGCCAGCCGCAAGGCCGCCGAGCGCGCGGCGTCCGATCGGGTGTTGCATTCGTCTTCCTCCCCTGCCGTCGCGCGACGCTAAGCCGCAGCGCGCGGCGCCGCCACCCCGAGCGCCTTTTGGACATCGGGGATGATGCGGCTGCCCCAGAGCTCGATCTGCCGCATCATCGTGCGGTGGTCGAAATCGCCGATCTGGGTCTGGATGGCGATGTGCTTGGGCTTCAGGATGCTGATCTCCGCCAGCATCTTGTCCACCACCTGGTTCACGCTGCCGACCGGCAGGTTGGCCCGCATCTGCTCGAAGCTGAGGTCGTTCGGGCTCGGCTCCTCGCGCACCAGGAAGCCGTCGTCGGATTGCGCCCGGCGGTATTTCAGCGCCTCCGAGATGCGGCGGGAGTAGCGCGCGCTGTCGAGGTAGCTGTCAATCTCCGCAACGTTGTCGCTGGCATAGGCGCAGCGCAGCATGGCGAAGCGGCAATCGTCGATGCTGCGGCCCTCGCCATTGGCCACGCCGGCCAGTTGGCCGCGGATCTCCTGCAGCCGTTGCGGCCCGTTCAGCAGCGCGGTGACGAACAGGTTGTGCCCCTCGCGGATCGCCCGCGCCTGGGTCTGCGCATTGGCCGAGGTGATCCAGATCGGCGGCATCGGCGTCTGCAGCGTCCGCATGCTGATCGAGGTCAGCGGCATCCGCAGGTGCCTGCCCTCATAGCTGAAGGCGCGCTCGGTCAGGCCCAGCTTCAGGATGTCGAGGAATTCGTGGAAGATCGCCGGCGCCTCGGCGATGTCGACGCCGAAGCGGTCGAACTCGAATTTCTGGTAGCCAGAGCCGACCCCGAGGTCGAGCCGGCCCTTGGTCAGCGTGTCGGCGAAGCCGATCTCGGAGAGCAGCCGTGCCGGGCTGTACATCGGCAGGATGCAGACCCCGGTGCCGAGGCGGATGCGCCTGGTCAGCCCGGCCATATGCGCCACCATCATCAGCGGCGAGGCGCCGAGGCCGTAATTGGAGAAATGGTGCTCGGCATACCAAGCGTTGTCGAAGCCGGCCTGGTCGGCTAGCACCGTCTGCTCCACCGCGCAATCCAGCACCTCGGCCGAGCTCTGATGGTAGCCGCGCTGCTGCATGAGGATGAAGATGCCGAATTCCATGGCCCCATTCCCTTCCCGAAGGCGGGAAGCCTAGCACCTCGCCATTTTCCGCAACAACGCGGTATAAGCGAGAGGTATCTTTGCATTTTTCGTAAAGGTGGACCATGCGGCGCCTGCAGGCGATGGAGCTCTTCGTGGCCGCCGTGCGGGACGGCAGCTTCTCCGCCGCCGGCCGCCGCGCCGGGCTGTCCCCCGCCTCGGTCTCTCGCCAGGTCGCGGCGCTCGAAGCCGCGCTCGGCACCCAGTTGCTGAACCGCAGCAGCCGCAGCCTGGTCCTGACCGATGCCGGGCGGGAATACCTCGCCCGGCTGGAGCCGATCCTGCAGGACATCGCCGCCGCCGAGGCCGCCGCCGCGGCCTTGCAGGCTGCCCCGGTCGGCACCGTGCGGCTGCATTCCCGCACCATGTTCGGCCTGCGGGTGGTCACCCCCCTGCTGCCGGCCTTCCAGGCCCGCTACCCCGAACTTCGGGTCGAGCTTCGCCTGGCCGAGCGCCCCGCCAGCTTCGCCGAGGACGAGATCGACATCGAGCTCCGCATCGGCGCGCCGCCCGCCGGGCCGCTCATGCAGCGCCTGCTGCTGCGCAGCGAGCGCATCCTGGTCGCCAGCCCCGGCTACCTCGCGGCGCATCCGCCGGTGTGCCAGCCGGGCGACCTGCTGGCGCAGCATTGCCTGGCCTATTGGCTCGGGCCGGACGAGGTGACCTGGAGCTTCCTCGCCGCCGGGGCGCTGCAGGAGCTCCGCATCGCCGCCCGGCTGACCGCCAACAATGGCGAGGTGCTGCGCGAGCTCGCCCTGGCCGGCCATGGCATCGCGCTGCTCGACGACTACACGGTGCGCGACGCTCTCGCCGCCGGCCGGCTGGTCCGGCTGCTGCCGGGCTGGCAGGTGACCAATTCGGAATTCGACCAGGGCATCTACGCGGTCTTCCGCCAGGCCAGCCTGCTGCCAGCCAAGACCCGCGCCTTCCTCGACTTCTTGGTGGAGGCCTTGCCGGGCGTCGTCAGCGGCTGACCAGCGGCTCGGCGATGCCCTGCGCGTCAAGCCCGCTGATGGCGAAGAGCCCGCCCGCCGCCGGCGAGGGGTCGCGCAGCCGATGGCTGGCCGAGAGCGAGGTGACGAACAGCAGGTCGAGCCGTGGCCCGCCGAAATTGACGCTGGTCGGGTGCCGCACCGGCATGGCGATGCGCTGCACCAGCCGGCCCGCCGGATCGAAGCGGCCGATCTCGCCGCTGCGCACCAGCGCCACCCAGAGATGCCCGGCGGCATCGACGGTGGCGCCGTCCGGCGCGGTGCCGATCGGTGCGAGGTCGATGAAGGGCGCCCGGCCGCGCGCCGCCCCGTCGCGGTAGTCGAAGCACCAGATCACCCGTCGCGGGCTGTCGGCCAGATAAAGCGTAGCGCCATCCGGGCTGAAGCAGGGCCCGTTCGCCGTGGTGATCCCGGCCGCCAATTCGGTGACCGTCGCATCCGCTTCCAGCCGGTAGAGCGCGCCCTGCGGCGCCGCACCCTCCGCCAGGTTCATGTGCATGCTGCCGGCGAGGAAGCGACCCTGCCGGTCCACCTTGCCGTCGTTCAGGCGGATATCCGAATGCGCCATCGGCAGCCGCGCCAGCGGCGCGGTGGCGCCGGTCGCCGGGTCGTGGCGGTGGAAGCCATCGGCCAGCGCCAGCACCAGGCCGCCATCATCGCAAAGCCCGAAGCTGCCGACCGGCGCCGGCACCGCCATCTCCCGCCGTCGGCCGGTCGCCAGCTCCAGCCGGTGCAGCCTGCCGGCCAGCGAATCGACCCAGTAGAGGCATTGCTCCCGCACGCTCCAGACCGGGCTCTCGCCCAGCCGGTCGGTGGTCTCGCCGATGCGGTCGATCACCTGCGCCATCAATTGCCTCCGGCCCGGAATTGCCGGACCCTGACCGACCGGTCAACGAAGGGATGCCGCGATGGCGGAGATGCAGGCGATGCCGCCGGAGGTGGAAGGCGGCGAGACGACCGAACGCGTGCTGCAGATCCTCTCCACCTCGGCCCGGCTCTTCGCCACCACGGGCTACGACGGCACCTCGATGCGCGACATCGCGCTCGCCTGCGGCATCTCGAAGTCGCTGCTCTATCACCACTTTGCCGACAAGGACGAGATCTTCGCCCGCATCACCCTCGGCTCGACCCGCGAGCTGGTGCAGTTCGTCGAATCGCGCCTGCCCGAGGGCGCCGCGCCGTCGCTCCGCATCCGAGCCTTCATGGCCGCCACCGGCGAATATTTTCAGCGCTACCGCTGGGCCTGGATCGCCTCCACCACCGCTTTCTGGAACGACCCGCAGCAGCGCCGGCAGACCGAGCGCATGCTCTGGCGCGACCGCTATGAGGGGCTGATCCGCCGGCTGATCGAGGAGGCCATCGCGGCCGGCGAGATCCGCCCGCTGGACGTGCCACTGGCCGGCCGCCTGGTGCTCTCGGCGCTTAACTGGATGCATCGCTGGCACAAGCCGGACCAGGGCATGCCGGCGCCCGAGGTGGCCGAGGCCTATTTCGACATGATCTTCCACGGCCTGAAGCGCTGAGCCGGGCGGGCTTGCCGGCCGCCGCCGGGCGGGGATAGGCTACCCTTGACCGATCGGTCAGGCGACGGGACGGAAGCAGGAGAACGCGCCATGGTCACCGCAGGCAGGGCGGCACCGGGGGCCGGGTTGGATGCCATCCTCCGGCCGCGCTCCATCGCCGTCATCGGCGCCTCGCAGGACGCCACCAAGATCGGCGGCCGGCCGGTGCAGCTCCTGCAGCGCTTCGGCTTCCCCGGCGCGATCTGGCCGGTCAACCCGCGCGCCGCCGAGGTGCAGGGCCTGCCCGCCTTCGCCTCGGCCGCCGCGCTGCCGGACGCGCCCGACCTGGCGATCATCGCCGTCGCCGCCGAGCACGCCGCGGCCGCGCTCGAGGATTGCGCGGCGCGCGGCACCCGCGCCGCCGTCGTCTTCTCCTCCGGCTTCGCCGAACTCGGGGCGGAGGGCGAGGCGGCGCAGGCGGCGCTCGGCGCCATCGCCACGCGCACCGGCATGCGCATTCTCGGCCCCAACTGCCTCGGCGCGGTCAGCGTGGCGGAGCGCAGCATCGCCACCTTCTCGATCGTGCTGGAAGGCGCCCTGCCGCCGGCCGGCCCGCTCGGCATTGCCTCGCAGAGCGGCAATCTCGGCAGCTACACCATGCTGCTGGCGCGGGAGCGCGGCATCGGCGTCAGCCGCTTCCTCACCACCGGCAACGAGTGCGACGTCGACATCGCCGATGCCATCGCCTGGCTGGCGCAGGACGACGCGACCAAGGTGGTGCTGGCGGTGCTGGAGACCTGCCGCGACGCGCCGCGCCTGGTCCGCGCGCTGGAGCTGGCGCGGGAGGCCGGCAAGCCGGTGGTGGTGCTCAAGATCGGCGCGACCGCGGCCGGCCAGGCCGCCGCGGCCTCCCATACCGGCGCGCTGGCCGGCAGCGACGCGGTCTTCGACGCGGTCTTCGCCCGCACCGGCGCGGTGCGGGTCCGCAGCGTGGAGGCGCTGCTCGACCTCGGCCATGCCGCGGCGGTCTGCGGGGAGGCGCTGCCGCGCGGCCGCCGCACCATGCTGCTGACCGCCTCCGGCGGCTTCGGCGTGCTGCTGGCCGATGCCGCGACGGCGGTCGGGCTGGAGCTGCCAGCGCCGGAGCCGGCGACGCAGCGGCGCATCCTCTCCGTCGTGCCCTTCGCCTCGGCGCGCAACCCGGTGGATGCCACGGCGCAGATGGGCGCGCGGCCCGAGGTGCTGGTGGAGATCCTGGCCGCCATCCTCGACGACCCGAATTGCGACGCGCTGCTGCTGCAGCTCGCCGCCTCGCTCTACGTGCCGCGGCTGCGCGGCGTCTTCCTGCCGGCGCTCAAGGCGATGCGGGAGAAGCACACGGAGAAGCTGCTGATGCTCTCGGTGCATGGCCCGGCCGATGCGGTGGCCGAGCTCACCGCGCTCGGCATGCCGGTGGTCGATGGCGTCGATGCCAGCACCGCGACGCTGGCCGGGCTCTGCGCCCTGGCGGAGGCGCGCCGTGCCCCGCTGCCGGCGGCGGTGGCGCTGCCGCCGGCAGCCCCGCTCGATCCTGCCGCGCTGCGGACCGAGGCGGCGGCCAAGCAGGCGCTGGCCGCGGCCGGGGTGCCGGTGCTGCCGGAGCGCGTGGTCCGGAATGCCGAGGAGGCCGCCGCCGCCGCCGCGGCGCTCGGCTTCCCCGTGGTGCTGAAGGTCGTCTCGCCCGACCTGCCGCACAAGACCGAGGTCGGCGGCGTGATGCTGGACCTCGGCGATGCCGGGGCCGTCACCGCCGCGCATGCCGCCATGCTGGCGCGGGTTCGCGCCGCCGCGCCGCAGGCGCGCCTCGACGGGGTGCTGGTGGCGCCGATGCTGCGCGGCGGGGTGGAGCTGATCCTCGGCACCAAGCGCGACCCGGTCTTCGGCCCGGTGGTCCTGGTCGGGCTCGGCGGCATCTTCGCCGAGATCATGCAGGACGTCGCCATCCGCCCCGCGCCGGTGGATGAGGCCGAGGCGCTGGCGATGCTGCGCAGCCTGAGAGCCTTCCCGGTGCTCGACGGCGCGCGCGGCCGGCCGAGGGCGGACCTTGCCGCGGCGGCGCGCGCGGTGGCGGCAGTGTCGCGCTTCGCCGCGCAACAGGCGGCGGCGGTCGCCGAGGTCGACATCAACCCGCTGCTGGTCCGCGCCGAGGGCGAGGGGGCGGTGGCGCTCGACGCCCTCATCATCCCGCGGGAGGACAGGCCGTGACCGAGGTGTTCTCCCTGGCCGGACGCGTGGCGCTGGTGACCGGCGCCGGCAACGGCATCGGCCGCGCCGCGGCGCTGCACCTGGCCGGCATGGGGGCGACCATCGGCGTCAACGACCTGAAGCCGGAATTCGTCGACCGGGTGGTCGCCGAGATCGAGGCCGCCGGCGGCCGGGCGATCGGCGTGACGCAGAACATCAGCACCCGGGACGGCATGCGCGCCGCCGTGCTGGGGCTCGCCGGACAGGCCGGGCGGCTCGACATCCTGGTCAACAACGCCGCCTGGGTGCGCTACCAGGCCGTGCCGGACATCGCGCCGGAGACGATGGACCGCATGCTCGATGTCGGCTTCAAGGCGGTGATCTGGGGCATCCAGGCGGCGGCCGATGCGATGGGCGAGCAGGGCGGCAGCATCGTCAACATCGCCTCGACGGCGGCGGTGCAGGGGCTGCAGAACGGCCTGGTCTATTGCGGCATCAAGGCCGGCGTCACCGGCATCACCCGCGCCGCGGCGGCGGAGCTCGGCCCGCGCGGCATCCGGGTGAACGCCATCGCGCCCTCCGCCATCCCGACCGAGGGCACGCAGCGCAACCGCAACGCCGAACGCGATGCGCGGCGGGTCGCCCGCACGCCGCTCGGCCGGCTGGGCGCGGTGGAGGACATCGCCCGCGCCATCGGCTTCCTCGCCTCCGGCCAGGCCGGCTTCGTCACCGGCCAGGTGCTGGTGGTGGATGGCGGGATCACCAGCACGAGCCTCAACGCGGGGTGACGACCGGGAAGATCGTCTCGAAGACGTCCAGCAGCGCGAAGAGCTTCGCCGGCAGGGTGGCATCGCCCTCCGCCGTCGCGGCGCCCTCCGCCAGCAGGGCGTCGAAGCCGGCGCTGCCCGCCACCAGCCGGTCGAAGGCGGCGCGCGTCGTCGTCACCCGCGCTTGCGGCGCGGCGGAGGCGGTGCCGAGCCGCTGGGTCAGGGTCGCGTTCTCGAGGTTCTGCGCCACCACCTCGCCCCGGTCGGTGAAGTGCCAGTCGATCCGCCAGCGCAGCCCGCCCGCCTGCTCCGCCTTCAGCCGCACGCCGAGCCAGTCGAAGACCACCTCGGTCGAGAGCGCCGGCAGCATGTCGGGACGCAGGAAGCCGACCGCGCGGCTGCCGCCGATCCCGCCGCGCAGCTCCTGCGCCGCCAGCAGGTAGGCGTTGCGCCAGGTGGCGCTCTCGGCCTGGTAGCCCAGCTGCTCATGCGCATCGGCGCAAAGCTCGCGCGCCGCGGCATTGTCCGGGTCGGCGAAGACCAGCTGGTTCATCAGCTGCGCCACCCAGCGGTATTCGCCGCGGGCGAAGTCCTCCCGCGCCCGCGCCATCACCGCATCCAGCGGGCCGAGATACTCCACCAGCTTGCGTGCCGCCTCGGCCGGCGGCAACGGGTCGAGGTTGGCCGGGTTGCCGTCGTACCAGCTGAGGTAGCGCTGATAGACCGCCTTGGCATTGTGGCTCACCGTGCCGTAGTAGCCGCGGCAGGCCCAGTCCTGCGCCAGGCTGTCGGGCAGTCGCAGCCGCGCCGCAATTTCCGCCGGCCGCAGCCCGTGCGCCGCCAGGCGCAGCGCCTGGTCATGGATATGCTTGTAGAGGTCGCGCTGGCGACCGAGATAGCCGAGCAGCTTCTCCCGCCCCCAGATTGGCCAATGGTGCTGCGCCACCAGGATCTCGGCCTCATCGCCGAACAGCGCCATGCTGGCGGCGATGGCGTTCGACCAGACCCTCGTGTCGCGCGCCTGGGCGCCGCGCAGCGGGATGAAGTTATGCAGATGGCGGGTGGTGTTCTCCGCCATGTTCAGCACGCGATGCTTTGGCAGCCAGATATGCATCTCGGCCGGCGCCTCGGTCTGCGGCGCCATCTGGAAGACCAGCTCGACGCCATCGATCGTCCGGCTCTCCACCGGCTCGACGATCAGGTCGGTCGGCGGCAGCAGGGTCGAGACCGCGAGGCCCATGCGCTTGCCGAGCCCGGCATCGACCTGGCCGCGCACGCCGCGATGCAGCGCCCCGCCGAACTGGAAATTCGCCCGCCGCGCCATGGGGATGCCGGCGAGCACGGATTCCGCGCCCAGCTCCTCCATGAAGCCATCCGGCGCGATCACCGGCACCTGCCCCGCGCGCACCTCGTCCAGGCTGGCGACGCCGAAGGCGCCGCCGAAATGGTCGGCATGGCTATGCGTGTAGATCAGCGCGCTGACCGGCCTCTCGCCGCGATGCGCGCGATAGAGCGCCAGGCCGGTGGCGGCGGCCTCGGCATTGGTCAGCGCATCGATGACGATGATGCCGCGCTCGCCCTCGACGATGGTCATGTTGGCCAGGTCGATGCCGCGGATCTGGTAGACGCCGGGGCAGACCTCGAACAACCCGTTCGCCATGTTCAGCCGCGCCAGCCGCCAGAGGCTCGGGTTCACCTCGGGCGGTGCCTGCTCGGCTTCGAGGAAACGGTACTCGCCGAGGTCCCAGACCAGCCGGCCGGCGGTGCCGCGCACCACGCCCTCCGGCAATGGCGCGACATGGCCGCGCCAGGCCTCGGCAAAATCCGCGGTATCGTGGAAGGGCAGTTCCGTCAGCACCGCCTGGTTGGCGGCGGCGGTGGCGGCGGTGGCGGGCTTCGCTGCGATGGGCATGGCCGGTCCTCCTAGGCCGCCGCGAGCAGGCGGGCGGCCTGCGCATGGCGATCGCCCCATTCGAATTCCGCCATCAGGATGCGCCGTGCCAGCCGGGTCGCCGGCAGCTCCTCGGTCATGCCCATCCCGCCATGCACCTGGATCGCCTGCTCGGCGACGAAGCGCCCGGCCTCGCCCAGGCGCAGCTTGGCGAAGGCGATGTTCCGCTCCTCCGGCGTGCGCAGCGCCGCCTGCACCAGGCCGGTCAGGTTGCGCCAGGCGACGTACATCTCCGCCACCCGGTGCCGCAGCGCCTGGAAGCTGGCCAGCGCCGTGCCGAATTGCTGGCGTTGCAGCAGGTAGTCGATGGTCTGCCGGATCAGCGTGCCCATTGCCGCCACCGCCTCGACGCAGCTCAGCAGCGCGCCCAGGTCGCGGGCTCGGGCGATCGACGCGCCGGCATCGGCGGCCAGCAGCCGCGCCGGCGCACCCTGCAATTCGAGGTCGAGGGTGAGCCGCCCGTCGATCCGCTCATGCCGGGTGAATCCGGCGCCGGCCGTGCCGAGGTCGAGCAGGTAGAGCGCGTCCTCGACTGCAACCAACGCGTGGCCCGGCACCGGCGGGGTCTCGACGCCCAGCGCACGGCCGCTCAACCGCCCGGTCTCCGCGGTGATGCCGCCGGCCAGCACCACGCAGGGCTGCAGCCGCCCCGCCGCCAGCTCGGCCAGCAGCAGGGGCTGTCCGGCCAGGAGAGTCGGCGCCACCGCGCAGACGGCTACCAGCGGCAGCGCCAGGGCCGCGCTGCCGGCGCCCTCGGCCAGCGCCGCCATGTCCAGCAGCGTGCCGCCGGCGCCGCCGCAATCTTCGGGGACCAGCATGCCGGCCCAGCCCAGCTCCAGCAGCGCGTCCCATTGCACCGCCAGCTCCGCCGCGCGCGCGGCCGGCTCCTGCAGCCGCGCCAGCGTCGTGGCCGAGGCCTCGGCGAAGCGGCGGGCCGCATCATGCGCGTCGCCGGGCAGCATCGGCTTGGGTTCGAAGGCCATGGCGCTTACATCCCGAACAGCTGCTTGGCGACGACGTTCTTCTGCACCTCGTTCGACCCGCCGAAGATGGTCTTGGCGCGCAGGTACATGAAATTCTGCACCCACTCGATATCCTCCACCTCGGCATTGGGGCCGGAGGCATCGACCGGGCGGAAGCGCGAGGCCACCCGCTCGCCCACCGCATCCAGGGCGATGGCGCCGATGCGCTGCACCGTGTCGGCGGTGGACAATTTCAGCTCGGAGGGCATCAGTCCCAGTGGCTCGCCGGCCATCACCGCTTCCACCGCCGCGCGGCCCAGCTCGCGCGCCCCGCGCAGCTCGGCCTCGGCCAGTAGCAGCCGATATTCCAGCTGCTCACGCTTCAGCGCCTGCCCGGGTGCCGCCAGCTCGCGCGCCACCAGCGCGCGGCAGCGGTCGAGGAAACGGAAGGCCGGCGCGACATTGGCACCGCCCAGCCGCTCGCGATCGAGCAGGAATTTGCCGTAGGTCCAGCCTTTGTTCTCCTCGCCGATGCGGTTCGCCACCGGCACGCGCACCGCGTCGAGGAACACCTCGTTCACATGGTGCCAGCCGTCGATGGTGCGCACCTCCCGCACGCGGATGCCGGGCGCATCCAGCGGGATGAGCAGCAGGGTGATGCCTTCCTGCCGCTTCACCTCGGCGTTCGTGCGCACCAGCGTGTACATCCAGTCCGCCTCATGCGCGTGGCTGGTCCAGAGCTTCTGCCCGGTGACGACGTATTCCTCGCCCTCGCGCACCGCCCGCGTCTTCAGGCTGGCGAGGTCCGATCCCGCGCCGGGCTCCGAATAGCCCTGACACCACCAGTCCTCGCCGCTCAGGATCCCCGGTAGGAAGCGCGCCTTCTGTTCCTCGGTGCCGAAGGCGATCAGCACCGGGCCGAGATGCCGCAGCCCGTGGTGGTATTGCGGCGGGCAGTCGCATTCGGCCAGCACCTCGTCGAAGATGTGGCGCCGGCGCTGGTCCCAGCCGGTGCCGCCATGCTCCTTCGGCCAGCTCGGCGCGCCCCAGCCATGCGCGTGCAGGATCCGCTGCCACGGCGCCCATTGCTTGCGGCCGAGCTTACCGTTGGCGGCGACCACCGCGCGGATCTCCGGCGGGCAGCGGGTCAGGGCGAAGTCGCGCACCTCGGCGCGGAAGGCGGCCAGCTCGGCGGTCTCGTCCATCATCGGCCTCGTCACAGGGAAAGGTTTCGCTCGCGCACCACGCGGCTCCACAGCGCGTGCTGCCCGGCCAGGTAGGCGGCGAATTCGGTCGGCGTCTCGGCCATGGCCTCCAGCCCGTCATCGGTGATGGCGCGCTGGATCGGCTCGGCCGCGGCGACGCCGCGCAGGTCGCCGGCGATGCGGTCCCGCAGCGGCGCCGGCACCGCGGCCGGACAGAAGAAGCCGTAGAAGGTGCGCGCCTCCACCTGCGGCAGGCCCTGCTCCGCCATGGTCGGCACCTCCGGCGCCGTGGCGTTGCGCCGCGGCTGGCAGATCGCCAGCGCCCGCAGCCGGCCTTCGCGGGCGAAGCGCATGGTGGTGGCGCTGTCGAACAGCGCGTTGACATGGCCGGCCAGCAGGTCGGTCAGCGCCGGCGCGCTGCCGCGATAGGGCGTGTGCAGCATCTCGATGCCGGTCGCCCAGGCGAACAGCTCGGCCGAGATATGCGGCGAGGAGCCCATGCCGGAGGAGCCGAAGCGCAGCAGCCCCGGATGGGCCTTGGCCCAGGCCACCAGCTCCGGCACCGTGCGGGCCGGCACCGAAGGATGCAGGTACAGCACCGCCCCGCCGAGCGCGAAGCAGCAGAGCGGCGCGAGGTCGGCGGGATCGTAGGGCAGGTTGCGCAGCATCAGCGGGTTGGTGACGATGCCGAAGCTGGCCAGCAGCAGGGTGTGGCCGTCCGGCGCCGCATGCGCCACCGCCGCGGTGCCGATGGCGGTGGCGCCGCCGGGCCGGTTCGCCACCACCGCCGGCTGGCCCCAGAGCTCGGTCAGCCGCGGCGCGAAGGCGCGGGCATAGCGGTCGGTCGGCCCGCCGGCGGCGTAGGGCACCACCACCTCGACGCCGCGCTGCGGCCAGGCGGGCTGCGCCCGCGCCGGCAGCGCGGCGAGCATGCCCAGCAGGCTCCGCCGCCGCATGGCTCAGCGCCCCTTGTAGACCGGCGGGCGCTTTTCCAGCGTGGCACGGCGGGCCTCGGCCGCGTCCTCGGTCTTGCTGAGCTCGTAGGTGAAGTTCTGCTCGAAGCGGTAGGCGTCCTTGGCCGGCATCAGCTCGACCATGTTGCAGCTCAGCTTGGCGTATTTGATGCCGAGCGGCGCCTTGGACGCCACCTCGACGGCCAGCGCATAGGCTTCCTCGAACAGCTTCTCCTGCGGCACGCAGGCTTCCAGCAGGCCCAGCCGGTACAGCTCGCTGGCTGGCAGCCGCTGGCCGGTGAACATCATCCGCCGCACCTTGGGCGCCGGGAAGAGCCGCGAGAGCATGGCCGCGCCGCCGGCCAGGCCGACATTGATCTCCGGCATGCCGAAGACCGCGTTCTCGCTGGCCAGCATGAAGTCGCAGGCCGCCGCCAGGCCGAAGCCGGCGCCGAGCGCCGCGCCGTTCACCGCCGCGATCACCGGCTTGGCGCATTCCTTGATGCTGTTGCCGGTCTCCCGCGTCAGCCGGTTGTGCCACCAGTATTCGCCGTGCTTGCCGGGGTCCGGCCGCTGCTTCAGGTCGGCGCCGGCGCAGAAGACGCTGCCCTGCGCGGTCAGCAGCACCACGCGGATGTCGTCGCGGTCGGTCGCCTGGTCCATGATCTCGATGATGCGGTCGCGCATCGCCCAGTTCACCGCATTCACCGGCGGGCGGTTCAGCGTGGCGACCGCCACGTGATCCCTGACCTCCAGCGTCACCGTCTCCTCGGCCATGCCGTCCTCCCCCTCATTCCAGCCGGATGCCGGCACGGGCGATCACGCCTCGCCAGGTCCGGCGTTCCTCCTCCAGCACGGCGCCCAGCGCGGCCGGCGTGCTGCCTTCCGGCTGCGTGCCGGTGCCGGCGAAGCGCCGTGCCGCGGCGGGGCTCGCCATGATCCGCACCACCGCCTGGCTGAGCCGGTGGACGATGGCCTCGGGCGTTCCGCTGCGCACCATCAGGCCGTTCATCACCGTCACCTCGAAGCCGGGCAGCGTCTCGGCGATCGCCGGCACCTCGGGCAGCTCGGCCACGCGCTGCCGCGTGGTGACGCCGAGGGCGCGCAGCCTCCCGGCGCGCACCAGCGGGATCAGCACGCTGAGGCTGTCGATCGTCATCGGCACCTGGCCGGCCACCACGTCCTGCACCGAAGGCCCGGTGCCGCGATACGGCACATGCGCCAAGTCGATGCCGGCCTCGATCCGCAGCAGCTCCCCAGTCAGGTGGCTGCCGGCGCCGATGCCGGCGCTGGAGAAGGCCAACTGCCCCGGCTGCGCCCGGGCCAGCGCGATGAGCTCGGCGACGCTGCCGGCCGGCACCGCCGGATGCACCACCAGCGCATAGGCCGCGCGCACCAGCAGGCTGACCGGGGCGAAGTCGCGCTCGGCGTCGTAGGGCAGCGCCGGCATCAGCAGCGGGTTGGTGACCAGCGGCCCCGGCGTGGCGTGGAATAGGGTGTAGCCGTCCGCCGGCGCCGCCAGCACCGCCATGGCGCCCAGCGTGCCACCGCCGCCGCCCTTGTTGTCCACCGCGACGGGCTGGCCAAGTGCCTCGCCCAGCTCCTGGGCGACGAAGCGCGCGGTGGCGTCGGCGCCGCCGCCCGGGGCGAAGGGCACGACGAGGCGGAGGGGCCGGCTCGGCCAACCGGGCTCGGCGCGGACGGTCGAGGTGAGCACGGCCGGGCACCCAAGCACCGCCGCCAGCAGGCGGCGCCTGGCCTGGGTCCATCCTCTTGCTCGCTTCGGCGCCCTTGTCACGCGCTGCGTCCGCTCCCTCGCCCTGACCGATCGGTCAGCCGGAGCCTATCGCCCGGATCCAAGGCAGGCAAGTGACCTGCGCGCGGGTGTTCGACCCGGGCATGCTACCTGGTCAAGCGGGTGACGCCCCTACCAGTCAGCAGCCACCGTTCGCCGGCCATCAGGTGGAGCTCGGCCAAGCCGTCATCACGCTCCAACCAAGTCCCAAGTCCAGCATCGACCAACTCGCCCAGTGCCGCGAGCACCGCCACCCGCGCGCTCTCAGGTTTGCGCCGTGGCGTCCTTCTATGGACTGTTCGACCTGACGCCCTGCCCATGGTGGCCATCCCCTGCCGCCCCGAGGCGAAGCGCCAACATGGGGCTAGGATGCCGAAGCTGCCACTCCGCTTCCGCCCATTGGGGGCAAATCACCTGCGTTCTGGTTTTAAAGCAAGAGCCGGAGTGCGATGTCGGGTTCCAGGTGCGACATCCTTCCCGTTGACGGAGAAAGGATCCGACCATGGACGCGATGACACACGACCCGGCCAATGAGACGTTGTGCTTCGGCTACGGTGAAACCAAGCTCGGCTTGGTGCTCGTCGCCTTGAGCGGCCGAGGCGTGGCGGCGATTCTGCTCGGCGACGAGCCGCCAGCGCTGCGACGCGAGCTGGCCGCGGCCTGTCCCGGGGTTCGGCTGATCGAAGATGACGACCGCCTTTCTGGTACGGTGGCAAAGGTTGTTGCCCTCATCGCGTCGCCCGGCCGCAAGCTGGATTTGCCGCTTGACCTACGAGGCTCGGAGCTGGAACTGGCTGTCTGGGAAGCGCTGCGCGGCATCCCGTCGGGCGAGACCCGCACCTACGGTGCCCTTGCCAAGGGGCTCGCTGTCCCAGCCACGGCCCAGGAGGTCGGCGCGGCCTGCGCCGCGAACAGACTGGCGGTCGCAGTCCCCTGTCACCGCGTGGTGAAGGCCGACGGATCAATCTCGGGTTACCGCTGGGGCGTGCAGCGCAAGCGCCGCCTCCTCAACATGGAGGGCGTGGCATGAGCCATAGTCCGCCGGCACAGCGCATAGATGCGATCGACTGGCCAGGGGTCTCCACCAGCCTCGACGTGCAGGGCTGGGCGATCCTACCGGAGCTGCTGACCGGCGAGGAGTGCGACGCCACGGCCGGGCTGTATGGCGGTGGCGAAGGCTTCCGCAGCCACGTCGTCATGGCCCGGCACGGGTTCGGCCGCGGCGAGTACCGCTACTTCTCCTACCCGTTGCCACGCTTGGTCCAGGTGCTCCGCACCGGCCTCTATCCCCATTTGGCGCCCATCACCAATCGGTGGCACGACCGCATGGGCATGGCGGTCCGGTTCCCCGCCGACCACGCCAGCTTCATCGAACGGTGCCACCAAGCCGGCCAGACGCGCCCGACCCCGCTGCTGCTGCAGTACGGTGCCGAGGACTACAATTGCCTGCACCAGGACCTGTATGGCGACCACGTCTTTCCGCTCCAGGTCGCCATCCTGCTCTCCGAGCCCGGCGTGGACTTCGAGGGTGGCGAGTTCATGCTGACGGAGCAGCGGCCGCGGATGCAGACGCGGGGCGCCGTCGTGCCGCAGCGCAAGGGTGATGGTGTGCTGTTTGCAGTCAACACGCGCCCGGTCAGGGGCGGGCGCGGCGACTACCGCGTGAACTTGCGCCATGGCATAAGCCAGGTGCGCTCCGGCCATCGCCATACGCTCGGGGTGATCTTCCACGATGCCGCTTATTGATCCGGCCTGGGCGATCTTGAATCAGGCGGCGTAGCGAAAAGTCTTGTGCCCGAAGAAGCTGCGAACGCGGTCGGGCAGCTTCGATAGCCTGCGCATGTGCCCGAC
>NZ_SMSJ01000006.1 GCF_004355005.1 Dankookia rubra
CGGTCTGGTATCTCTGCAGCGGCCTCTCGAAGCCCTTCTTCGCCGAACTGCTCGCCACCTTCGCCCGTGAGACCTGCGCCGGCCGCGAGCGCAGCATCATCCTCGTGCTCGACAATGCCGGCTGGCATGGACCAAAGGGCCTGGTCGTTCCCGAGGGGATCAGCCTCGTCTTCCTGCCGCCCTACTCGCCCGAACTCCAGCCCGCCGAGCATCTCTGGCCGCTGGTGGATGAGCCGATCGTCAATCGGCACATCGCCTCGCTCGACGAACTCAGCACCACCATCGCCGCGCGCTGTCGTCAGCTCGATCCGGCTACCCTCCAGCCGCACACCGACTTCCACTGGTGGCCCAGGCCGGTTCAGCCGAGCTGATCACCCGGAGACGGTATCAGTGTGCAGGATCGTATAATGAAACTTTTATTGTTTCATGCTCTCATAGGCCACTATTTGGTTAATGTCGGTCGATCATTTCTCTGCATGGATGAATGATTGGTGGATCAGATGTTAGGTCATTGACTCCGCAAAAAAGGTTGGGTCCAATATCCCCGGTTCCCAGCGCGTAAAGCGTGCTTCCTGTTTGGAGTCTGGCATTATGATTCCACTTCTCTTATTTGTCGGATCTTCATTCGAGAGCCGCGCCTGACTATCGTATTGCTGCCGGATGCTGCATCTATGCGATCGAATTCATGCATTTCGGCGGCGGATCTCGGTGCGCGCTCTTCCGGGTCACGGTCGTTTCCTGAATGCCGATTCCGCGGTGGACAGGTCGGGGTGCTTGCGTGACCGGTGCCGTCCGATGGGGGCGGCCTGCGGCATCCCGCCATCCATGGCGACCGCGTGGGCATGGGAACCCTCTCGAGCGGAAGCCGCGCTGCGGCTTCGGCCCAAACGCCGGAACAAGGAGACGACCCTATGCTGCGTGGATCGCAAGGCAATGCCCTGGCATTCGCAACGCTCGCTGCCCTGCTCGCCTGCGTGGCACCTGCCGTGGCGACGGCGCGTTCGAGCCCGCAGGACGACGACGTGGTGCTGCCAGGCGTTTCCAACCTCGATGAATGCGGTGGCAACGTACCGTCCTGCAGCACGGTCAGGACGCCCGTGATCACCGTCAAGGCCGGACAGCAGCAGCGCGTCAAGGTCCTGTGTGGCAGTGATACCTTCTTCTGGAACTGGACGGCGCAGGGCAGCCCGTTGCTCTCCATAGTTCTCTGGTCCCAGTTCACACCCACCGCAGTACCGGTGCGGGACGCGCAGAACCGTCCAATCGGAGCGGTCTTTCTGATGGACGAGCAAACCGGCAGCCGAGACGGGAAGGGCCGGATCTCGATCGGCTGCTCGCCCGAGGACCCGACCGGCAGCCTTCTGACGCAGCGAACCCATATCACCAGCAATCCCAGGCGGTACCGTTAGGCCGTGGCGCTCTCCAGGAGGGAAGCGATGGACATGACCACGAACGAGGAATCGGTCTTCGCCGGAACGCCGGGTGCCGGCACGCGTCCGCCTGCGGCAGGCAAGGGCAGGGCGCGGATGGCCGTCGCGGTCGCCTTGGTCATGCTGACCTGGACCGCGGCTCCGCGTGCTCAGACGGTCCTGGGCGCACCGAGTAACCCATGCGACGGCAGCCAGGCCCCGAGCTGCCAGCAAGCGGTGATTTCCGGCGCGCTCGGCCCCGACAAATCCGAGTACATGGCTGCCTATTGCCCCGCCAGCGCACCCTATTGGTGGAGCCATTGGACGCATTCCGCGACGCACACCACCTCATTCACGCCCAATCCCATCGGCGACAGCGGTCTCGGCAAGGCCGATTTTCTCCTGACGAATTGGAATCCGGCGGACACCTCGCATTGGTCGATCGCCATCGATTGCTCCCCGATCAGCCCGAACGGGACCTGCACCGGCCCCACGCGCGAGGTGAGCGATCCTGGCTGCCCGGAAAGCGACCCGCAGCAGGTCTGCGACGGCAGCGACAACTGCTACAACGAATGGAACGAGACCTGCATCAACGGGACCACCGTCACGAATTACTTCTGCTCCCAGGTCCTGTTCGTGACGACATGCTTCACGTGCAACTGAGTGCCGCCCTGTCCCGCACCGGCCGGACGCGCTGAGCGAAGGGGGCACCGGCGATGGCGCGGCGTCGCATCGGCTTCGCACTCCTGCTTCTGCTGGCGGCGTTTGGCCAAGTGCGGCCAGGACGTGCCGCCGAGGCAGCGGACGGCGGCGAGGCCATCCCGCCGCTCTCGCGGCAACAGATCGAGCAGATCGTGCGCGACTTCCTCCTGCGCGAGCCTGACATCCTGTTCCAGGCGGCGCAGATCCATGAACAACGGCGGAAGAACCGGCCGGCCGCCGAACTCCGCGGAACGATCGCCGATGCCCGCGCCGCCCTGACCGATGCCCGGGCGCCGTCAATTGGCGCGCCGGCACCGAAGGTGACGCTGGTCGAATTCTTCGACTTTCGCTGCGTTTATTGCCGCCGCATGGCCGCGATGCTGGAGCAGATCGTCCAGGAGAACGACGACATAAGGGTGGTGTTCAAGGACCTGCCGATCCTCGGGCCGGTCTCGACCACGGCGTCGCAGGCGGCCCTTGCCGCGCGGCTGCAGCAGCCCGACCGGTACCACGTTTTCCACCAGGCCATGATGCGCGCCAACGATCTCTCCGGGGCACGCATCCTCGGCATTGCCGGAGAGCTTGGCCTCGACCTGGACCGGCTGCGCCGCGACATGGCAGGCCCGGAGGTAAGGAACGAGCTGGACGCCAACGGTGCGCTTGCGAAAGCCCTCGGCATTGCCGGGACCCCTGCCTTCATCCTGGGTGAGAGCTTGATACCCTCCTCCCTGTCGAAGCCGGACCTCCTGCGGCGGATCGAGGAGGTCCGCCGGGCGTGTGAGACAACCTGCTGAGGCGCTGCCCGCGACGGCGCCAGGGCCGCGCGGCGGCATGCCTGGCCTGTTGTTTGCTTGTGCCGGGCCGCATCCGGAGCATGGCCCATGTCCGACCGACACCGCCTGCCACCGCTGCGCGCGCCAGCGTCGCCGCCGCCGGGCATCGGCCACAATGGCGGCCCGCCGCTCGACCCGGACGAGACCGGGCGGCTGCACCTCTGGCGCCGCGCTAGCAAGCGCGCCTGGAAAGCGCCGCGGGAGGTGGCGCTGAGCCGCCTGGCCCGGGCGGAGAAACTCGGGATGAGCTACCGGGAGTACACGCTGGAGATCCTTGAGCGTGGCAAGTACCTGTAGGTCGGGGAGGGACAAGTATTCTCTACCCGACCCCCTCCCTTCCCTTTTGTGAGTCAGGCAGCCGTCGCGCAGCGAGTGCCGACTCATAGAAACCGATCAGGAGGTCCGGAGGAGAATACATTCTCCCCCGGCCTTGCTTCCTTCCGACCGGGACTACCCCTCGATCCGGATCCCCGTCAGCTCCACCAGCGCCCGCCACCGCGCCACCTCCGCCTGCTGGAAGGCGGCGAATTCCGCCGCTGGCAGCGGTGCCGGGGTGAAGCCGAGCCCGGCCAGCTTCGCCGCCATCTCCGGCTCGGCCAGGATGCGCGGCAGGGCGTCGGACAGCCGGGCGATGATCGTCCCGGGCGTCCGCGCCGGCGCCCAGAGGCCGAACCAGGCATCGACGGCCATGAAGGGCGCGCCCGCCTCGGCGAAGGTCGGGACCTCGGGCAGCTCGGCAAGCCGGGCCGCGGCGCCGATGCCCAAAGCACGCAGCCGGCCATCCTTCACCAGCGTCACCACCTGCGGCCAGGTGGAGACGAAGAAGTCCACCGTGCCGGAGATGGTGTCCGTCACCGCCTGGGCGCCGCCGCGGTAGGGCACATGCGTCGCCTCCAGCCCCTCGCGCCGGACGAAGCTCTCGGCGATGACGTGGCTCGCCGAGCCGACGCCGGAGGAGGCATAGGTCAGCCGCCCGCCGCCCTTTCCGCGCGCCGCGAGCTCCGCCAGGGTCCGCGCCGGGGAACTGGCCGGGACCACCAGCGCGTGGTGCACCTCGGCCAGCCGGCCGATTGGGGCGAAGTCCTCGGTGGGGCGGTAGGGCAGGTCGCGCACCATCGCCGCGTTCGCCGCATGGGTCTGGTTGTTGCCGAGGGCGAGGGTGTAGCCGTCCGGTGCCGCCGTCGCCGCCGCCAGGGTGCCGACCACCGCGGCGCCGCCCGGCCGGTTCTCCACCACGAAGCCCGCGCCGGGAATCGCGACCGCCAGCCGCTCGGCCAGGGTGCGCGCGAGCACATCGGTGCTGCCGCCCGGCGGGTAGGCCAGCAGGATGCGAACCGGCCGGCTCGGCCAGGCCTCCGGCACCCCCGCCGGGGCCTGGGCCCGCGCAAGCCCGGGGAGGCAGAGGGAGGCGGCGAGCAGCCGGCGGCGGGCAGTCATGGACAAGGGTTCCTCGGTCATTGCGGATGGTGGGTGCGGGCTTCTAGCCCAGGACGGGCGGGACGTCGCCCAGGGCGCGAAGATGCTGCGCGACAGCCATCACAGCCATGTGATTCAAGCCCTTGCCGGAAACGGCTCTCGGGTAACATTCGGTATTGTTTCTGCCGCGATTACGCCACGGCAGTTGTGCAATACTCATGCTGCAACCGGGGATACGAGCATGTCGATCGGCGGCATGCCCCCTTTTCGGGACGAGCAGGAGGTGAGCCGCATGGACAAGCGCGCCGATCCCTGGTCCGACTTCCTGCGACGGCTGCTGCTTTCGGCCAGCCTGGCCGGGGCCGCGCTGCCCGCCGCGGCGGCCGAGGAGCCCGACCAGCCCCAGGCCGAGGTTACCGAGGCCGAACAGCCCGCGCCGCAACTCGCCGGCGTCGAGGCACGCCAGCCCGGCTGACCGCCGCGCGGCCGCCGCCGCGTTCCGCCCCGGGCCGCGGCGCCCCCGGCCTAGCGCCGCGCCGCGAAGAAGTTTCGCAGCAGGGCGGCGCAGTCCGATTCGCGGAGGCCGCCCACCACCTCCGGCACATGGTGGCAACTCGGCGCCGCATAGACCCGCGCGCCATGGTCGACCCCGCCGCCCTTCGGGTCATAGGCGCCGAACGCCACCCGCCCGATGCGGAAGAAGCTCGCGGCCTGGGCGCACATCGGGCATGGCTCCAGCGTCGCCGTCAGGGTGCAGCCGGCCAGGAACTTGTCGGCCCGCCCCGCGGCGGCGGCCCGCAGCGCCAGCATCTCGGCATGCGCGGAGGGGTCGTGGCGGGCCTCGACCTCGTTCCCCGCCCGGGCCAGCACCGCGCCGGCGGCATCGGTGACCACCGCGCCGACCGGCACCTCCCCCCGCGCGGCCGCCGCGCGGGCTTCCGCCAGGGCAAGTTCGATGGGGCTCGGCATCGCGCGAGCTTGTACCGGCACGCCGATCAGGTCTAGCAACGCCGCCATGCGCACCCGCCCCGTCATCGGCGTCACCCTGGATGCGGAGGAGCCGGGCGGCTACTCCAAGCTCCCCTGGTACGCCCTCCGCAAGAACTACTTCTCCGCCATCGCCGCCGCGGGAGGCCTGCCGGTCGCCCTGCCGCACGATGCCGACCTGGCCGAGGCCTATCTCGACGAGATCGACGGTCTGGTCATCACCGGCGGCGCCTTCGACGTGGACCCGGCGCTCTACGGCGACGGCGACACCCACCCGACGGTCACGCTGAAGGCGGGGCGGACGGATTTCGAGCTGGCGGTCACCCGCGGCGCCCTCAAGCGCGACATGCCGGTGCTCGGCATCTGCGGCGGCCAGCAGCTGCTGGCGGTGGCGCTCGGCGGCACGCTGATCCAGCACATCCCGGACACCGTGGCGAACGCGCTGGAGCACGAGCAGCCCAACCCGCGGACCGAGCCCGGCCATCCCGTCGCCATCGCGCCGGACACGCTGCTGGCCCGCGTCGTCGGCACCGACCGCATGGCGGTGAACAGCGCCCACCACCAGGCGGTCGCCACCCCCGGGACCGGTGCCGTGGTGAACGCCCTCGCCCCGGACGGGGTGGTGGAGGGCGTGGAATCCGCCTCCCACCGCTTCGCCCTCGGCGTCCAGTGGCACCCGGAATATGCCGTCGACCCGGCCGACCCGCTGATCTTCCAGGCCTTCGTCCAGGCCTGCCGCCATGGATGACCTCGACGACGACGACATCGTCGACCAGCCCGAAGCCGAGCCGACCGAGCGCGGCGAGCGCATCGCCAAGTGGCTGGCCCGGGCCGGCGTCGCCAGCCGGCGGGACGCCGAGAAGCTGATCGGCGAGCGGCGCGTGAAGCTCGAGAACAGGGTGGTGGAGACCCCCGCCACCTTCATCCAGCCCGGCGACCTGGTGACGGTCGACGGCCGCATCGTCGCCAATGCCCAGCGCAGCCGCCTCTTCCGCTACCACAAGCCGGTCGGCCTGGTGACCACCCACCGGGACGAGAAGGGCCGCCGCACGGTCTTCGAGGCACTGCCGCCCGGCCTGCCGCGCGTCGTCTCGGTCGGCCGGCTCGACCTGAATTCGGAAGGCCTGCTGCTGCTGACCAACGACGGCGAACTGGCCCGCCGGCTGGAGCTGCCGGCCAATGGCTGGCTCCGCCGCTACCGCGTCCGGGTCAACGGCTTCGTCGATGAGCGCATCCTGGCCGGGCTGGCCCAGGGCATCACCGTGGAAGGCGTGCGCTACGGCCCGATCGAGGCCGGGCTCGACAGCCGGCAGGGCGCCAATGCCTGGCTGACGGTGGCGATCCACGAGGGCAAGAACCGCGAGGTGCGCCGGGTCATGCAGCACCTGAACCTCGCGGTGTCCCGCCTCATCCGCACCGCCTATGGCCCCTTCCAGCTGGGATCGCTGACCCGCGGCAGCGTCGAGGAGGTCAATCCGAAAGTGTTACGCGACCAGCTCGGCCTGAAAACCGACACCCCGGCGCAGGAACGGCTGCGCAAGGTGAAGGCGGCCGCCCGCGCCGAACGCTTCGCCGGCGGGCCGGAGCAGGCCGGGCCGCCGGGCGGGATGGCGCCCGCCGACGCCCCACTGCCCGGCGATCCCGACAAAGGCCGCGGAATAAGGGACGGCACGGCCTTGCGGATCATCGCCGGGCAGCACCGCGGCCGGCGGCTGCTGGCCCCCGCCGGCCAGGCCACCCGGCCCACCGCCGACCGGGTGCGGCAGGCGCTGTTCGACATGCTCTGGCACGCGCCGTGGTCGCCCTTCGCCGAGGATCGGGCACGGATCGAGGCGGCCCGGGTGCTGGACGCCTTCGCCGGCACCGGCGCGCTCGGGCTCGAGGCGCTGTCGCGCGGCGCCGGCTCCGCCACCTTCCTCGAGAACGACCGCGCCGCGCTCGCCGCGCTGCGCGCCAACATCGCCGCCTGCCGGGAGGAGGCCCGCTGCCGCGTGCTGCCGGCCGATGCGACCAGGCCGCCGCGCGCCCAGGCGCCCTGCGACCTGGTCTTCCTCGACCCGCCCTACCGGGAGGGGCTGATGGAGACGGCGCTGGCCGCGCTCTCGGCCGCCGGCTGGATCGCCCCCGGCGCCCTGGTCTGCGCCGAATACGGCGTCCCCCCGGCCGCGACCCCGCCCGGCTTCACCCTGCTGGCCGACCGCGCGCATGGCCCGGCGCTGCTGCTGGTGCTGGAAGCCGCGGCGTGACCACCGGCCTCGCCCGCGCCCTCGTCGCCCTGCCGTCGATGGGGCTGGGCGGGACCGAGCGGCACACCGCCGCCCTGGCCGAGGCGCTGGCCGCGGCCGGGGTCGCGGTGACCGTGGCACTGGAGCCGGCGCTCGACCCCGGCTTCGCCGCCATGCTCGGCGGGCCGGGCGCGGTGCGGCGGCGGCCGGCGCCGCTCGGCTGGCGGCCCGGGGCCAGCGTCGAGGCCAACATGGCCCGGCAGGAAGCGGCACTGGCCGAGGCGCTCGCCGCCAGCCGCCCCGACCTCGTCATCCTGCCGCTGCCCTGGCCGAGCCATGGCCTCGGCCTGTTCCGCGGGCTGCTGGCGGCCGGGCTGCCGGCGCTGGTCATCCACCACCTGGCGCCGCGCGAGCCGGAGCCGCCGCTGCCCGAGGCGGCGCTGGCCGTGCTCGCCGGGCTGACGGCAGCGCGCTTCCGCTGGGCGGCGGTCGCCGCACCCGTCGCCGCCCGCGCCGCGGCGCTGCTCGGCCTGCCCGAAGCCGGCTTCACCGTGGTGCCGAACGGCGTCCCGGTGCCGCCGGAGGACCCGGCCGGTCGCGCCGCCGCCCGCGCCCGGCAGCGCCAGCGGCTGGGCCTGGGACTGGCGGCGAAGCTGCTGGTCTTCGCCGGCCGGCTGGAAACGCCGAAGGGCGCCGACCTGCTGCCGGAGATCGCCACCCGGCTGGAGACGGCCGCCGGCGCCACCCTGGCCGTGCTCGGCGAGGGCTCGCTGCGCGCGCCGCTCGCGGCGAGCGCGGCGGGGCGGCGCGGCGGCCCGCTACGGCTGCTCGGCCATGTCCACGACGTACCGGACTGGCTGCTGGCCGCCGATGCGCTGCTGCTGCCCTCCCGGCTCGAGGGCTGCCCGCTGGTCTTCCTCGAGGCCGCGGTGCGGCGCTGCCCGGTGGTCGCCTCGGGCGATGCGCTTGAGGCCTTCGGGGCGGCGGCGCCACGTCTCGCGGCCATCGCACCGGCCGGGGGCATCGCGCACTTGACAGATCAAGCAGCCGTGAGGTTGAACGACCCGGCTTCCGCCCGGGCCGCCGTCGATGCGGCCCATCGCACCGCCGTCGCGCTGGACGAGGCCGCCATGCTCCGCCGCTATTTCAGCCTGATCCGGGCCGCCCTTGCCTGACGCCCTGCCGGTGATCGGTAACCCCCCTGCCGCGGCGGCGCAGGATCCGGCGACGGTGGCGATCGCCGTGATCATCCCCGCCTGGGGCCAGCCGGGCCTGCTGCCGGAAGCCCTGGCCTCGGTGCTGGCGCAGCGGGGCGCGCCGCCCACAGCCGCGGTGGTGGTGGATGACGGCTGCCCCTCGCCCTCGACCGCGGCCATTGCCCTGCAATACGCCGCGGCGCATCCCGGCCGGGTCTTCCTGCTGCGGCAGCGCAACCGGGGGCTCTCGGCCGCGCGCAACACCGGGACCGACTTCGCGCTGGCGGCCTTCCCGCAGGCGCGGGCGCTGTTCTTCCTCGATGCCGACAACCGGCTGCTGCCGGATTTTCTGGCGCGGGCCTGGGCGGCGCTCGGCGCGGCGCCGCCCGGGACCGGCTGGTTCTACCCGGACATCGACGAGTTCGGCGCGGCGCAGAACTGCGCCTGCGGCGGCGACTTCTCGCTGCTGCAGCTCATCGTGCAGAACTACTGCGAGGCCGGCAGCCTGGTGCGGCGGGAGGTCTTCGCGGCCGGCCCGCGCTTCGACACCGCCACCATGAAGGCGGGCTTCGAGGACTGGGACTTCTGGCTGCAGGCCGCCCGCGCCGGCTTCCGCGGCCAGCACCTGCCGGAGGCCGGCTTCCTCTACCGCCGCCGGCCCGAGAGCATGCTCTCGGCGGCCGAGCGGCAGCGCGACCACCTGCTGCGGCTGCTGCGGGAGCGCCACGCGCCGCTGCTGGCGCCGCGCGCGCTGGCGGCGCTGGAGGCGGCCGAGGCGCCGCGCTTCGCGCTGTTCGAGGTGGACCGGCCGGGCGTCGCGCTCTTCCTCGACCCCGCGCGGGCCGAGACGGTCGAGGCGCCCGCCTTCCGCCGTCGCCTGCTGGCGGCGGCGCAGGCGCCGGGCGCGGTGCATGCGCCGGCGATCTGCCTGCTGGCCGAGGCCGAGCCGCTCGCCCTGCTGCGCGACCAGCGGCTGCTGCCGATGCTGCTGTGGTGGGCGGAGCGGCTGCTGCGCGACCACGACATGGTGGCGCTGGAGATCGTGGCGGCCGACCGGCCGGAGCTCTCCTTCGAGTTGCGCGAGGACCCGGAGGCGGCGATCGCCGGCAGCGGCATCCTGCTGCTGGGCAACGAGCGGCTGATGCGCTTCGCCGCCGACCCGCTCTCGCCGGAGGTGGCGAGCCTCGATGGCGAGGTGCCGCTGCCGCGCATCGCCCGGCTGCGCCTCGGCCTGCCCGGCCCGGTGCCGGCGGCGGGCGCCGGGGCGCTGCGGCTGCTGCAGGCGGAGATCGCCGCGCTGGCGAAGCTGCGCGCGACGAGTGCCGGCCTGCCGGGGCCCTGGCGGATCGACTGGCGCGGCAAGCGCAGCGGCATGGCGATGGAAGCCCGCGCCGCCATCGGCCTCGGCGCCACGCTGCCCGTCCTGCCGGTGGCGGGGCGGCGCGACATCGGCTTCCTGCTTCCCTTGTTTGCCTTCGCCGGCCTCGAGAAGGTGGTGATGCGCCAGGCGCAGGTGCTGCGGGCGCGCGGCTGGCGGACGCATCTGGTGGTCGCCGGCGCGCTGCGGATGGAGTGGGGGCCGGAGGTCGCCGAGAGCTTCAACAGCGTCACGCTGTTCCAGGGCCTCGGCGAGGGGCGGCTGGAATTCGACATCGGCTATTTCGGCGGCACCACCTCCCGCATGGGGACCGATCCGGCGGCGGCGGATGCGATGGGCGTGCTGGCCCACTGCGACGCGGTGATCAACACCCATGCGGCCGGCTGCCACGCGCTGGTCGCGCCGCTGCGGCGGCTCGGGGTGAAGGTCTTCGGCGCGCTGCACCTGGTGGAGCGCACGCCCTGGGGCGAGCCGCATGGCAACCCGCACATGCTGGCGGCCTACGAGCACGCCTATGACGGCGTGCTGGTGATCTCGGAGGTGCTGCGCCGCTGGTGCATCGGCCAGGGCCTGCCGCGCGACAAGCTCCTGCTGGTCCGCAACGCGCCGGGCTATGCGACGGCGCCGGCGCGGGTGGCCGAGGCGCTGGCGGCGCGCGCGACGCGGGACGGCCCGCTGCGGGTGCTCTTCCTCGGCCGGCTCGACGCGCAGAAGGGGATCGACCGGCTGGCCGCGACGATCGCCGCGACGCGCGGCCCGGACGTCGCCTGCCGCGTGGTGGGTCGCGAGGTGCTGGGCGACGGCGCCCGGCCGCTGCTGGAGGTGCCGGTCGAGCCGCCGGTGCAGGACGCGGCCGCGCTCGACGCGCTCTATGCCTGGGCCGACCTGCTGGTATTGCCGTCGCGCTTCGAGGGGGTGCCGCTGGTGATCCTCGAGGCGCAGCGCCTGGGCTGCGCCGTCGCCGCCACCGATGTCGGCGCCGTCGCCGAGATCGTGGCGGATGGCGCCGACGGCGTGCTGGTCCCCGCCGACCTGGAGGAGGCGGCGATCATCGACCGCTTCACCGGGACCATCCACCGGCTGGCCGCCGACCGCGCCGCGCTGCGGGCAATGGGCGCCGCCGCCGCATCCCGGGCCGCCGCCCTGGATTGGGAGACATGCATGCAGGACCTCCTCGCCCGGCTGGACGCGCTGGTCCCGGGCAGCGTGCCAATGCCGGTGCCGGTACCGGTGATCGAGGATGCGGCGATGCACGCGCCGGCCTGGGTCGCGCCCCGGGGACGGCCATGACCCCCGGCGTCGCCCCGGGCCGGCTCGCCGCGCTGTTCGATGGCGGGCCGAAGCTGGTCCTGCTGCCGGGCCTTGCCTCGCCCGAGGCGCTGGCGCTGCCCGGCCTCGCGCTGTGGTGCCTGGCGGAGGACGGGGTGCTGCAGCCCTTGGATGCGCCCGCCGAGGGCCCCGGCCTGCCGCTGCCCGCCGCGCCCGGCCAGGTGCTGGGGATCGTCGCGCCGGAGGCCGCCGATGCCGCCCCGCTGCTGGCCTGGTGGCGGGAGGCGGCGCCCGGGGCGGTGCCGCCGGTGATCGAGGCCGCTTCCGGCGCCGCCGCCCTGCCGGCGCTTGCCGCCCGGGCCGTCGCCGCGCTGGCCGCCAGCGCCGAGGAGGGGATGGCGGCGCAGCAGGGGCTGGTCGCGCTGCGCCAGGAGCACGAGGCGCTGCGGGTCTCCCAGGCCGCGCTGCGCCGCGCCGCCGCGCAGGTCCAGCCGCCGGCGGTGCCGCTGCTGGTCGCCTCGGCCGAGCCGTCCGCCGGCGGGCATGCGGCGGCGGCCAGGGACGGCAGGCTGGCGCTGGGCCAGGCCCTCGGGGTGAAGCTCGAAGGCCTCGCCGCCATCGCGCTGCACCTGAAGGAGGCGCTGGCGGGGCCGGAGGCCATGCTGCGCGTGCGGCTGCATGGCGCCGAGAGCGGCCGGATCGCCGGCGCCTGGGTGCTGCCCGGGCGGTCGCTGGCGGCGGGCTGGCTGACGCTCGACCTGCCGGAGCCGGTCGGGCCGCTGCGCGAGACCGCCTGGCTGGAAGTGAAGGCCGAGCTCGGCGCCTTCGACCGGCTGGCGCTCTCGCTCGGCGCCGAGCCGGTGGCGCCGGGGCATGCCGCGGCGATCGCTGGCGGCGGCGGGGATGGCCGGGCCCTGGCCTTCGGGATCTGGACGGCGATGCCCGGGCGGCGGCTGGTGCAGTCGCCCTACTGGGATGGCGAGGCGATCGGCCTGCCGGCGCCGCCGACCGGCGCCCCGGCCGAGCTGCCGCAGCAGGTCTGGAACGCCGCCCGCATCCCCGAGGGGCGGGTGGAACGCGTGGCGATCGGCAGCCAGCCGGCCCGGCTGGTGGCCTCCCTCGTGCCTGGCGAGCAGGCGCTGGTGGTGCTGCCGGGGGTGCCGCTGAACGGGCTGGACCTGCTGCAGGCCGAGCTGGCGGTCGCGCTCGGCGATGCCGCCTGGCTGGAGGCCGCGCTCTGGCTGCAGCCGGAGGGGACGACGATCGGCGCCGCGGCCGAGCTCTCCACCACCGCGCCCGGGGCGCGCTGGTCCGGCTGGCATGCCGGGGTCTTCGCCGATGGCACCTGCCGGCTGGCGCTCGCCCTGCCGCCCGACCCGCCGCGGCGGGCGGTGGTGGCGCTGGTGCTCCGCAATGCCGGGACGGGCCCGGCGGAGGTGCTGCGGGTGGAGATCGCCCGGCTTTTCGGCACCCGCGCGGTGCAGCCGCCGCCGGAGGCCGCGCGGCGCGAGCCGCCGCCGCTGCGGATCCTGCCCGGCACCCTGGCCGAGGCGCCGGTCGCCGCCGCGGTGCGGCTGCTGGAGCGGTACCTGGTGCCGGGCGGCAGCTACCGACATATCGACCTGCTGATGGAGGGCGTCCGCGCCGGCGGGCATGCCTGGCCGCGGCTGCGCTGCAAGCTGGCGGTGAACGGCGCGGTGCCGGTGCTGGAATTCCGCCAGCGGCCCGACTGGCCGGTGGTCTTCGAGCACTGGCCGCAGACCCCGGCAGATGCCGCTGGCCCCTATCTGCAGCTGACCGAGGCGGTGCTGGCCGGCGGCTTCGCCGCGACGCTGGCCACCGACCGCGACCGGGCCACGCTGGCCACCGTGCTGCGGCTGCTGCCGGCCGTGGTCGCGACCGCGGCGCGGGACGCGACCACCAACCCGGAGGAATACGAGCGCTGGATCGCCAGCGCCCGGCAGTTCGCGGCGGCGGTGACGCTGGTGGAGCCGGGGTAGGGAAGCCTCTCACCCCGGCCGGTGTGTCGGCTGCCGACGCGCGGCGAGTGCCAGACCCGCAAGGAGGAAGGGTGGGGTTCGGGGGAGGGAATGCCTTTCCTTCCCTGACCTTCCTTCACGCTGCCAGCAACCTTTCCCGCGGCAGGGTCAGCCAGATCCGCCCGCCGATGCCGGGCAGGGCTTCCAGCGCCAGGCTGCCGCCATGCGCCTCGACCAGGGACCGGGCGATGGCTAGGCCGAAGCCCAGGCCCCGCGTGCCGGGCGGCGCCCCGGCGGCGAGGTCGGCGGCCGCTAGGCCGGCGCCTTCCTCCTCCACCACGATCGCCAGGGTGTCGTCCGAGAGGATGGGGCGGAGGTCGATCTGGTCGCCCTCCCGCGTCATGCGGGCGGCGCGGGCGAGGACCTGGGTGAGGGCGCCGTGCAGGGCGCGGCGGTCGGCCTGCAGCGTCAGGCCGGCGAAGTCCCCGGCGAGCCGCCAGTCCCGCCGCCCGGGGCCGAGCCGGATGGCGACCTCCGCCACCGCGTCTTCCAGCAGGGGGACCAGGGGCAGCGGCTCCGGCGCCAGCCGGCGCGGCCCGGCCTCCACCGCCAGGTATTCGGCGACGTCGTCCGACAGCCGCAGCATCTGCTGCGCCGCCGCCGCGACCGCGAGGCTCGGGTCGTCCGGCAGGGTGGCGGATTGGCTGAGCAGGGCGAGGCCCGGCCCCTGCAGTTCCTGCGCCACGAGGCCGAGGCAGCGGCCGCGGCCTTCCGCCTGGCGGCGCGCGGCATCCGCCGCGTCCTCCGCCGCGCGCAGGCGGCCGGCGAGGCGCCGGGCACGCAGCATCGACAGGGCGAGGAGCGGCGAGAGCAGGAGGCAGGCAAGAAAAAAGCCGGGCATGGGCCCGGCTTCTATCCGTCGCGGCGTTAAGAAAGCCTTATGGCGCGGCTCAGGCCGCGGCGGAGGCGGCCTTCTTGGCCTGGGCGCGAACGATGCGGCGCTTCAGGACCTGCGCTTCCTCGGGCAGCTTGCGGTTCGGCGTGCCGAGCAGGAAGGCGTCGAGGCCGCCATTGTGCTCGATCGTGCGGATGCCGTTCACCGTCAGGCGCAGCTGGATGCTGCTCGCCAGCACGTCGGAGAAGAAGGACGTCTCCTGCAGGTTGGGCAGGAAGCGGCGACGCGTCTTGTTGTTGGCGTGGCTGACGTTGTTACCCGTCAGGACGCCCTTGCCGGTGATGCCGCAGCGGCGGGCCATGATGCTAATCCCGAAAACAGCAGCGCGCGGCGGAGGCCGCCACGCGCGGGTGGTCGATGAAGGTTGCGGCGTATGGCCCGCGGCGGCGGGAGAGTCAAGCGCGGCGGGGCTATTGCCGCTTGCTACTGCTGCTGGCCGCCGCCGCCTGGCAACTGGTCGCGCATTTCCCGCAGCTCGCCGCTCTCGACCGACATCAGCGCGTTGCGCAGCACGCCGGCGATGGCGCGGTCGTCCATGGTGCGGGCCAGCAGGCCGAGCGCGCCGCCGAGCAGCGCCGAGGCGACCGAGACGGGCGCGATCTTCTGGTCGATCATGTATTCGATCGCCTTGTCCACCACCGAGCCGGCATGGCTGAGGTCATCCGGGGCCACGCCCTGGGGGTCGAGTTGCATGCAGCGCCCTCCTGTTCCGGTGCAGATAGGGCGGGCGGGGCCGGCGTGAAACCCCCGCCGGCGCAGCGCAACCCAGCGTTGCGCTGAGCGGGAGCGTCAGGCGCCGGGCCTCAGGTCGGGGCCGCCACCGCCGCGGCCCGGCCGACCCGCGGCTGGTCGAGGTCGGCGGCCACCTGGGCGGCCGCGGCGGCCTCGGCCATGGCGACCGCTTCCGACTGGCGCCGCCACATCTCGGCATAAAGGCCATCGGCGGCGATCAGCACGGCATGGGTGCCGCGCTCGGCGATGCGGCCGTCCTGCAGGACGATGATCTCGTCCGCCTCGACCACGGTCGAGAGGCGGTGGGCGATGACCAGCGTGGTGCGGTTGGCGGAGACCTGGCGCAGCGCCGCCTGGATCTCCTGCTCGGTCCGGGTGTCGAGCGCGCTGGTCGCCTCGTCCAGGATCAGGATGCGCGGGTCCTTCAGGATGGTGCGGGCGATGGCGACGCGCTGCTTCTCCCCGCCGGAAAGCTTCAGGCCGCGCTCCCCCACCATCGTCCGGTAGCCGTCGGGCAGGCGCATCACGAAGTCATGCACCTGGGCGAGCTTCGCCGCCTGGACCACCTCCTCCTCCGAGGCGCCGGGGCGGCCATAGGCGATGTTGTAGCGGATGGTGTCGTTGAACAGCACGGTGTCCTGCGGCACCACGCCGATGGCGGCGCGGAGGCTGTGCTGGGTGACCCGCTCGATCGGCTGGCCATCGACCAGGATGCGGCCGCCCGTGGTGTCGTAGAAGCGGAAGAGCAGGCGGGAGATGGTGGACTTGCCCGCCCCGGTCGGCCCGACGATCGCCAGCGTCCGGCCCGGCGGCACCGCGAAGGAGATGCCCTTGAGGATCTGCCGGTCCGGCCGGTAGGCGAAGCGGACATCCTCGAAGGCCAGCGCACCCGGGCCGGCGACCAGCGGCGTCGCCTCCGGCGCGTCGGCGACCTCCTGCGGCTCGCCCAGCAGGGTGAACATCGCTTCCGTGTCGGTCAGGCCCTGCTTGATCTCGCGGTAGGCGAAGCCGAGAATGTTCAGCGGCATGTAGAGCTGGATGAGGTAGGTGTTCACCAGCACGAAGTCGCCGACCGACATGTGCCCGGCGATGACGCCCTCCGAGGCAAGCAGCATCACCCCGGTCAGGCCGAGCGCGATGATGAAGGCCTGGCCGCTGTTCAGGGCGTTGAGCGAGGTCTCGGACCGCACATAGGCGCGCTCGTAGCGGGTCAGGCTCTCGTCGTAGCGGCGGATCTCGTGCGGCTCGTTGCCGAAGTACTTCACCGTCTCGTAGTTCAGCAGGCTGTCGATCGCCTTGGTATTGGCGTCCTGGTCGGTCTGGTTCATCTCCCGCCGGAAGCGCAGGCGCCAGTTGGTGAACATCAGGGTGAAGGCGACGTAGAGTCCGATGGTCAGCAGGGTGACCGCGGCGAAGGAGAAGTCGAACATTCCCCAGAGGATGCCGGCGACGAGGAAGATCTCGAGGATCGTCGGGATGATGTTGAAGAGCAGGAAGTTGAGCACGAAGGTGATGCCGCGCGTGCCGCGTTCGATAACGCGCGAAAGGCCGCCGGTCTGCCGGTCCATGTGGTAGCGCATCGACAGCGCGTGCAGGTGGGCGAAGACCGAAAGCGCGATGCGGCGGGCGGCGCGGGCCTGGACCTTGGCGAAGACGGCGTTGCGGAGCTCGCCGAAGGCGGAGCTCGCCATGCGCAGCAGGCCGTAGCCGATGACCAGCGCGACCGGGATGGCGAGCATCGCCGCGGCGCCGGATTTCGGCGCCAGCGCATCGACGGCGCGGGCATAGACCAGCGGGACCAGGACGTTCGCGGCCTTGGAGGCGATCAGGCAGACGACGGCGATGACGACGCGGCCGCGCAGGCCCGGCTCGTTGGCCGGCCAGAGCCAGGGCAGGAGGTTGAGCAGGGTCTGCCAGTGGCTGCGTTCGGCGGCCTGGGGGGTGGGCAAAGTGGGGGCTCTCCGGGGCGGCGGCATCCGGAGATAGGGCGGAATGGCCGATGGGGGAACGGGGCCGGGTGGCGGGTGGGGCGGCCGGCCGCCGGGGAGGCCGGGGACGTTGGCCCGCATCCGCCCCGAAGCAGGCCCGCCCGGCATCGATCGGGATGGCAGACGCGTGGCGCGGCGCGGCTCAGCGCCTCCCGCAGGCCCGCAGGCCGCCGGTATCGTCCACGGTCCGGCGCGGGGCCAGGCCGACCTGCGAGCCGGATGGAAAAGCGATCAGCGAACCGCCGGGTCGAGCAGGACCCAGAGGCGGGATATCCGCCCATCGACGACCTGCGCCGCGTCGGTGCCCGTCACGGCAACCTCCTCGCCCGGGCCGGCATGCCAGCGCAGGGTGCCGAGGCCGTGGTGGCCGACCGCCACGCCGTCCGCGTGGAAGGCGAAGCCCGGCCCGAACTGCTCCAGCAGGCGCCCCGCGACCTCGGCGATCGCCGCGCGCCCCGTCACGACCGCGGTGGGCTCGTACATCACGGGATCGGCGACGTAGAGATCCTCCATCGCCGCGGCGCGCCGCGCGGGATCGCGCTCGTTGAACACGCGCTCGAGGTTCGCGCGGAGGAGATGGCCGAAATCCGGCTCCGGCGCTCCCGGAACCGTCGGGTCGTTGGTGGACATGATCTGGCCTCGTCTCATGGATGGGGGGTTGCGCACAGGGGGGGCGGTGCCGGGACATCCGGCCGTGCCCGGTCGACCGTGCGACGGCCATGCGAGGACCCAGCGGATCGCGCGTCCTCCCGCGATCCGCTCCGGCCCCGGGACGACCCGCGCGGAGCCGGCCGGGACCGAGGGTGGCCCGGCCCCCGGCGTCGCGCCGGATCAGGCGCCGAAGCCGCCGTCGATCGTGTGCATGGCGCCGGTCACGAAGCCGGCTTCCGGCCCCGCCAGCCAGGCCACCATCCCGGCCACGTCCTCCGGCCGCCCATGCCGCTTGAAGGCCATGGCGGGGTGGACGAGGTCCTTGAACGGCCCGTCCGCCGGATTCATGTCGGTGTCGATGGGCCCGGGCTGGACCACGTTCACCGTGATTCCGCGCGGCCCGAAGTCGCGCGCCAGGCCGCGCGCCATGCCCTGCACCGCCGACTTGCTCATCGCGTAGGCCGAGATGCCCGGAAAGGCGGACCGGTCGCCGTTGACCGAGCCGATGACGATGATCCGGCCGCCCTCGGGCATCCGCCGCGCCGCCTCGACCGCCGCGTGGTAGGGCGCGGCGACGTTGATGCGGATCAGCCGGTCCACCGCGTCCGGGTCCAGGTCCAGTGGGTCGCCGAAGACGACGACGCCGGCATTCACCACCAGCACGTCGAGCGGCCCGCTGTCCCGCACCCGCGCGATCACCGCATCGCGGTCGGCGCTGTCCGTCACCACCGCCGTGCTGCCGGTCTCGCCCGCCAGCCGCTCCGCGGCGTCCTTCGAGCCGGCATAGGTAAAGGTCACCGCCGCGCCATCCGCCGCGAAGCGCCGCACGATTGCCGCCCCGATCCCGCGGCTGCCGCCGAGGACGAGCACGGACTTGCCCTGAAAACCGGCCATCAGGTTCTCCTTGAGATTCAACGTAGTGAACACTACATAAGTCTCCGGAAGGCTCCGTCAAGGCTTTTTATAGTGACTGCTACAATTTCTCCACGCCCACGCGGCCGGCCCCGCCGCTTCGACCCCGAGGCCGCGCTCGCCACCGCCCAGCGCCTGTTCCACGCCCGCGGCTACGATGGGGTGAGCGTCGCCGACCTCACCGAGGCGCTCGGCATCAAGCCGCCCAGCTTCTACGCCGCCTTCGGCAGCAAGGCCGGCCTCTACGCCCGCATCCTCGGCCGCTACAGCGCCGCCAACGGCCTGCCCCTGGCCGAGATCCTGCGTCCCGGCCGCCCCGTGGCCGAGGCGCTTGCCGCCCTGCTGGAGGAGGCCGCCCGCCGCTACGCCGCCGACCCGGCCGCCGCCGGCTGCCTGGTGATCGAGGGCGCGCGCTGCAACGACCCCGAGGCGCGGCAGGCCGCCCGCGCGCTTGCCGCCACCGCCGCGGACGCCATCCGCTGCTTCGTCGCCGCCACCCAGCCGGACGCAGCCGGGCGCCTGGCCGACTACGCCGTGACCGTGATGGCCGGCCTGTCCACCATGGCGCGGGAGGGCCACGGCCTGGACCGCCTGCTCGCCACCGCCCGCCTTGCCGGCCTTGCCCTCGCGCCTGCGCCGCAGGCCTGAGCGCCGCACCGGGCGATAGGCCGGGCGATCATCGGGACCGGCCGCGCCAGGCCTCCGCCTCGCGCGGCATGGCGCGGCCGGCAGCCGCGTCGCGGCGTCACCCCGCCATCGCCTTCCGCGCCATTGCCACCGCCCCCTCCCGCGACTTCGCCGCGCCGACGAAGCGCCGCAGATGCACGAACACGGCATCCGCCACCCCCGACGCCTCCGCCAGCGCCGCCGCGTCCAGCCCCGCCCAGGCCTCCGGCAGCGGCAGCCGCTGCTCGAAGGAGCCCGGCTCCGGCGGCATCGTGTCCACCATCCAATTGCCGTTCGAGGCGGGGGAGACGGTGAACAGCACCGGCAGCGCATGGGCGAAGACCACGTTCTTCCATGGCATGCCGCGGTCCAGCACCAGCAGCCGCGGGTCCTCGCCGGCCCGGTGCGCCGCCAGCACGCTGGCCTCGGCGGCGCGGCGCGCCCGCATCTCGTCCACCCGGCGGCGCAGCACGCCCGCGGCGAAATCCGTCGCCTCCAGGAAGGCGGCGTCGCCGGCGGTGGGGCCGCTGCCGGCCGGGTCGTCCCAGCTCGGGTTGAACTCGCCGATCAGCGTCGCCAGCCCCAGCGTGTCCCGCCGGGCATCGGCCACGCCGTTGTCGATCTCGTCGATCCGCCGCACCACGGTCGCCTCGACCTCGCCGGCGATGGCGGCGGCGAAGCCCTCCGCCCCGGCCGGCCGCAGCAGGGCGGCGACGGCCCGCTCGCCGAATTTCTGCCAGACCAGCCCGGCGGAGGAGAAGGGCGTGCCGTCCGCTCGCGTCGGGGCGCCGCGCTGGTGGTGGTCGAAGCGGTTCGCCGCCGGGTCGTAGGCGAAGCCGACATCCCAGACAATGCCGGCGGTCCCGATCAGCTCGGGCCTGCGGGTGCGGAGCAGGACGTGGTCCCGGCCGGCCTCGCCGAGGCCGAGCGCGAGGCGCAGCACCGCATAGGCGAAGACCTCGTCGCAATGGAACTTGCCGCCATGGGTCGCGAGGATGGGCAGCGGCGCGGAGCACGTCATGTGGGGGAGGATCCGATGCGGAAGGGGGCGGCGGCGCCAATCAGGCGCCGGTTCGCGGGCTGCCTAGCCCGGCTGGCCCGCCGCGTCGATGCGCCGCAGGCCGCGCCGTCCCACGGCACTTGTGAAAAGGATTATTTTCCTCTATTCTTCGTCGTTCGTTCCGACGGCGACGGAGGCAGCTTCCCCATGTCCAGGTCACTCCCGCCAGTCCGGCACCGGTCTTTCCTCATCGCGCGCCGGCGCCCCGGGGTTCCGGGGCCTTCGGCGGACGGCGACCGCCCCGGCCTTCCCGCCGCTTTGTCCGAAAACCCCCGGCCCGCCCCTTTGTCCGAATCCCGCGCCCGGCGTTCCCTGGTCCCATGAACCCCTTCCAGCGCCACATCGATGCCTGCAACGACCTGGCCTCCCCGGCCGGGCTGATCCCCTTCCGCATCGGCGCGGCGCAGGTCGGCTGGCTCGGCCCGGAGCTGGCCCGTGCCCTGACCTTCTTCCCGCGCGAGGTCCATTTCGACGCGCAGGGCGCCGCGCTCGCCAGCCGCCTCCGCAGCCCCGGCGTGCGGGCGGAGGCTCTGGCCGGCATCGCCCGCAGCCTCGCCGAGCGCGGCCATTTCACGCTGCGGGACGAGCCCTTCGACATCCGCGCGACGCCGGAGGGGCCGAGCCTCGCCACGCTCGACCGCGGCGCGCTGCCGGCCTTCGGCATCGCCGCGCAGGGGGTGCACGTGAACGGGCGGGTGATGCGGCCGGACGGGCTGCATCTCTGGATCGGCTGGCGCTCGAAGGCCAAGGCGGTGGCGCCGGGCAAGCTCGACAACCTGGTCGCCGGCGGCATTCCGGCCGGGCTGGATGCGGAGGCGACGCTGGTGAAGGAGGCGGCGGAGGAAGCGAGCCTGCCCGCCGGCCTCGCCCTGCGGGCCCGCTGGGTCGGGCGGATCTCCTACGTCATGCGGGAGGAGACGGGGATGCGGCGCGACCTGCTGCACTGCTTCGACCTCGACCTGCCCGAGGGCTTCGTGCCGAAGCCGAACGACGACGAGGTGGAGCGCTTCGAGCTCTGGCCCGCGGCGCGGGTGCTGGACGCGGTGCGGGACACGGACGACGTCAAGTTCAACGTCAACCTGGTGCTGATCGATCTTTTCCTGCGGGAGCGGCTGATCGATCCGGACGGGGCGGAGGGACGTGCCCTCCGCGCCGGGCTGCAGCAGGGGCCGTGAGGCCGCTACCAGCCATAGGCCGGGCGGTAGACCACGGCGGGCGGCGGCGCGTAGTAGGCCGGCGGCGGGGCGTAGTAGCCGACCGGCGGCGGCGCGTAGTAGGGCGCCGGGGCCGGTGGGGCGTAGTAGACCGGCGGCGGCGGCGCGGCGAAGGCGCCCGCGGCACCGAGCGCCAGCCCGCCCAGCGCCAGGCCGCCCAGGATGCCGGCGGCGATGCCGGCGCCATTGCCGCGATGGTGGTGGTAGGCGCGGGGCGGCGGGCCGCCCCAGCCGCCGCCATGGCCGCCGCCGCGGTGCCAGCCCTGCGCCTGGGCGGCGGGGGCGGCGAGCGTGGCGGCGGTGGCGAGAAGCGCAGCGGCGGCGGCAATACGGTACTTCATCTGTCGGACCCTCCTGGGTCGGTTCGGCAGATAAAACGCCCCGATCGCGCCGGGATCATGGCGGGAAGCCGGCGGATTGTGGCCCTTGCCTCAAAGACCCTTGAGGAACTCCACCAGGGCGGCGTTGACCTCGGCCGCGGCTTCCTGCTGCACCCAATGGCCGGCGGACTCGATCAGGACGGTGCCGCGCAGGTCGGGGACGCTCTGCGGCAGCGCCTCCACCGCGCGGCCGGCCCAGCCGAGCACCGGGTCGCGCCGGCCGGCGACGAAGAGGCCGGGGACCCGGATGCGGGCGCCGGCGAAGGGCGCCATGAGCTCCCAGTTCCGCTCGATGTTGCGGTACCAGTTCAGCCCGCCGCGGAAGCCGGTGCGGCGGAAGGTGTCGGCATAGAGCGCCAGCTCGGCCTCCGGCAGCCAGGCGGGCAGGGCGGGGGGCTCGACGAGGCTCGCCAGGAAGCCGCCCTCCGGCAGGTCGGGGTTCCAGCGCTGCGCTTCCGGCACGTCGCCCGAGAGGGTGTGGAAGGTGCGTCGCAGGGTGACCAGCGGGTCGCGCCGCAGCTCGTTGTCGGCGACGCCCGGTGCCTGGAAGTAGATCTGGTAGAAGCGGTGGCGGCCGGCTCGGCGCAGCATCCCGAAGGGGCTGACGGGCCCGCGCGGCGCATAGGGGACCGAGAGGCCGGCCACGGCGCGGAAGCGGTCCGGCCGCAGCAGCGCCGCGTTCCAGGCGACCGGCGCGCCCCAGTCATGCCCGGCGATCACCGCCTGGTCGAGCTGCAGCGCGTCCAGCAGCCCGACCATGTCGCCGACGAGGTGCAGGATGCTGTAGTCGGCGGCCGCGGCCGGCGCCTCGGTCCCGCCATAGCCGCGCATGTCGGGGGCGATGGCGCGGTAGCCGGCTTCGGCGAGCGCAGCCATCTGGTGGCGCCAGGAATGCCAGGCCTCGGGGAAGCCGTGGCAGAGCAGCACGGCAGGCCCTTCGCCCGCCTCCGCGACATGCAGGCGGATGCCGTTGGCCGCGACGGTCTGGTGGCGGATCTGCATGGCGGTGTTCCTGGCTGCGTGGCGGGGGCTGCCTTGCCGGTGCCGGCGATGCGCGCCCCGGGTATTCCCACCCGGGACGATCGCCAGCTTCAGCGGCTCGCGTTCGAAGGTGACCTCGGCACCGCTGCGGGGCTTCGTGTTCAGGGCGGAGGCAGGCGTCCGGGCGTCCACGCCCTCCCGCCATCCGCCTTAGCGCGCGAAGTCGGGCGCGTCCTGCGCCAGGATGCGCTTGACGCTGTCCAGGTGCAGCCGGGCGCTCTCGCGGTCGCCCTCCCGCATCTGCGCATAGGTCTTCGCCGCCAGCGCCGGCGGCACCGGCTTCAGCGGCCGGTTCATCGACATCGCCAGCCGCTGCACCTCGCAGGCGCGCTCGAGGTAGTAGAGGTCGTCCCAGGCCTCGGCGATGGTCGGGCCGAGCACCATCACGCCGTGGTTGCGCATGAAGACGATGTCGGCCTCCCCGATCGAGGCGGCGATGCGGTCGCCCTCCGCCTCGTCCAGCGCGAGGCCGGCATAGTCCTCGTCCACCACGGTGCGGCCGTAGAATTTCAGCGCGGTCTGCCCGGCCCAGGCCAGCGGCGGCCCGTCCAGCATGGTCAGCGCGGTCGCGTTCGGCATGTGGGTGTGGAAGCAGGCGCGGGCGCGCGGGACATTCTTGTGGACGCGCGCGTGGATGTAGAAGGCGGTCGCCTCCGGCACGCCCTCGCCGGCCACCACGTTGCCGTGGAAGTCGCAGACCAGCAGGCGGGAGGCGGTGATCTCGGCGAAGGCCCAGCCATAGGGGTTGACCAGGAAGAGGTCGTCGCGCCCCGGCACGACGAAGCTCAGGTGGTTGCAGATCCCCTCGTGCAGGCCGAGCTTCGCCGCCATGCGGAAGCAGGCGGCGAGGTCGATGCGCGCCTGGCTCACCGCATCCGCGTCGAGGTCGCTGTTGCGCAGGATGGCGGTCGCGGCGGCGCCGCCGAAGGCATGGGCCATGGTCGGTTCCCGATGGTGCGGCCGAAGGCTAGCCTCAGTACGGGTAGCTTCGCCATCCCTGGCGGCGGTGGCGCTGGTAGTCCCAGCGCTCGAACTGGTCCTGGGTCAGCGCGCGGCGGGTTTCCTTCGGGCCGTTCCAGAAGCGGTCGTTTGCTTCCTTCTCCCGCTGCCGGCCCCAGAAGGCATCCAGCTGGCGCTGCCGCTCGGCTGGGCTGGCGGGCGCCGGCGGGTCCTGCAGGACGGGTTGCGCCGCGGCGAGGCCCGGCAGCAGCAGCGCGGCAAGGAGGGCTCGGCGGACCATGCCCCGGCATATCGGGTGGGTCGGGGCGTCTCGCCAGGGCGTCGCTTGCGCCGTTCCGCGCGCGGCGGAAGGATGCGGCATGGCCGATGCCCCACCGCTCGCCGGCGTGCTCGAGACCGCGCTCTACGTCGACGACATGGCCCGCGCCCGCGGCTTCTACGAGACGGCGCTGGGGCTTGCGCCGATGTTCGCCGACGAGCGGCTTGCCGCCTATCCGGTCGGCGGCCGCAGCGCCCTGCTGGTCTTCCTGCGCGGCAGCACGACGGCGACGGTCCACCTGCCCGGCGGCACCATCCCGCCGCATGACGGGCAGGGCCCGGTGCATTGCGCGCTGGCCGTGGCGGCGGCCGACCTGCCGGGCTGGGAAGCGCGGCTTGCCCGGCACGGCGTCCCGGTCGAGGGGCGCACGCTCTGGCCGCGCGGCAGCACCAGCCTTTATTTCCGCGACCTCGACGGGCACCTGCTGGAACTGGCGACGCCGGGGCTTTGGCCGGTCTGGTGGCGGAGCCGGCGCCCAGGAACCGGCCGTGGAATCCCAGGAGGCGAACCGGCGGGCTTCCTCATTGACCCTGCGGATGCAGCATGCGACGTATGGTTGCCGACGAAAACATGGGTCCGTGATGCGCGCTCCTGCCACCGCCTACGAAGCCGACGTGCGGTGCAATCTCTGCGGCAGCAAGGCTCATGACGCCGTCAGCCACAATGCCGAATGGAACTGCACGCTGGTCCGGTGCGAGGGCTGCGGCCTGATGTTCTACAGCCCGCGGCTGCGGGAGGACTACACCGTCCCGACCTTCCTGAAGGGCGGCGACGCGAAGGCCGAAGCGGAGAGCATGGCCGATCGCGGCGTCTTCTTCGGCGAGACACAGGGCACGGCGGAGGAGCAGATCGCCACCCTGAAGGGCTATTTCTCGCACATCTTCCTCGAGCACCTGCGCCATTTCGCGGCGGTGAACGGCGACCGCCCGGCAAGGTCGATGTTCGAGGTCGGGACCTCCGTCGGCTGGTACATGGTCACTGCCCGCGAGATCGCCGCCCGCGACGGCGTCGCGCTGTCGACCGCCGGCTGCGACGCGAACATCTTCGCCGCCGAGGTGGCGCGGGAGCGGTTCGGGCTGGACGTGCGCGGGGAGGTCTTCTCGGACTATCCGGAGACGGCCGACCGGCTCGGTCGCTACGACCTCCTGCATGCCTTCGACTACATCGAGCACAGCTACACGCCGGCCGACGACCTTGCGAAGATGTTCCACTTCGCCGCGCCGGGCGCCGTCCTGGCGCTGAAGACCTTCCTGCACGAGCACGACCACGCCGGGTCCTATGCGCATCCGGTCTTCCACCACCACCACTTCACGGCGGACACCCTGCGGGCGGCCATCGAGAAGGCGGGGTGGCGCATCCTGGTGTTCGATGACGAGCGGGAGCGTGTCTACGCGCAGGTCACCGTCTTCGCGACCAGGGACCAGGCGGGCTGACCCGGCGCGCCGGCCCGGGATCAGGGGGCGAGGGCGGCGCCTTGCCGCGCGCGGTCCGGCCGGGCGGTCTCCGGGAATGCAGCTGGGCGCCGGATGGGCCGCGTCCGGGATGCCGGGGTGGCATCGTAAGCGCGGCGACAATCGGCTAAACCGGGACGAATGCCCGGCCAGCCAGGCCGTGGCGCGTCCAGGGAACCAAGCCATGCCGCTGCCAGGGCTCGAAGGCCTCGAATGCTACCGCGTCGAGGTCGCGGATTTCGTCGCCACCGTCACGCTCGACCGGCCCCCGGTGAATGCCCAGAACGGCAAATTCAGGGAGGAGACCTGCCGGCTCTTCGACGTGCTGCACGACAGCCCGGAGGTCCGCGCCGTGGTGCTGACCGGTGCCGGCCGTGCCTTCTCCGCCGGTGCTGACCTGAAGGAGCGGCCGGGGATGACCGAGCTGCGCGGCGCCTATCCCCGGCATAACCGCCTGGTCCGCGCCTGCTTCGACAGCCTGATCGAATGCGACAAGCCGATCGTCGCCGCGGTCAACGGCGCCGCCATCGGCGCCGGCGCGGTGCTCGCGCTCTGCTGCGACATCGTCGTGGTGGCCGAGGAGAGCTTCATGTCGATGACCGAGGTCGATGTCGGCCTGGCCGGCGGCGTCAAGCACGTGCTTCGCCATTTCGGCCAGTCCGACGCCCGGCTGATGCTGTTCACCGCGCGCCGCATCACCGGGCCGGAGCTGTACCGGATGAACGTCGCCTCGGCCTGCGTCCCGGGCGCCGAGCTGCTGGCGACGGCGCAGGGCATCGCCCGCGAGATCGCGCAAAAGGTGCCGCTGGCGGTGCGCGCGGCCAAGCGGTCCTTCACCCTGGCCGAGGACCTGCCGCTGCACGAGGGCTACCGCTACGAGCAATCGCAAACCGTGGCGCTGTCCTCCACCGAGGACACCCGGGAGGCGCAGCGCGCCTTCGCCGAGAAGCGCAAGCCGGTCTTCAAGGGACGCTGACGATGGTCCACCTTTCCCGCCGCACCGCGCTGGCCGGCCTCGGGGCGCTTGCCGCCGCGCCCGCCCTGGCGCAGCAACGCACCATCAAGGCCCTGCTCGGCTGGCCGCCCGGCGGGTCCTCCGACATCGTCGCCCGCACCTATGCCGAGCGGCTGCGGGCGCCGCTGAACGCCAATGTGCTGGTGGAGAACCGGCCGGGCGCCGGCGGGCGAATCGCGCTAGAGGCCTCCAAGGCCGCGCCGGCCGACGGCAGCCTGTATATCCAGACGCCCGCCTCGATGCTGACGATCTACCCGCATCTCTACAAGTCGCTGCGCTACGACGGGCTGACGGATTTCGTGCCGGTGACGACCGTCTGCGCCTTTCCCTTCGCCTTCACCGTGCGCGCCGATCACCCGGCGAGGACGCTGGCGGAGTTCATCGCCTGGGGGAAGGGGCAGCAGCAGATCGCCTGGGCCAGTCCCTCGCCCGGCACCATGCCGCATTTCGTCGGCGTCGACTTCGCCCGCCAGGCCGGGCTGCCGATGAACCACGTGCCCTATCGCGGCGGCGCCCCGGTGATGACGGACGTGCTGGCCGGCGTCATCACCGCCGGGATGAACGTGCTGTCGGAGCCGGTGCCCTTCCATCTCGGCGGGCAGATGCGGATCCTGGCGGTGAGTTCGCCGCAGCGGGTCCCCCGCCTGCCTGATGTGCCGACCTTCGCCGAGCTGGGCTTCCCCTCGCTGTCCCGGCAGGAATGGTTCGGCGTGCTGCTGCCAGCCGGCACGCCCGCCGGGGTGGTGCAGCCGCTGCATGCGGCGCTGGCCGCCGCCGCCGCCACGACCGAAGTGCGCGACGTGCTCACCAAGCTGGAATTCGCGCCCGAGATCATGGAGCCCGCGGCCTTCGCCGAGCGCATCCGGACGGAGCGCGAGAGTTGGGGGCCGATCGTCGCGGCGTCCGGGTTCAAGCCGGAGGAAGGGTAAGACAAGGTCGGGGAGGAAAACGTATTCCCTCCCCGAACCCCTCCCTTCCTTTTTGTGGGTCGGGTGCCGCCGCGCGGCGAGTGCCAGACTCAGAGAAATAGAGGAGGGTCCAGGGAGGATACTTCCTCCCCGGCCTTATGCCGGATCCTTCAGGAAGGCCGTCAGCGCCGCGGCCTTCTCCCGCGTCCCGGCCTGGTCGGCGGCCATCCCTTCATAGAATCCGGCGATCGCCTGGTAGATCTCCGCCGCCTCCGCGCCGGTGAAGTCGGCGATCTCCTCCATCTCGCCGACCCAGCGATAGGCCTTGTCGGGCATCGGCGGGACCATGCGGCCGAACCAGGCGAGCAGCTCTGGCTGGCTGCGCGCGAGCTCCGCCCGGAAGCCCTCCGCCGCGCCGGCCCGCGTCGCCGCCAGCATCATGGCGGAGGACAGCGCGACCAGCCCCTTGGTGATGCCGGCATAGGACATCTTCAGCGCCGAGGCGGCGCCGACCGGGCCGGGCGTCACCCGCACATCCAGCCCATGGTCGCGCAGCGGGCCGAGCCGCTCGGCCTCCGGCCCCGCGACGTAGAGCACGGGCGTATAGCCGTCCTCCCGCGGCGGGCCGCCGATGATGCCGCCATCGACGAAAGCCGCGCCGGTCGGGGCGAGGATGGCGGCGACCTCGGCCGCGGTCGCCGGGCTGACGGCGTTGCAGTCGACATAGATCGCCTTCCGGGGCGCGGCTTCCAGCGCCGGCGCCAGCCAGGCGGCACAGGCCTTGGCCTCGGCCGGCGGCAGGATGCTGAGAAAGATGTCGGCGCCGGCGAGCCCGGCCGCCGTCGCGTCGCGCATCCCGGCCGCCGCGGCGCGCTGCGCGCTGGCGGCGCTGCGGCCCGCCAGGCTGGTCAGCACCGTGGCGCCCTTGCCCGACAGGCGGCGGCCGATCCCGGCGCCCATGGCGCCCTGGGCGATGATGGCGATGACGGCCATGCTGTGCTTCCCTCCCGGTCAAAATGGGGAAGCGCCATCATGGACCAGCTGACGCTCGCCGTCGTGTCCCGCAATTACTTCAACCTGCCCTGCTGGATCGGGCTGCATGCGGGCCTGTTTGCCGCCGAGGGGATCGATCTCCGCATCGACCATATCGAGGGCATCGAGGAGGTGAACGACCGGCTGCGCGACGGCCGCGCCCAGCTTGCCTACGGGGTGACCGAGCACGTGATCCTGGAGGCCGAGGCGGGCGGGGCACTGCGGATCATCGGCGGCAACGTCAACCGGCTGCCCTTTTCCTTCATCGCCCGCGCTGGCATCGGCAGCTACGCCGGGTTACGCGGCAAGCGGATCGGCGTCTCCTCGCTGCGGGCGGGGTCGTCCTCGCTGATCATCAGGCTGCTGGCGCGGCACGGGCTGCACTGGCCCGGCGACTACGAGCTGGTGCCCTGCGGGCCGATCCTGGCGCGCTGGGACCTGCTGCGCTCCGGCGGGATCGATGCCGGGCTGCAGGGCGCGCCGCTCGACCAGATGGCCCTGGACGAGGGCTTCGTCAGCCTCGGCAACCCGCGCGACGAGGTGCCGGAATTCCAGTTCACCAGCCTCGATGTCGATGCCGGCTGGGCGGCCGGTCACCGCGACCTGACGCTGCGCTTCTGCCGCGGTTTCCTGGCGGCGCATGAGCGCTTCTACGCGGACCAGGCGACTGCCAGCCGCATCGCCATGCAGGAGAGCGGGATCGCCCAGCGCTACGCCGACCGCGCCTGGGCGGACTATACGCGGGACGCGATCTTCCCGCGCGACGGGCAGGCGAGCGAGGCCGGTGTGAAGGCGCTGATCGAGATCAGCAGCCTGATCCGCGAATTGCCGGCCCGCCCGCGCCACGCGGCGGACTACATCGACCGGACCTGGCTGGCCGAGGCGAGGGCTTCGCTGTGACGATCGACTACGGCGACCGCGCCCGGCTCGGCCTGCTCGTCCCCTCCGGCAACAGCGTGGCGGAGCCGGAGATCCACGCCATGCTGCCGGCCGGCGTCACCGCGCTGGTCACCCGGCTGGCGCTCACCGGCAGTTCCGTGGCCGAGCTGGAGGCGATGCTGGAGGCGCTCGAGCCCGCCGCCCGGCTGCTGGCGGATGCGCGGCCGGGGCTGATCGGCTTCCATTGCACCGCGGTCTCCACCTTCGCGCCCGAGCGCGCCGGCAGCATCCGCGCGCGGATCGAGGCCGCCGCCGGCCTGCCCGCCTGCAGCACCGCCGACGGCATCCTGGCGGCGCTGGCCCTGCTGCGCGTGCGGCGGCTGGTGCTGGTCACGCCCTATATCGAGCCCGTCCATGCGCGCGAGGTCGCCTGGCTGGCGGCGCATAGGATCGAGGTCGCCGGCGGCTCCTGCCTCGGCGTCAACACCAATGGCGAGATGGCGCGCATCCCGCCCGAGGCCATCGCCACGCAGGCGCGCGATGCCGTCCGCGCCGCGCCGGGCGCCGAGGCCTGCTTCGTCAGCTGCACCGCCATCCGCTCGGCCGGCCTGATCGCCGGGCTGGAGGCGGAGCTCGGCCTGCCCGTCATCACCAGCAACCAGGTCATGGCCTGGCATGCACTGCGGCAACTCGGGATTCCGCAGGCGGTCCCCGGCTATGGGTGGCTGATGGCGTCGTAGCGGCTTGTTGCGGCGGCAGAGGAACGTATCATCGGGCCAGGGACCGGCGCCAGGCCGGCCACTGGGGAAACGATCCGATGAGCCTGATCAGCCGCCGCGGCCTCGGCGCCGCCGCCCTCGCCATGGGCCTCGCGCCCGCCGTCCTGCGCGCCCAGGGCAGGACCGTGCTCCGCATCGGCTGGACCAGCGGCGACGGCGCGCAGGATCCCTATGCCGTCGGCGCCCGGGCTTTCCAGAAGGCGCTGGCCGACCGCGTCGGCGACCGGATCGAGGTGCAGCTCTACCCCAACCGCGCCATCGGCGACGAGCGCCCGCTGGTGGACGGCATGCGGCTCGGCACCGTTGACATGGGCGTCATCACCAATGCGGTGATCGCCCAGGTCGAACCGGCCTTCCAGGTCAACGACATGCCCTTCCTGTTCAGCTCGGAAGCACAGGCGCAGAAGGTGCTGGACGGCAAGGTCGGCACCTCGCTGAAGCAGCGGCTGGAATCGAAGGGCATCCTGCCGCTCGGCTTCATGGAAGGCGGCTTCCGCCACATGATCAACAATGTCCGGCCGATCGTGACGCCGGGCGACCTCAAGGGCATCAAGTTCCGCGTCCTGCAGAGCCCCATCTACATCGAGATGTACAAGAGCCTCGGCGGCAACGCGGTGCCGATGGCCTGGGGCGAAACCTTCACCGCGGTGCAGCAGGGCGCCATCGACGGGCTCGAGGTCCCGCTCGGCATCATCGACCAGAACAAGCTCTACGAGGTGACCAAGTACCTGTCGCTGACCGGGCATATCTATTCGATGATCAGCCTGCTGGTCGCCAAACGCAGCTTCGACCGGCTGCCGGCCGACCTCAAGACCGCAGTGGCGGATGCGGGGGCCGAGGCCACGAAGGTGCAGCGCGCCTCGAACGCCGCGGCGCAGGCAGTTTTCCGCGAGAGCCTCACGAAGCACGGCATGCAGGTGAACGAGGTGCCGGACAAGGCTGCCTTCCGAAAGGGCGTGCTGCCGATGTACGAGAGCTTCAAGGGCCAGATCGGCGCCGACGTGATCAAGGACGCCCTGGCGGCGGTGGAATAGGTGCCGCTGCTCGGCCCGCTGGCGCGCGGCATCGCCTGGGTGACGCGCGCCAGCATCGCGCTCTCGGCCGCGCTGATGCTGGCCGCCATCACCTACCAGGTGGTGATGCGCTATGTCTTCGGCGACACGCCGAGCTGGTCCGAGGAGCTGGCCGTGCTGCTGTTCAGCTGGTCGGTGCTCGGCGGCCTCGCGCTCGGGGTGCATGAGGGGTGGCACGTGCGGCTGACCGCCCTGCCGGACCTGCTGCCGCGCGGTCCCCGCATCCTGGCGGAGCGCGCGACGGATGCGGTGACGGCGGCGCTGGGCGTGTTCCTCGCCTGGTCCGGCTGGCGCTTCCTCGACATCACCTCCGGCAGCGTTTCCGCCGCCATCGGCTATCCCATCGAGATCCTCAACGTGCTGGCGCCGATCACCGGCCTGCTTGTGGCGCTGTTCGGGCTCGAGCGCATGCTGCGCCCGGGCGGCGCGCTTCCCCCGGCGGAGCAGCCGCTGGCATGAGCCCGATCGCCTGGTGCCTCACCGCGGGCTTCGCCGGGCTCGTCGTGCTCGGCTTCCCCTTCGCCATCGCCATCGCCCTGGCCATCACCGCGGCGTTGCTGATCGCCGATATCGAGCCCGCCTTCCTGGCCCAGTCGCTGATCAGCGGCAGCCAGCAGTTCAGCCTGCTGGCGATCCCCCTGTTCATGCTGGCGGGCGAGCTGATGACCGCGGGCGGCCTGTCGCAGCGGCTGGTCGACCTGGCCGGCACGCTGGTGCGGCACCGCACCGGCGGCCTCGCCATGGTCGCGGTGCTGGCGGCGGTGGTCTTCTCGGCGATCTCCGGCAGCGCGCCGGCGACGACGGCGGCGATCGGCTCCATCCTCATCCCCGCCATGGCGCGGGCGGGCTACGACCGCGGCTTCGCCGCCAGCATCGCCGTTTCGGCCGGCGTGCTCGGGCCGCTCATCCCGCCTTCCATCGCCTTCGTCATCTGGGGGATCGTGGCGGAGCAGTCGATCGGCAAGCTCTTCCTCTCGGGCGTCGTCCCCGGCCTGGCGCTGGCCGGCGGGCTGCTGGTGGTCTGCTGGGTCCACGCCAAGCGGAACCACGTGCCGAAGCTGCCCCGCGCGACCCTGGCCGAGACCTGGGCCGCCTTCCACGAGGGAAAATGGGCGCTGGCCTCGCCGCTGGTTGTGCTCGGCGGCATCTATGGCGGCATCTTCACCCCGACCGAGGCGGCGGCGATCTCCTGCGTCTATGCGCTCCTCGTCGGGCTGTTCGTCGAGCGCAAGTTGACCCTGCCGATGCTGCCGGCGATCTTCTCGAATTCGATGCGCACCAGCGCCATCGTCTGCGCCATCATCGCGGTCTCGACCGGCTTCGGCATCCTGGTGGCGCAGGAACAGATCGCCTCCCGCTTCGCGCATTGGATGGCGGACAACATCCAGCAACGCTGGCTGGCGCTGGCCTCGCTCAACATCGCCTTCTTCCTGCTGGCGGCGGTGATGGACGAGATCGCCATCATGGTGATCCTCGGGCCGATGCTGATTGCCATCGCCACCCGCTTCGGCGTGGACCCGATCCATTTCGGCGCGATCATCGTCACCAACGTCGCCATCGGCATGGCGGCGCCGCCGATCGGCTATTGCCTGTTCATCGGCATGGCGATGAGCGGCCTGTCGCTGGCGCGGATCTCCCGCGCCATCTGGCCGCAGATCCTGCTGATGCTCGTGGTGCTGTTCCTGACGACCTACATCCCCGGATTCGCCCTCTTCCTCCAGCCGGCGGGGCGCTAGGATGCGCGCCAGGAGATGTCCATGACCGCTTTCCCGACGCGCCGCCTGCTGCTCGGCGGCATGCTCGCCGCGCCGGGCCTGGCCCGCGCCGCCTGGCCTGACCGGCCGATCCGCCTCGTCGTCCCCTTCGGCGGCGGCGGCCAGACCGACATTGTCAGCCGGGTGACGGCGGAGGCGCTGTCGGCGCGGCTCGGCCAGCCGGTGCTGGCGGACAACCGCCCGGGCGGCAACGGCAACCTGGCAGCGGAGACGGTCGCGCGCGCGGCGCCGGACGGCTATACCGTGCTGGTCGCCGGCGCAGGGACGAACAGCGGGCTGAACGCGCTGCTCTACAAAGGCATCACCTACGATGCCGAGCGCGACTTCACGCCGGTCGGGATGTTCTGCACCACGGCGAACATGCTGATCGTGCACAACTCGATTCCCGGTGACGATTTTTCTGCCGTGCTGGCCTGGATCAAGGCCAATCCGGGGCGCTTCACCTATGCCTCGGCCAGCGTCGGCGCCATCACCCACCTGATCATGGAGGATATCGGCGCGCGGCTGGGCCTCGAGATGGTGCACGTACCCTACCGGCAAAGCACCCAGGCGATGGCCGACATGCTGGCCGGCCGCGTGCATGCGCGCTGCCTCGGCGTGCCGGAGGCGGAGGCGATCCGTGGCGCCGCGGGCGTGCGGCCCGTCGCGCTCACCACGCCGGCGCGGCAGCCGGAATGGCCCGGCATCCCGGCGATGGGCGAGAGCATTCCGGGCTTCGAGGCCAGCGCCTATTTCGGCCTCGCCGTGCCGTCCCGCACGCCGCCCGAGGCGGTGCAGCGGCTGAACGCCGCCATGAACGACGCGCTGCGCGACGAGACGGTGCGCGCCGCCTACGCCCGCGTCGGCGCCGATGCCGCCGCGCCCAATGCGCCGGAGGAATTCGCCGCCCGCGCCCGCCAGGACGCGGTGCGCTGGGGCGGCATGATCCGCCGGTTGAACCTGATCGCCGAATAGGATCGCATAATGTCCGAGACGCTTAGCCCCGAGCTGCAATCCTGGGTCGGCCGCACCCGCGTGGTGGAGGAGGATGTCGGCCTGGCTGCGGTGCGCCGCATCGCCGGGATGCTCGACATGGATCCCGCCAGCTTCAGGAACGGCGACCTGCTGCCGCCGCACTGGTTCACCCTGTTCTTCGCCGATGCTCCGCGCCAGAGCGAAATCGGCCCCGACGGCCACCCGAAGCCCGGCGTCGTCCTGCCGCCGATCCCGCTGCCGCGCCGCATGGGTGCCGGGCGGCGGGTGACGATCCACGACAGCCTGCGGGTCGGCGATGTCGCCAGCAAGACGGCGGAGGTCGCCGCGATCGTGCCGAAGCAGGCGCGCACCGGCTTCATTACCGTGCTCACCATGCGCCATACCATCCGCCGCGGCGGCCAGGTGATCGCGGTGGACGAGTTCGATGCCATTTACCGGGAAGCGGTGAAGCCCGGCGAGAAGAGCGGCACGGGCGCGCCGATGTCGGCGCCGAACGATCCCGCCTGGGGCATGACAAAGCACCTGACCGCGCCGTTGGTCTTCCGCTACTCCGCCATCACCTGGAACGCCCACCGCATCCACTACGACGCGGATTATTCCCGGCAGGAGGAAGGCTACCCGAACACGGTCCAGAATGGCGGCCTGACCATGCAGCTGCTGCTGGACGCGGCGGTGGCGCATACGCCGGGCAGCTTGCGCGGGTTCTCCGCGCGGCTGACCCGGCCGATCCATGTCGGCGACACCATCACCTTGTGCGGCCATGCGGCGAAGGACGGCAAGGTACTGGCCTGGGTGCAGGACCGGGACGGCAACCTCTGCGCCCAGCTCGACTGCGAGTTCGCCTGATGGCCGGTGGGCCGCTTGAGGGGGTAAGGGTGGTGGATCTGACGACCGTCGTCGTCGGGCCGATCTGCACGCGCACGCTGGCCGACCAGGGCGCCGAGGTGACCAAGGTGGAGGCGCCGGGCGGCGACATCCTGCGCTACCTCGCGGCCGGGTCGCGCTCCCCCGCCATGTCCGGCAAATTCATGAACTTCAACCGCAACAAGCGCGCCATCACGCTCGACATCAAGAAGCCCGCAGGGCTCGCGGCGCTGAAGCGGTTGATCGCCGCGGCGGATGTCTTCGTCTCCAACGTCCGCCCCGCCGGGCTGGCGCGGGCGGAGCTCGATCCCGCCTCGCTGGCGCAGCTGAACCCGCGGCTGATCCATTGCGGCATCGTCGCCTTCGGCGAGGGCGGCCGCTACGCCGGGCGTCCGGCCTATGACCCGGTGATCCAGTCGCTCTCCGGCGTCGCCGGCACCTTCGAACGGGCGACCGGCGAGCCGCGATTCGTGCCGATGGTGATGACCGACCACATCACCGGCCTGGTCGCCGCGCAGGCGATCGGCTTCGCGCTCTACCGGCGCGAGAAGACCGGGCAGGGCGAGGCGATCGAGGTGCCGATGTTCGAGACGGCAGCGAGCTTCGTGATGAGCGAGCATCTCGGCGCCGCCACCTTCGATCCGCCGGAAGGCCCGACCGGCGATGCCCGCCTGCTGAGCCCGGACTACCGGCCGCTGCCGACCAGGGACAGCTACATCACCGTCCAGCCCAACAGCAACCCGCAGGCTTTCGCCTTTTTCGACGCGATCGGCCGGCCGGAGCTGAAGGACGACCCGCGCTTCAACACGCCGATCGCCCGCACCGAGAACGCGGCGGAGTATTTCCGCGTACGCGTCGACGGGCTGGCGCGGAAAACCACCGAGGAATGGCTGGAGATCTTCGCCGCGGCCGACGTGCCGGCCGCGCGCTATAACAGCCTCGACGACCTGCTGGATGACCCGCACCTGCAGGATGTCGGCTTCTGGCAATTCGACGAGCATCCGACCGAGGGCCGCATCCGCCGCACCCGAACGCCGGTGACCTTCGCCGGCGGCATGCGGGCGGAGACGCTGCCCGCGCCGCGCCCCGGCACGCAGACCGATGCCATCCTGGCGGAGGCCGGCTACAGCGCGGCCGAGATCGCCGCGCTGCGCGAAGCCGGCGCCGCGCAATGAGGACCACGCCCATGACGCTGCCGAACTGGCGCTCCCTGCTCTTCGTCCCGGTGACCGCCGAGCGCTTCGTCGCCCGCGCGCATACCCGCGGCGCCGACGTCATCATCCTCGACCTCGAGGACAGCATCCCGCCGCCGGAGAAGGACGCGGCGCGCGCCGCGCTGCCGGCCGCGGTCGCGGTGGTCGGCCAGGGCGGCGCCGAGGTCGCCGTGCGCATCAACCGGCAGCTGGAAATCGCCATCCCCGACATCGCCGCCGCGGTTCGGCCCGAGGTCACCGCGCTGATGCTGCCGAAGGTGATGGGGCCGGAGCACATCAGGCTGCTGTCGGAAGTGGTCGGCGCGCGCGAGGCGGCGCTCGGCCTGCCCATCGGCCGCACCCGCTTCATCGCGCTGGTGGAGACGCCGCAGGCGCTGCCGCACCTCTACGCCATCGCCGCGGCCGATCCGCGCATGGCGGCGATGGCGGTGGGCAGCGAAGACCTCTCGACCGAGCTCGAGGCGGTGCCGGGTGCCGACATGCTGTATCCTTTCGGCATGATGGTCGTCGCCGCCACGCGGGCGGCCGGCATCATGCCGCTGGGCTCGATCGGCGCCTTTGCCGATTTCAAGGATCTGGATGGCTACCGCGCCGCCCTGAAGCGATCGCGCAAGCTGGGCTTCGCCTGCACCTCCTGCATCCATCCGCTGCACGTGCCGATCATCAACGAGGAATACGGCGTGGCGCCGGCCGAAGCCGACCGCGCCCGCCGGCTGATCGCGACTTTCGAGGAGGCTTTGGCCAAGGGCGCCGGCGCCGTTGCCTTCGAGGGCGCGATGATCGACCTGCCCGTCGTGGAACGCGCGCGCCGGCTGCTGGCGCGGGCACGGTGACGAAGGAGATGAGCATGGACGCCACCCACGACCCGCAGCGGCGCAGCTTCGTCGCCTCCGCCAATGGTCACGCGGATTTCCCGATCCAGAACCTGCCGCTCGGCATCTTCAGCCCGCGCGGCGGCGTGGCGCGCGGCGGCGTGGCGGTCGGCGACAGCATCCTCGACCTCCCCGCCGTCGCGCCTCTGCTGGCGGGCGAGGCGCGGCGCGCGGCGGAAGCGGCCGCGGGCGATGCGCTGAACGCCCTCTTCGCCCTCGGTGGCGGGCCGCGACGGGCCTTGCGCGCGGCGCTATCCGACCTGCTGGCGGAGGGCAGCGCGCAACAGGCGGCGGTGCGGCCGCACCTGCACGACGCCGCGGCCTGCACGCTGCACCTGCCTGCCAGGATCGGCGACTACACGGATTTCTTCGCGGGCATCCACCATGCCAGCAATGCCGGCAAGCTGTTCCGGCCGGAGAATCCGCTGCTGCCGAACTACAAGTATGTCCCGGTCGCCTATCACGGCCGGGCCTCCTCGGTGCGCGTCTCCGGCAGCGACGTCCGCCGACCGAAGGGCCAGCGCAAGCCGGCGAACGAGACGGTGCCGAGCTATGGCCCGAGCCGCAACCTCGACTATGAGATGGAGTTCGGCATCTGGATCGGCGCCGGCAATGCGCAGGGCGAGCCGATCCCGATCGCCGGGGCGGCCGACCACATCGCCGGCTTCTGCCTGCTGAACGACTGGTCGGCGCGCGACATCCAGGGCTGGGAGGCGCAGCCGCTCGGCCCCTTCCTGGCAAAGAACTTCCATACTTCGATCAGCCCCTGGGTGGTCACGCCGGAAGCCCTGGCGCCTTACCGCATCGCCCAGGTGCCGCGGCCAGAGGGTGACCCGAAGCCGCTCGATTACCTTTGGGACGAAGCCGACCAGGCGCAGGGCGCGCTCGACCTGGCCGTGGAGGTCCTGCTGCATACGCAGAAGGGCGGGCCCTTCCGCCTCTCGCTCTCCAATACCAGCCATCTCTACTGGACCTTCGCGCAGATGCTGGCGCACCACGCCTGCGGCGGCTGCAACTTGGCGCCGGGCGACCTCTTCGGCAGCGGCACCATCTCCTCCCCGACCGAGGACGGCTTCGGCGCGCTGCTGGAGATCACCCAAGGCGGCCGCAAGCCCATCGCCCTGCCGAACGGCGAGGAGCGGCGCTTCCTCGAGGATGGCGATACGGTGGTCTTCCGCGCGCAGGCCAAGCGGGACGGCTACGTCACCATCGGCTTCGGCGAATGCCGCGGCACGATCCTCCCCGCGACATGACGATCCGGTCGGCGGAGCGCCGCAGGGCGCAAAGCCGTGCACCCACCCGCGCTCCGAAGGAGCCATGGAGATGAGCGTCCTTTCGGGGATCAAGGTCGTCGAGCTCGGCCAAGTGCTGGCCGGGCCCTTCGCTGGTGCCATCCTCGCCGATCTCGGCGCCACCGTCGTCAAGGTGGAAAAGCCCGATGGCGGCGACGATGCGCGGCAGATGGGCCCCGCCTTCCGCCACGGCGACGCGCTGAACTTCCACGAGTTCAACCGCGGCAAGCGCAGCGTTACGCTCGACCTGAAATCGGCCGAGGGCGTCGCGGCGCTGCACGACCTGCTCGCCGATGCCGATATCCTGGTGCACAATCTCCGCCCCGGGGTGGCGGAGGCGCTGGGCATCGGGCCGGATCCCGTCACCGCGCGGCACCCGCGGCTGATCTACTGCGCCATGGGCGCCTTCGGCCACAAGGGGCCGCTCGCGCACAGGCCGGGCTACGAGCCGCTGTTCCAGGCCTTCGCCGGCCTTTCCTCGATCACCGGCGAACCCGGCGGCCCGCCGGTGCGGATGGGCGCCAGCGTGGTGGACCAGGGGACGGGCATGTGGACCGTCATCGGCGCGCTGGCCGCGCTGCAGCAGCGCGCGCGGACCGGGCGCGGCTGCGTGGTAAATACGTCCCTGTTCGAGACGGCGCTGATGTGGGGCGGACAGAAGATCAGCGCCTATGTGAACCAGGGTTCACACCCGGTGCGCCACGCCTCCGGCCATCCGAACTTCGTCCCGTACCAGGCCTTCGACTGCGCCGACGGGCCGCTGCTGGTCTGCTGCGGCAATGACCGGCTTTTCCGCAAGTTCGCCGATGTGCTCGGCCGGGATTGGCCGGCCGACCCGCGCTTTGCCACCAACCGGCAGCGGCTGGCGAATCAGGCCGCGCTGCTGCCGGAGATCGCGGCGCTGCTGCGCCTTCGTCCACGCGCCGAGCTGGCCGAGGCGCTGGTCGCCGCCGGCGTGCCCTGCTCCCCGGTCAACACGATCCCGGAGGTTCTGGCGGAGCCGCAGACCGCGGCGATGGAGATGCTGCAGCCGGTGCCGGGCGAGGATTTCTCGCTCGTCGCCATGCCGCTCTCCTTCGATGGCGAGCGCCCGCGCATCCGCCACGGCGCGCCGCGGCTGGGCGAGACGCCGCCCGGGTGAGGATTGCGCCGCGGCGCTGCCGCGCCGCATGCTGATGCCCGGCCGGCAAACGGTCCTCGGGAGGAAACAGCATGAACCAGGTCACGGGCGCGCCCGGGCGGCGCGCCATCCTGTCCGCCGCGATTGCCTCGCCGGCATTGCTGCCGGCGGCACCATCCTCAGCCGCGGAGAAGAAGACAATGGCCGCCGCCGCGCCCCTGCATGCCTATGTCGGCACCTTCACCACGGCGCAGCGGAAGGCGCGCGGCGAGGGGATCGGCGTCTTCCGCGTCGATCCCGCCACCGGCAGCTGGACGCATGTGCAGACGCTGGGGGAGCAGGTGAATCCCTCATTCCTGCATCTCTCGCGCGACCAGCGCTTCCTCTATGCGGTGCATGGCGATGGCGATTACGCCACTGCCTATGCCGTCGATCCCGCCAGCGGCCGCATCCGCGAGCTCAACCGCGCCGCGACCGGCGGCAAGAACGGCGTGCGGCAGGCGATCGACCCTGCCGGTCGCTGGCTGGTGGTGGCGAATTACGGCAGTGGCACCGTCGCCGTGCTGCCCATCCAACCGGACGGCATGCTCGGCGACCAGCAGCAGCTGGTGGAATTGCCGGGCAAGCCGGGACCGCACAAGGTGGAGCAGGCGATCTCCCACCCGCATGACGTCGTCTTCGATCCCTCCGGCCGCTTCGTCGTCATCCCCGACAAGGGGCTCGACCGCACCTTCGTCTTCGCGCTCGACGGGGCCACGGGCCGGCTCTCGCCGGCGGGCAATGAGGGCTTCATGCAGGCGCGCGCCGGGGCCGGGCCGCGGCACATGGCCTTCCACCCGAAGCGGCCCGTCGCCTGGGTGCTGAACGAACTCGACAGCACAGCCACCACCTGCCGCTGGGATGCCAGGGCGGGCACGCTGACGCCGGTGCAGACCATCACCACGCTGCCGACCAACTTCAATGGCGACAGCACCTGCGCCGAGATCGCCGTCTCGGCCGATGGGCGCTTCGTCCATTGCTCCAACCGCGGGCATGACAGCGTGGTGAGCTACGCCGCCGATCCGCAGACCGGCGTGCTGAGCGCGATCGGCTGGACGCCCAGCCAGGGCAGGGGGCCGCGCTACATCGGCCTCTCGCCCGATGGCCGCTTCTTGCAGGCGGCGAACGAGCAGGGCGACAACGTCGTCACCTTCCGCGTCGACGCGAAGACGGGGAAGCTGACGCCCACCGGGCAGAACCTCGCCTGCAAGAGCCCGGTCTGCATCGTTTACGCCGGCGGCGGCACTTTACCCCGCGCGTAATCGCGGCGGCGCGCCCGGCCTGGAATCCTGCCCGCGTGCCCGGCATCCCGCCGGGCCGCTCGGAGGGCCCAGACCATGTCCGAACATTCGCCGCTGATCGACCGCTACATCGCCTGCTGGAACGAGGCCGATGCCGCGCGCCGGCAGGCGCTGATCGCCGAAACCTTCGCCGAAGGCGCGACCTATTGCGACCCGATGCTGCAGGGGGAGGGCCATGCCGGCATCGCCGCGCTGATCGCCGCGGCGCAAGGGCATTTCCCGGGGCTGCGCTTCAGCCGCCGGGGCGAGGCCGACGCGCACCATGACCGCCTCCGCTTCAGCTGGGACCTAGGGCCCACGGGCGCGGCACCGGTCGCCGGCGGCACCGACATGGCGGTGGTCGCGCCGGATGGCCGGCTCGCCGCCGTGACCGGCTTCATCGATTTCGCGCCGAAGGGGTGAGCGCCATGGAACGCATCGTCCCTTCCGACTTCCTGCGCCGCGTGCTGCTGGCGGACGCGGCCTGCAGCGGCGCCATGGGGCTGCTGCTGGCGCTCCTCGCCGGACCGCTTTCGCGCTGGTTCGGCCTGCCCGCGGCACTGCTGCTGGAGGTCGGGTTGTTCCTGCTGGCCTTTGCAGCCTTCGTCGCGGTGCTCGGCCTCCGCCAAGCCTCGCCGCGGCTGCTGGTCTGGCTTGTGATCGTGGGCAACGCGCTCTGGGCGCTGGACAGCGTCCTGCTGCTGGTCTCCGGCTGGGTCGCGCCGACCGCGCTCGGCGGCACCTTCGTCGTCGCCCAGGCGCTCGTCGTCGCCCTGCTGGCGGAGCTGGAATATACGGGCCTGAGGCGTTCCGCGCCCCTCGCCGCCTGAGCGCGCAGCGTATAGGCTCGGCGGTCAGGGAGGCCATTCATGACCGCAGGCAACGTCAGCTACGACCAGCTGCGCGACTTCATCGCCGGCATCTACCAGGCGGCGGGCGTGCCCGCCGCGGATGCCGGCACCGTTGCCGGGCTGATGGCGCAGGCGGACGTGATCGGCGCCGATGGCCATGGCGTCTTCCGGCTGCCGCAGTATATCCGCAGGATCCGCGCCGGCGGGATGAACCCCCGCGCCGTGCCGCGCGTCGTCGAGGAACGCCCGGCCTCGGCGCTGATCGACGGCGACAACGGGCTCGGCCATCTCGCCACCAGCATGGCGGCGCGCACGGCGATCGGGAAGGCGCGGACGCAGGGCGTGGCATGGTGCGGCGTCCGCAACGGCAACCATGCCGGCCCGGCCAGCCTCTATGCGCGCATGGTGCAGGAAGCCGGGATGATCGGCCTCTACCTCGCGGTCGGCAGCGCCAACCACCTGCCGCCCTGGGGCGGACTGGAGCTGCTGCTGTCCACCAACCCCATCGCCGTCGCTGTGCCGGCCGGGGAGGAACCGCCGATCGTGCTCGACATGGCGACCACCGTCGCCGCCTATGGCAAGGTGAAGGTCAAGGCGCAGCGCGGGGAGGCGATGCCGGAAGGCTGGATGATCGACCACCAGGGCAATCCGCTGACTGACCCGAAGCGCGCCAACGAGGGCCTGCTGCTGCCGATCGGCGGCTACAAGGGCTATGGCCTGGCGCTGATCTTCGGCCTGCTGGCCGGCACGCTGAACGGCGCGGCGATGGGCCGCGACGTCGTGGACTTCAACGCCGACGACACGACGGTGACGAATACCGGCCAGGCGGTGCTGGCGATCGACATCGCCGCCTTCGGCGACCCGGCGGAATTCCGCCGCAGCGTCGATGCGCTCTCGCGCGACCTGCGCGGCAGCAGGCGGCTGCCCGGCGTCGACCGCATCTGGCTGCCGGGCGAGCAGAGCCGGCTGACGCGCCTCAAGCGCGAGGCGGAGGGCGTGCCGATTCCGCCGGCGCTGCGCAGCCAGCTCGATGCGCTGGCGCGCGATCTCGGCGCCGCGGCGCTCGCGGCCTGAAGGGGAGGGACCGGCCATGCTCCGACGCATCCTGCTCGCCGCCGCGCTGCTGCCCTTCGGGGTGCAGGCGCAGGAGGCGCCCTTTCCCAGCCGCCCGATCACCCTGCTGGTCGGCTTCGCGCCCGGCGGCGGCACCGATATCCTGGCCCGGCTGATCGCGCCGAAGCTGTCGGAGGAACTGGGCCAGCCCGTGGCGGTGGAGAACCGCACCGGCGGTGGCGGCACCATCGCCGTGGTGGCGACGGCACGGGCGAAGCCGGATGGGCACACCGTCACCCTCGGCACCGTCAGCAACAACGTCCAGGTGCCGCTGGCGATGAAGGCGCCGCCCTTCGATCCGCTGCGCGACGTGACGCCGCTGACCCAGGTGGCCAGCGTGCCGCTGGTGATGACGGTGCCGGCGAGTTCCCCGGCGCGGGACGTGCAGGGCTTCGTCGCGCTGGCCAAGGCCAATCCGGGCGGGTTCAACTTCGCCAGCAACGGCGTCGGCACCAGCCAGCACATGGCGGCCGAGCTGTTCATGCTGGCGACCGGCACGCGCATGGTCCATGTGCCCTATCGCGGCAGCGGCCCGGCCTCGATCGACCTGGCGGCCAATGTGGTGCAGGTGAATTTCGACACGCTGTCGACCGTGTTGCCGCATATCCGCGGCGAGCGGCTGCGCGGCCTGGCGGTGACGACCCGGGCGCGCTCGGACCAGCTGCCCAGCGTGCCGACGATGATCGAGAGCGGCCTTGCCGGCTACGACATCGACCTCTGGTACATGCTCTTCGGCCCGGCCGGCCTGCCGGATGCGGTGGTGCTGCGCTGGTCGGAGGCGCTGGGCCGCGCGCTGCGGGACGAGACACTGCGGACCCGGCTGCGCGAGTCAGGCTTCGATGCGAAGGGCGGCACGCCGGCCGAGGCCGCGGCGCTGGTCCGCGCCGACATCGCCCGCTACGGCGAGGTGGTGCGCCGTGCCGGGATCAGCCTGGACTAGGACCTTGCCCCTGTGGCGGGTGGCCAGCGACGGACCGCAGCCAGGCGAGGCCGTCCTCGGGCTGAGTCTCGAACCGGGCGTCGCCTTCGGGCAGGATGACCCAGGGCTGCGCGCTGCGGGTCCAGAAATGTGCGGTCGGTCGCAGCCAGGCGGTATCGTCCAGCGTGCCGGCGCGGACCACGACGAGGCTGCCCGCCGCCGCCGTGCCCGGCCTGGCGCCGTTGCAGATCCAGGTCCCGCAACCTCGGCAGACCCAGCGGGTCACCACGCGCCCGCTATCGGCGGGACGCTGGAGGGCCTGCACCTCCCCGCCGGTGAAGCGGCACGCCTCCGCGGCGATGACGAAGGCCGCGGAGAAGGCGCTGCCCGTGAGGCGCTGGCAGGCGGTGCAGTGGCAGGTATAGGCGGCCAGTGGCGGCCGGGTGATTTCGTAGCGCACCGCGCCGCACAGGCAGCCGCCGGTCTGCGGCAGGGTGATCGGACCACCTTCGTCCGCCATCTGCCTTAGCGTCGTCTCGCGGGGGCCTGCTGCGGTGGCGCGGGCGGCGCGCTGTCCGCCGGCGGCACGATGTAGCGCGGCTGTTCATAGGTGACGATCGGCGGCGCGTAATAGGCGGGCGGTGCCAGGACCACCGGCGGCGGGTAGTAGGCTGGCGGATAGTAATAGGCCGGCGGCGGGTAGTAGTAGGGCCGCGGCCCCCAATAGGCGGGCGGGCCGACATAGACGCCGAAGCCGCCGCCATGCCAGCCGCGCGCCCCGGCGGCATGCGGGGCGAAGGTCACGGCAAGGCCGAGCGCGGCGGCAAGCCAGGCGGCGCGACGGATCGACATGATGCACCTTCCCGGGGCGGCGCCCGATGCGGCCTCTTCGATACACATAATGCGCCGCTGCCGCAGGTCAAAGCCGGAGGTCAGCGCGCCGCGGGACCGGCCATCTCCCGTGCCGCCGCTAGGCAGCGGTCGCGCGCCGCGGCGATGCGGCGGGCGATGGCCTCGACCGCCGCGGCATCCCGCGCCAGCGCGGCCTGCCGCGCCGCGAGCAGCCGGGCGATCTCGGCCGGCGCCGGGCCGCCGAGCACCGTGCGCGCCCGGATATTCGCCGCCGGGTCCAGCGCCTGGGCCACCGCCGCCTCGGGGACCCCGAGAGGCCTGCCGAACAACGCCGTGGCGGCACGGTCGAGGTCGGCGCTGCGGATGGCATCCGCCGGCAGCCCGGCCGCGAGCGCATCGCGCACCACGAGCGCCACCACGTTGTGCGCCATGCGGAAGGACATCCCGCTCTCGCGCACGATGACATCGGCCAGCTCGGTCGCGCTGCCGAAGCCCTCGGCCGCGGCGCGGGCCATGCGTTCGGGCCGCAGGGTGAGGCCGGCGAAGACCTCCTCCATCACCGCCAGGATGCGGCGGCTGCGCAGCGCCGCGTCCAGGATCGGCTCGTTCACCGCGGTCACCGCGTCGCCCACATCGGCGAAGGGGGTGTTCTTGTTGCAGGTGAGGGCGGCCGTGAGCGCCCCCTGGATCATCCCCGCCGCAGCGCGGACATGCTCGAGCGCCGCCGGGTTCTTCTTCTGCGGCATGATGGAGGAAACGGCCGAGTGCCGGTCCGCCATTTCCACGAAGCCATATTCCCAGGTGGACCAGGATATCAGGTCGGTCGCCAGCCGCGACAGGAAGGTGGCCAGCACGGCCAGCGTCGAACAGGCTTCCAGCCCGTCGTCATGCGTGCTGACCGCGTCGTAGGCGATCTCGAGCGGGCCGGCGAAGCCGAGCAAGTCCGCGGTGAGGCCCCGGTTGAGCGGGAAGGCGGTGGTGGTCAGCGCCCCGGCGCCGAGCGGGCACCGATCGGTGTGGGCCAGGGCGCCCGCCAGCCGCGCCTGGTCCCGCGCCAGCACGTCGGCGGCCGAGAGCAGCCAATAGCCGAAGGTGACGGGCTGGGCGTGCTGGCTATGGGTGTAGCCGGGCATCACTACCCCGGCGTGTTTCTCCGCCAAGCGCAGCAGCGTGCCGCGCAGGCCGAGCAGCGCGCGCTGCACCGCGATCAGGTCGCCGCGCAGCGCCATCCGCCAGGTGGTGGCGTTCAGGTCGTTGCGGCTGCGCCCGGTATGCAGCCGTCCCCCAACGTCGGGGCCGAGCGCCTGGACGATCCGCCGCTCGACATAGGAATAGAGATCCTCCGAGCGATGGTCGACCGGCACGCTCTCCGGCCCCTGCGCCGCAAGGTCCAGCACGGTGCGGAGGCAGGCGGCGATCGCCTCCCGCCCCACGATTCCCTGGCGTTCCAGCATCAGCCCATGCGCGCAATGCGCCCACATCTCGTGGTCGAAGACCGCGGCCTGGGCGCGGGCGACGGCTGGGCGGTAGTAGCTCTCGACCAGCAGGGCGGAGGGCGGTTCCTTCACCCGCTCCCGCAGGCCGACCTCTGGCTCGCTCACTCGTAGACCAGCGACAGGGTCTCGGCGACCAGGGCCGGACGGTCGCTGCCCTCGACCTCGACCGTCGCCTCCATGGTGACGCGGGCGCCGCCCTGGATCGGCTCCAGGGCCTTCAGCGTCAGGTGGCCGCGGATGCGGGATCCGGCCGGCACCGGCGCGGTGAAGCGCACCTTGTTCGAGCCGTAGTTCACCCCGCGGCTGCGCTGCTTCACCTTCCAGATGCCGTGGTTCAGCTTCGGCAGCAGGGAGAGCGTGAGGTAGCCATGCGCGATGGTCTTGCCGCCCGGCATTTCCTTCTTCGCGCGCTCGACATCGACGTGGATCCACTGGTGGTCGCCGGTCGCCTCGGCAAACTGGTCGATCATCGTCTGGTCAACCACCAGCCAGTCGCTGCTGCCGAGCTTCTGGCCGATATGCTTCGGCAGGTCGGCGATGGTCTCGATCTCGAGCATGGTTTCCTCCGTCTTGCTTGGACGGAATTCCTGCCACGCCCCGCCGGGCTTGGCCAGCGGCGCGCGGCGGGGGATCATGCGGCGTGATGTTCGATTTCCAGCCCGCCCCCGGAAGCCTGCCGCCCTGCCACCGCGCCTATGCGATCGGCGACGTGCATGGCTGTGACGACCAGCTGGCCAGCCTGCATGCAATGATTGCGGCCGACTTGGCGGCGCGGCCGGTGGCGGCGCCGTTGCTGGTGCACCTCGGTGATTATGTCGATCGCGGGCCGGACAGCGCGGGGGTGGTGGCGCGGCTGGCCGGCGGGTCACCGCTGCCGGGGGTGCCGGTGGTGAACCTGATGGGCAACCACGAGCGCACCATGCTGGACGCGCTGCATGGCGAGCGGGCCGCAGTGACGGACTGGCGGATCAGCGGCGGGCGGGAGGCGCTGGCGAGCTGGGGGCTGGACGCCGATGGCGATCCTGCCCTTTGGGCCGCCGGCATCCCGCCGGCGCATCTGGACTTCGTGCGGGGGCTGGCGCTGCACCACCGGCTCGGCGGCTACCTTTTCGTCCATGCCGGGCTGCGGCCGGGGCTGGCGCTGGAGGAGCAGTCCCCCGACGACCTGATCCGCATCCGCCATGCCTTCCTGAACTCCGAGGCGGATTTCGGCGCCGTGGTGGTGCATGGCCATTCCCCGACCCGCGGCCCGGTGGTCCGGCCGAACCGGATCGGGATCGATACCGGCGCGGTCTTCGGGCGGGAGCTGACCTGCCTGGTTCTGGAGGAAGACCGGCTGGCCTTTTTGCAGGCCTGACGGTCAGGCCCGATGGTGCGGTCCGCCCGGCCGGGAACCCCGGCCGGGCGACGTCGCGGCGATGCTACAGCCCGACGCCCCGCAGGAAGGACAGCGACGGCGCGAAGAAGTACTCGCCGCCCTTCATGTGCACGAACTGGGCGAAGCTCTGCACGCTCGGGCTCGCGCCCTGCGTATGCCCGTCCAGGTAGGTGTGCTGCCGCTGCGACGCCGTGCCGGTCTGGCCGATGACCGGGTCCACCCCGGTCGGCGGCCGGCCCTTCGCGGCATTGAGGTTGCCGACGAAGTCCGGGTTGTCCGCCCAGGACTGCTGGGTGAACTCGAACTGCGCCTCCAGGTCGGCCATGTAGGCCATGAAGAGCAGGCCGGAATCATGCACCGGCTCCCGCCCCGCATCGTCGAATTCGCGGCCGTCCTTGCTCATCGGCCGCTTGGCGCCATAGGTGATGCCGCGCCGCGCCATGATCGGCTTGCGGTCGCCGGTATTGTCCGGAAGGTTGAGCTCGCGCTGGATGTCGCCGCGCGGGTTGGTCTTGCGGATATGCGCGTGGAAAGGGCATTTCGCGCCATCCGGATCGCCGGCATAGGTGAAGCCGTTGGGCACCGCCTGCTCCTGCTCGGACGGGTGCAGCACCAGCGGCGTGCCATCCTCGAACCGCCCCACCACCATGGCGCCGGCGCGGTCCAGTTGGACCTGGGTCGCGTTGGCGCCGAACAGCGCCTTGCCGAGGTCGTCTTCCGCCTTGTTGAAGCCGCGGACATCCTGTTCCAGCTTGCGGAAGACGAAGTAGCTGCCGGCCGAGTGGGACCGCCGCCCGTTCGGGTCGGCGACGATGAACTGGGACGGCTTGAAGCGCGGCGACCAGGGTGCGCCGGTGTCGCCCGCGCCGCGCGGCTCGGCGGCGACGCTGGCCTCCTCCGGCTCCAGATCCTCCTCGAGGAAGAGCGGCTGGCTGCGGCCATCGACATAGCCGAAATGCTCGACGCCCTCGGGCTTGGCGTTCGGGCGGAACTGACGGGTCTGCTGCAGCCCGCGCTCGATCACCAGGATGCGGACGCCGGTGCCGTTCAGCCAACCCTCGACGTCCTCGAGGTCGCGGGTGACGGCGGCGGCGTCTGCATTGGCGACCAGGAACATCGCGTCCGGCGCATGGTCGCGCCAGCCCACCTTGTCCCAGGCGGCGCGCGGCGGATCGTTCAGGATGGACTGCCGCGCCGCCATGCCGGCGGCGAAGGCCGCACCCGCCGGCATCGTGGCGTGCCCGCCGAGCGCGGTGTAGCCGCCGGCACTGAGGAACAGGCAGCGCACCGGCCCGCCATCGAGATGGGGCGGGTAGCGCTTGTTGGTGCGGAGCTGGGCATAGGCGCTGGTGCAGTAGCGCCCGAGCGTCCGCACCACCTCGGCCACGGCGTCCGGCGTCATGCCCTTGAAGCTGAGGAAGAGATGCGCGGCGTGGTGCCTGCCATGGCCTTTCAGGATGTTGGCCTGCAGGTCCTCCAGCAGGTCGCGCAGGTCGGGGTCGGTTGCCGCCGCCTTCCAGCGGATCGGTGCGTCGAGCAGCGGGTTGAGGCCTGGCATCTTGCCGTCTCCTTGAAAATGCGTGCGGGAAAACTTGAGATCAGAAATCGTCCTTCCGGCCACCGCGGGATCACTGCCGCCCTGGGGCAGGGCGCTGCCGGCCTTGGCCGGACGGCACGGATCGATCCTTAGGCCGCGCGAGCGCCGCGGCGATGTGCGCCGGCGCGCATCCGGTCCGGCGCGGCGTCCGGTCAGCCCCGCCGGCGCGCCTGGCTCCAGCCGATCCACAGCCCTGCCGCCATGATGATCGCGGCGCCGATCCAGATCCCGGCATCCGGCCAGTCGCCGAAGATGAACCAGCCGACCAGGACCGAGCCGATCAGCTGGAAATACTGGAAGGGCGAGATGATGTTGGCCGGCGCATAGCCGAGCGCCTTGGCGACGCAGTAATGGCCCGTCGCCCCCAGCACGCCCATGCCGCAGAACATGGCGATATCCGCCCAGCCCTGCGGCGTCTGCCAGACGAAGGGCAGCACCAGCAGCATGCCGAAGGCCCCGACGACCGAGCTGAACAGCGCCGAGGTCTCCGGGCTGTCCACCCCCGCCACCCGCCGGGTCAGGATCTGGTACATCGCGTAGCAGCAGGCGCTGAGCACCACGAGCAGCGAGGCCCAGTGGAACAGCGCCGTCCCCGGCCGGATCACGATCAGCACGCCGAGGAACCCGAAGCCCAGTGCCGCCACCCGGCCGGGCGTCGTCCGCTCCCCCAGCATCGGCCAAGCCAGCAGCGCCACGATCAGCGGCGCCGTCAGGCTGATGGCGGCGGCCTTGGCGATCGGGATGAAGGTAATGGCGAAGAAATGACAAAGGTTTGAGGTGAACAGCATCGCCGAGCGCAGGAACTGCACCCCCGGCCGCCGGGTCCGCAGCACGCCGAGCCCGTAGCGCGGCAGGAAGGCCGCCAGCAGGAACACGATATGCCCGAAGGCCCGGGCCCAGGAGACCTGCAGGCTGGAATACTCGGCCCCCAGCAGCTTGGCGAAGCTGCTCATGACCGGGAAAAGCAGGCCCGAGGCGCACATGAAGAGGATACCGAGCAGGATGCGCTGGGCGGGGTAGGGGGCGGCCAAGGCCGATGGGGACGGCCTGGATTGCTCGGTCACGCGCTCTGCTGCCCGCTTATTGCATGGCTGCACACGATGGGGCGTGACGCTTTTCCTGGCAACGCCCGCGCGGAACACTATATAAGCTCCAACGCCGGCTGGGGGCGTGTTGCGCCCCCGTTACGCCATACAGGCCCATGAACGGCCTACGGCTTGCATCCGGCAGCCCATCTGGCCCGTTCCATGGCGCAACCCCCAAGGGGGTCGCGGAGAGTACCACGTTTGACCACACCCTATGATGTTGCCCTCGAACCGGCGGATGCGCCGGACGAAGCCCCGCCGCATGCCGTCTCGCCCGCCGAAGCGGCGATCATCGCCTCCGGCCTCGAGGTCGAGGCGCGCGAGCTGCCCGCGCTGATCCGCCGCGTCGAGCGGCGGCTGCCGGCCGATGCCGCTGCCGTTGGCGCCGCGCTGCGCGAGGTGCGCCGCCGTGCCTGGGTCTCCCGGCTCAACCATCTCGCCAGCAAGGCCGGCCGGACCTGGGTCCGCCGCGCCGACGCCGAGGCCGCGGCCGGGACGATCACCGAGCTGACGCCGGAGGACGAGACGCTCCTCGTCGCGCTCGACGCGGCGCTCGGCAACCGATTCCGCAGCCTCGGCCACACGCCCGAGGAGACGCTGGAGGCGATCGTCGCCGAGCTGGCCGAGACCGCCAAGGGCGCCGCCGCCGGCACTCTGGCGCCCGACCGGCATGCCGAGCTGGCGCGCGAGGTCGCCGCCGCCTTCGGGCTGAAGGGCGAGGAATCGCTGCCCTTCCTGGAAGCGGTCGGCGCCACCGAGGCGCGCCGCCGCCGCGAGGTGCGCGAGGCCGAGACCGCCGCCCGCGCCAAGCGGCGCGAGGAGGTCCAGCGCCTCCGCACCTGGGAAAAGAGCCTCGTCGAATTCCGCGACGTGTCCGGCCTGCTCGGCTGCGTCGAGAAGGAGGCGCTGCGCTGGGTCGCCGCCGGGCTGATCCCGGTCGCCCGCCGCATCCCGCAGAAGGGCGGGCGGGAGAAGTGGGAGTTCGACCCCGCCGAGCTGGCCAGCCTGCGCGCCCTGGTCCCGCAATGGCGGGAGGCCGACAAGACGGCCCTCGACGCCAAGCGGCGCACCGGCGTCTCGGCGCCGCCGATCAAGCTCGGCCGCGGGGCGAGCGCCGCCATCGCGCGCGTCGCGGCGCTCGACCGCTATGCCGGCCACTTCGCCACCGCCCGGGCGCTCAACCGGCGCATCACGCTGATCACCGGCCCGACCAATTCGGGCAAGAGCCACACCGCGCTCGACCGCCTGGCCAAGGCGGAGAACGGCATGGCGCTGGCCCCGCTGCGCCTGCTGGCGCATGAGTTCCGCGATGCGCTGCAAAGCCGCGGCGTGCCCGCCTCGCTCTCGACCGGCGAGGAGCGCATCCCCGTCGCCGGCGCGCGGCACCTGGCCGCCACCGTCGAGATGTGCCCCTTCCACCTGCCGGTGGACGTGGCGCTGATCGACGAGGCGCAGATGCTGGGCGACCGCGACCGCGGCGCCGCCTGGACCGCCGCCATCATGGGCGCCCCGGCACGCGACGTCTTCGTGCTCGGCGCGCCGGAGGCGGCGACGCAGGTGCGGCGGATCGCCGCGCTCTGCGGCGACCCGATGGAGGAGATCAGCCTCAAGCGGAAGGGGCCGCTGACCGCGGCGAGGACGCCCATTCCGCTCGGCGACCTGCAGACCGGCGATGCCATCGTCGCCTTCTCGCGCCGCGACGTGCTCGACATGCGGGCGGAGCTGGTCCGCCGCGGCCGCCGCGTCGCGGTCGTCTACGGCGCGCTCAGCCCCGAGGTGCGGCGCGCCGAGGCGGCCCGCTTCCGCGACGGCGATGCCGATATCCTGGTGGCGACCGATGCCATCGGCATGGGGCTCAACCTGCCGATCCGCCGGGTGATCTTCTCGACGCTCAGGAAATTCGACGGCGAGATGCGGCGCGAGCTGAACACCCAGGAGGTCAAGCAGATCGGCGGCCGCGCCGGCCGCTACGGCCGCTTCGAGGAGGGCGTCGTCGCGGTGCTGGCCGGCGGCGGCAGCCCGGAGTTCATCCGGACGATGCTGGAAGCCGACCCGATGCCGCCGGAGGACCCGCGCCCGCTGGTCCAGCCGGATGCCGACATCATCGCCAACGTGGCGCAGGAGATCGGCTCGGACAGCCTGTTCGGCGTGCTGGCGCGGATCAAGCGCGCCGTGCTGCGGCCGGACGACCCGAACTACCGGCTGGCCGACCTGACCCAGGCCATGGCGGTCGCCGGCGCCATCGACGGCGTCGCCGGCCTGACCCTGCTGGAGCGCTGGACCTACGCGATGTGCCCGGTGGATGAGCGCGACAACGGCACCGCGCGCCTCGCCCGCTGGGCGATCGAGCACGGCGCCGGCCGCCCGGTCCAGCCGCCTTCCGCCGGCCGCCTGCCGGCGCCGGAACGTGCCAGCCGGGACGAGCTGGAACGTGCCGAAAAGACCCACAAGCGGCTGGTCGCCTGGCGCTGGTTGGCGCTGCGCTTTCCGCAGGCCTATGTCGCCCGCGACGAGGCCAATGGCGAGACCGAGCGGCTGGACCGCTGGATCGAGGACGTGCTGCGCCAGCAGCGCCGCTCGAAGCTGGTCGCCTGATGCACCCCATGCCCATCCCTTTCTTCCGTTTCGAGGGGCCGCTCGCCGCCCCGAGCCGAGTACCGCACTGATGCCCTTTCCCGCCCTTCCCGCCACCCTCCTCGCCGCGCTGACCGAGCGCGGCTATGCCGAGCCCACCCCCGTCCAGGCCGCGGTGCTGCAGCCGGAGACCGCCGGCCGCGACCTGCTGGTCTCAGCCCAGACCGGCTCCGGCAAGACCGTCGCCTTCGGCCTGGCCATGGCCGCCGAGCTGATCGGCGAGGCCGAGCGCCTGCCGCCTCCTGGCGCGCCGCTGGCGCTGGTGGTCGCGCCGACGCGTGAACTCGCTTTGCAGGTGCAGGCCGAGCTGACCTGGCTCTATGGCCCGGCCGGCGGCCGCGTCGTTTCCGGCGTTGGCGGCACCGACCCGGTCGCCGAGCGCCGGGCGCTGGCCCGCGGCGCGCATATCGTCGCCGGCACGCCGGGGCGGCTGCGCGACCACCTCGAGCGCGGCAACATCGACCCGAAGTCGATCCGCGTCGTCATCCTCGACGAGGCGGACGAGATGCTCGACATGGGCTTCAAGGAGGAGCTCGAGGCGATCCTCGAGACCACCCCCGCCGAGCGCCGCACCTTGATGTTCTCGGCCACCGTGCCGCGCGGCATCGCCCAGCTCGCCAAGCAGTACCAGCGCGACGCGCTGCGCATCTCGGCCGGCGACGAGGGCGCGCAGCATGGCGACATCGACTACCGCGCGCTGCTGATCGCGCCGCACGAGACCGAGCGCGCCGTGGTCAATGCGCTGCGCTTCTTCGAGGCGCGGGCTTCCCTCGTCTTCTGCCGCACCCGCGCGACCGTCACCCGGCTGCACGGCAACCTGGCTGAGCGCGGCTTCGCCGCCGTGGCCCTGTCCGGCGAGCTGTCCCAGGCCGAGCGCAACCGCGCCCTGCAGGGGCTGCGCGACGGCCGCGCGCGGGTCTGCGTGGCGACCGACGTCGCCGCGCGCGGCATCGACCTGCCGGATCTCGGCCTGGTCATTCATGCCGACCTGCCGACCGACCCGGAGACGCTGCTGCACCGCTCCGGCCGCACCGGCCGCGCCGGGCGCAAGGGCACCTCGGTGCTGCTCGTCCCGCACAACCGCCGCCGCGCCGCGGAGCGCCTGCTGCAGGATGCGCGGCTCCGCGCCACCTGGGGCCCGGCCCCCTCGGCCGAGGCGATCCACGCCCAGGACGATGCCCGCATCCTGGTCCAGGCGCTGGAGAAGACCGGCGAGGATGCCGGAGACGGCGATCTGGCCCTGGCCCGCAAGCTGCTGGAGGACCGCGCGCCCGAGGCCGTGGCCGCCGCGCTGATCCAGGCGCTGCGGGCGCCGCTGGCCGCACCCGAGGAACTCGCCGCGGTGACCGACCGCGGCCCGGCAGGGCCACGGGTGCCGCGCGAAGCCGGCCCGAACCAGGAAGGCGTCTGGTTCCGGATGAATCTCGGCCGGGCCAACGGCAATGCCGACCCGCGCTGGGTGCTCCCCTTCCTTTGCCGCCGCGGTCATGTGACGCGGCAGGAGATCGGCCGCATCAAGGTGCAGGACCGCGAGACGCAGTTCGAGGTCGCCCCCTGGGCGGCCGAGCGCTTCGCCGCCGCGGCGCAGCGCCCGGGCGACGAGGAGGACGCGCATATCCGCATCTTCCCGCTGCAGGGCGGCGCGGTGATCGAATCGCCGCTGCGCCGCCCGCCGCTGCGCGGGCCGCGCCCGGCGCTGGAGCAGATCCGCCGCCGCGCGGTGCGCTGAACCACCAGGGATGGTGCCGGGGGCGCGGAAGCGCGTAGCCTCCGGCCCATGCGCCTGTTCTATTCCTCCGGCTCCCCCTTCGCCCGCGCGGTGCGCGTCGCGCTGCGCGAGACCGGATTGATCCACCGGGTCGAGGAGGTTGAGACCACCCTCCGCGACCCTGCCTCCACCCTGCTGCCGCACAACCCGGTCGGCCGGGTGCCGACGCTGGTGCTGCCGGACAGCACGGCGCTGACCGAAACCGCGCTGATCCTGCCCTTCCTCGACACGCTCGGCGGCGCCTATCCGCTCGTGCCGCAGGGCGCCCTGGCCGATTTCGGCCGCGTGCTCGGGGCGACGGACGGCATGGGGGTCTGGAACCGCGAGCTGCGCCGGCCGCTCAATGAACGCTCCCCCACCGTCATCGCGCTGGAAACCACCCGCACCAACCGCGTCGCCGATGCACTTGAGGCGGAGGTCGCTGCCGGCGGCTGGGCGCTCGACGCGCCGCCCGATGCACCGCGCATCGCCCTCGGATGCCTGCTCGGCTATGCCGAGATGCGCCACCGCGCCTGGCCCTGGCGGGAGGGGCGGCCGGCGCTCTCGGCCTGGTTCGACCGGCTGGCGGCGCGGTCCAGCTTCGCCGCCACCATCCCGCCCGTCAGCGGCATTTGACATGGGCGGGCAGGGCGGCAGACTCCCGGCAATACCGGAGGGTCCAGGCATGGCCATGCAGCCGCGCGAGCGCGTCCCCTATTCCGCCATCGTCGACCGGCCGGCGCTGAAGCTGCCTGGCGGCGCCCGCGTCGCGGTCTGGACCATCGTCAACCTCGAGGTCTGGGACATCGGGAAGCCGATGGCCCGCCAGGTGCTGCCGGCGCCGACCGGCCAGGTGCTGAGCCCGGACGTGCCGAACTGGTCCTGGCACGAATACGGCATGCGCGTCGGCGTCTGGCGCTTCTTCAAGCTCTACGAGAAGCTCGGCATCGCGCCCACGCTGTCGGTCAATGCGCGCGTGGTCGAGGACTATGAGCGCGTCGCGGCGCAGGCGCGCGAGGCCGGTTGGGAATTCATGGGCCATAGCTGGGAGCAGGGGCCGATCCACAAGGAGCCGGACCAGCGGGCGATGATCCACCGCTCGATGGACCGGCTGGAGACGTTCACGGGCAAGCGCCCCGTCGGCTGGCTCGGCCCGGGCCTGACCCAGACCTGGGAGACGCCGGAGCTGCTGGCCGAGGCCGGCGTGCAATACATCGGCGACTGGGTCTATGATGACGAGCCGACCACGATCCACACCGACCGCGGCCCGCTGGTCACGCTGCCTTATACGGTGGAGCTGAACGACATCCCGATGATGATCGTGCAGCACCACGAGAGCGACTACCTGCTGAAGCGCGCCATCGACCAGTTCGACCGGTTGTACGAGGAAGGCGCGGAGCGGGCGAAGATCCTGTCGATCGCCATCCATCCGTATATTTCGGGGCAGCCGCACCGGATCAGGTATCTCGAAGCCTTCTACGACCATGTCGCGCAGAAAACCGGCGTGCTGCACTGGAACGGCGTGCAGCTGCTGGACTGGTACCGCGCCGAGCAGGCGCGGCTGGGCCTCTAGGATGAAGCTCTACTACGCGCCCAATACGCGCGCGGTCCGCATCGTCTGGCTGCTCGAGGAGCTCGGGCTGCCCTACGAGATCGAGCGCTTCACCCTGGGCGACCGGCGGATGCGGGCGCCGGACTACCTGGCGGTGCATCCGATGGGGCGGGTGCCGACCCTGGTGGATGGCGAGGTCACGCTCTTCGAATCCGGCGCCATCGTCGAATACCTGCTGGCGCGGCATGGCGGCGGGCGGCTGCGGCCAGCGGTCGCCTCGGCGGAATTCCCGCGCTACCTGCAATGGCTGCACTATGCCGAGGGCATGATCATGCCGCCGGTCAATACCATCGTGGTCGAGACCAAGCTGCTGGCGCCGGAACGCCGCAACCCCGTGAACGTCGAGCGCGCGACCAAGCTGCTGTCGCGCATGCTGGACGCGGTGGAAGGGGGGCTGGCGGGGCGCGACTACCTGGCCGGCGCGTTCAGCGGCGCCGACATCATGACCGGCCATGCCTGCACCGTCGCGGCGCGGCTCGGCGCCGACCTCGCGGACAAGCCGTTGGCCGCCGCCTATATCGACCGGCTGAACGCGCGGCCGGCGCTGCAGCGGGCCTGGGCCACCTGATCAGCCCAGGATATCGGCCGGTGCCTCGCGCCGCAGCCGGTCGCCGAGTTCCATTCCCAGCCGCGCGGCATCGGCGACCGGGCCTTCGATGGTCCGCTTCAGCACGAAGCTGCCATCGGGGCGGGCGATCAGCCCGCTGAGGAACAACGTGTTGTCCGGCCGCAGCGTCGCATAGGCGCCGATCGGCGTGCGGCAGGAGCCGTCGAGCGCGCCGAGCAGGGCGCGTTCCGCGGTGGCGACGCTGCGGGCGGTGCGGCATTCGATCGCCGAGAGCAGCTCGTGCAGCTCGACATCCGCGGCGCGCACCGTGACGCCGACGATGCCCTGGCAGGCCGCGGGCAGCATCATCCCGGGGTCGAGCAGCACGCCGGCCTCGCGCTCCAGCCCCATCCGCCGCAGCCCGGCCAGCGCGAGGAAGGACGCCGCGAAATCGCCGTTGCGGACGCGGCCGAGGCGGGTCTGGATATTGCCGCGGATCACCTCGCAGCGCAGGTCGGGGCGCATGGCCAGGATCTGCGACTGGCGGCGGACGGAGGCGGTGCCGACCAGCGCGCCGTAGGGGATGCAGGCCAGCGGGTCGCCGCGGTCGGGCGCGCCGCAGACAGGCCCGAGGATGATGGCGTCACGCGGGTCCTCCCGCTGCAGGGTGCAGGCGAGCACGATGCCGGGCGGCAATTCGGTTTCGAGGTCCTTCAGGCTGTGCACCGCGAAGTCCACCTGGCCGTCCAGCAGCGCCTCGTGGATTTCCTTGGCGAAGAGGCCCTTGCCGCCGATATCCGCCAGCGGCCGGTCCTGCACCCGGTCGCCCTCGGTGCTGATGACGTGTTCCTCGAAGGCCTTGGCGTCGCGCAGCACCGGGCAGAAGCCGCTGATGATCGAGAGGAAATGCCGTGTCTGCCACAGCGCCAGCGGCGAGCCGCGGGTGCCGACGCGCAGCGGCAGGGTGCGGCCCTGGCCGTGGCGGCCGGCGGCAGGGGCATCGAGGGTGCGAAGGCGGCTCATGGTCAGGCTCCGGCGATCACAGGCTCAGGCACGCGCCAGGCCGAAGAGATGGGCGAGGTCCTTGAAGAAGATCCGCACATGCGCCATCGGGTCGCGGCGGACCAGCTCCTTGTTCATGTAGCTTTCCCAGGTCAGGCGCTGCACGTCCTTGTCCCGGCAGATGGAGACGAACTTCTCCCGCCGCTTCTCCGACGAGTACCAGAAGTACTGCATGATCCCGAGGATCCAGAAGACCCGGCCATGCGCCTTCATGAAGCGCTTGCGGGCGAGGCCGAGCGCGGCGGCCCTGCCGGTGGCGAGGCATTCCTCCACCGCCCCCGCCGCCAGGTGGCCGCCGAGCATGGCATAGTAGATGCCCTCGCCCGAGGCTGGCGCGACCACCCCTGCGGCATCGCCCGCCAGCACCACGTCACGGCCGTTGTCCCAGCGCCTGGCGGGCTTCATCGGGATCGGCGCGCCCTCGTGCCGGATGGTGCGGGCACCGTCGAGGCCGGTGGTCCTGCGCAACTCGGCGATCGAGCCGCGCAGCGGGAAGCCCTTCACCGCGGAGCCGGTGCCGATGCTGGCGGTGTCGCCATGCGGGAAGATCCAGGAATAGAAATCTGGGGAGTGCTTGCCCTGGTAGAAGACGTCGCAGCGGCGGGCGTCGTAGCTGCCGGTGCCGGGCTGCGGCGCCTCGATGATCTCGTGATAGGCGAAGACGCAGGGCACGGTGGCGGCGATCGGCACTTCCTGCTTCGCCACCCTGGATTTCGCGCCATCGGCACCGATGACGGTGCGGGCACGCAGCCGCACCTCCTCGCCCGACTTCGTCGCATAGACCACGACCGCCATGCCGTCGGCGTCGCGTTCGATCCGCTCGAAGCTGCCGGTGTGGCGCTCGGCGCCTGCCTCGGCGGCGCGCACGCGCAGGTACTCGTCGAAATGTTCGCGGTCGACCATGGCGACATAGCCGTTGCCGTCGATCGGCATGTCCACCTCGCGGTTGGACGGCGCGATCATGCGCGCGGCATTGACCCGGGCGACGATGATGTGGTCGGGGATGTCGAAGTCGCGGATCGCCCGCGGCGGGATGGCGCCGCCACAGGGCTTGATGCGCCCCGCCCTGTCCAGCAGGGCGACATGCCGGCCGCCGCGCGCCAGGTCATGCGCCGCGGTGGCGCCCGAAGGCCCGCCGCCCACGATCACCACGTCCCAGGTCTCGGTCGGCATGGATCGTCTCCCTAGGGTCTGGACGGCGCGAGCGCGCCGAAATCACCCGCCGCCGAGGCCGGGCGGCCGATGCGGGTGGCGAGCAGGGCGGAGAAGAGGAAGAGCAGCGCCTCGGCCGCGAAGACCGCGCCATAGGCGATGCCGGGGGAGGCGACGAGGCTGCGCGCCAGGTCGCTGGCCGCCGCGCCCGCCAGGCCGCCGAGCCCGAAGGCGACGGCCTGCGCCGCGCCCCAGAGGCCGACGCGCATGCCTTCCCGGTTGTCGCGGCCGCGGCCGGCGAGCTGCATCATGGTGGCGATGGCCGCCGCGGCGAAGGCACCGTTGGCGATGCCGAGCGCGACATAGGCGGCGCGCAGCGGAAAGCCGGGCCCCATGGTGCCGGCCGCGGCCAGCGCCGCGAGCGCGAGCGCCGAGGCGAGGCAGCCGCCGATGGTCCAGGCGCGCAGCGAGCCGAGGCGCTCGCCGCCGAGGCCCCCGGCCAGCGCCGCCAGGATCATGCCACCGAAGACGCCCATGTGCTGGGCCGAGGCGAGCTTCGTCGTCTCGCCCAGCGAGAGGCCGAAGACCTGGCCGCCGAAGGGCTCGAGGATCAGGTCCTGCGCCGAATAGGCGAGCATCGAGACGAAGACGAAGATGGTGAAGCGCCGCGCCTCCGGCTCCGCCCAGATCTGGGCGAGCGCGTCGCGGAAGCTGCCCCTCGGCGCGGGCCGGGCCTCGGCGGCGGGGGCGGCGGGTTCCATGCGCCAGATCGCGGCGACGGCCAGCAGCACGGCGATGCCGCAGACCGTGCCGGTCACCGCCAGCAGCCGCTGCGGCGAATAAGGGTCGAGGAAGCGGCCGGCCAGCGCCGTGGTGACGATGAAGCCGAAGATCATCATCAGCCAAACGATGGTCGCCGCCGGCGCCCGACGGTTCGGCGCCACCCGTGTCGCCAGCAGCGCCAGCAGCGAGGTGCCCGCCGCGCCCACCCCGGCCCCGACGCCGAGGAAGGACAGCACCGCAAGGCCGATGCCGAGCGCCAAGTGCTCCGCCATCAGCGCTGTCGCCGCCGCGGCGCCGAGCCCGCCGAGGGCGAGGACGCCGATGCCGCCGATGATCCAGGGCGTCCGCCGCCCGCCGCGGTCGGAGCCATGGCCCATGGCCGGGCGGGACAGCTGCACGGCGTAGTGCAGCGCCACCAGCAGGCCGGGGATGGTCGCGGGCAGCGCGAGCTCCACCACCATGACGCGGTTGATGGCGGAGGTGGTCAGCACGACGACGGCGCCGAGCGCGGTCTGCACCAGCCCCAGCCGGAAGATCCCGAGCCAGCCCAGGGTGTGACCCCGGCGCGGCCGATCCACGCTGCGGTCCTGCGGATCTCCGCGATCGGACGCGCTCATGGCAGCACCACCGGCCGCAGCGCAAAGGCCGTCACTAGCATCCCCAGCACATAGAGCGTGGTGCCGGTGCCGTTGTACCAGGGCGCCTTCTCCCGCGGGCTGGCCAGCAGCACGCGCATCAAGGCCACCTGCGCCAGCAGCGACGCGGCGATCGCCGCCGCGTGCCAGGGCGCGCCCCAGCTCAGCAGCAGGCCGACCACCGCCACCTGCGGCACCGCCATCAGCGCGCAGGCGAGCTGCGCCGCGCGGTCGACCCCGAGCGTGACGGGCAGGGAGTTGATGCCGGTGCGGCGATCGCCCTCGACGGCCTTGAAGTCGTTCAGCGTCATGATGCCGATGGCGCCGAAGCTGTAGAGCCCCGCCATTAGCAGCACCCGCGCGTCCGGCGCGCCGGCGCTCATCACCGCCGCGCCGGTGATCCAGGGCAGGCCCTCGTAGCAGGCGGCGCAGGCGATGCCGCCGAGCCACCCATCCCGCTTCAGCCGCAGCGGCGGCGCGGAATAAGCCCAGGCGAGGGCGAGCCCCAGCACCGTCGCGGCGAAGCCCCAGGGGCCGAGGATGGTGGCGACGGCCAGCGACAGCGCGGTCCACATGACCGCGATGCGAAAGCCCCAGTCGCCCGGGATGCGGCCGGAGGGGATCGGCCGGTTCGGCTCGTTGATCGCGTCCACGTGCCGGTCGTACCAGTCGTTGATCGCCTGGCTGGTGCCGCAGACCAGCGGCCCGGTCAGCAGGATGCCGGCGACGATCAGGTGCCAGCGGCCATTGCCGCCGAGGCCGGAGGAGACGACGCCGCAGGAGAAGGCCCACATCGGCGCGAACCAGGTGACCGGCTTCAGCAGCTCGAGGCAGGCGGACAGGGCTGGGCGCGCGACGGTGGCTGACATGCACTACCCCTGTTCGGATCCGTCGGCCGGCAGGTCGCCGAGCCCGTAGCGCCGCAGCTTCACGTAGAGGCTCTGCCGGCTGAGCCCGAGCATCTCGGCGGCCGATGCGCGGTTGTCGCCCGTCAATTCCAGCGCCGCCTCGATGCAGAGCCGCTCGATCACGTCGGTTGCCTCCCGCACCAGGTCCTTCAGCGGCACCTGGCCGATCAGCTCGGTCAGCTGTTCCACCGAGCGCGGCGTGCGGGTGGAGGCGCGGGCCGGCGCGGTGACGCGCGGGCCGACATCGCGGATGGCGAAGCCGTAGCAGGGGCCGACACCGTTCATGACGGAGACGGCGGAGATCTCGACCTCGGTCGTCGCGCCGTACTCGCCGCGCATGGTGGTGACGAAGAGGCGCACCGGGCCGCGCTGCCGCAGGCTGGCGGTCAGCACCTCGAGCTCGACGCCGGGCTGGCCCAGCCAGCGCTCCAGCGGTTCGCCCAGTGCCTGGTCCTCGTTCGCCAGCTGCGCCATGTCGAGGAAGGCGGCATTCGCGGTCATGATCCGGCCGTCCTGGCCGGTGACGACAAAGGCGTCCGGCACGTTCTCGACCAGCTTCAGCAGCTTGGTCTTGGCCTTGGGCAGGACGATCGCATTGGCATCGGCGACCGGGATGCCGAGCCGCACCAGCAGGTAGGTCGTGCTCTCCTGCCGGAAGGGGGAGGCAGAGACGATAATATCCTTGCTGTCCTCCTCCAGCTGCACCCGGACCTCGTCGGCGCGGCCGGTGGCGCGGACGCCGGACAGCAGCAGCTCGACCGCTTCGCGGCCCTTGGGGTCGAAGATCTCGAGGAAGTCGCGCCCGGCCGGCCGGCGCGGCGTGCGGCCCAGCAGGCGGTCGGCTGCCTGGTTGGTCTCGGTCACCTTCTGCGCCTGGGGGTCGAGGATCAGCACCGGGTCGGACCAGAGCTGGAAGAGCATGCGGTAGCGCGTCTCGGCATGCCGCAGCCGGGAATAGTCGCGGTCGAGCGACTGCTGCGCTTCCAGCAGCCGCTGTTGCAGCGCCGAGAGCTGGCGGAGGTCGCGGCCGAAAGCGACGGCGCGGCTGCCGTCACCGATCCGCACCGCGGAGAACAGGATGGGTACGGAGGCGCCGCGGGCCGAGAGCAGGTTCACGTGCCGCCATTGCCGGCCCGCCACGGCATCCGAGTCGGCCAGCAGCGACTCGACCTTGGCCCGGCTGTCCGGCGCGACCGTGTCGATCCAGGGCTTGCCCAGCCAGGAATCCTGGCCGGCCAATTCCTCCGCGAGGCTTTCGCTGTTGAAGGCGACATCGCGGACCGCGCCCGCGGCATCCACGATGATGGCGACGTCGGCGGCTGCCGTGATCAGAATCGCCGCGGCTTCCGCATCCAGGTCGCCCAGCGACGTCTTCGGGGCTTTGAATGCCTTCACGAGCGAGATATCCCTTTACGGCTGAGAGCGCAGCCCTCCTCTTTCCTACCGCCATGCGGCTCAGTCCAGATGAGCCATCAAAGAAAGCATCCGTTCGGCCTGCAGGATGGCCTGCTCGCCATCGGTCGCGGTCGCATCGGCGCCGACCAGTGCCACGAATTCCGGGTGGGCGTTGAAGATCGGGCCGCCCACCATCACGCCGGCGCCGCGGTTGCGGACGCTTTTCCGCACCCTGCGGATGCAGGTGGCGATGGCGTCCAGCCGGTCCTCGGACGCCGCCGAGATGCCGATCACCTGGAAGCTCTCGCGCCGCATCAGGGTGGCGAATTCGGCTTCCCCGCGCGGGGCCGGGTCCCAGACATCCCAGCCGGCCTGACGGAAGAAGGCGGCCAGCATGTCGCGGCCGAAGCTGTGCTGCTCCCCCGGCGGGTTCATCAGCAGCACGCGGCGGTTGCGCGATTGCGGCCTGACATGGCGGCTCAGCGCGTCGTCGTAGTCCCGCACCATGTGCTGCAGCCGCATCAGGCCGAGCGTCACGGTCGAGAAGTCCGCCCGGTCATCCGCCCAGGCCTGGCCGAGCCAGCGCGCCGCCGGCGCCAGCAGGTCGAGGTAGACGCGCGGCAGCGTCACGCCCCGCGCGCGCAGCCCCTCGACCAACGCCAGGGCGGCGACGTGGTCGTCGATGACCAGCAGGGCGCAGAGGGATTCGACATCCGCCATGGTCGGCATGGCGCCGAACAGGGCATCGAGGTCGGTGCGGGGCGTGGCGGTGCCGCGGGTCAGCAGCAGCCGGGGCAGGACGGTGTCCTCGATCGCCCGGGACAGGGCGCGGCGCTGGATTTGCCGCTGGTCGGGCTCGGGAAGCAGCCAGAGGCTCTGCGCATCATCGAGCCCCAGGCGGGCCGGGGGTGGGCCGGCGGCAGAGGGTGCCTCGGCCCGGTGCCTGGATGCGATGCTCTCTCCCAAGGACACCATTGGGCCTCTCCCCGTTGCGGAGTTTATCGACCCGCTCGCAACCGAGTGTCAATCACTCCTTACGTCAATCGAGCTTGACACTCCAAAGCGACCGGACCTAGCCTTCCTGACAGCGAGATCGTCGCTGCGGGAGGCACGCCGGAACGCCGGAAGGATCTGCCAAGAAATTGCCGGTTCTCCGCGGAGGCCGGGATCGCATTGGCTGGACCAAGACCGACGACTGAGCGGACCTTCGGGACAGAGGGTTGTCAAGCGATGTTTACGTCCGGCGTGCTGGCAAAGCTCACTGCCCCCATCGATTCCTGCCCCTGGGGCACCGTGGCGGGACGCCACGCTCGCCACGCACCCGCCCGCCGGCCGCTCTACACGCAGGAGGAGCGCCGCCGCCGCGACGCCTCCCCCTGGACCCTGGTGCAGGGCGTGCTTGCCCCGCTGCAATTCGCGGTCTTCCTCGTCAGCCTCGGCCTGGTGCTGAACTTCCTGGCGACGGGGGAAGGCTATGCAGTCGCCACCGCCTCGGTCGTGGTCAAGACCGTCGTGCTCTACGTCATCATGGTCACCGGCTCGATCTGGGAGAAGGTGGTCTTCGGCCGCTGGCTCTTCGCCCGCGCCTTCTTCTGGGAAGACGTCTTCAGTATGCTGGTGCTGGGGCTGCACACCGCATACCTCGCCCTGCTGCTGACCGGCGCCGGCGACGCGCAGGGCCTGATGCTGCTGGCGCTTGCCGCCTATGCCGCCTACGTCGTCAACGCCATGCAGTTCGTCATGAAGCTGCGGGCCGCCCGGCGTGACGAGCGCGGCTGGCGCGGCGCCGAGCCCGACGCGCTGGGCTATTCCAAGTGAGCAGCCTCGCAGCCCTCGGCCGGTCGCCCGCCGACCAGGCGGGCTGCACCGAGGCCCCCGTCCTGCGGGAGCGTGGCCAGCGCGAGGTCTTCTGCGGCCTCACCGGCATCATCTGGCTGCACCGCAAGATCCAGGACGCCTTCTTCCTCGTCGTCGGCAGCCGCACCTGCGCGCACCTGATCCAATCCGCCGCGGGGGTGATGATCTTCGCCGAGCCCCGCTTCGCCACCGCCATCATCGACGAGCGCGACCTGGCCGGACTGGCCGACGCAAACGACGAGCTGGACCGCGTGGTCGGCCAGCTGCTGGCGCGGCGGCCCGACATCCGGCTGCTCTTCCTGGTCGGCTCCTGCCCATCCGAGGTCATCAAGCTCGACCTCTCGCGCGCGGCGCAGCGGCTGAACCGCACGCATTCGCCGGATGTGCGGGTGCTGAACTACTCCGGCAGCGGCATCGAGACGACCTTCACCCAGGGCGAGGATGCCTGCCTCGCCTCCCTCGTGCCGGAGATGCCGGCCTCGGTCACCAGCGCGCCGGCGCTGCTGGTGGTGGGCGCGCTGGCCGAGGTGGTGGAGGACCAGATGCGCCGGCTCTTCGCCGCGCTCGGCATCGGCCCGGTCGCCTTCCTGCCGCCGCGCCGGGCGCGCGAGCTGCCCGCGGTCGGGCCGAATACCCGCATGCTGCTGGCGCAGCCCTTCCTGGCCGATACCGCCCGCGCGCTGGAAGCCCGCGGCGCGGTGCACCTGCCCGCGCCCTTCCCGCTGGGGGCCGAGGGCACCACCGGCTGGCTGCGCGCCGCGGCCGGAGCCTGGGGCATTCCCGCCGACCGCTCCCGCGCGGTGACCGAGGCCGGCGAGCAGCGTGCCCGCATCGTGCTCGACCGCCACCGGGAGGCGCTGGCCGGCCGTCGCATCTTCTTCTTTCCCGACAGCCAGCTGGAAATTCCGCTGGCGCGCTTCCTGGCGCGGGAGCTCGGCATGCGTCCGGTGGAGATCGGCACGCCCTATCTTCACCGCGCGCATCTGGCGGCCGAACTGCCGCTGCTGCCGCGGGACGTGCTGCTGTCCGAGGGGCAGGATGTCGACCGGCAGCTCGACCGCTGCCGCGCGGAGAAGCCGGACCTCGTCGTCTGCGGCCTCGGGCTGGCCAATCCGCTGGAGGCCGAGGGCTTCGCCACCAAGTGGTCGATCGAGCTCGTCTTCACGCCGATCCAGGGCTACGAGCAGGCCGGCGACCTCGCCGAGCTTTTTGCGCGGCCGCTGGTGCGGCGCCAGAAGCTGAGGGTCTAGGCCGATGCAGCTCGCCGTCTGGACCTATGAGGGGCCGCCGCATGTCGGGGCGATGCGCGTCGCCACGGGGATGGCGGGGCTGCACTACGTCCTGCATGCCCCGCAGGGCGACACCTATGCCGACCTGCTCTTCACCATGATCGAGCGGCGCAGCGCGCGCCCGCCCGTCACCTACACCACCTTCCAGGCGCGCGACCTCGGCGGCGACACCGCCGAGCTGTTCAAGACGGCGGCGCTGGATGCCTATCGGCGCTTCGAGCCGGAGGCGATGATCGTCGGCTCCTCCTGCACCGCCGAGCTGATCCAGGACGACCCGGGCGGCCTGGCCAAGGCGCTGCGGCTGCCGGTCCCCGTGGTGGCGCTGGAGCTGCCCTCCTACTCCAAGAAGGAGAATTGGGGGGCATCCGAGACCTTCTACCAGCTGGTCCGCGCCCTGGCCGGGCCGCATGCGCCGCCGCCCGGCACCCGGCGCGGCCCGGGGCGCGTCTGCAACATCCTCGGCCCGACCGCGCTCGGCTTCCGCCACCGCGACGATGTCAGGGAGATCACCGGGCTGCTCGGCCGCATGGGCATTGAGGTGCGGGTGACCGCGCCGATGGGCGCGCGGCCGTCCGACCTCGCGCGGCTGGGCGAGGCCGACTTCAACGTGGTGCTCTACCCCGAGGTCGCGGGGCAGGCGGCATCCTGGCTGACCCGGACCTTTGGCCAGAAGGCGACGCGGACCATCCCGATCGGCACCAACGCGACCCGCGCCTTCGTCGAGGAAGTGGCCGCGCTGGCCGGCATCGACGCCGCACCGGTGCTGGCCGCCGAGGAGGCGCGCGCCGCCTGGTATGCCCGCTCGGTCGACAGCAACTACCTGACGGGCAAGCGGGTCTTCGTCTTCGGCGACGCGACGCATGCGGTGGCCGCGGCCCGCGTCGCCGCCGAGGAGATGGGCTTCAAGGTCGTGGGTCTCGGCACCTACAGCCGCGAATTCGCCCGCGACATCCGCGAGGCGGCGAAGCTCCACGATGTGGAGCCGCTGATCGGCGAGGACTACCTCGAGGTCGAGGCGGCGATCCAGGCGGCGCAGCCGGAGCTCATCCTCGGCACCCAGATGGAACGCCACATCGCCAAGCGCCTGGGCATCCCCTGCGCGGTGATCTCGGCGCCGGTCCACGTGCAGGACTACCCCGCGCGCTATTCGCCGCAAATGGGGTTCGAGGGGGCGAATGTCCTCTTCGACACCTGGGTCCATCCGCTGATGATGGGCCTCGAGGAACACCTGCTAGGCATGTTCCGCGAGGATTTCGAGTTCCATGCCGAGGCCGCGCCCTCGCATCTCGGCGGCGCGCCTGCGCCAGCCCCCGTTGCAATCGCCGAAGCCCCCGCCGGCCCGGCCGGCTGGACCGCCGAGGCCGAGGCCGAGCTGAGGAAGATCCCGTTCTTCGTCCGTGGCAAGGCGAGGCGCAATACCGAGCGCTTCGCCGGGGAGCGTGGCCTCGCCAGCATCACGCTGGAGACCCTGTATGACGCCAAAGCCCATTTTTCCCGCTGAGGAGGCCGCATGAGGATCGAGACGCCGCATGCCGCGCTGCACCGTGGCCGCACAGCCTCCCATCTCGACGGGGAGGGCAGCGTGCAGGTGCACCTCGACCCGAACATGACCATCGGCACCGCCAAGGTCTTCTCGGTCTACGGCAAGGGCGGGATCGGCAAGAGCACGACCAGCTCCAACCTCTCGGTCGCCTTCTCCAAACTCGGCAAGCGGGTCCTGCAGATCGGCTGCGACCCGAAGCATGACAGCACCTTCACCCTGACCAAGTCGCTGATCCCGACCGTCATCGACGTGCTGGAATCCGTGCAGTTCCACGCCGAGGAGCTGCGGCCCGAGGATTTCGTCTTCCAGGGCTACAACGGCGTGATGTGCGTGGAGGCGGGCGGCCCGCCGGCCGGCACCGGCTGCGGCGGCTACGTCGTCGGCCAGACGGTGAAGCTGCTGAAGGAGCACCACCTGCTGGAGGAGACCGACGTCGTCATCTTCGACGTGCTCGGCGACGTGGTCTGCGGTGGCTTCGCAGCACCTTTGCAGCATGCCGACCGCGGCATCATCGTCGCGGCCAACGACTTCGACAGCATCTTCGCGATGAACCGCATCATCGCCGCGATCAAGGCGAAGTCGAAGAACTACGACGTCCGGCTCGGCGGCGTCATCGTCAACCGCAGCGACGACACCGACCAGATCGACAAATTCAACGCCGCGACCGGGATGAAGAGCCTGGCGCATTTCCCCAACCTCGACGTCATCCGCCGCTCCCGCCTGAAGAAGGCGACGCTGTTCGAGATGGACAGCACGCCGGAGCTGGAGGCGGTGAAGCTCGAGTATCTACGCCTCGCGGCCAGCCTCTGGGCGGGCACGCCGGCGCTGGAAGCCTCGCCGATGAAGGACCGCGACATCTTCGACCTGCTGGGGTTCGACTGATCCCATGAAGCTCTCCCGCGTCTGGATGAAGCTCAGCCCGGACCTGCTGCCCTTCGCGGATGCGGCGTCCGAGACGCTGCCGCTCGACCGGCTGCTGCGGCTGTCGCTGTTCCAGGTCTCGGTCGGCATGGTGGCGGTGCTGCTGATCGGCACGCTCAACCGGGTGATGATCGTCGAGCTCGGCGTGCCGACCTGGATGGTCGCCGTCATGGTCTCCCTGCCGCTGGTCTTCGCGCCCTTCCGCGCGCTGATCGGCTTCCGCTCGGACCAGTACAAGTCGGTGCTGGGCTGGAAGCGAGTGCCTTACGTGTGGCTCGGCTCGGTTTGGATCTTCGGCGGTCTGGCGATGATGCCCTTCGCGCTGATCATCCTGTCCGGCGACACCTTCGCGCCGCCGGTCGTCGGCCAGGTCGCCGCCGGCATCGCCTTCCTCTGCGTCGGCGCGGGCATGCATACCGTGCAGACCGTCGGCCTGGCCCTGGCCACCGACCTTTCCCCGGTCGAGCAGCAGCCGCGGGTCGTCGCCCTGCTCTCGGTCATGCTGCTGCTGGGCATGCTGCTCAGCGCCCTGGCCTTCGGCGCGCTGCTGGCGAATTTCAGCCAGCTGCGGCTGATCCAGGTGATCCAGGGCGCCGCCGTCGTCAGCATCGTCCTCAACCTCGTCGCCGTCTGGAAGCAGGAGGTGCGGAACCCCGCCGCCACCCGCCCGGACCGCGATCGCCCGGCTTTCCAGCAGGCCTGGGACGAGCTGCGCCGGACCGGCCAGTGGGTCCGCCGGCTGACCGCGACCGGGCTCGGCAGCTTCGCCTTCGCCATGCAGGACGTGCTGCTGGAACCCTATGGCGGGCAGATTCTCGGCCTGACCGTCTCGCAGACCACGCTGCTGACCGCGGGCTTCGCGGCGGGCGGCATCATCGGCTTCATCCGCGCAGCGCGGCGCATCTCGGACGGCGGCGACGCGCACCGCGTGGCGGCGACCGGGGCACTCTGCGGCGCCTTTGCCTTCACCACCGTCATCGCCGCGGCGCCGCTGAGCAGCGGCTTCGTCTTCGCCTTGGGCGTCGGGCTGATCGGCTTCGGCGGCGGGCTCTTCGCGCATGCGACGCTGACCGCCTGCATGCGCGCCGCACCGCCGGCGCAGATCGGCCTGGCGCTCGGCAGCTGGGGCGCGGTGCAGGCGACCTGCGCCGGCGGCGCCATCGCCGTCGGCGGCCTGCTGCGCGATGCCATCTCCGGCCTCGCCATGCGCGGCGCGCTGGGGGAGGCACTGGCCGGCCCCGTCACCGGCTACGGCCTGGTCTACCTGCTCGAGATTGCGCTGCTGTTCGCCACCATCGTCGCCATCGGCCCGCTGGTGCGGCCGGTGGGCAATGACCTGCAACCCGAGGACGTGCGGCTCGGCCTGGCCGGGTCGCGCGGGGCATCCTAGCGCGAGGAGACAAGCGTCATGACATACATCGCCTATTCCACGCAGTTCGACGCAGCGCTCTTCTCGCTGTACGCCTTCTACGTCGCCTTCATCATCCTGATCATGTACCTCCGCAACGAGGACCGGCGGGAAGGCTTCCCCCTGGTGCACGAGCAGAACGGCGATCTCGTCATCATCAACCCGCGCAGCGCGCCGAAGCCGAAGGTCTGGAACCTGGCGCATGGCGGGCCGACCGTGGCGGGGCGCGAGGAGCGCGACCTGACCGGCCTGCTGACGCCGACCGCCCGCGTCCCCGGCGCGCCGCGGCTGCCGCTCGGCAACCCGCTCGCCGATGGCGTCGGCCCGGCCGCCTATGCCCTGCGCGCCGACGTGCCCGACCTGACCTTCGACGCTTCGCTGCCGAAGATCGTCCCGCTCCGCGCCGCACCGGAATACAGCATCGCGCATGAGGATATCGACCCGCGCGGCTGGTACATGATCACCGCCGACAAGCGCGTCGTCGGCACGGTGAAGGACCTCTGGGTCGATCGCTCCGACGTCATCCTGCGCTACATCGAGATCGCCGTGCCGGGCGCGAATGCCCGCAACGTCGTCTTCCCGATCGGCCTGGCGAATTTCGACGCGGGCAGGCGGGAGGCGCATACCAGCGCGCTGCTGGCCGACCAGTTCCTCGCGGCGCCGGCGCTGAAGAACCCCGACCAGATCACCCTGCTCGAGGAAGACAAGGTCAGCGCCTATTTCGCCGGCGGCTACATGTACGCCACCCCGAACCGGCAGGAGCCGGCGCTGTGATCAAGGAACACGACTATGAGCCGGTCTGGGGCCTGCCGGAGAAGCTGCCGGAGGGTGAGGTCATTTTCTGGCAGGGCCGGCCCGACCAGCGGGCCTTCGCGCGGCGGGCGCTGCACCTGCCGGGCCTCGCCGCCTATTTCGGCGTGCTGGTCGCGGCCCGCGTCGTCTCGGTGCTGATGGCCGGCGCCTCGCTGCCCGTCACCGCGCGGGATGCGCTCTGGTTCATCCTGCCCTCGCTGCTGGTCATCGGCATCGCCCTGGTCTTCGCCTGGGGCGTGGTGCGCACCACGGCCTATACCATCACCAACCGCCGCCTGGTCATGCGCTTCGGCATCGCGCTGTCGATGACGGTGAACCTGCCCTATGCGCTGGTCGGCTCGGCCGCGGCGAAGCTGCATGCCGATGGCTCGGGCGATGTCAGCCTGGCGCTGCTGAAGCCGCACCGCGTCTCCTACCTGTTTTTCTGGCCGCATGCGCGCCCCTGGCACCTGCTGCGGCCGCAGCCGACCCTGCGCGGCATCGCCGATGCCGGCGCGGTCGCGCAGATTCTGGCCCGTGCCTTGGCCGGCGCCGCCTCGGTCCCGGTGCAGGCCATGGCGACCGCCGGCGCCAAGCCGGGCAGTGCCGACCTGCCGCAACCGCAAGCGGCTTGAAGGAGGGGAGGGGAGCATGCCGGTGCGCAACCCAGGCCGCAGGATCCCGCGGGCACCGCTGCTGATCGGGCTCGGCCTGCTGGCCTTCACCCTGGCCGTCACCGATCTCTTCGGTCTGGTCGGCGGCGCCGGCGCCTCCACCACCGCGCCGGCGCTGGAACGTTCGCTGCGCTTCGAGGACCGGGCCGATGGCGCCATTGTCGCCCGCGAAGCCGCGACCGGCGCCGAGGTGATGGTCTTCGATCCCGGCACCAACGGCTTCGTCCGCGGCACGCTGCGGGCGCTCGCGCGCGGCCGGCGCCAGGCCGATCTCGGCCGCGACGCTCCCTTCCGCCTCGCTGCCTGGCGCGATGGCCGCGTCATGCTGCAGGACACCGCGACGGGCCGGGAGGTCGAGCTGAATGCCTTCGGCGACACCAACAAGGATGTCTTCCTGCGCCTGCTGATTGCCCCGGAGCCCAAGCCATGAACGGCCCCCTCGCCTGGCTGACCGGCGGACGCACCGTCGAGGTGCCCTGCACGGTCGATATCGAGCAGACCTTCGACAGCCTGCACGCGCATGCCATCCCGGAAGGCGTCACCTTGCGCCCCGGCGACCGCGTGGTGGTGCATGGCGCCCCGGCCGGCATACCCTATGGCCAGGCCGTCAGCTTCACCTGCCGCGCCACGGTCTACCGCGCCGGCTGGCTGCAGCGGGTCTGGACCGAGGCCTCGGCCATCCTGGAGCTTGCTGACCTGTACCACTGCGGCTTCGAGCCGAGGGAAACGCCATGAACGCCGTCACCCCGAAGCGGGCGATCAACGATTCCACCCGGATGGCCACCACCGACACGGTGCTGACCCCGCGCTTCTACACCACCGACTTCGACGCGATGGACCGCATCGACGTCAGCAGCATCCGCGCCGAATGGGATGCGCTGATGGCCGAGTTCAAGTCCGACCCGAACAAGGGCCACTTCGTCCGCTCCGCCGCCTTCGACGAATTCCGGATGGAGGACCTGCCGCCCGGGCTGCAGGCCGAGCTGAAGGAATTCCTGGTCAGTTCCGTCACCGCCGAGTTCAGCGGCTGCGTCCTCTACGCCGAGATCAGGAAGCGGGTGAAGAACCCGGACATGAAGGACCTGTTCGGGGTGATGAGCCGCGACGAGGCCCGCCATGCCGGCTTCATCAACGACGCGCTGAAGGATATCGGGATCGGCGTCGATCTCGGCTTCCTGACCAAGGCGAAGAAGTACCACTACTTCTCGCCGAAGTTCATCTTCTACGCGACCTACCTGTCCGAGAAGATCGGCTACGCCCGCTACATCACCATCTTCCGCCAGTTCGAGAAGCACCCCGAGCTGCGCTTCCACCCGATCTTCATGTGGTTCGAGAAGTGGTGCAACGACGAGTTCCGCCACGGCGAGGCCTTCGCCCTGCTGATGCGCGCCAACCCGCACCTGCTGCAGGGGCGCAACAAGCTCTGGGTCAAGTTCTTCCAGCTGGCGGTCTACGCGACGATGTACGTGCGCGACCACGGCCGGCCGGAATTCCACAAGGCGCTCGGCATGACGCCGACGGAATACGACCACCGCGTCTTCCAGACCTGCACCGCCATCTGCACCCAGGTATTCCCGGTGACGCTTGACACCGACCGCCCGGCCTTCCGGCGCGGCCTCGACCGGCTGTTCGAGATCACCGAGAAGCTTGCCGCGCTGAAGGGCCGGAGCGGCCTCGGCGCCTCGCTCCGCCGCACCGGCCTCAAGCTCTCGGCCGGCGCGACCTTCGCGCGGCTCTATTTGCTGCCCGGCAAGCATGCGGCGCTGCCGGCCGATGTCCGCATGGCGCCGGCCTGGTAGCATGGCCGACTTCGCCCTTCCCGCCCTCTTCGCGCTGTTCATCTGGTGGTTCAGCACCGGCGCGATCCTGTGGCTGGACGGGCTGCCGGCGCGGACCTACCGCATCAGCATGGCGGGGGCGACGCTCGTCCTCGCCGCGGCGCTCTGGGGGCTTTCGGCCAGCAGCGCGGATGCCTCGGTGCTCGGCGCCTATTGCGCCTTCTCCTGCGGGCTGCTCGCCTGGGCCTGGCAGGAGATGGCCTTCCTGATGGGCTACGCCACCGGCCCGTCCCGCGCGCCCTGCCCGGCGGAGGCCACGGGCTGGCGCCGCTTCACCCTGGCGCTGCGGGCGATCCTCTACCACGAACTGGCGATCCTCGTCGGCGCGGTCGCCGTGGTCGCCGTCACCTGGGGCCAGCCGAACCAGGTCGGCACCTGGACCTACCTGCTGATCTGGGGGATGCGGCAGAGCGCCAAGCTCAATGTCTTCCTCGGGGCGCGCAACCTGAACGAGAATTTCCTGCCGCCGCACCTTCGCTATCTCGGCAGCTTCTTCCTGCGCCGGCCGATGAACCTGCTCTTCCCCTTCGCGGTGACGCTGGCGACCCTGCTGACCGCGCTGCTCTTCCACCTCGCCCTGGCGCCCGGGGCGACCGACTTCCAGGCCGCCGGTTTCACCTTCCTCGGCACCCTCGCGGCGCTGGCGACGCTGGAGCACTGGTTCCTCGTCCTCCCCATCCCGGCCGAGGCGCTGTGGAAATGGGGCCTTCGTTCGCGGGCGGCGCCGAAGCCGGCGCAGCCCGACATCCACCCGGCGCGCTTCCGCGCCGGTACGGCGCCCGCCGCATGAACGGCGCCCGCGTGTCCAGCATCGGTGCGGTCGTCGATGCCCTGCCGTGAGGCCCGGTGAGGCCAGAGGGAGGTACCATGAACTACGAGGCGTTCTTCAAGAAGCAGATCGGCACCCTGCACCGCGAGGGGCGCTACCGCGTCTTCGCCGATCTCGAACGCCAGGCCGGCGCCTATCCGCGCGCCGTGCACCACCGCTCGCGCGGCGCGCAGGACGTGACCGTCTGGTGCTCGAACGACTATCTCGGCATGGGCCAGCACCCGAAGGTGCTGGCGGCGATGCACGAGGCGCTGGACAAGTGCGGCGCCGGGGCCGGCGGCACGCGCAACATCGGCGGCACCAACCATTACCACGTGCTGCTCGAACAGGAATTGGCCGACCTGCACGGCACCGAGGCGGCGCTGCTGTTCAACAGCGGCTACATGTCGAACTGGGCCAGCCTGTCCACGCTTGCCGGCCGCATGCCGGGCTGCGTCATCGTCTCCGACGAGCTGAACCACGCCTCGATGATCGAGGGCATCCGCCACAGCCGGGCCGAGCGCCGGGTCTTCGCCCATAACGACCCCGAGGACCTGCGCCGCAAGCTGGCCGACCTGAACCCGGAAACCCCGAAGCTGGTCGCCTTCGAGAGCGTCTATTCCATGGACGGCGACATCGCCCCGATCGCCGAGCTCTGCGACGTCTGCGACGAATACGGCGCCATGACCTATGTGGACGAGGTCCATGCGGTCGGCCTCTACGGCAAGCGCGGCGGCGGCATCACCGAACGCGACGGCGTCGCCCACCGGCTGACGGTCATCGAGGGCACGCTCGCCAAGGCCTTCGGCGTGGTCGGCGGCTACATCGCCGGGTCGGCCGCGATGTGCGACTTCGTCCGCAGCTATGCCTCGGGCTTCATCTTCACGACAGCGATCCCGCCCGCGGTCGCCGCCGGCGTGCTGGCCAGCATCCGCCACCTGAAGGCCAGCAGCCTCGAGCGGGACGCGCTGCAGGAGCGTGCGGCGACCGTCCGCCGCCGGCTGGACGCGATCGGCGTGCCGCATCTCGACAACCCCAGCCACATCGTCCCGGTGATGGTACGTGACCCGGTGGTCTGCAAGGAGATCAGCGACCTGCTGCTCGACCAGTACGGGATCTACGTGCAGCCGATCAACTACCCGACCGTCCCGCGCGGGACGGAAAGGCTGCGCCTGACCCCCGGCCCGCTGCATTCGGACGCCGACATAGACCACTTGGTCTTCGCCCTCGGCGAGATCTGGGCGCGGTTCAGCCTGCAGCGGGCGGCCTGAGGTCGGCGGGGAGCCTGCGAAGGCTCCCCGGCAGGCGCGGTCCGGCGGATTGGCAAAAGCCGGAACGGCACCAATCTACCCGCGGCCGGATGAACATTGAGGAGATTTCCAGGGTGACGTCAGACAACAAGACCCCGAAACCGCGCCGTGCCGTCCTGCAGGCCGCCGGCCTGGCCGCTTTGGCCCCGATCGCCATTCGTCCCGCCAAGGCGCAGGACAAGCTGCAGGGCTCCATGGTCATGTACCAGGACAAGCCGAAGGATGGCCAGAAATGCGGCGGCTGCCTGCATTTCCAGCCGCCGAATGCCTGCGCCATCGTCGCCGGCAATATCAGCCCCGAGGGCTGGTGCGCGGTTTGGGCGGCGAAGCCCTGAGGCTAGACTAGACCCGGCGCGGCCCCCACGGCCGCGCCGGAGCCACATATGCCGCAGCCTGCATGTCCGGACGGGGCCCCATGAGCCAGCGAGTCCCGTTCCCATTTTCCGCGATCGTCGGCCAGGACGAGATGAAGCTGGCCATCTTGGTGGCGGCGGTCGATCCCGGGATCGGCGGCGTGCTCGCCTTCGGCGACCGCGGCACCGGCAAGTCCACCGCCATCCGGGCGCTCGCCGGCCTGTTGCCGGACATCCCCGTGGTCGAGGGCTGCGCCTATCGCTGCGACCCCGGCGATGCCCGCGCGCTCTGCGACGACTGCCGTGCCCGCCAGGCCCGCGGCCCGCTGCGCACGCGGATGGCGCCGGTCCCCGTGGTCGACCTGCCGCTCGGCGCGACCGAGGACCGGGTGGTCGGCGCGCTCGACATCCAGCGGGCGCTGGCCAATGGCGAAAAGGCCTTCGAGCCCGGCCTGCTGGCCCGCGCCAATCGCGGCTTCCTCTACATAGACGAGGCGAACCTGCTGGAGGACCACTTGGTCGACCTCCTGCTCGACGTCGCCGCCTCCGGCGAGAACGTGGTGGAGCGCGAGGGACTGTCCATCCGCCACCCCGCCCGCTTCGTCCTGGTCGGCTCCGGCAACCCCGAGGAGGGGGAGCTGCGGCCGCAATTGCTCGACCGCTTCGGCCTTTCGGTCGAGGTCCGCACCCCCGGCGACCTGCCGAGCCGGATCGAGGTGATCCGCCGGCGCGATGCCTATGACCGCGACCCCGCCGGCTTCGCCGCGCAATGGGGTGGCGCCGAGGCCGAGTTGCGCGGGCGCATCCTCGCGGCGCGCGAGGGGCTGGCGCAGGTCGCGGTGCCGGACACGGCCTATGAGCGCGCGGCGCAGCTCTGCCTTTCGCTCGGCACCGATGGCCTCCGCGGCGAGCTGACCTTGATCCGCACCGCCCGGGCGCTCGCGGCGCTCGAGGGCAGCGCCGCGGTCGGCGATGCCGAATTGCGCCGCGTCGCCCCGCCCGCCCTGCGCCACCGGCTCCGCCGCAACCCGCTGGACGAGGCGGTGGCCGGCACCCGGGTGGAGCGCGCGGTGCAGGAGTTGTTCGGCCCGTGACCACGCAGGGGCCCGACGACCCGACCCCTTGGGCGGAGGCCATGCAGGCCGCCGCGCTGCTGGCGATCGACCCGGCCGGGCTCGGCGGCGCCTCGCTCCGCGCCATGCCGGGGCCGGTGCGCGACGCGTGGCTGGCCCTGCTGCGCGGCCTGCTGCCGGCGGGCACGCCCTGGCGCCGCGTGCCGCTCGCGGTTGGCGACAGCCGGCTGCTCGGCGGGCTCGACCTGACCGCGACCCTGCAATCCGGCCGCCCGGTGGCCGAGCGCGGCCTGCTGGCCGAGGCCGATGGCGGCGTGCTGGTCCTGGCCATGGCCGAGCGCGTCACCGCCAATACCGCGGCGCATCTGGCCATGGCGCTCGACACCGGCGAGGCCATCGCCGAGCGCGACGGCCTGGCGCTGCGGGCCCCGGCGCGGCTGGCCGTGGTGGCCCTCGACGAGGGCCTGGCGCCGGAGGAGGCACCGCCCGCCGCCCTGCTGGAACGCCTGGCCTTCCGCCTCGACCTGCACGCCATCGCGCCGCGCGAGGCGGAGGGCGAGGCGCCGGATGTCGCCGCGGCGCGGGCGCGGCTGCCCGCCGTCACCGCCGGCGACGACATCCTCGTGGCGCTCTGCGGCACCGCGCTGGCCCTCGGCATCGGCACGTTGCGGGCACCGGTCCTGGCCTTGCGGGCGGCCAGGGCCGCGGCGGCGCTGGCCGGCCGCGACGCGGTGACCGAGGACGACGCTGCGCTCGCGGCACGGCTGGTGCTGGGGCCGCGCGCCCTGGTACTGCCGGCCGAGGCGCCCGCGGAGGAGCCCGGATCCGAGGCGGAGCAGCCGGCGCCCGAGCCGCCGCCCGACCCGGGCGAGGAGGATGACCTGCCCGACCCGCAGGCGCTGCAGGACATGATCCTTGCCGCCGCCGCGGCGGCGGTGCCGGCGCACCTGCTGGACGGGCTCAAGCTCGGCGAGGCGGCGCGCTCGCGCACGCCCGGCAAGGCCGGGGCGCAGAAGGCCTCGCCGCGGCGCGGCAGGCCGATCGGCGTCCGCGCCGGGGAGCCTCGGGGCGGCGCGCGCCTGGCGCTGGTCGAGACGCTGCGGGCTGCGGCGCCCTGGCAGCGGCTGCGCCGGCGGAGCGCGGCGCCGATCGCGGCGCGGCCCGGTGAGGACATGCCGCGCCGGATCGAGATCCGGCCCGGTGAGGACACGCCGCGTCGGATCGAGATCCGGCGCGAGGACCTGCGCATCCGCCGCTTCCGGCAGCGCTCCGAGACGGCGACGATCTTCGCCGTCGACGCCTCCGGCTCCGCCGCGCTGCACCGGCTCGGCGAGGCGAAGGGCGCGGTCGAGCTGCTGCTGGCGGATTGCTACGTGCGCCGCGACAAGGTGGCGCTGCTGGCCTTCCGCGGCACCGGGGCCGAGTTGCTGCTGCCGCCGACCAGCTCGCTAGTGCGGGCCAAGCGCAGCCTGGCCGGGCTGCCCGGCGGCGGCGGGACGCCGGTGGCCGCGGCGCTCGACGCGGCCCTGGCCCTGGCCGATGCGGTGCGGCGGAAGGGACAGACCCCGCTGCTGGTGATGCTGACCGATGGCCGCGCCAATGTCGCCCGCGACGGCGCCGGCGGCCGTGCCCGGGCCGAGGCCGAGGCGCTGGAGGCCGCCCGGGCGCTGCGCGCCGCCCGCGTCGCCTGCGTGCTGGTCGATGTCTCTCCCCGCCCGGCCGAGGCCGGCCGGCGGCTGGCCGCCGAGATGGGCGCCAAGTACCTGGCGCTGCCCTACGCCGACGCAGCGACGCTCTCCCGCGCCGTGAAGGCCGAGGCGGCATGAGCCGCGAACGCGGGTCGGGGTCCGGGGACCGACCCGGTCCCCGGTGGGGGGCCAGGGGGCAAAGCCCCCTGGAAGGCCGTTGATCCCCGCGGACTGGCCGAACCGGAGTTCCAGCCGGTTCGTCACCGCGGGCGGCCTGCGCTGGCACGTCCAGGTCGCCGGCAGCGGCCCCGTGCTCCTGCTGGTCCACGGCACCGGCGCCGCGACGCATTCCTGGCGCGACCTGCTGCCCCTGCTCGCCCGGCACTTCACCGTCGTCGCGCCCGACCTGCCCGGCCATGGCTTCACCCAGCGGCCGCGCGCCGAGGGGCTGTCGCTGCCCGGCATGGCGCGCGGCGTCACCACACTGCTGCGCGCGCTCGGCCTCAAGCCGGCGCTCGCCGCGGGGCATTCCGCCGGCGCCGCGGTGATCGCCCGGATGACGCTCGACGGCGGCATAGCACCAAGGGCGCTGGTCGGGCTCAACGCCGCGCTGCTGCCCTTCGAGGGGCTGGCCGGGCAGATCTTCTCCCCCATCGCCCGGCTGCTCTCCGGCCTCCCCGCGGTGCCCTGGTTCTTCGCTTGGCGCGCCGGCGACCGCGGCCTGGTCGAACGCCTGCTGCGCGACACCGGCTCGACCCTCGATCCGCGCGGCGTCGAGCTCTATGGCCGGCTGGTGCGGCAGCCCGGGCATGTCGCCGCGGCGCTCGGCATGATGGCGCATTGGGAGCTGCGGCCGCTGCTGCGCGACCTGAAGGCGCTTTCCGTGCCCCTGGTGCTGGTGGTCGGCGGGCATGACCGGACCGTGCCGCCCTCCGACGCCCGGCGCATCCGCGCCGCGGTGCCGGGCACCCGGATCCTCGACCTGCCGGCGCTCGGCCACCTCGCCCATGAGGAGCGGCCGGCCGAGGTCGCCGGCATCCTTCTGCGGATCGCCGAGGAGGCCGGCGCGCTGGCCGCCGTCACCGCATGATCCTGCCCGCGTCCCACCCGCAGCGGCTCGAGCTGAACGACGAGGTCCATGCCCGGCCGCCGGAGGCGATGGCGCCGCCGCTGCGCGTCTCCTACCTCGCGCTGCTGAACGACCCGGCGCGACGCGACGCGGCCTGGGAGGCGGTGGTGGCGCTGGCGCAGCGCATGGCGGTCGCACCGCCGCTGCCCGGGGCCAGCCATTTCAGCGCCGATTTCGGCCCCTTCCGGCTGAAATGGGAAAGCCACACCGAGTTCCACCGCATCATGATCTTCGCGCCCCTGAAGGGCGACGTCTCCGCCCCGCTGGCCGGCGACGACCCCTTCACCGAGCCGGCCATCGCCACCGTCCCGGCCGATTGGGTCGAGGCGCTGCCCGGCCGGCTGCTGGTGGCGGCGCATGTCGGGCTGCTGTCCTCCGCCGCGGCGGCGCCCGACCTGGACACGATCTCGGATCGGCTGTTTGCCGGCAACGTCCTGGCCGGCGGGCAGATGGCCGGCGGCCTCGCGCACGCCTTCACCGATTTCCGCATCCATACCGGCGGCTTCAGCCGGATGCTGGTGCTCGACGGCGGGATGAGCCCGCGCCAGGCCGGCCGCTACGTGCAGCGGCTGCTGGAGATCGACACCTACCGGATGCTGGCGCTGCTGGCGCTGCCCATGGCGCGCGAGATCGGCCCCTTCCTGACGCGGTCCGAGCAGGAACTGGCGCGGATCATCAGCGCCCTGGTGAAGGCGAGCGACGCGGACGAGCCGGAGCTGCTGGAGCGGCTGACCAACCTGGCCGCCGAGGTGGAGGCGCGCGAGGCCGAGTCGCTGTACCGCTTCAGCGCGGCCGATGCCTATTACGAGCTGGTGCAGCGCCGCATCGCCGAGCTCCGCGAGGTGCGGATCGAGGGCGTGCAGACGCTGCAGGAGTTCACCGAGCGCCGCCTGGCGCCGGCGATGAACACCTGCCGGGCCATCGCGGCGCGGCAGGATGCGCTGTCCCGCCGCGTGGCACGGGCGACGGCGCTGCTGTCCACCCGCGTCGATCTCACGCGCGAGCGGCAGAACCAGGAAGTGCTGGCCTCGATGAACCGCCGGGCGCAGCAGCAGCTGAGGCTGCAGGAGACGGTGGAGGGGCTGTCGATCGCGGCGGTGACCTACTACGTCGTCGGGCTGGTCGGCTATGTCGCGAAGGGCCTCAAGGCGGGCGGGGCGAAGCTCGACCCCGACCTGGTGACGGGCGTTGCCATCCCCGTGGTGGCGGTGGTGGTGGCCTTGGGCCTGCGGCAGGTGCGGCGCTTCCTGAAGCGGCGGCGGAAGCCCCGGGCGGGCGAGTGGGGCGGCTTCAAGCCGCCTCAACCGGGTTGAGGCCGATCCGGTCTTTTCGCCGGGAAAGCCGCGGTCCTGCCCGGCGCCGCGCCCGCACGGGTTTTAGCTTTCAGGCTTTGAGGCGCCTCGGCCGGCCTTCCGGGGATGCCATGCGCGGTTTCGGACAAACTCCGTCCGCTGACATTATTCCTATCGCACGGAGCCGGGCAAAGCGCAACGAATCCCGTGCCCGGACAGGCATGCCGGGCGCAGCCGCGGCCCTTGGTGGTGCCGATGCCGGCGCCCGGCCCTTCTGGCCGCGGATCGGACCTCCGTGCGCCGCCCGTCAGCCGAGGAAGCGGTCGAGCTGGTCGAAGCTGCCGCCCCAGCCGCCGCTCATCGACGGGATGGCGGCGGCGAAGGCCGCGCGCTCCTCGGCCGTCGCCTCGATCGGCGACCAGCGCAGCGTCACCTGCGTCGCCTCGGCCTCGCCCGATGCCGGCTCGAAGGTCACGGTGGTCAGCAGCTCCGGCGGCCAGGCGCCACCGAAGGGAGAGGGCGCGATATTGCCCGCCGCATCGCCGAAGGCATGCGCCCAGACCAGGCGGGCGGGCGGGACGACCTCACGATAAACGAAGCGCGCCCACATCGTGCCGCCCTCCGGCATTTCCATCCGCGCATGCAGCAGGCCGCCCGGCCGCAGCTCGAAGCGGAGGACGGTGGTGGTGACGCCCTTCGGGCCGAACCACTGCGCCAGCATCTCGGGCTTCGTCCAGGCATCCCAGACCCGCCGGCGCGGCGCCCGGAACAGCCGGGTGATGGTGAACTCGGGTCCCGGTTCGGCGGCAGCCATGGGTCAGCCTTTCCTGTCCTGGGTGTGGGGGGCCTCAGTGCCGGGTGACCGCAGCAGCGTGTCCAGCCGGTCGAAGCTGTCGGTCCAGAGGCTGCGGAGCTGGTCGAGCCAGGCGCTGGTCTCGTCCACCGCCGCCAGGCGCAGCCGGCGGGGCCGCGCCTGGCGGTCCTGGCCGCGCTCGATCAGCCCGGCGCCCTCCAGCACCTTGAGGTGCTTCGAGATGGCCGGCTGGCTGATGCTGAAGGGCTTCTGCAGCTCGGCGACGGTGGCCTCGCCATGGGCCAGCCGGGCCAGGATGGCGCGGCGGGTCGGGTCGGCCAGGGCGGCAAAGGTCCGGTCGAGCCTGTCCTGCATAGCCGGAAGGCTATATAGCCGATCGGTTATGCGCAAGGATGCTGAGGCGGCCGGGCCCGGTTCGCGGCGACCGGTGCCACCGCGGCGCGGCCGGCGAGAGGCCCGGCGCGGCCCAGCTTGGCCTGCCGGAACGAGGGATGGGCATGGCCGGCCCAGCGCCCGGACGCTGCTCGCGCGCTCACCGGCTTTGCCGCCTTGCTGGCCCTGTCCGGGCCGCCCGCGCTGGCCTTCTCCGACCCGCGGCGGCGTGGCGGGATGCCGTCGGCCGATCCGGCGCGGCTTGCCATAGCGCCGGGCCGGCCTTCCTCAGCCGCCGTACTGCGCCTCGCTCACCTGCTCCATCCAGGTCACCGCACTGCCGTCCAGCTTCTCCTGGATGGCGATATGCGACATCGCGGTGGTGGGGGCGGCGCCGTGCCAGTGCTTCTCGCCGGGCGGGAACCAGACCACGTCGCCGGGGCGGATCTCCTCGATGGGCCCGCCCTCCCGCTGCACCCGGCCGCAGCCGGCGGTGACCACCAGGGTCTGGCCGAGCGGGTGGGTGTGCCAGGCGGTGCGGGCGCCGGGCTCGAAGGTGACCAGGGCACCGGCGACCCGGGCGGGGTCGGGCGGGCTGAACAGCGGGTCGATCCGGACGATGCCGGTGAACCAGTCCGATGGCCCCTTGCCGGAGGGCTGGGTGCCCGCGCGCCTGATGTCCATGCGGGGTTTCCTGATCGATGGAGGCAAACAAATGTCGGGGTGGGGGAAAGCGTTCCCTCCCCGAACCCCATGTTTCCGTTCTGCGGGCCGGGTGTTGTCGCGGGAAGGAGGCGGGCAGGGGCCGGTTAATAGATTGGATAGAATCGTCGGCAATGGGCGAGGGCCGGACCCTGGGCGGCCGATCCCATGAATTCTGACGTCGCCCAAGGCACCCATGCAGGCTGACCTCCCATTTCAGCGATGATGCGATGTCCTACAACCTTGAGAAAGAACTCGAAGCCGACATTCGTCTGAATACCTGGCTCCGCCGCTGCAACGGGGCCATGTCGGAGACGCTGGTCTGGTTGACCGTGGTGACGTCGTTTGCCTTGACCGTCGTGGCGTCCGTGTTTCCGGATGCGAAAGTCTTCAGCAATCTGACCTTCATCGCGTTGTTGTCGCCGCTGCCCGGCATCCTCACCGTCATTCGCACTGCGCTCGGTCCGAACCGGAAGGCGGCCTTCTTCGTCGAGAAGGAAGCCAGGCTGAAGAACATCCGCCGCAGGCTCGGCGCGTGTGTCATCGACGCCAAGGAAGCCGCGAGCGAATGGTGCGCGCTTGAGGAAGACGCCATGCGCCGGTGGCAGGAGATCATGCGACTGGAAGGTGAAGGGTCTTACGGCAGCCAGTCCGGTGGCGCATCGCCGCAGCCTAGTGCGAGCTTGGACGCAGCGCGCCTCAAGCTGCCGAGGAAGGGGCAGACCGAAAGACCTGCCGGGGCAGGCGACGGACCTATGCCCTGATAGGGCGCCGCATCCGATACCACCTGCGTTAGCGCCGGGCCCGCGGCGGGACGGGCCGCATGGGGCTGGTTCGCCGAATGGCCGCTGCGGATCGCGTGCCGCAGCACGCCTCCCGGCCGGTGCGGGCACCGCTGGACCGGGTCCTCCGCGAAGGCGGGGAACATGCCGCCTTCCCGCCCCGCCTCTTCCTACCGCGGCACCACCGGAAACGTCGCCGCCATCGCCCAGGCCAGCGCCAGCGCATTGGCCAGCGCCGCCGGCAGCGGCGACCCCGTGGCGCGGAAGCTCCAGCGGCCGAACAGCCCGAAGACCACCAGAAAGACCAGCATCACCGGCACGATGATGATCAGGAAGAACAGCCGCCGCGCGTCGAGCGCCACCGCGCCGAGCAGCGAAAGCAGGAACAGCGCCTTGGTCGCCGGATAGGCCAGCCGCGCCGCCGCTGTCCCGCGCGTCGCCCATTCGTCCGCCAGGAACCAGGGCAGGGTGCCGAGCAGGATCAGCGGCACCAGCCAGGCGCGGTGCGGCGCCGGCAGGAAGGACAGCACGAAGCGGTCGAGCGCGAGGCCCAAGCCGAGGATGGCATAGGCGGCGATCGCCAGCGCCGCGACGGCGACGGCCAGCGGGGCGGCGCGCGCGCCCGGCGCCTCGCCGCGCCGCGCCCACCACAACCCGGCCGCGGTCAGCGCGCCGTAGGCCGCGCAATGCACCGTCAGGTAGTCGCCGAGCAGGATGGGCAGGAAGCCGGTGGGCAGCAGCCGCAGCAGCAGCGGCGTGGCGACGGCGGGCAGCACCGCCACCGGCCAGAAGCGCCGCCAGGGCAGGCCGCCGCCGCCCGGCGCCGCCGCGGCGCGCGGCAGCAGGTGCGAGAGCGGCCAGGCCAGCGCCAGCAGCCCGCCGAGCAGCAGGCCGATCGCGCCGCCGCGCGCGTCGAGCATTCCCTCGCCGTCGCGGCCGAAGGCGGCGTTCAGCCAGGCGCGGGCCTCGGCCAGGCTCTGCCGGGCATAGAGGATGCCGATATGCTCGACCCCCTGCACCAGCACCAGGCGGCGGGCGGTGCCGGCGTCGAACGCGCCATAGGTCGTCTCGGGCTCCGGCGGGCCGGGAGAGGCCAGCGCCACGATCCGCCGCGCCGCCTCCTGCAGGAAGGCGGGCTCCCAGGCCCCCACCGCGACCAGCAGGTTGCGCGGCTGGTCGGCCGTGACCTCCGGCCCGAAGCCGGAGAAGGCCACGGTCGCCGCGGCCTCCGGCCGGGCGAAGGCCCAGCGGATGACGATGTCGGCCGCCATGGAATGGCCGAGCAGCGCCAGCCGCCCGTCGCCGAGCGGCCGCGCCGCCGCGGCCACCCGGCCCAGCGCCTCGAGCAGCACGCCCGAGGCCGCCTTGTCGTCCGACAGCCCGCCCGAGAGCGGCGTGGGGTTCCGGCCATGGCCGGGGAAGTCGAAGGTCACCGCGGTGAAGCCGGCCTGGGCGAGCGTGGTGGCGAAGGGCTGCATCATCTGCTGCGAGCCGGCGAAGCCATGCGCGATGACGACGACCGGCGCCGCGCCGCCGGATGCGGGGCGGTAGACCGTCGCCGGGATCTCCCCCACCGCCAGCGGCGCCACCGCCAGCCCGCCGAGCGGCGCGCGCAGCCGCGTCAGGCCGAGCGCAATGCCGGCCAGGGCCAGGAGGGTCACCATTCCCAGGGCAAGACGCCGCACCCGATTTGTCCCCGTTGTCTGACGTTTTGCCCTGGCCACGACTGTCAGGCTGGATTTACAGTAACCGATCAACGGGTTTCCGACAGCCGCGGCGCAGACCGCGCGCCTCCAGATGGGGTCCAAGATGCGTCTGTCCCGGCAAGAACCCGTTCTCGGCCCCGAAGACCTCGCCGCCTGCCGGGCGCTGCTCGCCGGCGGGTCGAAAAGCTTCCACGCGGCCTCCCGGTTGCTGCCGCGGCGGATCGCCGAGCCGGCCACCGCGCTCTATGCCTTCTGCCGGGTCGCCGACGACGTCATCGACCTCGACCCCGGCCCTGCCGCGCTGGCCGGGCTGCAGGACCGGCTGCGGCGGGCCTATGAGGGCCGGCCGCTGCCGATGGCCGCCGACCGGGCGCTGGCCTCGGTCATCGCCCGCTACGCCATCCCCCGCGCGGTGCCGGAGGCGCTGCTGGAAGGCTTCGCCTGGGACCGCGCCGGGCGGCGCTACGAGACGCTGGCCGACCTCACCGCCTATGCCGCCCGCGTCGCCGGCACGGTCGGCGCCATGATGGCGCTGCTGATGGAGGAGCGGAGGCCGGCGGTGCTGGCCCGCGCCTGCGACCTCGGCGTCGCCATGCAATTCTCCAACATCGCCCGCGACGTCGGCGAGGATGCCCGGGCCGGGCGGCTCTACCTGCCCATGGCGTGGATGCGGGAGGCCGGGCTCGACCCCGAGGCTTGGCTGGCCGACCCGGTCTTCGATGCCCGGCTGGCCGGGGTGGTGCGGCGGCTGCTGGCCGAGGCGGCGGCGCTTTATCGCCGCTCGGAGGCCGGGATCGCCCGGCTGCCGCTCTCCTGCCGCCCGGGAATCGGCGCCGCGCGCTGGATCTATGCCGAGATCGGCCACCAGGTGGCGCGGGAGGGCTTCGACAGCGTTTCCCGCCGCGCCGTGGTCTCGGGCCGGCGCAAGGCGGCGCTGCTGGCCCGCAGCCTCGGCGCCATCGCCCTGCCGGCCGGCGCCACCGACGCGCCCTGCCTGCCGGAAACGCGCTTCCTGGTCGAGGCGGTGGCGGCCGAGCCGCGCCGCCTGCGCCCGGCGCCGCCGGACCGGCGCCTCGGCCAGCAGGTGGGCTGGATGCTCGACCTGATGCTGCGGCTGGAGCAGGAGCGGCCGCTGAACGGCGGCATGCGCTAAACCGAAGCGGCCATCGCCGCGTTCCGCTGCGCATCGAAGCGGCGGAGGCGGTTTGCATGGGTCAGTCCCTGGTCGAGACGGCGCGCGGCGCGCTGGCGCCGCGGCGGGTCGGCGACGGCGACATCGCCACGGCGCTGGCGGTCTGCGGCGGGGCGGTGCTAGCCTCGGCGCTGCTGGCGGCGCGCTGGTCGCCCTCCCCGGTGCATGGGCGCATCCGGCGGGACTACGAACGCTTGGAGAAGCCGCCCTTCAACCCGCCCGATGCCGCCTTCGCCATCTGGGGGCCGATCTATGCGGCGCTGACGGTCTCCGGCGCCCGGCTGTGGAATGCCCGGCCGAGCCCGGCGCGCAGCCGCGCCCTGGCGCATTGGTGGGGCATCCAGGGGCTGAACGCCGTCTGGGTGTGGCTCGGCTTCGGCAAGCGGCTGCGCGGCGCGGCGACGCTGGAAGCGGCCGTCACGGTGGTGAATGCCGCGGCCTATGTGGAGACCGCCCGCAAGGTGGACCGGCCGGCGGCCTGGCTCGCGGTGCCCTATGCCGCCTGGATCGGCTTCGCGGCGCTGCTGAGCGAGGAACTGTGGCGGCGGAACCGGTAGGCAAGGAAGGCAAGGCCAGGGAGGAGGTATCCTCCCAGGACCCTTTTCTGTTTTTCTGAGTCTTGCGTGCGCCGCGTGGCGGCAGCCGACTCATGAAAGGAAGGGGCGGGGCTCGGGAAGGGACACCCGTTTCCCTTCCCAACCAGTGTCATTTGAAACCGATTTGATCTCTGTCAAGGTGACCTGACAATTCCCCGGGCAGCCTCCCAGTGCCGGCCGAAGCCGGGGGAGGCCCAAGCGATGCGCATCGTCCTGATCCACCCGAACTACCATTCGGGCGGCGCCGAGATCGCCGGCACCTGGCCGCCGGCCTGGGTCGCCTATCTCTCCGGTTTCCTGAAGGCGGCCGGCTATGCCGACATCACCTTCATCGACGCAATGACCGAGCAGCTCGACCACGCGCAGGTGCGGGAACGGCTGGGCGCGCTGCGGCCCGACCTGGTCGGCTGCACCGCCATCACCCCCGCGATCTACGAGGCCGAGGCGATCCTGCGCATCGCCAAGGAGGCTTGCCCGCAGGCGGTGACCGTCCTGGGCGGCATCCACGGCACCTTCATGTACGGCCAGGTTCTCGCCGAGGCGCCCTGGATCGACGCCATCGTGGGCGGGGAGGGGGAGCAGGTGCTGCTCGACCTGGTCCGCTGCGTCGAGGCGGGCCGCTGGCCGGCGGAACGCGCCGGCGTCAAGGGCATCGCCTATGGCGAAGCGGGCCAGGCGGTGGCGACCCCCGCCGCGGCGCCGATCGCCGACATGGACCGCATCACGCCGGACTGGGGCATCCTCGACTGGCAGCGCTACATCTACACGCCGACCGGCACGCGCGTCGCGATCCCCAACCTGGCGCGCGGCTGCCCCTTCACCTGCAGCTTCTGCAGCCAGTGGAAATTCTGGCGCGACTACCGGGTGCGCGACCCCCGCAAGGTGGTGGACGAGATCGAAGGGCTGGTGCGCGACCACCAGGTCGGCTTCTTCATCCTGGCGGACGAGGAACCAACCATCCACAGGAAGAAGTTCGTCGAGTTCTGCGAGCTTCTGGTCGAGCGCAGGCTGCCCGTGCTCTGGGGCATCAACACCCGTGTCACCGACATCCTGCGGGACGAGGCGCTGCTGCCGCTCTACCGCAAGGCCGGGCTGATCCACGTCTCGCTCGGCACGGAAGCCGCGGCGCAGTTGAAGCTCGAGCGCTTCAACAAGGAGACGACGATCGCCCAGAACAGGAAGGCCATCCAGCTGCTGCGCGCCAACGGCATCGTTGCCGAGGCGCAGTTCATCGTCGGACTCGAGAACGAGACGGCGGAGACGCTGGAGGAGACCTACCGCATGGCGCTCGACTGGAACCCGGACATGGCGAATTGGGCGATGTACACGCCCTGGCCCTTCAGCGACCTGTTCCAGGAACTCGGCGACAAGGTCGAGGTCTTCGACTTCTCGAAGTACAATTTCGTCACGCCGATCATGAAGCCGGACGCGATGGACCGGGCGACGCTGCTCGACCGCACCATGGCGAACTACCGGCGCTTCTACCTGCGCAAGTCCTTCCTCGGCTACCCGTTCGAGCGCGACAAGGCGAAGCGGAAGTATCTGCTGGGCTGCCTCAAGGCCTTCCTGAAATCCGGCTTCCGGCGGACCTTCTACGACCTTGGCAAGGTCGGCTACTGGGGGCCGCAGACCAAGACATCGGTCGACTTCCATTTCGACGCGACGCGCACGATGAGCGCGGCGGCGGCGCGCGCCGCACAACGCGATGTGGAAGACCATGCACCGTCCCAAGGCGAAGCTGCCGGCGGCCAACGTCAAAGCCTGCGGTGGCGGCACGGAGCAACTGCCCGAAAGCGTCGAGTAGATGGACGGCGGCGCGCATCCCGGCGGCCGGATCGGGCCGAACGCCATCACCCGGATGGCCGAGGCGCTGCCGGCCGACGCCGTCGATGCGCTCTTTGCCGAGGCCGGCCTCGCCGCCTATCGCCGCGCCCCACCGGCCGGGATGGTGGCGGAGCGCGAGGTCGCCGCGCTGCACCGCGTGCTGCGGGCGCGGCTCGACCGCGCGGCCTATGCCGCGGCCGCCTGGGAAGCCGGGCTGCGCACCGGCGACTACCTGCTGGCCAACCGCATCCCGCGCCTGGCGCAAGGGCTGCTGCGCGCGCTGCCGGCAGCCCTGGCCGCGCGCCTGCTTTGCGCCGCGATCCGCCGGCATGCCTGGACCTTTGCCGGCAGCGGCGCCTTCGCCGCCAGGCCCGGCACGCCGACCCTGCTTTCTATCGCGGGCTGCCCGCTCTGCCGCGGCGCGGTGTCCGGCCAGCCCGCCTGCGGCTATTTCGCCGCGAGCTTCGAGCGGCTGTTCAGCCGCCTGGTGCATCGCCGCGCCCGCGTGACCGAGACCGCCTGCGCGGCGATGGGCGATCCCGCCTGCGTCTTCGCGGTGACCTATACCCGCTGATTGACCTCGATCACGTTGGAGGCGGGGTCGAGCAGGTAGATCTGCCGCATGCCGGCCATGGCATAGACCCCGGCATCCGACACCAGCACGCCCGCCGCTTCCAGCCGTGCCTTCACCGCGCCGACATCCGGCACGCAGAAGGCCGGGTGGCCGCCGATCGAGGGGTTGTGGGCGAAGCCGTTGCGCAGCGCGAAGCCGGGATCGGGGCGGATGATGTGCAGGCCGCTGTTGTCGGTGCCGAGCGTCAGCACCGAAAGTTCCGCCGGGTCGATGCTGAAGTCGCCGCGCGCGGCCGGCGCCTGCCAGCGCCCTTCGCGCATCCCGGCCATCTCGACGTAGAAGGCCGTGGCCTCCCGCACGTCGGCCGCGGGCAGGTTGACGTGGTGGACGTGCCAGCCGGGCTCGGGCGCGGCTGGCCCCCGCGCGACGAAGGCGACGAGGTTCGATGCCGGGTCGAGCGTCCAGAGCGCGTCGGTGCCGAATTCCGCCCGCTCTGCCTCGAGGCAGGGCAGCGCCGCCCGGCCGAGGTTGCCGGCGACCCGGTGCAGGTCATCCACGGCAATCGCCACGTGCCGCGCCCCGGCGGGGCCGAGCAGCCCGCCCGCCGTGCGGGACAGCACCCGGTCGGGCCGCTGCAGCCGGAGGCCCGGGCCGAATTCGAGCGTCCGCGCGTCGCGGTGCCGCGGCGCGCCGAGGCCGAGCAGCGTGCCGAAGACATGCCCGGATGCGGCCAGGTCGTGCGCCGCCAGCGACGCTCCCAGAATGGACCAGGTCATGTGGCGCTTCCCTCCCGGCCCGCAGGGTCCCACGCGCACCCGGCGCCAGCAAGCGGATCAGCCGGCCTCCCGCGCCCAGCTGACCTCCGGCGGGTCGCGGAACGCGAAGCGCAGCAGGTGGCGGGCGACGACATCCTCCAGCCCCGGCAGCGCCGCCGGGTCGGCGGCCTCGATCCGCAGGGCCAGCACGTCGCCCTCGGCCGCCAGCGCGCAGGTGCCGGCGGGGAAGGCGATGCTGCCGCTGGTCTCCGCCAGCGTCACCGGCAGCCTGTGGGCGAAGTGCCGGCAGAGCTGGCCGAGGTACCGGCGGGGCTGCTCCATGGCCACCCGCGCGACGGAGGCCGGCATCACGTGCGCTCCACCGCGACGGCGGCGGCATCCAGTGCCGCGGCCACGGCATTCGCCGCCTCCTCGGTCAGGGGCCCGCGGCCGAGGCGCAGGCGCAACGCCAGCTTCAGGTTCTCCATGGCGCGGGCGACCTGGGGCGCCGGCCCGCCGCCAAGCCGCCGCCCGGCTTCCTCCATCCGGGCGAGCAGGGCCTCGACCGTCGCGCGGTTGGCCTCAAGGAAGGCGCGGCCCTCGGCGGTGAGCTCGAGCTGCTTGCGGCTGCCCTCGCCGGCGGTGGCGGCGACGTGGCCGAGCTCCTCCAGCATGGTCAGGGTCGGGTAGATCACGCCGGGGCTGGGGCTATAGGCGCCGCCGACCCGCTCCTCGATTGCCTTGATGATCTCGTAGCCATGTCGCGGCTTCTCGGCGATCAGCCGGAGGACGACCAGGCGCAGGTCGCCCTGGCCGAAGAAGCGGCCGCGGCCGAAGCTGCCGCGGCCATGCCGGCCGCCGCCAAGGTCGAAGCGGTCCGGGCCGTGCTCGCCACGGGCGAAGCGGCGGCCGTGGCAATGCGGGTGGTGGATGGGTCGGTGATGCATGCATATCCCTTGTGAATGCCTTTCGGCGTATCTTAGATATATCTAAGAACGACATTCGCAAGGGGGGTAGCCGGCGCGGCCTGCCGCGCCGGCCTGCCGGTCAGGTCACCACGCGCTTGTAGAGGTGCCAGGTGGCATGCCCGAGCACCGGCATCACCACCGCCAGCCCGATGAAGGCCGGGATGCTGCCCAGCAGCAGCAGCACCGCCACGATCACGCCCCAGATCGCCATCGGCCCGGGATTGGCGATGCAGGCCTGCACGGAAGCGTTGATCGCCGAGCCGATCCCGACCCGCGGCCGGTCGATCAGCATCGGCACCGAGACCACCGTCAGCACCAGCACCAGCAGGGCGAAGACGAAGCCGACGCCATTGCCGAACAGCAGCAGCCGCTGCCCCTGCGGCGTGGTGAAGGCGGCGTGCACCATCTCGCTGAAGCTCATCGGCGGCAGCTGGCCGAGGGTCGCGTTCCAGATCATCTGCGCCACCGCCACCCAGGCGACGAAGATCGCCATCAGCAGGATGCCGAGCATGGCGATCTGCGGCAGGTTCGGGTGCCGCAGCACGGCGAAGGCGGTCAGCCAGGAGACCTCCTCCCCCGCTTCCCGGCGCCGGCTGATCTCGTAGAGGCCGACCGCCGCGACCGGCCCGACCAGGCTCAGCCCGGCGACCAGCGGCCAGAGCAGCGGCAGCAGGTCGCCGCCCGAGAAGGCGCGCGCCGCGACCAGTCCGACCAGCGGATAGAGCACGCAGAGGAAGACGAGCTGCGTCGGGATGGTGCGGAAATCGTCCCATCCCTGTCGCAAGGCGATCTGCAGATCGGCGGTGCCGATGCGGCGTATTCCCGCCTCGGCGACATCGGCAGCCAGGCGGTCATTGGTCCAGGCGTCAGCCATAGCGCAACCCTCCCCTTGTCGCCGCGCCGCGCGCGGCCTTGCCGTGATCCAGACGGACCCGGGGCGGCGCCGGCCATGGAGGGGCGGGAGCCGCCACGCGAGCCTTAGCGATCGCGATATGGCGCCTTCCCGTGCCGGGCTTGGGTCACGACCCGGCGAGGCGTGGATTCCGATTGACGCCACTGTCTATTCAAGTTGACAGTCATAATCGACAAGCAAGCCCGACACGCGCTCGGGCATTCGGGGAGGTCGCCAGATGGACGCCGTCACGCGGATCGAAAGGGCCCTGTCCGCCGCCATTGGCCTGGCCGAGGGGCCGGGCTGCCCGCCGCGCCTGGCCCAGGCGATGCGGCACGCGGTTTTCCCGAAGGGCGCCAGGGTGCGCCCACGGCTCTGCCTCGCGGTCGCCGGCGCCTGCGGCGACGACGCACCGGTGCTGGCCGAGGCCGCCGCCGCCTCGATCGAACTGCTGCACTGCGCTTCCCTCGTGCATGACGACCTGCCCTGCTTCGACGACGCCGCGACCCGGCGCGGTCGGCCCAGCGTGCATGCCGCGCATGGCGAGCCGCTGGCGGTGCTCGCCGGCGACGCGCTGATCGTGCTGTCCTTTCAGTTGCTCGCCCGCGCCGCGCAGCAGGCGCCGGCCCGGCTCGGCGCGCTGGTGACGGTTATCGGCGATTCGGTCGGCGTGCCGCGCGGCATCGTCGCCGGCCAGGCCTGGGAGAGCGAGCCGCGCTGTGACCTTGCGCAGTACCAGCGGGAGAAGACCGGCTCGCTCTTCGCCGCCGCGACCGCCGCCGGCGCCGCCGCGGCGGGCGCCGATGCGGCGGTCTGGCGGCTGCTCGGCGACCGGCTGGGCGAGGCCTACCAGGTCGCCGACGACCTGCGCGACGCGGTCGAGGACGAGCAGGAGATGGGCAAGCCGGCCGGCCAGGACGCGGCGCACCACCGCCCCAGCGCGGTGCTGCAATACGGCCTGTCCGGCGCCATCGCGCGGCTCGAGGACCTGGCGGCCGAGGCAGTCGCCGCCATCCCGGACTGCCCCGGGGCCTCGGCGCTGCGCGCGGTCATCCTGTCGGAGACCCGCCGGCTGCTGCCGCGCAAGCTGTCCGCCAGCGCGGCCTGACCCATGTCGGGCAGTGCCGACGCGATGTCCTCCGGAGCGCCGCCCGGCCTGCCGGAGCGGCTGCGCGATCTTTATGACCGGCTGCTCGCCAGCCCGCGCTTCCGGCAGTTCGCCACCCGCTTCCCGCTGACCCGGCCCATGGCCCGGCGGCGGGTGCGCGCGCTCTTCGATCTCTGCGCCGGCTTCGTTTATACCCAGACCCTGCTGGCCTGCGTCCGGCTGCGGGTCTTCGAGATCCTGCGCGACGGGCCGGTGCAGCACGACGTGCTTGTCGCCCGGCTGGGGCTCTCGGCCGGGGCCGCCGCGACGCTGCTGAACGCCGCGGAGTCGCTGAAGCTGGTGGCGCGCCGCCGCGGCGGGCGCTGGGGCCTCGGCGCGCTCGGCGCCGCCATGGTCGACAATCCCGGCGTCACCGCCATGGTCGAGCACCATGCGCTGGTCTACCGCGACCTGGCCGACCCGGTGGCGCTGCTCCGGCGCGACCGCGGCGGCAACGGGCTCTCGGGCTACTGGCCCTATGCCGAGGTCGAGCGCCCCGCCACGCTGCCGGATGCGCAGGTCGCCGCCTATACCGCGCTGATGGCGGCGTCCCAGCCCTTCATCGCGGAGGAGGTGCTGGCGGCCTACGACTTCTCGGCGCACCGCTGCCTGCTTGATCTGGGGGGCGGCGACGGCAGCTTCCTGCGCGCGGTCGCGGCCCGGCATCCCGATCTCCGCCTGATGCTCTTCGACCTGCCGGCGGTGGCCGAGCGCGGCCGCGCCGCCTTCGCCGCAGCGGGCCTTGCCGGCCGGGCCGAGACCTTCGGCGGCGACTTCACCGAGGGGCCGATGCCCGGCGGCGCCGACATCGTCTCGCTCGTCCGCATCGTCCATGACCACGACGACGCGAGGGCGCTGGCCATCCTGCGCTCGGCCCGCAGCGCGCTCGCCCCGGGCGGCACGCTGCTGGTGGCCGAGCCGATGTCCGGCACGCCGGGCGCCGAGCCGATCACGGAAGCCTATTTCGGCTTCTACCTGCTCGCCATGGGCACCGGCCGGCCGCGGAAGGCCGAGGAACTGGCCGCGCTGCTGCGCCAGGCCGGCTTCGATGCGCCGAAGCTGATGCCGACCCGCACGCCGCTGCTGGCGCGCGTCATGGTCGCCAAGGCGGCTTGAGGCATGTCAAACAAGCTTGACACTTTGAATTGTCAAGATACTCTGACATCGGGCTGGACATGGGAGGTCCAAGCAATGGACACCATCGCCGTCCTGCTGAGGGGACCGGAAGACCTGGGCCTCGAAAGGCTCGACCTCACACCCCCCGGCACGGACGATGTCGTGGTCGCGGTGGAGTGGAGCGGCATCAGCACCGGCACCGAGCGGCTGCTCTGGTCCGGCCGCATGCCGCACTTCCCCGGCATGGGCTACCCGCTGGTTCCCGGCTACGAAGCGGTCGGCCGCGTGACCCAGGCCGGCCCGGATGCGGGCCGTGCGGTCGGCGAGCGGGTCTTCGTCCCCGGCGCGCGCTGCTTCGGTCCCGTCCGCGGCCTGTTCGGCGGAGCCGCGGCGCGCCTCGTCGTGCCGGGCGCCAAGGTGGTGCCGATCGGCGAGGGCCTGGGCGAGGCCGGCGTGCTGCTGGCGCTCGCCGCCACCGCCCACCACGCCACTCCGGCCGGCGCCCTGCAGCCGGAGCTCATCATCGGCCATGGCGTGCTGGGCCGGCTGCTGGCCCGGCTGGCGATCGCCGCCGGAGCGCCGCCGCCGACCGTCTGGGACAGCAATGCCTCCCGCCGCGACGGCGCCGAGGGCTACCGCGTGGTGGACCCCGCGACCGACGACCGCCGCGACTACCGCGCGATCTGCGACGTCAGCGGCGACCCGAAGCTGCTCGACACCCTGATTGCCCGCTTGGCGCCGAGCGGCGAGATCTGCCTGGCCGGCTTCTACGCCGAGCCGCTGAGCTTCGCCTTCCCGCCCGCCTTCATGCGGGAGGCGCGGCTGCGCATCGCGGCCGAGTGGAAGGCGCCCGACCTGCTGGCGGTGCAGGCGCTGCTCGCCGCCGGCCGGCTCTCGCTGGACGGCCTGATCACCCACGTCGCGGCTGCGGCGCGGGCGCCGGATGCCTACCGCACGGCCTTCACCGATGCGGCCTGCCTGAAAATGATCCTCGATTGGAGGGACTGCGCATGAACGCGGCCGTCGGCAAGACCCCGTCCGAGTCCCCGAAATCCAGCATGGCGGACGCCCTGCGCGCCGAAGCCGCGCAGGAGCCGGACGCGGTGCATACCGGGCCGGTGAAGAAGCAGGCCCAGGTCATCGCCATCTACGGCAAGGGCGGCATCGGCAAGTCCTTCACCCTGGCGAACCTGTCCTACATGATGGCGCAGCAGGGCAAGCGCGTGCTGCTCATCGGCTGCGACCCGAAGTCGGACACCACCAGCCTGCTCTTCGGCGGCAAGTCCTGCCCGACGATCATCGAGACGTCGTCGAAGAAGAAGCTGGCCGGCGAGCCGGTCTCGATCGGCGATGTCTGCTTCAAGCGCGACGGCGTCTTCGCCATGGAGCTCGGCGGGCCGGAGGTCGGCCGCGGCTGCGGGGGCCGCGGCATCATCCACGGCTTCGAGCTGCTGGAGAAGCTCGGCTTCCACCAGTGGGACTTCGACTACGTGCTGCTCGACTTCCTGGGCGACGTGGTCTGCGGCGGCTTCGGCCTGCCGATCGCCCGCGACATGTGCCAGAAGGTCATTGTCGTCGGCTCCAACGACCTGCAATCGCTGTATGTGGCGAACAACGTCTGCAGTGCTGTCGAGTACTTCAAGAAGCTCGGCGGCAATGTCGGCGTCGCCGGCATGGTCATCAACAAGGATGACGGCACCGGGGAGGCGCATGCCTTCGCCGCCGCCGCCGGCATCCCGGTGCTGTCCGCCATCCCGGCCGACGACGATATCCGCCGCAAGAGCGCCAACTACGAGATCGTCGGCACGCCCGGCGGCCCCTGGGCCAGCGTCTTCGAGCAACTCGCCGTCCAGGTTGCCGAGGCGCCGCCGCTGCGGCCGACGCCGCTGAGCCACGACGCGCTGCTCGGCCTGTTCAAGGGCGACGCGGTCGGCCGCGGCGTGACGCTGCAGCCCGCGACGATGGAGGACATGTGCGCCTCCGCGGTGCTGACGAAGCCGTCGCTCGAAGTGGTCTACGAGGGCGCCTGAGCCATGGACGCTCTCCCCCCCACCCTCGAGGCGACCGGCTCCGGCTGCCATGGCGGCCGGGAGACGATGCTGGCGGCGGCCGGCGCGGCGGGGAAGACCGCGGCGATGGACCAGCTCATGCAGGACTATCCGCGCGGCCCGCACGACCAGCCGCAGAGCATGTGCCCGGCCTTCGGCAGCCTGCGGGTCGGGCTGCGGATGCGGCGGGTGGCGACGATCCTCTCGGGCAGCGCCTGCTGCGTCTACGGACTGACCTTCACCAGCCATTTCTACGGCGCCAGGCGCTCGGTCGGCTACGTGCCCTTCAATTCGGAGACGCTGGTCACCGGCAAGCTCTTCGAGGATATCCGCGAGGCGGTGCAGCTGACCGCCAGTCCCGCGGACTACGACGCCGTCGTCGTCATCAATCTCTGCGTCCCGACCGCCTCCGGCGTGCCGCTCGACCTGCTGCCGAAGCAGGTCGACGGCGTGCGGATCATCGGCATCGACGTGCCCGGCTTCGGCGTGCCGACCCATGCCGAGGCGAAGGACGTCCTCGCCGGCGCCATGCTGCGCTATGCGCGACTCGAGGCCGAGGCCGGCCCGGTGGCGCGGCCGCGCGGCGCGGTGGAGGGACAGCCCAGCGTCGCGCTGATCGGCGAGCTCTTCCCGGCCGACCCGGTCGGCATCGGCGCGCTGCTGGCGCCGATGGGCCTCTCCGTCGCGCCGCAGACCCCGGCGCGGGAATGGCGCGACCTTTATGGCGCGCTGGACTGCGTCGCGGCTGCCGCAGTGCATCCCTTCTATACCGCCAGCATCCGCGAATTCCGCGCGGCCGGCCGCCCCGTGGTCGGCTCCGGTCCCGTCGGCGTCGAGGGCACCGCGGAATGGCTCGAGGCAATCGGCCGCGCGGCGAACCTGCCGTCCCAGCGCATCGACCTGGCCAAGGCGCGCGCCTTGCCGGCGGTGCAGGGCGCGCTCGCCGCCAGCCCGATCGCCGCCCGCGTCACCGTCTCGGGCTACGAGGGCTCCGAGCTGCTGGTCGCCCGGCTGCTGGTCGAGGCCGGCGCCGAGGTGCCCTATGTCGGCACCGCCTGCCCGCGCACCGAATGGTCCGAGGCCGACCGCGCCTGGCTCGCCGCCCGCGGCGTGCACGTGCAGTACCGCGCCAGCCTCGAACAGGACGTGGCGGCGATGGAGGAGGTGAAGCCCGACCTCGCCATCGGCACCACCCCGCTGGTGCAGCGGGGCAAGGAACTCGGCATCCCCTCGCTCTACTTCACCAACATGGTCTCGGCCCGGCCGCTCTTCGGCCCGGCCGGCGCGGCCTCCATGGCGGCGATCGTCGCGGCGCAGACCAAGGGGCGCGAGCGCTTCTCCCGCATGGTCGGCTTCTTCGAGGGCGTCGGCACCAAGGACGGCGCCGGCTACGGATTCACGGGCAAGCCGATCGATCCCCCCGGCTTCCGCGACCGCCAGCGCAAGCAGCGCCTGGCTCGCGCGAAGGCCGAAGAAGCGGTGGGGACCTGAGCCATGCTCGTCCTCGACCATGACCGGGCCGGCGGCTACTGGGGCGCCGTCTATGCCTTCGCCGCGGTGCGCGGCCTGCGCGTCGTCATCGACGGCCCGGTGGGCTGCGAGAACCTGCCGGTCACGGCGGTGCTGCACTACACCGACGCGCTGCCGCCGCACGAGCTGCCGGTGGTGGTGACCGGGCTCGACGAGGACTCGCTGTCGCAGAACGGCACCGAGGGGTCGATGCGCCGCGCCGCGGCGAGCCAGGACCCCGACCTTCCGGCGGTGGTGGTCACCGGCTCGATCGCCGAGATGATCGGCGGCGGCGTGACGCCGGAGGGAAGCAACCTGCTGCGCTTCATCCCGCGCACCATCGACGAGGACCAGTGGCAGGCGGCCGACCGCGCCATCAACTGGCTCTGGACCGAGTTCGGCGCCAAGCGGGGCAAGGTGAAGCCGCGCGCCCGCCGGGAGGGCGAGGCGCCGCGGGTCAACATCATCGGGCCGATCTACGGCACCTTCAACATGCCGTCCGACCTCGCCGAGATCCGCCGCCTGGTCGAGGGCATCGGCTGCGAGGTCAACCTGGTCTTCCCGCTGGGCTCTCACATCGACGACGTGGCCAGGCTGCCGAATGCCGACGTCAACATCTGCATGTACCGGGAGTTCGGCCGCAAGCTCTGCGAGGAGCTCGACCGCCCCTATCTACACGCGCCCTTCGGCATCTTCGCCACCACCAACTTCCTGCGTAAGCTCGGCGAGCTGACCGGGCTCGACCCCGAGCCCTTCATCGAGCGCGAGAAGCACACCACGATCAAGCCGATCTGGGACCTCTGGCGCAGCGTGACGCAGGACTTCTACGCCACCGCCAGCTTCGCCGTGGTGGCGACCGAGACCTACGCGCGCGGCCTCCGGCGCTTCCTCGAGGAGGAGATGGGCGTGCCCTGCGCCTTCTCCTTCGCCCGCAAGCCTGGGATGAAGCCGGACAACGCCGCGGTGCGGGAGGCGATGAAGCGCACGCCGCCGCTGGTGCTGTTCGGTTCCTACAACGAGCGCATGTACGCCGCCGAGACGCGGGCGCGCTGCACCTATATCCCGGCCAGCTTCCCCGGCGCGATCATCCGCCGCGCCACCGGCACGCCCTTCATGGGCTTCGCCGGCGCGACCTACCTGGTCCAGGAATACTGCAACGCGCTGTTCGACGCGCTCTTCCACATCCTCCCCCTCGGCACCGACCTCGACCGCGTCGAGCCGACGCCGGCGCGCCCGGCCGAGATGTGGGAGCCGGCGGCGCAGGCGGTGCTCGAGCGGCACCTGGAGGCCGAGCCCTTCCTGCTCCGCATCTCGGCGGCCAAGCGGCTGCGCGAGCGTGCCGAGCGCGACGCGCGCGCGGCGTCGGAGACGACCGTCACCGCGGCGCGCGTCTCGCGCCTGCTGGCCGAGCTTGCCGAGGGACGCGTCGCATGAGCGCGCCCGGCGAGGCTTCCGGCACCCCATCGCGCGCGGCGTTCGCCGTCGCGCCGATCCCTGCCGCGCGGGACCTGCGCGGTACCGGCCGCAAGGCCATGTAGGAGGTCCGACTATGGCGGATATCAAGGGACCCTCCGGCTTGACGGAGGACGAGGCGAGGGAGGTCAACAACCTGCTGATGAAGGGTTGGGCGTTCTCCGTCTTCGCGTCGATGGGTGCGCATATCCTGGTGTGGCTGTGGCGTCCGCTGGTCTACGGCGGCCAGGCCGTGCCGCCGGATTGGCGCTTCTTCTGATTGGCTGAGGGGCGGCCGCGCGGCCGCCTTGTCGCCCGCATCCTGGGGAGAGAACCATGTTGAATATGCACAAGATCTGGATGCTGTTCGATCCACGCCGCTCGCTGGTCCTCGCGGCCATCGGCGTCATCGCGATCGCCTTCGTCATCCACTTCGCGGTGCTCAGCTCACCGCGCTACTGCGACCATCTCGGCTGGTGCGCGCCGACGATGAATGCGCAGCCGGGCGCCGTGGCCGCCCGTCCGCCCGCGCGGTAGTCCGCCGGCGTCCGCTTCACGACAGTGGGCGGGACGGGCGGAAGCCTGCCCCAGCCCCTGTCGGAAGCATCCTGCGACGGCCTGACCGCCGCCGCGCGGATGAGGGGATCATGCGATGTCCATGCTGAGCTTTGAGCAGAAGTACCGTGTCCGCGGCGGCACCCTGGTCGGGGGCGATCTCTTCGACTTCTGGATCGGGCCGTTCTGGGTCGGCTTCTTCGGCATCACCACGGCATTCTTCACCGTGATCGGCACCGCGCTGATCCTCTATGGCGCGGCCATCGGCGGTACGTGGAATCCGTGGCTGATCAATATCGCGCCGCCCGACCTGAAGTACGGCCTCGGCCTGGCGCCGATCCGGGACGGCGGGCTGTGGCAGATCATCACGATCTGCGCCATCGGCGCCTTCGTGTCCTGGATCTTCCGGCAGGCGGAGATCTCGCGGAAGCTCGGCATGGGGTACCACATCCCCGTCGCCTACAGCGTCGCGGTCTTCGCCTACATCTCGCTGGTGGTGATCCGGCCGGTGCTGCTGGGTGCCTGGGGGCACGGCTTCCCCTATGGCATCTTCAGCCACCTCGATTGGGTGTCGAACGTCGGGTACCAGTACCTGCACTTCCACTACAATCCGGCGCACATGATCGCGGTGACCTTCTTCTTCACCACGGTGCTGGCGCTGTCGCTGCACGGCGGCCTGGTGCTCTCGGCGCTGAACCCGCCACGGGGCGAGGCGGTGAAGACCTCGGAGCACGAGAACAGCTTCTTCCGCGACTTCATCGGCTACTCGATCGGCACCCTTGGCATCCACCGGCTCGGCCTCTTCGTCGCGCTGTCGGCCGGCTTCTGGAGCGCCGTCTGCATCATCATCAGCGGGCCTTTCTGGTCGCGCGGCTGGCCCGATTGGTGGGGCTGGTGGCTCAACCTGCCGATCTGGTCGTAAGGGGGAGGGACCGATCCATGGCCGAATACCAGAATATCTTCACCCGGATCCAGGTCATCGGGCCCGCCTATCCCGGTGTGCCGCTGTCGCGCGACAGCGTCGAGCGGCAGGGCAAGGTCGGGCACTGGCACCTGCTCGGCCGGCTCGGCGACGCGCAGGTCGGGCCGCTCTATCTCGGCATGACCGGCCTGCTGTCCGTGATCTGCGGCTTCATCGCCTTCGAGATCATCGGCCTGGTGATGCTCGACAGCGTCAACTGGGACATCCGGCAGTTCGTCCGTCAGCTCTTCTGGCTGGCGCTCGAGCCGCCGGCGCCGAAATACGGCCTGCGCTTCCCGCCGCTGAACGAGGGCGGCTGGTGGATCGTCGCCGGCTTCTTCCTCTCGCTTTCGGTCATCCTGTGGTGGATCCGCACCTATCGCCGGGCCCGCGCGCTCGGGATGGGGACGCATGTGCCTTGGGCCTTCGCCGCGGCGCTCTGGCTGTTCTTTGTCTGCGGCTTCCTCCGGCCGCTGGCGATGGGCTCCTGGTCAGAGGCGGTGCCCTTCGGCATCTTCCCGCACCTCGACTGGACCGCGGCGCTGTCGATCCGCTACGGCAACCTGTTCTACAACCCCTTCCACGCGCTCAGCATCGTCTTTCTCTATGGCGCGACGCTGCTGTTCGCCATGCACGGCGCCACCATCCTGGCGCTCGGGCGCTTCGGCGGCGAGCGCGAGATCGAACTGGCGATCGACCGCGGCACGGCGGCCGAGCGCGGCGGGCTGTTCTGGCGCTGGACCATGGGCTTCAACGCCACTTTCGAGAGCATTCACCGCTGGGCCTGGTGGTTCGCCGTGCTCTGTCCGCTCACGGGCGGCATCGGCATCCTGCTGACCGGCACGGTGGTGGACAACTGGCACCAATGGGCGATGCAGCACGCCTTCGCGCCCTCCTACCCGCCGGAGGCCTTCAACGCTCTGCCTGATCCTGCCCTGGGAGGTGCACGATGAGCTACGCCCTCAAAGCCGCCGGCGCCGCCGCGGCGCTGATCGGCGGCTTCGCGCTGCTCTTCACCTTCGAGCGGCCGCCGATGGATACCGTCCAGCTCGGCTATCGCGGGCTCGGCATCGAACAGGTGGTGAACCCGCGGCTGGAACGCATGACGCTGGCGAAGAACGCCATCCCGGCCGTGGTGCCGCAGGTCGGCGCGGTCGGGCCGAAGGCGAGCGCGGTCTACAAGAATGTCCAGGTGCTGGGGGACCTTTCGGTCACCCAGTTCGCCCGGACCATGGCGGCGCTCACCGGCTGGGTGGCGCCGGAGCAGGGGTGCAACTACTGCCACAACCCCAACAACATGGCCTCCGACGAGATCTACACGAAGGTCGTGGCACGGCGCATGCTGCAGATGACCGCCCGGATCAATGCCGAGTGGAAGAGCCATGTGCAGGAGACCGGCGTCACCTGCTACACCTGCCACCGCGGCCAGCCGGTGCCGGCCTATTCCTGGGCGCACAACGACACCCCGCCGCGCTCCGCGGGCCTCTCGGTCGGCACGGCGGGACAGAACCTGGCCAGCGGCTCGGTCGGCCTGACCTCGCTGCCCTATGATCCCTTCACGCCCTATCTCAGCGGCAATGCGCAGATCCGGGTGCAGACCCCGGCGCCGCGCGTCATGCCGGTGAAGCCCGGCATCAAGGATGCCGAGTGGACCTACGGGCTGATGATGCACATGTCCACCTCGCTGGGGGTCGTCTGCACCTACTGCCACAACTCCCGCGCCTGGTATTCCTGGGAGGAGAGCCCGCCGCAGCGGACCAATGCCTGGCACGGCATCCGCATGGTGCGGGACGTGAACAACAACTTCATCACTCCGTTGCAGCCGCAATGGGCGGCCAATCCCTATGGCCCGCCGACGGGTCCGGTCCAGCCGCGCGTCGGCCTGCATGGCGACCCGCTGAAGGTGAACTGCGGGACCTGTCACCAGGGCGCCTATAAGCCGCTGCTCGGCGTCTCCATGCTGCAGGATTATCCGGAGCTGAACGCGGTGACCAACATCGACGCGCCGCCGCCGATCCGGCAGTAGTCGCGGCCCGGTTCGCCGGGTCGGCACCGGACAGGGCCGGTGCCCCGCCGCGGCGGGGGCCGGCCCTTGCCAATTCAAGGGGGCGAAAGGGGGCCTGCCGCACCCCCCAATCGCCGCCGGGGTGGGTTGCGACCTGCGTCGCTTCGGCTATATCCATGCGCGGTTGCCTACCGTGCCCAACCGGCGCGCGGTGCCATTCGTCCGTCGCGTTGCCAAGGACGCCATCGCCGATGAGCTCGCTTGAACTGAACAAGGCCTTCGCCGCCGTCCTGACGGCCGGCATCACCTTCATGTTGGCCGGTCAGGTCGGCAAAATCCTGGTGCATGGCGAGCGTCCGCACGAAAGCGCCATCAAGATCGGCGAGACCGCCGCGCCCGCCGGCGCGCCGGCCGCCGCGCCTGCCGGGCCGGAGCCGATCGCCGGCCTGCTGGCCAATGCCAGCGTCGAGAACGGCCAGGGCATCGTGCAGAAGCAGTGCGCCGCCTGCCACAGCGTGAATCAGGGCGGCAAGAACGGCGTCGGCCCCAACCTTTACGGCGTCGTCGGCGCGCCGCACGGCCATGCCGAGGGCTTCAACTACTCCGCGGTGCTGAAGTCGAAGCAGGGCCCCTGGAACTACCAGGAGCTGAATGAGTGGCTGTACAAGCCCTCCGCCTACGCGCCGGGCACCCGGATGGGCTATGCCGGCCTGAGCAATACCCAGCAGCGCGCCGACGTGATCGCCTACCTGCGCTCGATCTCGCCGAATGCCCCGCCGCTGCCGCCGGCCGGTGCCGCCGCGGCGCCGGCCGCCGCCCCGGCTGCCGCCGCTGCTGCTGCTGCCCCCGCCGCCGCTCCGGCCGCGGCCGAGGCCGAGATCCCGGCCGTCGGCCCGCTGATGGCCAGCGCCGATCCGGAGAAGGGCGGCGCCCTGTTCCGCCGCCAATGCGCCGTCTGCCACAGCGCGAACGAGGGCGGGAAGAACGGCGTCGGCCCGAACCTCTACGACGTGGTCGGCAAGCCGCATGGCCACCTGGAAGGCTTCAACTATTCCGCCGCGCTGAAGGGCAAGCAGGGCCCCTGGAACTACGAGGAGCTGAACCATTGGCTGCTCGCCCCGGCCAAGTATGCCCCGGGCACCCGGATGGGCTTCGTCGGGCTGAAGGACGTGCAGGACCGGGCGAATGTCATCGCCTACCTGCGCAGCCTGTCGCCCAACCCGCAGCCGCTGCCCTGAGCCGCGCCTGACACCCAGGAAAAACCCCGGCAGCCGCGAGGCCCCGGGGTTTTTTCATGTCCGGACGGCGGGGGTTGGTGCTACCGGCTCAGTTCCCGCGTCATCGCGTCGATCCCGCCGAGGGTCAGCGGGAACATGCGCTGCTCCATCAGCTTGTGCAGGATCTGCGCCGACTGGTAGCGCGGCCAGGCCGCCTCCGGCATCGGGTTGAGCCAGGCGCTGCGGCGGAAATGGCCGGTCATGCGGTCCAGCCAGACCTGGCCGGTCTCCTCGTTCCAGTGCTCAACGCTGCCGCCGGGCTGGATGATCTCATAGGGGCTCATCGCCCCGTCGCCGACGAAGATCGCCTTGTAGTCCGGGCCGTATTTCCGCAGCACCTCGAAGGTCGGGACCTCGCTTTCCTTGCGCCGGCGGTTGTTGGTCCAGAGCCGCTCGTACGGACAGTTGTGGAAGTAGTAGTGCTCGAGGTGCTTGAACTCCGCCCGGCAGGCGGAGAAGAGCTCGGCGCAGACCCGGATGTGGTCGTCCATCGACCCGCCGATATCGAGGAAGAGCAGCACCTTCACCGTATTGTGCCGCTCCGGCACCATCTTCAGGTCCAGCGTGCCGGCGTTGTTGGCCGTCGCCCGGATGGTGTCGGGCAGGTCGAGCTCGGTCGCCGCGCCCTGCCGGGCGAAGCGGCGGAGACGGCGCAGCGCCAGCTTCATGTTGCGGGTGCCGATCTCGATGTCGCCGTCGAGGTCCTTGAACTCCCGCTTGTCCCAGACCTTCACCGCGCGGCGGTTGCGCGATTCCTCCTGGCCGATGCGGACGCCCTCGGGGTTGTAGCCATGGGCTCCGAACGGAGAGGTGCCGCCAGTGCCGATCCACTTGCTGCCGCCCTGGTGGCGGCCCTTCTGCTCGGCCAGGCGCTGCTTCAACAGCTCCATCAGCTTGTCGAAGCCGCCGGCGGCCTCGATCGCCGCCTTTTCCTCCTCCGACAGCAGCTTCTCCGTCAGCTTGCGCAGCCATTCCTCCGGCAGTTGCTGCATCGGGTCGCCCTCGGGCGGCTCGAGTCCCTTGAAGACCTCGCCGAAGACGCGGTCGAAGCGGTCGAGCAGGCGCTCGTCCTTCACCAGCGTGGCGCGCGACAGGTGATAGAAGTCGTCGACGCTGTAGTCGGCGACGCCGGACTTCATGCCCTGCAGCAGGGTGAGGTATTCGGTGATGCTGGCCGGGATGCCGGCGGTGCGGAGCGCGAAGATGAACTGGGCGAGCATCGAACGTCTCCCGGAGAAGATCGGGGAGAGAAGGCATTCTCCCCCCGGACCCCCCTCATCTATTTCTGTGAGTCGGGACCCGACTCGGAAAAAGCGGTGAGTGGGGGTTTGGGGGGTCGAGCACCGAAGGTGATCAACGGTGCCCTCTCTCCCCCAAGGACCTCACCGCCCCTGCTGCCGCCGCGACAGGAAGGCCAGCCGCTCGAACAGGTGCACGTCCTGCTCGTTCTTCAGCAGCGCGCCGTAGAGCGGCGGGATGGCGGTCTTCGGATCCGAGGACCGCAACACCTCGGGCGGCAGGTCCTCGATCATCAGCAGCTTCAACCAGTCCAGCAACTCGCTTGTCGCCGGCTTCTTCTTCAGCTCGGTCACGCCGCGGACCTGGAAGAAGACGTTCAACGCCTCCCGCGCCAGCTCCTGCTTGATGTCGGGGTAGTGCGCCTGGACGATCTTCTCCATCGTCTCGCGGTCGGGGAAGCGGATGTAATGGAAGAAGCAGCGGCGCAGGAAGGCGTCCGGCAACTCCTTCTCGTTGTTCGAGGTGATGATGACGACGGGGCGGTGCTTCGCCACCACCGTCTTCCGCGTCTCGTAGACGAAGAACTGCATGCGATCGAGCTCGAGCAGCAGGTCGTTCGGAAATTCGATGTCGGCCTTGTCGATCTCGTCGATCAGCAGCACCTGCGGCCGGTCGGCCTCGAAGGCGTCCCAGAGCTTGCCGCGGACGATGTAGTTGCCGATGTCGTGGACCCGCTCGTCGCCGAGCTGGCCGTCGCGCAGCCGGGAAACGGCGTCGTACTCGTATAGTCCCTGCTGCGCCTTGGTGGTCGACTTGATGTGCCACTCGATCAGCGGATGGCCGAGCGAGGCGGCGACCTCGTGCGCCAGCACGGTCTTGCCGGTGCCGGGCTCGCCCTTCACCAGCAGCGGGCGCTGCAGCGCGACGGCGGCATTGACCGCGACCTCCAGGTCGCGCGACGCGATGTAGCTCTCGGTGCTCTTGAAGCCGGCCACGCCAGGCCCTCCCGCCATTCCATCGTGAGAGTGTGGTCATCCGCCCGTCGCGGCAAGGGCATTGGCGGAAGGCCGGCCCGGGTGTAAGCCGCGGGGCTTCGGTGGGCCATAAGCGGCCCGACAGCTTGGCCGGAGGGCTAGGATGAACGATCCGATCACCGTTTCGCGTACCAAACCGGAGCTGAAGGTCGAGCGGCCGAAGCTGCACAAGGTCCTGCTGGTCAACGACGACTTCACCCCCCGACACTTCGTGGTGCGGGTGCTGCGGGCGGAATTCCGCATGGGCGAGGAACAGGCCGGCCGGGTGATGATGACCGCGCATCGGCGCGGCGTCTGTGTCGTGGCGGTCTTCACCAAGGATGTGGCGGAGGAGAAGGCCACCGCCGCAACGGATGCCGGGCGGCAGGAGGGCTACCCGCTGCTCTTCACGACGGAGCCGGAGGAATGAGGTCGGGGAGGGAAACAGGCATGCCCTCCCCGGACCTCACCCTTCCTTTTTGTGGGTCGGCTGCCGCCGCGCAGCGAGTGCTGGACCCACAGAAATAGATGAGGGGTTGGACGCATGCGTCCAGCGGGGGAGAATACCTTCTCCCCCAGCCTTCCCGCCGGTTCAGGCCTTGGCCAGCCCGGCTTCCTTCATCGCATTGCCCAGCGCCGCGTCGGCCTCGGCCAGCGCCTTCCCGGCGCCCGCCGCATCGGCATAGACCAAGCCGAAGCCGCGGGCGTTCATGAAGTCCTGGTATTCCTTGCTGTCATAGACCTTCTTCAGCGCGGGGCCGACGGCCGCCACCACCTCGGCCGGCAGGCCGGCGGGCCCGGCGATGATCCGCATGGCGCCGGTGGTGAAGCCGATTCCCATGGCTTCCTGCAGGGTCGGGATATTGGGGAAGGCGGAGAGCCGCGCCGGCGCCATCACCGCCAGGCTACGGGCCCGGCCGGCATCCAGCATGGCGCGCGCCTCGGGCACCGAGCAGGTCGTGAAGTCGAGCCCGCCCGCCGCCAGGTCCTGCATCGCCGGCGCCGCGCCGTTCGACGGCACCCAGCGGACGTGGTCGGCCTTCAGCCCCATGGCGATCAGCCAGCCGGCCAGCGCCAGGTGCCAGATGCCGCCCTGGCCGGTGCCGCTCGCCTTGAACTTGCCGGGCGGGCTGGCCTTGATGGCCTCCGCCAGGTCCTTGGCCGTCTTGTAGGGGGAGGAGGCATTCACCTGGATGCCCGGCGGGTCGTTGTTGAGCTGCCCCAGCGGAGTGAAGTTCTTGTAGGTGACCTCCGTCAGCCCCTGCCAGTGCAGCATGCAGATCTCGGAGGTGATGATGCCGAGTGTGTAGCCGTCCGGGTTGGATTGGGCGATCGCGGCATGACCGACGACGCCCGAGCCGCCGGTGCGGTTCACCACGTTGAAGGGCTGGCCGAGGTCGCGCTCGAGCAGCGTCGCGGCGATGCGGACCACGGCATCGGTGCCGCCGCCGGCGGCCCAGGGGCAGAGCAGCTGCACCGGGCGGGCCGGCCATTTCGGCTGGGCGAGGGCGGGGGCCGCCAGCAGGGCGGCGCCGCTGCCGAGCAGGGTGCGGCGGGAAAGCTCGATCATGGGTGGTCTCCTCCTCGGGCGCCCCACCCGGCGGGGTGCCTCGTTGCGTCGATAGCTAGGGCAGGTGGCCACCGGGCGGCAATGCCCGGTGGCGGAACTTTGCGTGACCGGTCTTAACCCGCGGCCAGGCGGCGGCCGCGGGTGCGGTTCCAGATCCAGACGCCGAGCGGCCAGAGCAGCGCGCCGAAGGTCAGGGCCGCCAGCACGCCGGAAACCGGGCGCTCGAAGAAGGGCAGGATGTCGCCGTCCGACTTGATGAGGGATGTGACGAAATTCTGCTCCACCATTGTCCCCATCACGATCCCCAGCACCAGCGCCGCCACGGGATAGCCGTTGCGCTCCATCACGAAGCCCAAGATGCCGAAGACACCGACCAGCAGGACCGAGAACAGGTTGCTGCCGGTGGCGAAGGCACCGACCGCGCAGAGCAGAAGGATCACCGGCATCACTGCCGCCCGCGGCGCCCGCAGCACGGTGCTGGCGATCCGAATCATGATGATGCCGAGCGGGATCATGATGATGTTGGCGATGATGAAGATGAGATAGAGCGCGTACATGCTCGACGCCCGCTCGGTGAACAGCGTCGGGCCGGGGTTCAGCCCCTTCATGTAGAGCACGCCGATGGCGATCGCCGTGATGGTGTCGCCCGGGATGCCGAAGAGCAGGCTCGGCACCCAGCCCGAGGCGAGCGAGGCGTTGTTGGAGGCGCCCGCCTCGACCAGCCCTTCCGGGTGGCCGGTGCCGAAGAGCTCCGGCTCCTTCGAGAACTTCTTGCTCATGGCGTAGCTGACCCAGGCCGCCATGTCGGCCCCGGCGCCCGGCAGCACGCCGATGATGATGCCGATGATGTTGCCGCGCCACATCGGCCATTGGTACTTCTTGGTCAGCATCCACTGGTTCGCCAGGATGGAACCGAACTTCCGCCGGGGCAGCGGCGGCGGCTCCGCCGTCACCATCGCCCGCATCACCTCGGACACCGCGAAGACGCCGACCAGGGCCGGGATCGGCTCGATCCCGCCCAGCAGGTCCGTGAGCCCGAAGGTGAAGCGCGGCGTCCCCGCCGGGTTCTCCATGCCGATGCAGGAGACCAGCAGGCCGAGCAGCATGGAAGCGATGGCCTTGATGGGCGAGGACCGCGCCACCAGCGTCGCGCACATCAGTCCGAGGAAGGCGAGCCAGAAATACTCGTAGGTCGAGAAGGACAGCGCCATCTCGGCCAGCAGCGGGGCCATCAGCACCAGCGACAGGGTGCCGACGACGCCGCCGATCGCCGAGAACCAGAGCCCGGCACCGAGCGCCATCTCCGCCTGGCCCTTGCGGGTCATGGCATAGGCTTCGTCCGTGTAGGCGGCGCTGGCGGGCGTGCCGGGGATGCGCAGCAGGCAGCCCGGAATATCCCCGGAGAAGATCGCCATGGCCGAGGCCGTGATGATCGTGGCGATCGCGGCGATCGGCGAGAGCCAGAAGGTCACCGGCACCAGCAGCGCCGTCGCCATGGTGGCGGAAAGGCCGGGCAGCGAGCCCACCACCAGCCCGTAGATGGCCGAGGCCAGGATGGCGACGACGACATCGACCTGCGCGACCATGCGGCAGGCTTCGAGAAGGTCCATCATGTCGGGGTCACCACGGGGCCGGCAGGACGCCCGCGGGCAGCGGCACCCGCAGCAGCTTGTAGAAGGCGAGATGCACCAGCAGCGGCGCGACGATTGCCAGCGGCACCGCCAGCCGCGGCCGGGCGCCGAGCGCGAAGGCGGCGACCAGCACCATGATCGCCCCGGTCAGCAGGAAGCCGAGCGGCTCCGAGGCATAAACGTAGAAGGCCAGCAGCGCGGGCGGGATCAGGGCGCGGAGGCCGCCCAGCCGCCAGGGGCCGGGGCCGGCATCCTCCTCCTCCGGCACCTCGAAGCTGCGGCCGACGCCGAAGGCGATGAGGGCGCCGCAAATGACGAGGCCGCTGCCGATGACGAGGGGGAAGGCGGCCGGCCCGACATCCTGGCCGGGCACCGCCGGCAGGCGGGACCCCACGATGGCGGCCGCGCCGCCCAGGGCCACGAGGACCGCGCCGGTGACCCGGTCGGACAAATGCACCGAAATCTCCTGGGACTGTTTCCTTGGAGCACAGTCTAGACGAGTGGGCGGATCGCTCCAGACCCCCCGGCGCGGATTTGTCCGCCGGCCCCGGCCGGGCCATGATGGGGGAAAGCGGCAACGCCGAACCGGAGACGTCCCCCATGAGTCGAACCGCAGCATGAGCATCGCCTGGCACGGGTTGCTGTCCTCGATCGATGCCACCGAGGCCGGGCTGCAGGGCGCCGGCTATATCGCCAACCGGCAGATCTCCACCGCCCTCTACCTCGCCCACCACCTCCGCAAGCCAATCCTGGTCGAGGGGCCGGCCGGCGTCGGCAAGACCGAGCTGGCCAAGGCCGCGGCATCCTGGCTCGGCCTCAGCCTCATCCGCATGCAGTGCTACGAGGGACTTGACGAGTCGAAGGCGCTGTACGAGTGGAAGTACGGCAAGCAGCTGCTCTACACCCAGATCCTGAAGGACCGGCTGGGCAGCGTCCTCGGCGAGGAGCCGGGGATGGAGGCGGCGATGCGCCGCCTGCACGGCGTCAGCGACCTGTTCTTCTCCGAGGAATTCCTCGAGCCCCGCCCCCTGCTGCGGGCGCTGCGGGAGCCGGGCGGGGCGGTGCTGCTGATCGACGAGGTCGACAAGGCCGACCAGGAATTCGAGGCCTTCCTGCTCGAGCTGCTGTCGGACTACCAGGTCAGCATCCCGGAGATCGGCACGGTGAAGGCCGACATCGCGCCGATCGTGCTGCTGACGTCCAATTCCATGCGCGACCTGGGCGATGCGCTCAAGCGCCGCTGCCTGCACCTGCATATCGGCCTGCCGGATGCGCGGCTGGAGGCTCGGATCATCGCCTCCCGCGTCCCCGACGCGGCCGAGGACCTGCGGCGGCAGCTTGTGGCCTTCGTGCAGCAGCTGCGCGGGCTCGACCTGAAGAAGCTGCCCTCGGTCAGCGAGACCATCGACTGGGCGCGGGTGCTGGTGCTGCTGCATGCGGCGCAGCTGGACCACGCCATGGTGCGGGACACGCTGAACGTGCTGCTCAAGTTCGAGAGCGACATCGAGGCGGTGCAGCCGCAGATCGCCGACCTGCTGCTGAAGGCGAAACGGGAGGCGGTCCCGGTACGCTGATGGCCAGCGCTTCCATGGAAGGCCCGCTGCTCGACTTCTTCCGCGCCGCCCGCAGCGCCGGGCTGCGGATCTCCCCGGCCGAGAGCATCGACGCGACCCGGGCAGCGCAGGTCGTGGGCTTCGCCGACCGCGATCGGCTGCGCGACACGCTTGCCATCGTCATGGCCAAGACCGTGGAGGAAAAGCGCGAGTTCGGCGCGATCTTCGACCTGTTCTTCAAGCGCGGCCACTTCTCCGCCGGGGCGGAACCGGAGACGGAGGCGCCGCCGGGGCCGCAACCCCCGCCGGGCGGCGAGGCCGGCGGCGGCGAGGGCGAGGGCAACGGGGGTGGCGGCGGGCCGCTGGCGGAGATGCTGCTGGCCGGCGACCAGGCGGCGCTGGCCGCGGCGGTGGAGCGGGCGGGGCAGGAGGCCGGCCTGTCCAACATCGCGCTCTTCACCCAGGTCAACCTCTTCACCCGCCGCATCCTGGAACGGATGGGGCTGCAGGCGCTGGAACGTGCCATCACCGCCGCGCCGGAAGCCGAGCGGACCGGCCGCCTGCGCCAGGGCCGCGACCGGCTGCGGGAGCAGGTGAAGGAGTTCGTCGAGCAGAACCTGGCGCTCTATGCCCGCGGCGAGACCGAGGCCTTCCGCGAGCGGATGCTGACCCAGACGCGCCTGTCCGCCATCGATCGGCGCGACCACGAGCGCATGCGGCTGCTGGTCCGCGCCATGGCCCGCCGTCTGGCGACGCAATACGGCCGCAACCGCAAGCGCGACCGCCGCGGGGTGCTGGACGTGCGGCGGACGCTCCGGCGGAACATGGGCTGGGACGGGATCCCCTTCCACACCATCTGGAAGCAGGAGCGAATCCAGAAGCCGAAGCTGGTGGTGCTCTGCGACGTCAGCGGCTCGGTCGCCGCCATCGCGCAATTCCTGCTGCTGTTCCTCTATTCGCTGAACGAGGCGCTGTCCGACCTGCACGCCTTCGCCTTCTCCGGCAACCTGGTCGATGTCTCGGAGATCCTCGCGCGCAACCCGATCGAGACGGCGATCCCCGAGGTCATGGCGCGGGCCGGCTTCGGGTCGTCCAACTACGGCATGGCACTGGCGGATTTCGAGGCCGCGCACATGCGACTGCTGGACAGCCACACAACGGTCATCGTGCTGGGCGACGGACGCGGCAACCGAACCGACCCGCGCACCGACATCCTGACCCGCATGGCTGACCGGTCGAAGCAGATCGTCTGGCTGAACCCGGAATACCGCACGCTGTGGGGGACGGGGGATTCCGACATGCTGCGCTATGCGCCGCATTGCCGGGTGACGGCGGTGTGCAACACGCTGCAGCACCTGGAGAGGGTGATCGGGGAACTTCTGCGAGACGGCGGCTGAGGCAAGGTTGGGGAAGGAAAGGTATTCCCTCCCCAAGCCCCTCCCTTCCCCTTTGTGAGTCGGGCGCCGACTCGGGAAAAGGGATGATGGGGGTGGACGCATGCGTTGAACGGGGAGAATACCCTTCCCCCGGCCTTACCCCACTCGGCGCCTCGGCGCCTCGACCCCCGCCGCGTTTCCTTCCGGCTCGAACCGCACGGCATTCGGGTGCAGCACCGTCGCCGTCGTCACCTCCGCCACGCTGCGGATGCCGGCCTGGCCGAAGGTGCCGCGGATCTCCTCCATGAAGGCGGCCGTTGCATGGCCGCCACCGGCTTGGCCGATCGCCGCGACCGAGAGCAGAAAGGCCCGCCCGGCAAAGCAGAAATCCGCCCCCGCCGCCAGCGCCCGCAGCACGTCGAGCCCGGAGCGGATCGAGCCGTCATAGAGGATCTTCGCCCGCCCGCCGACCGCGGCCGCGATCGCCGGCACCGTGTCGATCGAGGCCGGCGCCGCATCGAACTGCCGGCCGCCATGGTTCGAGACCCAGATGCCGTCGACGCCGAGTGCCACGGCGCGTTCCGCATCCGCCGGATGCTGGATGCCCTTCAGCACCAGGGCGCGCGGCCAGGCCTCCCGGAACCGGGCGATGTCGTCCCAGGTCACGCCGGTGGTCATGTTCTGCGTGACGAAGCTGGCCAACTCGCCGACCGAGGCAGTCTCGCCGACGTATTTCCGCATGTTCTCGAAGCGCGGCTGGCCCTTCTGCAGCATCTCCAGCGCCCAGAAGGGCGCGCGGGCGATGTCGAAGATGGTCCGCGGCCGGAACCTGAACGGCACCACCAGCCCGTTGCGCACGTCGTGCACCCGCTTCTGCCGCATCGGCACGTCGAGCGTGACGACCAGCGCATGTGCGCCCACCGCCTCGGCCCGAGCGATCATGTCGAGGGACAGCCGGTGGTGTTCGGCCGGCATGCCATAGAGCTGGAACCAGAGGCTGTCGGGGGCGATCCGCGCCAGTTCCTCCATGCCCACGTTGGCGACGGTGGACGATACATAGGGGATGCGCGCGGCCTGCGCCGCGGCGGCCAGGATGGCATCCGCCCGCGGCCAGACCATGCCGACATTGCCCATCGGCGCGACGCCGACCGGGGCCCCATAGTCGCGGCCGAAGATCGAGGTGGCGATGTTGACGCCGGAAAGGTCGACCGCATAACGCGGCACGATCCGCACCGCGTCCATCGCCGCCCGGTTGTGCGCCACGTTCGGCGCGCCGTCGCCGACGCCGCCCGCCACGAAGTCGTAGGCGAAGCGGGCGACGCGCCATTTCGCCCGGCGCTGGAGATCGTTGAAGGTGGGGTACTTGCGGCGCAGCTGTGCGGCCGGCGTGTCCGCGGCGCCGGTTGCACCCCAGCCCGCTGGCTTGCCCGTATTGCCCGTGCCACTGCCGCTCATGCCGCATTTCCCCCCATCCGTTGCGGCGATTATGCACCCTTGCGGCGGGGCGGAAAGCGGCCGCCGCCACCGGGACGCCTCACGCCGAGATGACGCATGAATTCGTTGCAACGGGCGACTATACTGGTCCGACGCCGTTGAGGCCGGGCCCTTCACCGTTCGGTGCAGCAGGAGACTTCCAGCATCATGGCCTTCGACCGATCCCGGCCCGCCTTCGCCCTGCGCGCGGCCCTGTTCTGCCTGCCGCTTCTGGCGGGCTGCACCCCGCCGCAGCAGCCACCGAATGGCTGGGCCACGCTGCCGAACGATGCCGTGGTGGGCGCCGGCGACCCGGTGCGGGCGGCAATGATCAATACCGCCTATGTCTTCGGCAACCCCGGCAGCGTCGCCGGCCGGCCCGATCAGGCGGCGCGCGCGGTCGCTAACTATACGTTCCTGACGGTCGAGCTGCCCTACGGCCCGCGCTGGCGCGGCTTCAACCCGAATGTCTCGACCGAACTCGGCTTCGGCATGCGGGAAGTGCAGGCGGCCTTCGGCATCGCGCCGAACGTGCCGACCCAGGCGGTGGTGGATGGGCTTTACGGCGCGTCCCGCGCGCTGCGCGCCGGCGATGCCGCGGCGGCGGAGCGCATCCTCTCGCCGCCGGTCTTCACCCTGGGCGGCGCCGCGACGGTGCAGCGCCTGGCCGCCATGCCGGTGCTGCCGCGCGCCGCGGCCGGGGCGAACCTGGCCCTGCAGGAGATGGACCGCCAGGACCGGCTCGGCTCCTCGCGCGGCAACGACGGCGGCGGCGGCGGCAGCGGCCGGCCGTAGCAGGGCGGGCGCGAGCGGCTATTCCGCCGCCCGCTTCGCGTAGATGCCCATGTTGTTGTAGGGCGCATAGGGCGGGAAGGCTCCGATCGCGGTCATGTCCACCTCGACCAGGCTCGGACCCGGGGTGGCGACGGCCTTCGCCACCGTCCCGGCCAGTTCCTCGGCCCGGCTGACCTTGAAGCTCGGCAGGCCGGCGACGGCGGCCAGCTTCTGCAGGTCCGGCCCCAGCAGGTCGCCGAAGAACATCCGGCCGTCCTGCAGCGCGCCCTGGATATGCTTGATGACGCCGTAGCCGCGGTCGTTCATCACCATGATGACCAGCTCGGCACGTTCCTGCACGGCGGTCCAGAGCTCGGTCTGGTTCATCGCGAAGCCGCCGTCGCCGACCATGGCGATGGCCTTGCGGCCGCCGCCCGCCATCGCCGCGCCGATCCCCATCGGCAGGCCCGGGCCGATCGCCGCGCTGATCGGGTGGACCGCGTCGCGCGGGCCATAGACCGGGAAGACCCGGTTGCCCCAGGAGGAATTGCTGATGGTGATGTCGCGCACCCAGAGCGCATCGCGCGGCAGGGCGCGGCGCAGCTCCGCCGGGAAATCGGCATAGGGGCCGAGCGTGTCGCGGTATTCCGCCAGCGCCCGCTCCTTCATCGCCGCGAAGTCGGCGGCGAAGCCGGGATCGACGGCCATGCGCCCCTGCAGCCGCTTCGCCAGCCCGGCCATGGCCAGCGCCGCGTCGCCGCAGACGAAGGCGGTGTTGCCGTAGGTGCGGCCATTGGCGCGGGGGTCGACATCGACATGCACGCGCGGCTCGGGCAGGGGCAGGGAGAAATCCCCCGTCTCATGCCCGCGCAGGCGGGAGCCGACGACCAGCATGGCGTCGCAGGTCTTGTAGAATTCCTGCACGCGCGGCGCACCGTTGCCATGCAGCCCGCCGAGGGTCATCGCATGGTCCTCGGCCACGATGCCGCGCCCGTTCCAGGACGACACCGCGCCGAAGCCGAGCGCCAGCAGCGCCAGGGCCTCGGCGCCGGCGGCCTTGGCGCCGTTGCCGAGCCAGAGCATCGGCCGCTTCGCCCGGGCCAGGATCTCCGCCGCCTCGTCGAGCGCGGCTTCCGATGGCGGCGTGGGCGGCGGCACCGGAAGGACCAGCGTGTCCAGCTGCGCCGGGCGCGGGATGGGCGTGCGCTGGATGTCGATCGGCACCTCGACGCTGACCGGGCCCATCGGCGGCGTGAGGGCCAGCGCCGCGGCGCGGGTCAGCACGCCCAACGCCTCCTGCGCCGAGCGGATGCGGAAGGCGGCCTTGCCGACGGCGGCAAGCATCGCGGTCTGGCCGGGCACGTCGTGCACCGTGCCCATGTCGCGGTCGATGAACTTCGTCGGCGTCTGGCCGGTGATGTGCAGCACCGGGGAGCCGGCGAACTGCGCCTCCACCAGGCCCGGCACCGTATTGGCGGCGCCCGGCCCGGTCGAGGAGAACATCACCCCGAGATGCCCGGAGACCCGCGCATAGGCATCCGCCATGTGCGCCCCGCCCATCTCGCCCCGCGCCATGCAGTAGCGGATGGCGTTGCGCCGGCCGATGCCGTCCAGCATCGGGATATTGTGGACGGAGACGATGCCGAAGCAGGTGGTGACGCCGATGCGCGAGAGGAACTCCGCCACCAGGTCGCCGACATTGTAGGCGTTGTCCGCCATGCTTGTTTCCCCCCGAAGGTCGCGGATCAGATGCCGTTCTTCAGCACCCGCTTGGCGATCGCCATGCGGTGCACCTCGCTCGGGCCTTCGTAGATCCGCTGCACCCGGACCTGGTTGGCCATGAGCTGGAGGGGCAGCTCCTTCGTCATGCCCATGGCCCCGAAGGTCTGCATAGCGTGGTCCAGCACCTCCTGCGCCATCTCGGTGGCGAAGACCTTCAGCATCGAGGCCTCGGTCCGCACGTCCTCGCCGGCGCCCATCTTCGCCGCGGCATCGCGCACCATCAGGCGGCAGATGTGGATCTTGGTCGCGGCCTCGGCGATCCACCACTGGATCGCCTGGCGGTCGGCCAGCTTGACCCCGAAGGTGGTGCGGTTCTTCGCCTGCTCGCACATCATGGCCAAGGCCCGCCGCGCCATGCCGGTGCAGCGCGCGCCCATCTGCAGCCGGCGCACGTTCAGCCGCAGCTGCATCGGCGCATAGCCCTCGCCGAGCTTGCCCAGCACCTGGGCGTCGGCGACGCGGCAATCCTCGAAGACCAGCTCGTAGGTCCGCCTCCCGCCGATCATCGGGATCTCGCGCTCGATGACGAAGCCCGGAGTGCCGCGGTCGACGATGAAGGCGGTGACACCTTCCTGCCGCTTGCCCTCACCCGTCCGCGCCATGAGGATGATGAAGTCGGCCCGGGGCACGCCGCTGACCCAGATCTTGCGGCCGTTGATGACCCAGCCGTCGCCATCCCTGACCGCGCGGGTGGTCATCCCCGCCGGGTCGCCGCCGGCCCCGGGCTCGGAGATGGCGATGGAGGAGCGCATCTCGCCGCGCGCATACGGGTCGAGGTAGCGGCGCCGCTGGTCCTCGTTCGCCACCGCCTTCAGCATGTGCAGGTTGGGGCTGTCGGGCGGGAAGAGGAAGGGTGTGACGGTGCGGCCCATCTCCTCCTCGACCGCCATGAGGGCGGCCAGCGGCAGGTCGGCGCCGCCGAACTCCTCGGGTACATCCAGGCCCCAGAGGCCGAGCTCCTTGCAGGTCTTCAGCAACGGGGCCTCTTCCTCCGGCGTCAGCCCGTAGCGCTGGCCCTCGGATTCCCGCTTCAGCACCGCGGCCTCGAGCGGCATCAGGTCGCGCTCGACGAACTTGACGACGAGGTCGCGCACCATCCGGTGCTCCTCGGCCAGTGCCGGAATCCCGCCCATATTGAAGCCGTCCATGGCCCGTTTCCCCAAAGAGTCGCCGTTGGCGGGGAGATTAGACCCGGGCGGCGGCGGGCGCGAAGCCCCCAAAGGCCGGGGAGAAGGTATTCTCCCCGGACCCCTCATCTATTTCTGTGAGTCTGGCATTCGCCGCGCGGCGGCACCCGACTCCCAGAAAGGAAGGGAGGGGTCCGGGGAGGGAATACTTTTCCTCCCCGGCCTTGCTGCCATCAGACCTCGGCTGGCGCTTGCCGATGGGCGAAATTCGCCTGGTTCAGCTTGCGGCGATGATCCTCGTACAGCAGCGGCTCGTAGCACGCCGGGTTCTCCGCCGAGACGCAGCTCGGTACCGGGCGGATCACCGCGTCGTTGTCGGGGCCGAAGAAGAAGGGAATGGCATAGCGCATCTCGTTGGCGGCATTCACCACCCGGTGCGGTGTCGGTGCGAAGCGGTTGTTGGAATAGCGGCCGAGCATCTCGGCCGTGTTCACCACGAAGGTGCCGGGGATGGCCGGCGGGCGCAGCCACTCGCCCTCCCGGGTCCGTACTTCCAGCCCGGGCAGGGCCGATTGCGCCAGGAAGGTGATCAGGTTGGTATCGATATGCGGGGCGAAGCCGAAGCGGCCCTCCTCGGGCTCCGGCTGCGGCTGGTAGCGGATCAGCCGCAGGGTGCAGGCCGGGTCGCGGAAGTCGCCGGCCAGGTAGTCCCGCGGCATGCCGAGCGCCATGGAGACCACCGGCAGCAGGCGCAGGGCCAGGGCCTCCATCGCTGTGAAATAGGCCAGCGTCGCCTCGCGGAAGCCGGGCAGGCCGGGCGGCCAGCGGTTGGGCGCGACGAAAGGCTTGCCGGCGAGGATGTCCGGGTGGTCGGGGCCGCGGTCGCGGATAATGTAGAAGCTCTCGTTCAGGTTGGGCTTCTTCACCTCGGCCACCCTGCTGGTGCGGATCACCTGCGCCCCGGTCGGCAGGAAGCCGATGTTGAGCGCACCCACCTTGAGCGACAGCTTGACCTCCTCCGGCAGGGCGAAGAAGCGTGCCGCGGCCTCGAAGCAGCCGGCCGGCAGGGCCGGGTCGATGCCGTGGCCGGACAGCACCAGGAAGCCGGTATCCTCGCAGGTCCGGGCGACGCGCTCGGCCAGCGCCTCCGCCGCGGCGGGCTCGCCGGCCAGGGTCGGCGCGATGTCGAGGACGGGGATACGACCTTCGGCGAGGCTCATGGTGGTCTCCGCGCTGCTCGGGGCATCCCAGCACGGGATGGCGCGGCCGGCTACTCCGCGGCGATCCGCGCCGGGTCCAGCCGCACCTGCTTCAGGTCATAGGCCAGCAGATCGTCGTAGAGCCGCGGCATGTTGGCCTCGAACAGGCCGCGCGTCACCCCGGCGGCGACCCGCGGCGCGGCGATGCTCATCGCGTTGATCGAGCTCCCGGCGGGGCCGAAGGACAGGCTGGTTCCGATCCCGAACAGGTGGATGTCGCGGATCCAGGGCGTCTCGCCCGGGCGCTTCTCGGCGAAGGAGCTGTCGGGGTTCAGGTAGGGGAAGCGGCCGATGCGCTCGTCGGCCTCCTCGGGTGGCGGCGCGTAGCGGTCGTGCCATTGCGCGATGTTGCCGGCGCAATGCTCCAGTTCCGGCACCGCGCCCGGATCCATCCGCACGCCGGTGCCGCAGATCAGGAAGTCGGCGGCAAAGTCGCCGCGCGGCGTCGCCAGCACGGCACGGCCGTTCTCGGCCCGCGCATCGGTCCAGGGCCGGCCGAGATGCATGGTGAAGTTGGGGAAGCGGCTGGCGCGGTCGTAGGTGTCCTGCGCGAAGCCTTCCCGCATCCCGAGGATCTTCGCCATGAACCGCCAGCGCCAGGCGTCCGGCATCTCGTGCAGGTGCTTCAGGAAGCCGGCAAAGGTCAGCCAGCGATAGGGCTGCACGTCCATCGGCTCGGCACGGCGGCAGAACAGGTGAACCTCGGCCGCGCCGGCTTCCAGCGCCACCGCGGCATTGTCGAAGGCGGAGGCGCCGGCCCCGAGCACCGCCACGACGCGGCCAGCGAGCGCGGCGAAGTCGATCCCGTCGGCCGCATGGGCGCGCAGCGCGGCTGGCAGCGCCGCGACGAATTCCGGCATCCACCAGTGCCCGATCCCGACCTGCCCTGTCGCCATGACCACCTTCCGCGCCAGCAGCGGCCCGCGGCTGGTCTCGACCGCCAGGCAGGGCAGGCCGTCATCGGTGCGGGCGGGGGAGATCGCGCCGGCAGCGACGCCATTGCGCACGGGGATGCCGGTGACCCCGCGGAACCAGCCGAGGTAGTCCTGCCAGCGCTCCTTCGGGATCCAGGGCATCGCCGCGAAATCCGCCTCGCCCCACTGCGCCTCGTGCCAGGCCTGGTAGGTGAGGGCGGGCAGCTTGAGGTCCGGGCCGATCTGATCCTTCGGCGAGCGCAGGTTGTGCATCCGGGCATAGGTGACCCAGGGACCCTCCCGCCCCGACGGGGCGCGGTCCACCACCAGGATGTTGTCCACCCGGTCGCGCCGCAGGGCATGCGCGACGGCCAGGCCGCATTGCCCGGCGCCGATCACCAGGCAGTCCAGCACCGGTGCCCCGCCGCTGGTCTTCGGCACCAGCCAGGGCGCGCGCGGATGGGCCGTCAGCGCCAGCTCGCGGGCAACATCGGCTTCCAGCTCGGCGAGGGTATGCGGCGCGGGCATCGGGCACTCCTGCTGCGGTGCAAGATAGGCCCGGGGCGGCGCATCGCAACGATTACTCGGCGATGAGCCCGGCCAGGGCCGCCGGCTCGCTCAGCATCGGGTAATGGCCGGTATCCAGCTCATGCCAGGCGGCCCGAAGCGCCTGCTGCAGCCGCCGCTGGTGCGCGACCGGCGGGTTCTGGCTGCGGCGGCACCAGACCACGCTGGCCTGCCAGGGCATCGACCAGAAGCGCGGCAGCACCACCGGCGCCGTCATGGGGAGGATCGGGTGCTGGCAGATCCGCTCCAGCGTCCAGGCGCGGGTCCCGGCATCCAGCTCGGCGAAGAGCCGACCCTCGGCATCCGCCCGGCTCGGCCCGCTGGTCAGTTCGGTGTTCACCGCGGTCGGCCGGGCGACGATGTCGGGCAACTTCTCGCCATCCTGCAGCGCCAGGGCATCGGCAAAGACCAGTCGGCCGATGCGCTCCGGCGCCAGCTCAGCCAGCTTGCACATCACCATCCCGCCGGTCGAGGTGCCGGCGACCACCGCATCCCGCCAATCCTCGTGGAACAGCAGGGAGGCCAGTTCCTCCGCCTGGCTCTCGGTGGTGATGCGGGGGCGGATGGCATGCGCCCGCTCGGCGCAGCCGTCGAGGCTGGGGGCAAGCACCAGGTGGCCCGCGGCGCGCAGCCTGGCGGCGACCCGGGTCCAGATCCAGCCGCCCTGATAGGCGCCGTGGATCAGCAGGATATTGGCCACGTTACGGTATCTCCCTCTTTCCGGGCATGATGCGCCGCGCGGAAGTCGGTTGACAGGCCCGTCCCCCGGCCCATCCTGCCGGCAAAGCGAGGGAGACGTTCCATGCCCGATCTGGATATGGTGATCCGCGGCGGCACCGTGGTGGATGGCGGCGGCGGCAAGCCCTTCGAGGCCGATGTGGCGATCGCCGGCGGGAAGATCGTCGAGGTCGGCAAGGTGGCCGGGCGTGGGACGGAGGAGATCGACGCCCGCGGCAAGATCGTCACCCCCGGCTTCGTCGACATCCACACCCATTACGACGCCCAGGCCACCTGGAGCAGCCGGATCGACAGCAGCAGCTACAACGGCGTCACGACGGCGCTGATCGGCAATTGCGGCGTCGGCTTCGCGCCCTGCCTCCCGGCGCGGCGCGATGCGCTGGTCAAGCTGATGGAGGGCGTCGAGGACCTGCCCGAGGTGGTGCTGGCCGAAGGCCTGCCCTGGAGCTGGGAGACCTTCGGCGAGTTCATGGACACGCTCGACGCGCGCCACTACGACATGGACATTGCCGCGCAGGTGACGCACGCGCCGCTGCGCGTCCACACCATGGGCGAGCGGGCCGCGGCGCATGCGGTGGCGACGCCGGCGGAGATCGCCGAGATGGCACGCCTTGCGGCCGAGGGGATCCGTGCCGGCGCGCTGGGTTTCTCGACCTCCCGCGCCATCGCCCACAAGACGCTGGACGGGCGGCATATCCCGACGCTGGGGACGCCGGAGGACGAGCTGGAGGCGATCGGCCGCGCGGTCGGCGAGGCCGGGGCGTCCTGGATGCAGGTGATCTCCGATTTCGATGAGCCGGAGGACGAGTTCGCCCGGCTGCAGCGCATCTGCACGGCGTCCGGTCGTCCCATGACCTTTTCCCTGCTGCAGCGGGAGAGCCGGCCCTGGCTCTGGCGCTTCCTGCTGGAGAGGATCGAGGCGGCGAACCGCGAGGGCATCCGGATGACCGGGCAGGTCATGGCCCGCCCGGTCGGGCTGATGTTCGGCTTCGAGCTGTCGCAGCACCCCTTCGTGGCGAAGCCCTCCTGGCAGGCGGTCGCTAACCTGCCCTTCGAGCAGCGGATGCAGGCGCTGCGCGACCCCGAAATCAAGGCACGGCTGCTGGCGGAGGAGATCGCCGACCCGGCGATACGGGCGCGGCTGAATACCTGGGACATGATCTTCAGGCTGGGCGATCCGCCGGATTACGAGCCGCTGCCGGAGACCAGCCTCGGCGTTACCGCCGCACGCCGCGGCATGGCGCCGGCCGAGCTGGCCTGGGAATGGATGATGGAGCAGGGTGGCCGCGCCATCCTCAACCGCCCGATCATCAACTACGCCGATGGCGACCTGGAGGCGGTGCGGACCATGGTGGAGCATCCGCAGACGCTGATGGGCCTCGGCGACGGCGGCGCGCATGTCGGCATCATCTGCGACGCGTCGTCCACCACCCACATGCTGTCCTACTGGACCCGCGACCGCACCCGCGGGCCGAGGCTCCCGCTCGAATTCGCCGTGAAGCGCCTCACCCGCGACAACGCGATGGCGCTTGGCCTGGCGGATCGCGGCCTGGTGGCGGCGGGGAAGAAGGCGGACATCAACGTCATCGACTACGACCGGCTGCAGGTGAAGGTGCCGGTGATGCGCTACGACCTGCCGGCCGGCGGCAAGCGGCTGGTGCAGCGCGCCGATGGCTACACCGCCACGCTGGTGAACGGTGCCGTCACCTACCGCGATGGCGAGGCGACCGGCGCGCTGCCCGGCCGCCTGGTGCGGGGCGCGAAGGCGTAGCGCTACCCGCGCATCGCTGCCCAGACCCGCTCCGGCGTCAGCGGCATCTCGAGATGCGTGACGCCATGTGGCCGCAGTGCATCCACCACCGCGCCGACCAGCGCCGGCAGCGCGCCGACCGTGCCGGCCTCCCCGGCGCCCTTGACGCCGAGCGGGTTGGTCCTGGTCGGCACCGGGTTGCTCTTCACCAGGATGTCGGAGAAGTCGCTGGCGCGCGGCATCGGGTAGTCCTGGAAGCTCGCCGTCAGCAACTGGCCCCCGGCGTACAGGATCGCCTCGCCGAAGACCTGGCCGAAGCCCTGCGCCACGCCGCCATGAATCTGCCCCTTCACCAGCAGCGGGTTGATGACGGTGCCGACATCATCGACGACGGCATAGGCCAGCAGCCGCGTCTCGCCGGTCTCGGGGTCCACCTCCACCTCGGCCACATGGCAGCCGTTCGGGAAGGTTGCGTCGCCCGGCCGGGTCACCAGCGCGGCGCCGAGGCCGAGCTCCGCCCCGTCCGGCAGCGCGCCGGGCACGTAGCTGGCCTTGGCCACCGCCTCGAGCCCGAGGCCCCGGTCGGTGCCCACCACGCGGAAGGTGCCATCGGCGAATTCCATGTCCGCCTCAGCCGCTTCCAGCAGGTGCGCGGCGATCTGCTTGCCGCGGGCGATCACCTTCTCCGCCGCGCCGACCAGCGCGCCGCCGGCCGCCATCATGCTGCGCGAGCCGATGGTGCCGCGGCCATGCGCCACCACGTCCGTGTCGCCGAACTGGATCCGCACCCGGTCCGGCGCCAGGCCGAGCTGCGAGGCGATGATCTGGCGGAACACCGTTTCATGCCCCTGGCCGTGGTTGTGGCTGCCGAGCAGGATGGTGGCGGTGCCGCCGGAATCGAAGCGGATCTCGGCGCCTTCCTCCAGCGGCTTTCGGTGCGGTCCGCCGGCGCTCTCGATCGCATTGGCGATGCCGATGCCGCGCAGCATGCCGCGTGCGTCCGACTGCGCGCGTCGCGCCGGAAAGCCGTCCCAATCCGCCGCCTGCATCGCCAGCGCCTGGTTGCGCGGGAAGTCGCCGCTGTCATAGGCGTAATCGAGGCCGGTCTGGAACGGCATCTCCTCCGGCCGGATCATGTTGCGGACGCGGATCTCCGCGCGGTCCATGCCGAGCTTGCCGGCGGCGAGGTCGACCAGCCGCTCCATCGCATGGATCGCCTCCGGCCGCCCGGCGCCGCGATAGGGTGCGGTCGGCTGGGTATTGGTGAAGTAGCCCGTCACCTCAGTGCAGATATGCGGCGTGCGGTAGACGCCGGCGAGGCCGCCCACGTTGTTGGTCGAGGAGACCGGCCCCTGCCAGGCGAGATAGGCGCCCATGTTCGACAGCGTGCGCACCCGCATCGCCAGGAAGGTGCCGTCCGCCGCGACGGCAAGCTCGGCGGTCGAGACATTGTCCCGGGCATGGCTGTCGCTCAGGAAGCTCTCGGTCCGCGTCGCCGTCCAGCGCACCGGCCGGCCGAGCCGCCGCGCCGCCAGCAGGCAGAGCACATGCTCGGGGAAGGGGCTCTCCTTCATCCCGAAGCCGCCGCCGACATCGGGAGAGACGATCCGCAGCCGGTTGGAGGGGATACCGAGCGCGAATTCGGCGATCTCGTTCCGCATCACATGCGGCAGCTGCGTGCCGGTATAGAGGGTGTAGCGGTCCTCGATCGGGTCGTGCGTCGCCAGCGCATTCCGCGGCTCCATCGGATTGGCCGAGACGCGGCTGATCCGGTAGTCGAGCGCGACGACATGCGCCGCCCGGGCGAAGGTCGCCTCCACCGCGGCGAAGTCGCCCAAGGAGAAATGGAAACACTCGTTGTCCGGCGCGAAGTCGGGCCAGACCGCCGGCGCGCCCGTGCGCGCCGCCTCGGCCAGGTCGGTGACGGAGGGCAGCGGCTCGTAGCCGACCTCGATCCGCTCGGCCGCATCCTGCGCCGCGGCCGGCGTCGTCGCCACCACGGCGGCCATCGCATCGCCGACATGCCGCACCGCATCGGCCGGCAGCACCCGCCAGGGCGGCTGCACCAGCGGCGAGCCGTCCCGCCGGTGCCGCGGCGTGACACAGCGTAGCCGCGCCGGTATGTCGAGCTCGGCCGCGGTGAGCACCAGCAGCACGCCCGGCATAGCGCGGGCCGCCGTGGTGTCAATGGCGGTGATGCGGGCCGCGGCGTGCGGGGAACGCAGGACGTGCAGGTATGCCGCGCCCGGTGCCGCGATGTCATCGACGAAGCGGCCGGCACCGCGCAGGAAACGCGCATCCTCCACCCGCCTGACCGGCGCGCCGATGCCGATATCCGTCATGTCGCATTTCCCCCTTCGCGTCTTGTCCGGGATGCTAGCCGAAGTCGGGCGGATCGCCGAAGCCCCTTGCCCGATCGCCGCGCAGGGTTTTTCCTGGGCGGCATGTCGAGTTCCAGCGACGTCACTGAGGCCGGCCGGCGCGCCCAGACCAAGGCGCGGAACCGGGAGGCCATCCTGGCCGCCGCGCGACGCGCCTTCGCCGAGCAGGGTTACGAAGCCGTCAGCGTGCGCGACATCATACGCGCCACCGACCTCGCCTCCGGCACCTTCTACAACTACTTCCGTTCCAAGGAGGAGATCGCCCGCGCGCTGGCGGCCGATGCGGCGCAGCGGCTGCGTCCGCTGCTGCGGGCGGAACGCGCGAAGGCGATGGACCTGGAAGCCTGGCTGGGTGGTGCGCTGCGCGCCTATTTCCATTTTCTGGTCGAGGAATACGGCGGCACCGCCGCAGGCCCGCCGCATGTGCGGATGGACGCGACCCCGGCGCAGCGCGCGGTCTTCGAGGAAATCCGCGAATCTCTCACCGGCATCCTCGGCGACCGGCTCGCCCCCGGGGCCGATACCGCCTATCTGACGGCGGGGGCGATCGGCATCGCCCGCTATATCGGCGAACAGATGCTGCGGCGTGCGCCGCCCGATCCGGACGGCGCCGCGCGTTTCGCGGTGCGGCTGATCCTGCACGGGCTGCCCACGGCGGCCCGGGAGGGCTGATCAGCCGGGGATACGCACCGGCAGGTCGGTGATCCCGTGCACGAAGGAGGAGAAGACGCGCTTCGGCTCGCCGACCACCTCGATCCGGTCGAAGCGCTTCAGGATCTCCTCCCACAGGATCTTCAATTGCAGCTCCGCCAGCCGGTTGCCGACGCAGCGGTGGATGCCGAAGCCGAAGGACAGATGCTGGCGCGGCCGCTTGCGGTCGATGATGAAGCGCTCCGGCTCTTCGATCGCCTCCGGGTCGCGGTTGCCGGAGATGTACCACATGACCACCTTGTCGCCGGCCTTGATGCGCTGGCCGCCGAGCTCGACGTCCTGCACCGCGGTGCGGCGCATATGCGCAAGCGGCGTCTGGTAGCGGATGATCTCCGGCACCATGGTCTCGATCAGTCCCGGGTTGGCCCGCAGTTTGGCGTATTCGCCGGGATTCCGGTCGAGGAACAGCACGCCGCCGCTGATCGAATTACGCGTGGTGTCATTGCCGCCGACGATCAGCAGGATCAGGTTGCCGAGGTATTCGCGCGGCGTCATGTTCCGCGTCGCCTCGCCGTGCGCCAGCATGGAGATCAGGTCCGGCCGCGGATCGGCATTCACCCGCTGGTTCCACAGGTCGGTGAAATAGGCGAGGCATTCGGCGAAGACTTCCTCGCGCTTCGCCTCCGAGTCGATGTAGCCGCCGGCCTCGGGCGCCGCCGTCGCGCAATCCGACCAGAAGCTCAGCTTGCGGCGGTCCTCGTAGGGGAAGTCGAACAGCGTCGCCAGCATCGTCACCGTCAGCTCGATCGAGACATGCTCGACCCAGTTGAAGGTCTCGTTGCGCGGCAGGCCGTCCAGGATCGTGCAGACCCGGTCGCGGATGATGCCTTCCAGCTTCGCCAAGTTGGCGGGAGCGACGATCGGCTGCACCACCTTGCGCTGATCGTCGTGCCGCGGCGGGTCCATGGCGATGAACATCGGCAGCTGCAGCTCCTTCGGCCGGTCGCGGATGGAGATGCCACCGAAGCCGCTGTCGGAGCTGAACGCCTTATGGTTCACCTCGACCGCCATGATGTCCTTGTACTTGGTCACCGACCAGTAGGGGCCGAACATCGGGCTGGTGGTGCTGTAGTGCACCGGCGCGTCGCGCCGCAGCCGCGCGAAGGTCGGCCACATCGTATCGTCCTGGAAGCGCGCCGGGTTGCCCGGGTCGAGCTGGTCGAGCGGCGTGGTCCAGGCATCGGCATGCGGATCGTAGCTGACGGGGGCGTTCATCGCTTACTCTCCCTCAGTGCTGGGCTTCGGGCAGCCGGACGACAAGGCCATCGAGCGCCGCGCTCATCGTGATCTGGCAGGACAGGCGCGAGTTCGGCTGGGCCGTCGCGGCGAAGCTCAGCATGCTCGCCTCTTGCTCGCTCGGCTCGCCGGTCCGCTCCAGCCAGGCTTCCTCGACGAAGACGTGGCAGGTGGCGCAGGCGCATTCGCCGCCGCAATCGGCGTCGATCCCCGGCACGCCGTTGTCCACCGCGCCGCGCATGACCGAAAGCCCCTCCTCCAGCTCGACCTGATGCGCGGTGCCATCGTGCTCGATATAGGTGACCTGCGGCATGGACGTCTTCCCTGTGTCTCGTTCTTGCTTAAGCGGTGAGGTCGCGCAGCGGCTGTGCCGCGTCGCGCAGGATGGCCGGCGCCACCCGCGCCTGCCTTGCCACCAGCATGCGCCCTGCCATGAACTCGGCTGGGGCATTGACGGCTTCCACCGCCAGCACGCGATGCTCGGGGTCGAGGTGGAATACGGCGAAACCGGGGGCCCCGCTGTCGCCGCGAACCACCGCCTCGTGCACGTCGAAGGCGAGGCCCGCCATCTGCAACCGCAACTCGAACTGGTCGGACCAGAACCACGGAACCTCGGGTGGCGGCGGGGCGCGGCCACAGATATCGGCGGCGGCCTGCTTGGCCTGCTCGATCGCGTTCGGCACGCTTTCCAGCCGTCCCGTGCGGCCATACAGGGGCAGGGGCCGCTGGGTGCAGTCGCCAATGGCGTAGATGGACGGGTCGCTGCTGCGCGCCGCCAAGTCCACCACCACGCCGCCGGCGCAATCCAGCCCGGCCGCCTCGGCCAGTTCCGTGTTCGGCACCGCGCCGATGCCGACCAGCACCGTGTCACAGGGGATGCGGGTGCCGTCCGCCAGCAGCACGGCCCGCGCCGCGCCGCCCTCGCCCTCGATCGCAGCAACCTCGACGCCGGTCAGGATTTCGACGCCGCGGGCCCGGTGCTGTGCCTCCAGGAAGGCCGAGAGCGTGTGGCCGGCGACGCGCGCCAGCACGCGCGCCTCGCGCTCGATCACCAAAGCCTCGGCACCCAGAGCTCGGGCGGAGGCCGCGACCTCCAGCCCAATATAGCCGCCGCCGATCACCGCCAGGCGCGCCCCCGGGCCGAGCGCCGCGTGCAATGCATCGGCATCGGCGGTGCCGCGCAGGGCCATCACGCCGGCGAGCTCCGCGCCGGGCAGCGGCAACGCACGCGGTCGTGCCCCAAGTGCCAGGATCAGCCGGTCATAGCCCAGCACCGCGCCGTCCGAGAGCGTCACCCGCCGCGCCGCACGATCCACCCTGACGACCCGCGTGCCGAGCCGCATCTCGATGGTCTGCTGGGCGTAGAAGCGGGCCGGGCGCAAGGCCAGGCTCTCGGCCGTTGCCTCGCCCTTCAGCCAGGCCTTGGACAGGGGTGGGCGCTGATACGGGGCGTTCGGCTCCTCGCCCACCAGCACGATGCTGCCCTTCCAGCCATATTGGCGCAGGAAGGCTGCAGCCGAGCCGCCGGCATGCCCGGCACCGGCGATGACAATGCGTGGCGGATCCTGGCTCACGCGGTAGGTGTCCCTCCTGGTTGGCGGGATGACACACCGAAGGTGACGCCTGCGTCAAGAATGGCCGCGGTGCCGACAGCGGCCGGGAGGAAGGACGGGCCGACGCCGGAACGGGTCCGGGTGCGGCGCGAAACCCGCACGGTTTCCTGGGGGCAGCGGGGCGGGGTTTCACGTTCTGCTGCGATGGCGAACGCGCTGGCGGTCATGGCGTATATAGACGCTGAACCCCCCGATGGACCTAAAGCAAGGCGAGTTATGCGGAGACGGCGTATACTGATCGTTGAGGACGATCCCATGGTGGCGCTCGACCTCGAGGCGATCGTGCTCGGGGCCACGGATGCGGATGTTGCGGTGGCGAATTCGGTGAAGGAGGCCAGCCGCGCGCTGAGCGAGGCGGAATTCGACGCCGCGCTGCTGGATATCGACGTGTTGGATGGCAAGACCTTCCCGGTCGCGCATCTGCTGGCTGAATGCGGAACGCCCTTCGCCTTTGTCTCCGGGGCGAGGCGGGAGGAGGTGCCACTGCCGCTGCGGCAGGCGCCATTCCTTCCCAAGCCATACGATCCCCAGGATATCGAGCGAACGTTCCTGGCCGGGCTGGCGAGTCGGGGTTGAGACTTCGATCGGCGGCCGGTGCTGGGGCTCTACCCTGCCCGGAGCAGCCGGCGCGAGGGCCGGAAGGAAAGATACCATCATGATGCCGGCCGGATTCGAGCCAGGCCAAACCGCAGCCGCGCCGACCGTTTGGGACGAACGGGCGCGGCTTGCGGCGCTGGACAGCTACTCCATTCTTGATACTCATCCGGAACAAGCATTTGATGAGGTGGTGCGGCTGGCGTCACAGATCTGTGACGCACCCTTTGCCGTGGTGAACCTGATTGCCGAGGAGCGGCAATTCTTCAAGGCGGAGATCGGGCTGGGAGTGCGGGAGACGCCGCTCGACGTCTCGATCTGTGCCCATGCGCTGCTGCGGCCCGGGCTCTTCGTGGTGACCGACACCACGCGGGATGCCCGCTTCGCCTGCAACCCGCTGGTTACCGGCGCGCCGCACCTGCGCTTCTATGCGGGCGCCCTGCTGGAGACGGAGGAGGGGCTGCCGCTCGGCACGCTCTGTGTCCTGGACCGGGAGCCACGGCCGGAGGGACTGACCCAGCAGCAGGCCTTCGCCCTGCAGGTGCTGGCTCGGCAGGTGATGTCGCAGCTGGAGCTGCGGCGGGCGCTGAAGGCGCGGGAGGCCGATGCCGCCGCGATCGCCGAGTCCGAGCGGCAGTTCCGCATCCTGGCGGACAGCATGCCGCAGATGGTCTGGGCTACCCAGCCCGACGGGTTCCACGACTACTACAACCAGCGCTGGTACGAATTCACCGGCATGCCGGCCGGCTCCACCGACGGCGTCGCCTGGAACGGCATGTTCCACCCGGACGACCAAGTGCGGGCCTGGGCGCGTTGGCGGCACTCGCTAGAGACCGGCGTGCCCTACGAGATCGAGTACCGGCTGCGCCGTGCCGACGGCGTCTATCGCTGGACCCTCGGCCGTGCCTTGCCGGTGCGGGACCAGCAAGGCCGCATCATCCGCTGGTTCGGCACCTGCACCGACATCGAGGAGCAGAAGCAGGTCGAAGAGCGGCTCCGCATCAGCGAGGAGCGGCTGCGGCTGGCGCTCAGCGCGGCCGAGATGGTGGGCGCCTGGGTCTGGGACGTGCCGGCCAACCGGATCACCGCTGATCCCGGCTATGCCAGGCTGTTTTCGGTAACGCCGGAGGCGGTCGCCGCCGGACTGCCGATCGAGACCTTGCTGCCGGCGATCCATCCGGCAGACCTGCCCGCGACCGAGGCGGCGATCAACGCCGCCCTGGCCGGCACGCAGGACGGCGCCTTCGAGGCCGAGTACCGCGTGCTGCTGAAGGATGGCAGCATCCGCTGGGTTGCGGCGCGCGGCCGTTGCGAGCACGACCGGGCCGGGCAGCCCACGCGCTTCCCCGGCGTTGTGGTCGACGTGACCGAGCGCCGCCAGGCGGAGGAGGCGAAGGAGCTGCTGGCGCTGGAGCTCTCGCACCGCATCAAGAACATCTTCACCGTGGTCGGCGGCATGGTCTCACTCTCGGCGATGAACGCCTCGGCCGAGACGCGGAGTTTCGCGGGCGTGCTGCGGCGGCGGCTGAATGCGCTGGCGACGGCGCATGAATATGTCCGGCCGCACGGACCGGATTCCCGCCCGGCGGAGCTCGAGACCACGCTGCACGGGCTGCTCGGCAAGCTGCTGGCGCCCTATGCGGAATTGAGCGGCGAGCGCGTGCGCGTGCTGGGCGACGACGCGCCGATCGGGGTCAAGGCGGCGACCTCGCTGGCGCTGATCCTGCACGAGCTGGCGACCAATGCGGCGAAGTACGGCGCACTGGTCGGCCCGGAAGGCTGCGTCACCATCACCGGCGAACGGCATGACGGGCGGCTGACGCTGACTTGGCAGGAACGCGGCGGCCCGGCGGTGGAAGGCCCGCCTGAGCGCCGCGGCTTCGGCACGGTGCTGGCGGAACGCGGCGCGATCACCCAGCTCGGTGGCAGCATCGCGCATGACTGGGCGGCGGCTGGACTGACCTTGCGGCTGGACGTGCCGCTGGAGCGGCTGGCGCATTGATGGGCGGGGCTTGGGAAGGGAAGGGTGTTCCCTCCCCAAGCCCTGCCGTTCCTTTTCGTGAGCCTTGCACTCGCCGCGTGTCGGCTGCCGCCTGAGAAAAGTAGATGAGGGGTCCGGGGAGAATACCTTCTCCCCGGCCTTTTAACTGTCGAGGAGTTCCCGCACTGCCGCCTTGACGAAGGCCGCATCCGCCGGGTTCGGCTGCGGGTTGCCGGCGCGGTGGCCCCAGATGCTCGGGATCGGCAGCAGCCTGCCGTGCCTCAGATACGGCAGCTCCGCCACGTTGTCGGCGACGCGGAAATAGAGGTCGGTCTCGCCCGGCATCAGCAGCACCCGCGCTTCGATCGCCGAGAGTGCCTTGGCCAGGTCGCCGCCGAAGCGCGGATGGTCGCTGATGTCGCCGGCGTCCCAGATGCGAAGCTGGGCCAGCAGGTCTGCGGCGGGGCGGCGGCCGAAGCGCTGTTCCCAGTCTCGCACCAGGAAGGTCTCCAGATCCGGCGCGCCGAGCGCAGTAAGGTGCAATCCCTCGCGGTAGAAATCCTGGCTCAGCGCCCAGGCGGCATAGCTGCGGCCGAAGGCGCGCAGCGCCCTGACCGGCTGGGCCGAGAACAGTGCGGTGCCGTCATACTCGGGGGCGGCTTCCAGGATCGCCATCTGGCTCCGCAGGAAAACCTGATTGTGCACGGCGGTGCGGGCGCTGCCGCAGAGCACCACGGCGCGCGCGACCTCGGCCGAATGCGCCGCGGCCCAGTGATAGGCCTGCTGCGCGCCCATCGACCAGCCATAGACGCAATGCAGGCGCTTGATCCCCCAAACCTCCCGCAGCAGCCGGCGCTGCGCCGCGACGCTGTCCCAGGAGGTGACGAGGGCCGGCCAGGGCGCGCAATTGGACGGGGAGGAGGACAGCCCGTTGGTGAACATGTTGGGGATGACGATGAACCAGCGCGTCGGGTCGAGGATGCCGTCCGGCCCGATCAGCCATTCGAGGTCCGGATGCTGCGCCCCGTAGCTGGTCGGGTACAGCACGACGTTGTCGCGCGCCGCATTCAGGGTCCCGTGCGTCTTCCAGACCAGCTTCGCATCCGGCAGCACGCCGCCCTTGTGCAGCGGCACGTCGCCGAGGTGGAAGGTGCCTTCCGCGGTCGGCCAGCTCATGCCCGCAGCGCCTTCACGAAGTCGGCGTGGAAGCGAGCATAGCCCGGCTGCAGGTGGGCCAGCTTCTCCTTCAGCACGGCATGCACACCGGCGAGGCGGTGGAAGGGGACGAAAGGATAGAGGTGATGCTCGGCGTGGTAGGGCATGTTCCACATCAACAGCCGCAATGCGGGCGAGGTCAGCACGGTGCGGGTATTGGTCAGCCCGTTGCGGTCGGTGCTGCAGCCGGTGTGCTCGGCCAGCAAGTAGAGCCGCAGCAGCGGTTGCGCCAGCAGCTGTGGCACCACCCAGAACAGGAAGGGCGTTTCCCAGCCGAAGACCAATGCCGAGACCAAGGCGCCACCCAGCAGGAAGGCGACCTCGCCACGGATGCTGCGGATGACGCGCGGCGCCGCGGCCTCCCCGATATAGGGATAGGCCGAGAGGTCGCCGCGCAGCCCGTCCCGCAGGATGATCATGCGGAAGCGCCAATAGGGGATCGACAGAACGCGCAGCAGGTAGCCGTCCAGCGTCGTCGGCGGCGGCGTCAACAGCTCCGGCTCACGTTCCGGGTCCTGGGTGAAGCGGTGATGCGCGGTGTGGTAGAGTTGGTAGAAATGCCAGTTGTAAAGCGCCGGCGCCCCGGACAGCCAGCCGACCACGGCATTGACCCGGCGATCGGCGAAGGCCGTGTAGTGCGAGGTTTCGTGGAAGGGTGCGAAGAGCGCGACCTGCACCACGCCCAGCAGCAGCATGGCCGGCAGCACCCACCAGCCCGGCGCCAGCGCCACCAGCGTGCCGGTCGCCAGCAGCAGCGCCACATGCAGCGACAGCTGTCGCCAACCCGCTGCATCTGAGCGCGCGGCGAAGGCTTTCATCTCGGCAGCGGAGGGTGCCTGAATGGATCAGACCTCCACGTCCCGGTTGACGTCCTTGTACAGAAGGTAGGCGGCGCCCTCCCAGCCCGTGCAGTAGAATTGCTGCGGCACGAAGCTGCCCATCCAGACGAAGTCGCCGGTCCAGAGCTCGTGCCAGTCGCGGTCCAGCAGCTGCAGCCCCTGACCTTCCAGCATGACCAGCCCGTGCTCGAAAATGTGGGTCTCGACGCAGTGGAAATGCGTGCCGGGCGCGAAGCCCATCACGTTCATCTCGAAATCCATCGACACGTCGGCGGTGCCGAGCAGGTATTGCCGCCAGCGGCCGCTGTCGTCGACCGTGGTGCGCGGCGTCGTGTCTCGGCTGCCGAAGCGCGGGGCGGGCGCGTCCTGGCCGGGGGCGGGGACGTAGCGGCGCTTGATCCAGATGCTGCGGGACGCCTCGGCGCCTTTGTTGACGAAGGACAGGACAGTGCCGGCCGGGACATAGGCGAAACCGCCCGGCGCCAAGCTGGCCGATTCGCGGCCCGCGGCGATCTCCAACGTGCCGGACTGGACATAGAGGAAATGCTCGTAGCCGTCGTCGCGCGGCGCGGCGGTGCCGCCGCCCGGGAAGACCTCCAATGTCCCTTGCGCGAAGCGGGCGCCCATTAGCGGCGTCGCCTGGTAGTAGACTTGGGCGTTGCGCAGCCCGGGCAGCAGGCTTGGAAACATGCCGTCCGGCGGCAGGATGGCGTAATTGCGGGCAAAGAGGCTGCGGTTGTGGCCGATGACGCCGGGTGGGACGAAGGCGGGCATGGTGGGGCGGGCTCCGGGCAGGGGGCGCCACGGGCCTTAGCAGGAACCGGGCCGCGCCGCGCGCGCCATGCATTCCATGGATTGCCGTGCGGCGCAAAGCGCAGTGGCCGGGGTGCCTTGCCGGCGGGACTGGGGCGGCCCTAGGCTGCCGCACCGGCCGCCAGAGCCGGCCGAGGATCGCAGTTCCGGCCCGCATTCCTGCCGAGAGGGCCCCGTATGCACCCCTTCACGCTGCCTGAGAGCATCCAGGCCCGCGTCGCCGCGCGCTGCGGCACGCCGCACCCCTTCGCGCGACTCAACCCGAAAAGCACCGCGCTGGTTGTGGTCGACCTTCAGAACGGCTTCATGCGGGAGGACGTGGCGCATGCCTGGTGCCCGATGGCCGAGCATGTCGTGCCCGCGGTGAACCGGCTGGCCGGGGCGCTGCGCCGGGCCGGCGGCGGCGTCTTCTGGATCCAGAATACCTTCGATGCGCGTTGCGAAGCCGAATGGTCCGTCATGCAGGACATGGCGACGCCGGCGGCCCGCGCCCGCCGCGCCGCGGCGATGAGCGAGGGAACGGTCGGCAACGCGCTCTGGCCGGCGCTCGACGTGCAGCCGGTCGACGAGGTGGTGCGCAAGTACCGCTACAGCGCCTTCATCCAGGGCAGCTCCGAGCTGCCGGCACGGCTTCGCGCGCGCGGATTCGACACGGTGCTGATCACCGGCACGGTCACCGGCGTCTGCTGCGAAAGCAGCGCGCGCGACGCGATGATGCTGAACTTCCGGACGGTGATGGTGCCGGACGGTTGCGCGGCGATGACGGACGAGGAACATGCGGCCTCGCTCATCGCCTTCTACCTGCAATTCGGCGACGTGCTGGCGGTCGATGAATGCATCGCCGGCTTCGCCGCCACGGACACGAAGGAAGCAGCGTGAAGAAGGTAGCCTTCATCGGGACCGGCGGGACCATCGCCTCCATCGGCAAGGGCCCGCTCGACTACGTCGACTACGGCGCCAACGGCGTCATGCTGCAGGCCGGCGGCATCCTCGACCGCTTCCCCGAGGTGCAGCAGGTCGCCGAAGTCTTCGCAGTGCCCTACCGCAACGTGCCCTCGCCGCAGATCGGCTGGAGGCAGTGGCAGGAACTTGTCCTGCTCTGCGACAGGGTGGCGGCGGAGACGCCGGACCTGGCAGGCATCGTCATCGGCCATGGCACCGCCTCGCTCGAGGAGACGGCGTATTTCCTCTCGCTGACCCTGAAGGTCCCGGTGCCGGTGGTGGTGGTCGGCTCGCAGCGGCCGGCTTCCTCGCTCTCGACCGATGCCGGGCTGAACTTGGTGAATGCCGTTCGGGTCGCCGCGAGCGTGGAGGCGCGCGGCCTCGGCGCGCTGGTGCTGCTGAACGACGAGGTCCAGGCGGCGCGGGAGGTGACCAAGACCTCGACCGGACGGATGCAGACCTTCCGCAGCCCGGACTTCGGCGCCCTGGGCCATGCCGATGGCGACCGCCTCGCCTGGTACCGCAAGCCGCTGCGCAAGCTGGCGCCGGAGACGGAGTTCGACATCCGCAAGCTGCCCGAGCTGCCGCGGGTCGATATCGCCTACAGCTATTCGGATGCCGACGGCACCGCGGTGCGCGCCTTCGTCGCCGCTGGTGCCCGCGGCATCATCGCCGCCGGCTTCGCCCCGGGCTTCGTCACGCCGGGCGACGCGGCGGCGCTGAAGGACGCCCGCGATGCGGGCGTCGTCGTCATGCAGTCCACCCGCGCCGGCAGCGGCCGCGTCTTTCCGACGACCAAGCTGGCCGAGGCCGGCTTCATCCCGGCCGACAACCTGAACCCGCAGAAGGCGCGCATCCTGCTGGCGCTGGCCCTGACGGTGACGACCGACCCGGCGGAGATCGGCCGGATCTTCGCCACCTACTGACGCGCGCGGAAGGCCGTGGTGGCCTGAACCGGTCCGATGCGCTCAGCCGATCCGGAAGGCGGCGGTGCTGCCGCTGCGTCCGGACGTGACCTCGAGCTTCGCCGGGATGCGCTCGCGCAGTTCCGGCACGTGGCTGATGACGCCGACATAGCGGTCCCCGGCCTGCAGCCCTTCCAGTACGCCGATCGCGGTCTCCAGCGTATCCGCGTCGAGCGTGCCAAAGCCCTCGTCGATGAAGAGCGCATCCAGCTGCTGCGCCCCGGCATGCGCGGCCACCGTCTCCGCCAGGCCGAGCGCCAGCGCAAGGGAGGCGCAGAAGCCCTCGCCGCCCGACAGCGTCGCGGCCGGCCGGGGCTGCGCGTTCCAGCGGTCCAGCACCTCGATATCCAGCCCGCCGGACCGCCGCGCCTCCTCCCGCCGGCGGATCGCGTAGCGGCCGTCCAGCATGGTGGCGAAATGCCGGTTGGCGGCCTCCAGCGCCTTGTCCAGCAGGGCCGAGAGAACATAGCCCTCGAAGTCGAGCCCGGTGCCCTTGCCATCGGCCAGGTCGGCCAGGTTCTGTCGCAGGCCGAGGGCCCGCTCGGCCGCCGCCAGGGCCCGTGCGGCGGCGTCGATGTCGACCAGCAGCCGGTCCATGGCATCGAGCTCGCCTTTTGCCCGCACCGCCGTCTCCGCCGCCGCTTGCGCCGCGGCGGCGGCCAGGGCCAGCGCCTCGGCCAGGGCCGGCAGGTCGGGCGGGGCCAGCCCCGCCGCCTGCGCCGCCTTCTCCGCCGCGACGGCCCGTGCGGCGGCCAAGTCCTGCTCGTGCCGGGCGATGCCCTCGGCCAGCCGGTCCTGCGCCTCTGCGGACAGCATGGCGCTGCGCAGCGTGGCCGGGTCGGTGAAACCCGCCAGGCGGGCGGCCTGGCCCAATGCCGCGCGCGCCGCGACGGCCGTGGCGGCGGCAGTGGCGGCGGCGGCGGCGGTTTCGCCGACGCGCTCGATGCGGCCGCGCGCCTCCTCGCCGGCCTCGGCCAGCTCCACCCGGGCACGCCGCAACCCGGCCTCCGCCGCATCAGCGCGCGCCGTGGCGGCCATGGCGTCGCGCTGCAGCGCCGCGGCATCGGGGCAGGGGCTCGGCAGCCGCGCGAGCCGGTCGTCGCGCGTCGCCTGCGCCGCGGCGGCGGCGAGTGCCGCCTGGTCGAGCGCCGCTGCAGCGGCTTCGGCCTGGGCCTCGGCCGTCGCCAGCGCCGCATGCGCCCGCTGGCACGCGGCCTCCAGCGCCGGCAGTTCGGCGGCGGCATCGCCGGCCGCACCGAGCGCCTCGGTCGCATCGCGCTCGGCGCCCAGCAGCGCGGCGCGATCGCGCAGGCCGCGGCCCAGCGCGGCTTCCACCAGCTGCCGCCGCTGCTCGGCCAGCTGCTCGGTCGTGGCCGCCTGCGCCGCCGCCGCCTGGGCCTGCTCCGATGCGCGGTCGGCCGCAGCGGCCAGCGCCTCGGCCGCCTCGATCGCCGGCAGCTCGCCCGGCCGCGGCATCGCCGGGGATGGGTGATCGAGGCTGCCGCAGACCGCGCAGGCCTCGCCGGGCTGAAGCGCCTGGGCCAGATGCGCCGCCTGGTCGGCCGCGAGCATCGCCCGTGCCGCGGCCAGGGCCTCGCGCGCCGCGGTTGCGCCCGCCTGCGCCTCGCCGAGCGCGGCTTGGCACGCCGCCGCGGCCTCGCGCGCCCGCAGCAGGTCGCGCTCGGCATCGGCGAGCGCCTCGGCTGCCTGGCGCTGGCGTGTCGCTTCCTGCACCGCCATCCGGTGGCGGTCCTGCTGCGCCGCGACTGCCTGGCGCGCCACCAGCGCGGCATCGGCCGCCGTTCGCGCCGCCCGCGCCGCGGCCGCCCCACCGAGCGCTGCCGCCTTCGCCGCCTCCGCCCGCTCCGCCAAACGGCGCGCGGCGCCCGCCTTCGTCGCCGACTCGGCCGCCGCGGCGACCTCCGTCACCAGCAGGGCCAGGCGCTGCGCCTCGGCGCGGTCGGCACGGAGCGAGGCCTCGCGCGCCGGCGCATCGGCCAGCGCCGCCTCGGCCCTGGCGAGCCGTCCGGCCGCCTCGGCCGCGCGTGCCTCCGCCCGCTCCGCCTCGGCGGTGGCGGTCCTGGCGGTGGCGGCGGCGGCGTCGCTCTCGGCCAGCAGGCCGCTGAGCCGGTCGGCCTGGCGGGCCAGGGCAAGGCGCGCCTGGTCGGCGGCGATGCCGGGGGCAGCCGCATCCAGCTCCTGCAGGACCTCGGCCGCCGCGCGATGTTCCGCGATGCGCCGCTGCGCATCGCGGCCGGCTTCCTCGGCTTGGCGGGCCAAGGTCTCGGCCAGCCCCGTTGCCGAGCGCGCCGCGACGGCAGCGGTCAGGCTGGCGGCTAGCGCCGTGCGCTGTTCCCGCGCCATGGCAGCATCGGCCGCGCCGCAGCGGGCGAGCAGGGCGCGATGCTCGGTGTCGCGGTCGCGCAACGTCTCGCGCGCCAGCTTGGCGGCTGCCTTCAGCGCTTCCTGCACATGCTCGTAGAAGGCGGTGCGGAACAGGGTCTGCAGGATCGCCTGCCGGTCGCCCGGGGAGGCGGTGAGCAATTCGCGGAAGCGGCCCTGCGGCAGCAGCACGACCTGGCGGAATTCAGCGGCGGTGAGGCCGAGCAGTTCGGCGATCTTCGCCGTGACCTCTGCCTCCCGCTCGAAGGGCTGGTCGCCGCTGCCGAGGTGGAGCAGCGATTGCCGGCCGCGCTCCAGCGTGGTGCCCTCGCCGCGCTGCTTCGGCCGGTCCCAGGCGAGGCTGCGGGTGATGCGCCAGCGTGTGCCTGCCTGCTCGAACTCGAAGACCACCTCGGTACGCCGGTCGGGTGGTGCGTGCTGGCTGCGGAGGTGCCCGGGGCGCCGTTCCTCGCCGCTGCTCTCGCCGAACAGGGCGAAGCAGATCGCATCCAGCAGGCTGGTCTTGCCGGCGCCGGTCGGGCCGCAGATCAGGAAGAGCCGATGCGCGCCGAGGGCGGCGAAATCGACCTGCTGCCGCGCGGCATAGGGGCCGAACGCGGCCATGGTGAGCGTCAGCGGGCGCATCAGGCGATGGCGGCCTCGGCCTCGGCGATCGCTGCCGCCACCACCGCATGCGCCTCCGCCGGCAGCGGCGCGCCCCGCATCGCCGCATGGAATTCGCCGAACAGGTCGAAGGGCCGCAGCGCCCGCGCTGCGCCGTCCGGCGCCACCAGCGGGCCGGGCTGGCGCGGTTGCTCGGCATAGCCGAAGCCGATGATTCGGGGATAGAGCTCGGCCAGCGCGCGCTGCGCGTCGGGGATTGGCTGCGCATCGGTCAGGGTGATGGCGACGAAGTCGTCGCGGCCCTCGGTGGCCGCGCGCAGGGCGGCGAATTCGCCGTGCAGCAGGCGGAGGCCGCGCAGCGGCGCCAGCGCGATGGCCTCCGTCGCCACGCCGCCGGCAGCGTCGATCTCGACCAGCAGCATCTGCTTCGCCTGGCCCGCCTCGCTGGTCGAATAGGCCAATGGCGAGCCGCTGTAGCGCAGCCGGCCGTTCAGCAGCGCCTGCGGCCGGTGCAGGTGGCCGAGCGCGACGTAGTGGAAGCCGGCGAAGCGCGCGGCGGCGATCTGCCCGGTGCCGCCGACCGAGATGCCCCTCTCGCTGTCGCATACCGCGCCGCCCGCGACGAAGGCATGCGCGACCAGGACCCGCCGGGCGGTATCGCCGCACAGCGTGTGCAGCTGCGGCGCGAGCCAGGCGAAGCCGGCATCGTGGTCGGCGAAATCGCCCGCCCCGGCATGCTGCGCCAGCCCGAGCGGCGTCGCGTAGCCGGCGGCGACGATGGCGACCGGCCCATGCGCATCCCGCAGCGTGACCACGCGGCCGAGCGGCGAATCGCCGATATGCAGGCCGGCGGCGGAGAGCATCCGCGCGCCGAAGGAGAGCCGCCGCGCCTCGTCATGGTTGCCGGGGATCATGACCACCGGGATCCGCAGTCCGATGACGATGCGGTGCAGGATGTCGTCCAGCAATTCCACAGCTTCGGCCGGCGGGACGGCGCGGTCGAAGATATCGCCGGCGATGAGCACGGCGTCGGGCGCCGCGTCGGCAACCAAGCGGGGGAATTCCTCGCCGAGCAGGTGTTCCTGCTCCGCCCGCAGGGAATGGCCGCCCAGGGTGCGGCCCAGATGCCAGTCGGCGGTGTGCAGGAGGCGCATGGCGCCGGACCTTGCCCAGGTGCCCGGAGTCGGCGCAAGGGGCCGGGGGGGGGGAGCGAGGCTGCTGCGCCTCAGCCGCGCCGCGCGCCGCGGGCCAGCCAGAGCGTCGCTGCCAGCATCAGCGCGGTGCCGAGGCCGAGGCCCCAGCCCGGCGCTTCGCCGAAGAGCATCAGCCCGAAGCCGGCACTGATCGGGATGCCGGCATACTCGATCGGCGCCAGCAACCCGACCTCCGCCCGGCGCGACGCCAGCTGCAGCAGCATGTCGCCCAGCACCGCCAGGGCCGAGCCCGCCAGCAGGCAGGCGAGCGCGAGGCCTGAGGGCCCATCCCAGACCCAGGCCGAGACCGGTCCCCAGACCAGGACCGAGGCGATGCCGTACCAGGCGACCACCCGCGCCGGCGGCTCGGTCCCCGACATCCGCTTCAGCGTGATCATCACCAGCGCCCCGGTGACGCCGCTGCCGACCGCGGCGACGGTACCCAGTGAAAGCGCACCGTCCGGCCGGGCGATGGCCAGCACGCCGGCGAAACCCAGCAGCGCCGCCAGCACGCGGTCCCGCCGCAGCCTCTCGCCCAGCAGCAGCACCGCCAGCGGCAGCGCCCAGAGCGGCTTGGCCTGCATGATGGCGACCGCATCGGCCAGCGGCATCCAGGCGATCGCCAGGATGTACAGCATGAAGCTGGCGATCCCGGCCGCACAGCGCAGCGCATGGCCCGAGGGCCGCCGCGTCGCGAGCCCCGGCACCCCATGCCGCAGCAGCCAGGGCGAGAGGATCAGCAGGGTGAAGGCGCCGCGCGCGAAGGGCACCAGCGGCAGCGGCAGCCCGTCCTGGATTGCCAGGCGGAAGCAGGCGCCCATGCCGGCGAAGGCGGTGGTCGAGGCGAGCATGAGCCCGAGTCCGACCAGGGCAGGCGAGGGCGTCATCACATGGTCCTTACGGCACCGCTGCATTGCGGCAAAGGGATTGCCGCCGGATTGACGCCGCGCGCCGCCGCCGCGACGCTTCGCGGGAGCGAGGGAGGGAATGCGCGATGTACGCGATCGACGTGCTGATCCAGGGCTATCCCGGGAAGTCGCTCTGCCATGGCGGCCTGGGCTGGAGCACGATCGCGCTGCTGCGCGGGCATGGCAGAACGATCCTGATCGATGTCGGCGCCTTCGCCGTGCGTCCCGAATTCGGCCGTCAGCTGAAAGCCGCGGCGTGCGACCCGGCCAGCGTCACCGACGTGGTGCTGACCCACGCCCATTGGGACCATTCGGTGAACTATACGCTCTTTCCCAATGCCGATGTCTGGATCGGCCGGGCGGAGATGGACTGGGCGACGGGCGTCCCCGCCGGCTTCAACCCGCTGCCCGAGCTCTACGTGCGGGACCTGGCGCGCCACCCGAGGCTGCATTTGCTGGAGGACGGCGAGCGCTTCCTCGACGGCTTCACCGCGCATCTCTGCCCCGGCCATACGCCGGGCTGCCTGGTCTACCGGCTGGAAGGCAACGAGCACCCCATCGTCTTCTCCGGCGACGCCGCGAAGAACCGCGCCGAGCTGCTGTCGATGGCGACCGACATGACCATGGATGCCGGCGCCAGCCATGCCAGCCTCGAGCGCATCTGGGGATTGTGGCGGCAGGTACCGGGCACGCTGCTGATCCCCGGGCACGACCTGACCATGCGGCTCGATGCCGCCGGCCGGCCCGAATACATCGGCCAGCGCCGCGCCGGCATCGCCTCCTGGTTCAACGAGGACCTGGCGGTGATGGACGAGTTCGACATCTCCGCACCGCGTTTCTGAATGGAGCCATCCCCCGCCACCCGCGCCTGGGTCCGGCTGCCCTCCGGCCGCCGGCTCGACCTGCTGGCGCCGACGCCCTTCGACTGGACGGATGAGGATCTGGCGGTCGGCCTCTCGCGCACCTTCCGCTGGGGCGGGCATTCAACCTGGCCCGGCGCGCCGCTATCGGTCGCGCAGCATTCGCTGGCCGTGCTGGCGCTGCGCCGGGCCAAGGCGAGGAGCGGCCTGGCGCAGGCGGAGGCGCGGCGAGAGCTGCTGCACGACGCCGAGGAAGGGCTGCTTGGCTTCGACTGCATCTCGCCGCTGAAGCCCTTCCTCGGGGCCGGCTTCGCCGCGCTGCAGGACCGGCTCTCGGGCGCCGTCGCGCTGCGCTACGCCCTGCCTTCCTGGACGCCCGAGACCAAGCGCGCGCACAAGTCCTGCGACATCGCGCTCGCCGCGGCCGAGGCGGTGCATGTCGCCGGCTGGACGCGGGAGGAGGTGCGCGGGACGCTTGGCATCCGCGCCGCGGTGATGGCGGCCGACCCGCTCGCCATGCTCTACGACTCGGAGCCCTGGCGTCCCTGGCCGCCGGAGCTGGCGGCTGAGCGCTTCCTGACGGCGCTCGAACGCTTGTCCCAGGGCTGAGGCCATCCTGCCGCGATGAGCGATGCCCCCTCCGTCCTGACCGACTTCGCCTTCACCCACCGCCTGCGGGTGCGCTGGGCGGAGCTCGACCCGCAGCGCATCGTCTTCAACGCGCACTACCTGACCTATTTCGACGTGGCGCTGTCGGAGTACATGCGCGCCATCGGCTTCAAGGCGCCGGACGGGCTGGCGAAGCATGGCTGCGACATCGTCCTGGCCAATGCCAGCCTCGATTTCCGCGCCTCCGCCCGCTACGACGACGAACTGCTGCTGACCGCCCGCATCGCCCGGATCGGCCGCACTAGCCTCGGCTTCCGCATGGGCTGCTTCCGCGAGGATGCGCTGCTGGTCGAGGGCCGGCTGACCTACGTGAATGTCACCTTGGGCGCGCATGTGCCGGCGCCGCTGCCGGAACCCTTCGTCGCCAAGGTGCTGGCCTTCGAGCGCATCGCTCCGGAGCGAAAGCCTGCCCGGGCTTGAGTCCGGCGGAAAAGATTGGACATTCCGTGCGTTAGTGGGGAATCTTGGGACGCAATCTGCGCCCCGCTCTCGACGCCCATCGCGGGCGGAAGGTCCCCACCGCCATGCTGGCGGGCTCCCATGTCGCCCTCGGGGCCGCCGCCTGGATCGCGGCCGCCCCCCATCTCGGCCGGCCGCCGCTGGACCCCGAGGCGCTCGCGCTGGCGGTCCTGGGCGGGCTGCTGCCGGATATCGACCACCCGAAGAGCTGGGTCGGGCGGCGGCTGCGGCCGGTCTCGGACATCGTCGCGCGGATCTTCGGCCATCGCGGCATCACCCATTCGCTGCTCGCCCTGCTCGGCTGCGGCTGGCTGCTGCGGCAGGGTGTCCTGCCGCCGCGCTGGGCGGAGCCGCTGGTCGCGGGCTATCTCAGCCACCTCCTGGGCGACCTGCTGACGCCGCAGGGCCTGCGGCTGCTCTGGCCGATGCGCGGCACCTGGGCGCTGCCCTTCTGCCGCACCGGCTCGCCCTTCGAGCCGCTGGTCGTCGCCGTCGTCCTGGTCGCGGCCTGGACCACCCTGGCCGAGCCGCCCGACCCGCGCGCCGCGCTGCGGCGCTTCGGTCTCTGTCTCGGCTGCGCCGCGGAGGCGCCCTTGCCGCTGCCGCCGCGGCCGCCTCCGCCGCCGAAGCGGCGGCTCGCCGGGCAGGACGGGCAGGGTGCCATTGCCCGGGCTGCGGCCGACGGATGACTCGTCGGTGGCGGGTGCGGCGGCCGAAGCCGCCCGGCGCCGCCCCTTCCCCTGGACCCCGCGCCGCGCTTGGATGCCGGCCAAGCAAGCCTGCAGGAGAGAGACATGCCAGGGAACCCAGCCGTGCCGATCGCCGGCAACCGCTTCTGCATCGTTGGCGGCGCGAGCCTGGTCGGCTCCGCGACGGCCGCGGAGCTGCTGGACCATGGCGCGGCCGAGGTGGTGCTCTTCGACAATTTCGCCTTCGGGTCGGACGCCGCCATCGCGCATCTGCGGGACCACCCGCGGCTGAGGCTGGTGCGCGGCGACGTCATGCGGATGGCCGACCTGCTGCGGGCGACCGAGGGCATGGCGGGCGTGCTGCAGCTCGCCGCCTACATGACCCTGTCAATGGACCGCGACCCCTGGTCGGGGCTCGACGTGAACATTCGCGGCGTGCAGAACGCGCTGGAGGCCTGCCGCGCCAGCAAGGTGGCCAAGGTGGTCTTCGCATCGTCGAACGCCACCTACGGCTACGGGCCGGGCGTCGCCGGCGAGCTGGTCGAAAGCACGCCCTTCCACAGCCAGGGCGCCCCGCCGGCCGCCATCCTGTATGGCGCCACCAAGATCATCGGCGAGCAGCTCTGCCGCGACGCGCACCGCAAATGGGGCCAGGACTATGTCGTCCTGCGCTATTCCACCGTGTACGGCGAACGCCAGCACTACCGCGCCGCCAATGCGCTCTACATCATCGAGACGCTGGAGAAGGTGCGCCGCGGCGAGTCGCCGGAGGTCTTCGGCGACGGTTCCGAGACCAAGCACTTCGTCTATGTCGGCGACCTGGCGCGGGCCAACCGCATGGCCTTCGAGAGCGCGGCGACCGACGTCGCGGTGAATACCTCCGGCCCCGCCCCGATGACGACGCTGCAACTTGTCGAGATGGTGACCGAGCTCGCGGGCGGCGGCCCTGCGCCGCGCTTCGTCGGCAACGCGCCGGGCAAGGTCCGGCTGACCAGCGGCGGCGCCTTCCGCATCGCGCACGAGGCGGCCTTCGCGGCGATCGGCTGGAAGCCGGAGGTGGACATGAAGGAGGGCCTCCGCCGGCTGATCGCCTGGCGCGACTCGAACGAGGGGAAGGCGGCATGACCACCCGCCGGACAGTCCTGGCGGCCGGCGGCGCCCTGCTCGCCGCCCCGGCGCTCGGCCAGCCCCGCTGGCCCGACCGGCCGGTCGAGATCGTCGTCGGCTTCGTCGCCGGCGGCGGCACCGATCTCGACGCCCGCAGCTATGCGCGGGCGCTGGAGAAGCGGATCGGCGGCACCGTCGTCGTCACCAACCGCCCCGGCGCGGGCGGCGAGCTGGCGCTGTCGAGCGTCGTGCGGGCGAAGCCGGACGGCCATACCCTCGGCACCACCAACTACCCCAGCCTGATCACCATCCCGATCGAGCGGCAGGCGCAGTTCAAGCTCGACGACTTCGCCCCGCTCGGCAACCTTGTGAAGGATCCGAGTGCGATCACCGTCCTTGCCTCAAGCCCCCATGCCAGCCTCAGGGACCTGCTGGACGCGGCGCGGGCGAAGCCGGACCAGCTCACCTACGCCTCCCCCGGGGTTGGCACCGACGACCACCTGCAGCTGGTGCTGCTGCAGGCGGCGACCGGCATCCGCATGACCCATGTGGTCTTCCAGGGCGACCCGCAGCTGCGCACCGCCATCCTCGGCAAGCAGGTGGACTGCATGGGGCTCAACCTCGGCGCCGTCCTGCAGGTGCCGGACGGCTTCCGCATCCTGTCGCAGGGCGGCGCGGTGCGCAGCCGCTTCCGCCCCGACGTGCCGACGCTGAAGGAGCTCGGCTTCCCCGTCGAGATGGCCTCCGAGCGCGGGGTGGTGGCGCCCGTCGGCACACCGCCTGCCATCCTCGCCCGGCTGCGCGAGGCGACCGAGGACATCGCCCGCGACCCGGAATTCGTGAAGCAGTTGGAAGACCGCTTCACCGAGCCTTCCTGGGAGCCCGGGGAGGCCTGGTTCGCGCGGTTGCGGGCGCAGGAGGCCGATTACCGCGGGCTATGGCAGCGCACGCCCTGGGCACAACGTTAGTTTACACGAACTTTATCTCACGATTGACCATCGCTGCGGCAAATGCGACGCATGGGGGGTGAGCGCACTCGACCCCAGCATCGCCGAGCAACTGGCGCAGGACCTGCCGCCGGAGGATTTCCGGCGCATTGTCGAGACCTTCGAGGACGACCTTGGTCGCCTCGCGGCGGAACTCGAGCGCGCCGGGCTGGCCGGCAGCCTCGACGCCTATCGCCGCGTCGCGCACAGCCTAGCCGGTGCCGCCGCCGCGGTCGGCGCGGTGATGCTGGAACGCACCGCGCGGGTGGCGATGGATCCGCGTTCCGGCATGCCGCCGGCGCAGATGGTGCCGATCATTCGCGCCCAAGCGGCCGCCGCGCTGCAGGAATTGGCGGTGCTCGCCGCCCGTGCGGGCGACGACTCCGCCGCTCCATGACCCCGGCATGACCACCCCCGGCGGCCGCATCCTGCTGGTCGAGGACACCCCGACCCAGGCCGAGGTGGCCAAGGCGCATCTGCGGGAGCTGAACCACACCCTCCGTCTGGCCGAGACTGCCGCTGCCGCGCTGGAACAGGCCCGCGCCTGGGACCCCGACGCGATCCTGCTCGACCTCGAATTGCCGGACGGCTCCGGGCTCGACGTGCTGAAGACCCTGCGGCAGGAGGGCTTCGAGGCGGCGATCATCGTCATCACCGCCAATGCCTCGATGACCACCGCGGTCGAGGTGATGAAGTGGGGGGCGACCGACTTCCTGCCCAAGCCTTATCCCAAGGCCAAGCTGGTCTTCACGCTGCAGAACGCGATGGAGAAGCGGCGTCTGGTGATCGAGAACCGGGCACTTGAGACCGAGCTCAGGGCGGCCCGGTCGGGCGCCGCGCGCGACCGCTTCCACGGCTTCATCGGCGCTTCCGCCGCCATGCAGGCGGTCTACCGGACGATCGAGAGCGTGGCGAAGAGCCGCGCCAGCATCTTCATCACCGGGGAGAGCGGCACCGGCAAGGAACTGGCCGCCGAGGCGGTGCACAAGGTCAGCGAGCGGCGCGGTGCCTTCGTCGCGCTGAACTGCGGCGCCATCCCGCGCGACCTGCTCGAGAGCGAGATCTTCGGCCATGTGAAGGGCGCCTTCACCGGCGCCACCGACAACCGGATCGGCGCCGCCCGCCAGGCGGATGGCGGCACGCTTTTCCTGGATGAGATCGGCGAGATGCCGCTCGAGATGCAGGTGAAGCTGCTGCGCTTCGTGCAGACCGGGACCCTGCAGCCGGTCGGCGCCTCAAAGCCGGAGAAGGTGGATGTCCGCTTCGTCTGCGCCACCAACCGCGACCCGCTGGCCGAGGTGGAGGCGGGGCGCTTCCGCGAGGACCTCTACTACCGGCTCTACGTTGTGCCGATCGAAATGCCACCGCTGCGGGCGCGCGAAGGCGACCCGGTGCTGATCGCCCGCACCTTCCTGCAGGCCTTCGCCAGGGAGGAGAAGAAGCGTTTCTGCGGCCTGGCGCCGGAGGCCGAGGCGGCGATCCGGGATTACCCCTGGCCGGGCAACGTGCGGCAGTTGCAGAACGCCGTCCGCAACGCGGTCGTGATGCATGACGGGGAGCGGTTGGAGGCGGCGATGCTGCCGGCCATGTTGCTACGTGCCCTGCCGCGGGCCGTCCCGGCGGCGCCGCCGGCGGCGCTGGCGGTCGTCCTACCGCAACCGCTGCCCGAACCCGTCTTGGCGCCCGCGCCGGCCCCCGCTTGGTCGGTGCCGGAATCGCTGGTGCCCGCCTGGTCACCCTCGGCGCCGCCGGAGCCGTCGCCTGCCGCGATCGAGATCCAGCCGCTCTGGAAGATGGAAAAGCGGCTGATCATGGCGGCGCTGGAGCAGACCCGGCAGGATGTGCCGCGGGCCGCCTCACTCCTCGAGATCAATCCGTCGACGATCTACCGCAAGCTGCAGGCCTGGCGGTCGGCGGAGAAGCCGGACGGCTGAGTGCCATACTTGGCACGCGAAGATCCGCCGTGAGATCCCAAGGGCCAGGCGCCTGAATGGACACCGCCGTCGGTCAGGCGAAGCCAAGGGCGGCGGATGCGGCCCGGCCGGCGTTTCAGGCGCACGACGGGTCATCCCTCATGCGCCTGGCCTCAGTCGGCGCGCCAGTTGAGCCGCCGCAGCAACCATTCCCGATAGGCCAGCGAGACCGCCGGGGCGGCGTTGAGCGCCGCCAGCACCGGGGCCGACTCGGCGCCCGACAGCGGCCGGATTCCCGGGGCCCAGCCGAGCTTCGTCTCCTCGTCCAGCCAGCGCTGCGCCGCGCTGCGCCAAGCGGCGACCAGGTTGGCCGGGGTCAGGGCGGGCAGCACCAGCGCCGCCTGCAGCCGGGCGCAGCCGGCCGCGGCCAGGGCCGCCGAGCGCAACTCCGGCGGCCCGGCGAGCGGCAGGTCGAACAGCGAGGGCACCTCGGGCAGCAGCGGGTCGCGCAGCCCGGCCGGTTCCAGCGTGAACCAGGGCCGTGCGCCGATGGTGGCGATGCGGGCCGGCAGGTCGGCGCCCACCAGCAGCGCGGCCTCCACCATGCCCTGGCCCAGGGCCGCTTCCAGCCGCAGCGGCGCGGCGCCCATGACCGGGCTGGCGGCGAGGCCGAGCAGGTCGCAGCCGAGCAACGCCGCAGCGCCCGGCATGTCCGGCCCGGCCAGGCCGAAGCGCGGCGCGGCGCCGGCGACTGGCATCGCCGCCCGCCCCACCACCACGGCCGAGCCCTGCGCGGCGCAGACCGGCAGCCAGCCAGCGGCGTCGAACCGGGCGCGCGGGTCGCCGATCATGCGGGCGAGCGCCGCGAGGCCGGGCAGGACCAGCAAGGTGCGGCCATCCGGCGCGCCTTCGGTGGCAAATCGGTTGGCGGCGGTGACGCCGTCGGGCCCGCCGAGCACGGTGCTACGGAGCGAGATCGCTGTGGTGGCGCCGCGGCCGAGCGAGGTGGCGAGGCGGCCGGCGAAGCGGGCGAAGGCGCCATCCTCCGGTCCCGGGACCAGCAGCGTGGCGACTGCCGGCAGCATCGCCTGGCCGGGGCGGGGCAAGGCGGCGGCCATGGCGCCGAGGCCGGCCAGCAGCCCCTGGCGGCGGGACAGGATCGGGCGAGCCTGCAACGCGGTGTCCTCCCGGCTGGGCCTGGTAGCATCTGGGACGGCGGGGTGCCGGCCCGGGGATGCCATGCCGTGCGGGCCTGGAATGTCAGGCCCATCCCCCGTCAGGCCAAGGGCCGCCGGGCGTGTCGCCATGCCCGGCGGCCGCTGGCTAGTCCTCGTACTGCAGCAGCGCCTCGAAGGGTACGTCCAGCTTCTGCCGGCCGCCAAGGAAGGTCAGTTCGATCAGCGCCGCGACCAGCGGCACCTCGGCCCCGGCCTGGCGGAGCAGGCCGATGCCGGCCGCCATGGTGCCGCCGGTGGCCAGCAGGTCGTCGAGCAGCACCACGCGCTGGCCGGGCGACACGGCATCGGCCTGCATTTCGATTCGGTCGGTGCCGTATTCCAGCGCATAGTCGAGGCCGACGGTCGCGCCGGGCAGCTTGCGCGGCTTGCGCAGCATGACGAAGCCGAGGCCGAGTTCCAGCGCCAGCGGGGCGGCGACCAGGAAGCCGCGGCTCTCGATCCCGGCCAGCATGTCCGGCTTGTAGGGGCGGATGATGGCGGCGAGGCGCTCCATCGCCGCGCGCCAAGCCGGGCCGTGCCGCAGCAGCGTCGAGATGTCGTAGAACAGGATGCCCGGCTTCGGGAAATTTGGGATGCCGCGGATATGGTCGCGGAGGTCGAGCGTGCTGTCGGTCATGGCCGGTCCTGCTGGGGCGTTCGGGCGCCCGGACCGGCCTGCGGCACGACGGGCGGCGGATACTAAAAGCATCCGCGGCCGGCGGCGGCAACCGTGTGGCAGCAGCAAGGGCTTGGCGGGGCGGCATCGCGGGTGCATCTGGCGTGCATGTCGCGCATCGCCATCGCCGTTCCCGCCGGGCTCATCGCCTTCTTCGTTTATGTCGGCCTGGTGCTGATGGCGGCGGACCACGTGTTGCAATGGCACTGGCTGGCGCAGGTGCCCTTCTTCGTCATCGCCGGCATCGCCTGGGCCTTCCCGGCGAAGTGGCTGATGGTCTGGGCCGCTGGCCAGCGCTGAGGCGCGCCGATGTCCGCCGCGCCGCAGGGCGCGGAGGATTGAATCGGCTCGCCCTGAATGCAGCGCCGATCGCCGCCGCGCCGGAAGACTGCCTCGGCTGACCCGACATGCAGTACCATAGAAAAAGCCCCGCCAGCGGATGCTGACGGGGCTTTCCGGCCTTGCCCGACGTGGTCGGAGCGAGAGGATTCGAACCTCCGGCCCCTGCGTCCCGAACACAGTGCTCTACCAGGCTGAGCTACGCTCCGTCGGTCGGGCTGCCGTCCCGCAGCGGCGGGTGCCCTGCGGGAGCGCGCATATAACCCCCGCCGTGCGGCAGGGCAAGCGGGGTTAGAGACGTTCCGGCGGCGCCGCGGTATCCGGCGGCGGCGCGGCCTGCAGCATGCCAAGTGCGGCCGGCACATCCGCCGCCACCGCATAGAGCCGGCGGTTGCTGGGATCGACGAAGCCCTGCGCGATCATGTCCTCGACCACCGCCAGGAAGGGCTGCGCCCAGCCATTGATGTCGAGGATGATGACCGGCTTGTCGTGCAGGCCGAGCTGCCGCCAAGTGATGATCTCCACCGTCTCGTCCAGCGTCCCGAGCCCGCCCGACAGGGTGACGAAGGCGTCCGCCAACTCGAACATCCGGGTCTTGCGGGTATGCATGCTGGTGGTCACCTCGAGCTCCGCGAGGTCCGGATGCGGGCGTTCGACCCGGGTCAGGAATTCCGGGATCACCCCGTGCACCCGACCGCCGCCGCCGATCGTCCCCGCCGCCACCGCCCCCATCAGCCCGACTCCGCCGCCACCGTAGATCAGAGTCATCCTCGCCCCGGCCAAGCCGGCGCCGAGCGCCCGGGCGGCGGCGAGATGCGCGGGATCGGTACCGGCACGGGTGCCGCAGAAGACGGCAACGGAACGGATATGCTGGGGCATTGGTCTCTCCGATGGATGCCGCATCCTGGCACGGATCGGCCGTGAGCCGGAGACGGAGAGGCGCGATTATCGCGGCGCGGAACGAGCGCACTGGGTGTGCCTCCCTTGTCAGTCCGCTAAATCCCCCGGAACATCCCTCCATTGCAGGCAATGCGGATCGGGGGGGGCCTGAATGATGCGCATGAAGACCGTATTGGCGGCGCTTGGGCTTATGGTGCTGGCAGGGACTGCCCTGGCCCAGACCGATGTGATCGCCGAACGGCGTGCTGGGCTGAAGCGGATGGGTGGCCATATGGAGGCCATGAAGCCGGTGGTCGATGCCAAGGGCGACGTGAAGGCGCTGGAGCCGCGGATCGACGACATGATCGTCTGGTACCGCGGCATGCCGGCGCTGTTCCCGCCCGGCTCCGGCACCGGCGATACCAAGGCGCTGCCGGCGATCTGGACGGATTTCGGCAGGTTCCAGGAAGCCAACACCGCCCTGCTCGGCCAACTCGCCACGCTGAAGGCAGCGGCCGGCGCCGGCGATACGGCGGCCTTTGCCGCCGCCTATGCCGAAACAGGGCCTAAATTCTGCGGCAGCTGCCACCGGCCCTTCCGGGCGCGCTGACCAACCGCCGCGGCTGGGCCTTCAGCCCAGCCGCGAGACGCCATAGATCGCCAGCGCCGCCACCGCGAGCAGCGCCGCGGCCAGGACTGGCGAGCCGAGGCGCGGCGGCGCCGCCCCCACGGGCAGGGACTTCCAGCCCGTCACCATGGGCCGCACCAGGTCGTGTCGCTTGACCAGCCAATAGGCCAGCACCGCCAGGACATGCAGCCCTGCGGCCAGCAAGATCAGGTTGAAGACGCGGTGGTGCAGGCCGGTCAGCCGGTCGCTGGTCTCGGCGGCCACGGACTTGGCCAAGGGTCCGTAATCGCCGTAGCCGCTATCGGCGAAGAGCCCGGTCAACGGCTGTGCCAGCAGCAGGGCCAGCAGCACCAGCACCATCCAGCCGCCGGCGGCATTGTGGCCGATCTCCCGGTCCGGCTCCGGCCGGCGAAAATGGGCCAAGTGGCGCAGCGCGCCGACCGGCGACCGCAGGAAGCGGCCGAACCGGGCGGTGTCGGATCCAACGAAGCCCCAGCCGATGCGGAACAGCACCAGGGTCAGCACCGCATAGCCCGAGAGGTAGTGGACCCGCATGCGCCCGGTCTCGATGCTCCACCAGGACAGGCCGATCAGCAGCACGACGGACCAATGGACCAGGCGCACCCAGCCATCCCACACCTGCACCCTGACCAGCGTCTGGTCGTCCATGGTCTCGATACCCCGCCGATGCCGCTTGCAGAATAGCCGCTGCCGACGCCGGGATGCAGGGGGACGATCCGCCGGCGGGTCGATGCCACCGCGCCTGTTCGATTGCCGCCGGGACCGGTCGCGGTATCATGCGCTTGTCGCCGGACCGGACTCGCGCATAGTTAACGAATCATGACGGAAGCGACCAAGCTTGGGCGAATCGGTCTTGCTGGACTGATCGTGGTCGCGGCGATCGGGGCAGCCTGGCTGATGATGCCGGACGCCTTTCCGCGCTTCGGGCCCCGGCCCGGCGCGGAACCGTTTCCCCTGGCCGCAGGCCTGTCCGGGCTCCCGCAACCCGCCCCGGCGCCGATCGTCGATCCGGGCCTGCCCGATCCCCGCACGGAGGCGCCTCGCTTCCACGTGGCACGGGTCAGCGCCCGCGGCATGCTGGTCACCGCTGGCCGCGCGGCGCCGGGTGCCGAGGTGCACTTGCTGGACGACGGGCGGGAACTCGGCCGAGCCCGGGCCGATACCCGCGGCGAGTGGGTGATCCTGCCTGGCGACGCGCTGCCGCCCGGGCCGAAGGAATTGGCGCTCCTCGCCCGCAGTCCCGGCGGCGACCCGGTCCGCTCCCGCGAAACGCTGCTGCTGGTGGTGCCGGAGGCGCAGGTGGCCCAGGGCAGCCCGCCAGCGACGCAGATGGCGGTGCCGCAGGGTGCACCTGCCGCGCGACCGGATGCTGCCGGCGCCATGGCCATGCTGCTGCCCGCGACCACTGCCGCTGGCGCCGCTCCGCGGCCGCTGCAGGTGCCGGCGGAGGCCGCGCCGGGCCGCCAGCGCCTCGCTCTCGACGTCGTGGATTACGACGAGGCCGGCGGCATGCGCTTCGCCGGCAGCGCCCCGCCGGGGTCGATCGTGCGGGTCTATGTCGGGCGGGACCATGCCGGAGACGCGGTGGCAGACCCCGCTGGCCGCTGGGCGCTGAGCCCCGCCAGCCAGCCGAGTTTCGGCCGGCATACCCTCCGGGTCGATCAGCTGGCCGCGGCAGGCAGCGTCGCGGCGCGGATCGAAATGCCCTTCCAGCGTGACCGGGTGCAGGAAGAGACGCTGCCCGATGGCCGGTTGGTGGTGCAGCCCGGCACCAACCTTTGGCGGATCGCCCGCCGGGTCTATGGCCGCGGCACCCGCTACACGGTGATCTACCAGGCGAACCGGGAGCAGATCCTCGACCCCAACCGGATCTATCCCGGTCAGCTGTTCAGCCTGCCCGAAGGTCCGGCCGAGGCGGATTCCAGCCGGTCCAGATAGGGGTCGAGCGCCAGGGCGAAGCGGACCATGGCGGCGATCACGCCGGTTGCGGTCGGCGCCGCCGCCGTGTCGGCCGCCGCTTCGAGGCGGATGCGATGGTCCGGGAGCAGCTGTACCCGCCAGCCCGGCGGCAGGGAGCGCGGCAGGGTCGCCACCGTCGCCAGGGCCGTGGCGCGATCGGCTCCCGGCTCGGCGGTCGAGGGGATACGGCCAGCGATGGCCGCGAGGTGCACGCCATCCATCCCCAGGGCGGCTTCGCAACGCCGGCCACGCCAGGAAAAGCGCAGCGCAGGGCGGGCCGAGGCTTCCCTGGGCTGCAGGGCGCCGTCCCTGGTGACAACGAAGGGACCGAGGATCAGGGGCTGCATCACCCCGGCAGCTTGCCCGATAGGAGTGAACACACCATAAACCGCGCCCATGTCTCTCGGACGCAGCCTGCGGCTCGTGCTGTCCCCGCCCCATCCGGCGGGCCGGCCCTTCATCATCGGTGGCGTCGCGGTGGCGCTGGTCGGCGGGGGTTTCCTCGGCGCCTGGCTCTTCTGGCTCGGCACGATCTTCACCCTGTTCTGTCTGTACTTCTTCCGGGACCCGAAGCGGATCCGGCCGGAGCGGGAGCAGCTCGTGCTGGCCCCGGCGGACGGCCATATCGTCAGCGTCATGTCGGCGGTTCCGCCGGAGGAGCTCGGCCTTGGGCCCGCACCGCGTTGGCGGGTTGCGATCTTCCTCAGCGTACTCGACGTGCACGTGAACCGGGTGCCGGCCGACGGCACGGTGACGCGCATCGCCTACCGGCACGGCAAGTACCTCAATGCCTCGCTCGACAAGGCGAGCGTCGACAACGAGCGCAATGCGATCGCGCTGCGGCTGCCGGACGGCCGCGACATGGCGGTGGTGCAGATTGCCGGGCTGATCGCCCGGCGCATCCTCTGCGACATCAAGGAAGGCGATACGGTCATCGCCGGCGAGCGGTTCGGCATCATCCGCTTCGGCAGCCGCACCGATGTTTACCTGCCGGCAGGCATCCGGCCGGTGGTGGTCGAAGGCCAGACCATGATCGGCGGCGAGACGGTGATCGCCGACCTGACGCCGCTGCGGGTGCTGCCGTGAGCGGCGCGGGACCGCGGGGCGCCGGGTTGCGCGGGCGGTTGCGCCGCTTCCGGCCGCGCACGCGGCCCCGCTACCAGGGCCCGTCCTTCAACCGGCTGGTGCCGAACATCCTGACCATGCTTGGCCTCTGCGCCGGGCTGACCGCGATCCGCGTGGCGCTCGACGCGGAATGGGAGAAGGCGGCGGTGCTGATCGTCGTCGCCGCGGCGATCGACGGGCTGGATGGCCGCATTGCCCGGCTGCTGAAGGCGACCAGCCGCTTCGGCGCGGAATTCGACAGCCTGTCGGACTTCCTCTGCTTCGGCGTGGCGCCGGGGCTGGTGCTCTACATGTGGACGCTGCATGACGCGCGCGGCATCGGCTTCGCGCCCTGCCTACTCTTCGCCGTCTGCTCCGCGCTGCGGCTGGCGCGGTTCAATGCCTCGCTCGAGGAAGCGCCGGCCCTGGCGCTGACCGGCCCGCCGCCGAAGCCTGCCTATGCGCAGAACTTCTTCACCGGCGTCCCGGCTCCGGCCGGGGCGGGGCTGGCGCTTTTCCCGCTTTTCGCCGCGTTGACTTTTACCGAATGGAACCTCCCGGGACTGGCCGCGGCGGCGCGTCATCCGGCCCTCTCCGGCGTGCTGCTGGTGGTTGTCGGCGGGCTGATGGTCTCGACCCTGCCGGCCTGGAGCTTCAAGAACTTCAAGGTGCCGGCGGAATACGTGCTGCCCCTGCTGCTCGGCGTCGGCGCCTATGTCGCGGTGCTGCTGACCGAGCCCTGGGCGGCGCTGGCAGTGGCCAGCCTGCTCTATGCCGGGATGCTGTTCTTCTCGGTCCGCAGCTATGGCCGGCTGAAGCGGGAGGCCGAGGCGATGCTGGAACCGGTCGTGATCGCATCGCAGGACGACCGCGCGAACGGGTGAGCGCACCGGGCCTGTGGCGGCCTTCCCCGCGGAACCCATAGCAGGCTAGGCTTTCCGGCAGAAGGCGGCCGCCCTCCGGGGCGAGCAATGCCCATGATCCCGGAGGGTCGGTCATGAAGATGATGTGGTTCCACCTGATGCCCTACACCGAGCTCCCGGACGACTTCCGGGAGAAGCATCCCTCGGTCTGGGTGGACATCCACAGCTCGCTCTTCGATCCGAAGCGCGCGCACCTGATGTACAACGACTTCATGGACGAGCTGGAATACGCCGCCGACTGCGGCTACGACGCCATCTGCGTCAACGAGCACCACTCGAACGGCTACGGGCTGATGCCGAGCCCGAACCTCATCGCCTCGGCGCTGTCGCGGCGGACGACGCAGGTGCCGATCTGCGTCATGGGCAATTCGCTCGCCCTCTATAACCCCCCGACCCGCGTGGCCGAGGAATTCGCCATGCTGGACGTCATTAGCGGCGGAAGGCTGATCGCCGGCTTCCCGGTCGGCACGCCGATGGACACCTGCTTCGCCTATGGCCAGAACCCGAGCCAGCTGCGCGAGCGCTACCTCGAGGCGCATGACCTGGTAATCAAGGCCTGGACGGAGAAGGATACCTTCGCCTTCAACGGCCGCTTCAACCAGCAGCGCTACGTCAACATCTGGCCGCGCCCGGTGCAGCAGCCGCATCCGCCGATCTGGATCCCCGGCGGCGGGTCGGTCGAGACCTGGCAGTGGTGCGCCGAGATGGACTACGTCTACTGCTACCTGTCCTATTACGGCTACAAGGCCGGCAAGGCGACGATGGACGGGTTCTGGGCGGAGATGGACCGCCTCGGCAAGGACCGGAACCCCTACCGCGCCGGCTTCGCCCAGGTGGTCGCGGTCGCCGAGAGCCGCGAGCAGGCGATCGAGCTCTATACCGAACCGGCCGAATATTTCTTCAACCGCTGCCTGCATGTCGACCCGCGCTTCGCCGCGCCCGCCGGCTACAGCACGGAGGCGACGCAGCGCGCCGGGCTGGAATCCATGGTGAAGAAGGCGGCAAACGCGCAGTCGCTCATCATGGGCGACAAGACCAACCGCGGCATGACCATGGCCGACTTCGTCGACCGCGGCTATGTCGTCATCGGCTCGCCCGACGAGGTGGTGGAGCAACTCAACGCGCTGGCCGACGACCTGAATGTCGGCCACCTCATGCTGCTGATGCAGTTCGGCAACATGGGCAAGGAGCTGACCCAGTACAACACCCGCATCTTCGCCGAGAAGGTGATGCCGCGCCTCAAGACGCGCTTCTCCGAATGGGAGGATCGCTGGTGGCCGAAGCCGATGCAGCCGGCCGAGCGCGCCGCGCTGCCCGGCTTCGCGCCGAAGCTGGCGGCCGAGTAGGAGCGCCGCGGTGAGCGAGCCCGAGGTCTCCACCGTTGATGTCAACGGCTTCGCAACGCGCATCTGGCGTAAGGGGAGCGGCGCGCCGCTCGGCTTCCTCGCCGGCTTCGGCGGGCTGCCGCGCTGGGTGCCGTTCCTCGATCGGCTGGCGGAGCGGCGGACGGTGATCGTGCCCTCGCTGCCCGGCTTCCCCGGCGGCGACCGCGGCCACAGCGTGCTAGACACGCATCTTGATTGGCTGCTGGCGGTGCGGCAGATCATCCAGGCCGCCGGGCTGCAGGGCGCCGACCTCGCAGGCAGTTCGGTCGGTGCCTCGATGGCGGCCGAGATGGCGGCGCTCTGGCCCGACAGCGTGCGGCGCCTGGTGCTGATCGCGCCCTTCGGCCTCTATGACGAGACCGACCCGCCGCTCGACCTCTGGGCGCAGCGGGCCGACCAAGTGGCCGGGCTGATCTGCGCCGACCCGGAGATTTGGCGCGCGCTGAAAGCGGTGCCGGAGGGCGCCAACAGCGTCGAATGGCCGATCGAACAGACCCGCGCGGTCGAGGCCTCGGCGCGTATCTTCTGGCCGCTGGGCAATTCGCGGCTGGAGCGGCGGCTGCCGCTGGTCAAGGCGCCGACCCTGCTGCTCTGGGGCGAGCAGGACCGCGTCATGCCGCGCAGCTATGCCGCGCGCATTGCCGCGGCGCTCGGTGGCCCCAACGAGATTCGCACCATCCCCGGCGCCGGCCACCTGGCCGAACTCGACCGGCCGGATATGGTGGCGGACGCAATACTGTCCTGGGTGGGATGATCCAATGCCGCTTGATCCCGGTGCCGTCACCGTCCTCAACCTCATCAAGGAACTCGGCCGGCCACCGCTGCACATGCTGACGCCGGCGGAGGCGCGGGAGGCGACGGCGAAATCGCGCGCCGTCATGCAGCCCGAGCCGGAGCCGGTGGCGGAAGTCGAGGACCTGACCTGCCCCGGCCCGCTCGGCCCGGTCAGCCTGCGGCGCTACCGCGCGGCCGGGACGCAGGCGAGCGACGTGCTGCCCTGCCTGCTGTACCTGCATGGCGGCGGCTGGGTGATCGGCGACCTCGACAGCCATGACCAGATGTGCCGCGTGCTGGCCAATGCAGCGCGTTGCTGCGTGGTTGCGGTCGACTACCGGATGGCGCCGGAACACGTCTATCCCGCGGCGGTCGACGATTGCGCCGCGGCGCTGCGCTTCGTCGCTGGGAATGCCGCGACGCTGCGGATCGATGCCGACCGCATCGCGGTGGGCGGCGACAGCGCCGGCGGCAACCTCGCCGCGGTGCTGGCGATCATGGCGCGCGACGGGACGGCGCCGAAAATCGACTTTCAATTGCTGCTGTATCCGGCAACCGACATGGCGGGGGAGCGCCCGGCCTATCAGCGCTTCACCGAGAATCTGGTCCTGACCGACAAGACCATGCGCTGGTTCATCGACCACTACACGCCGGACCCGGCTCGGCGCCTGGAATGGCAGGCCAGCCCGCTGCGCGTGCCAAGCCTGAAGGGCGTGGCGAGCGCCTTCGTCATGACCGCCGGCTACGACCCGCTGGTCGACGAGGGAATTGAGTATGCGAAGCGGCTGGAGGCGGACGGCGTGCGGGTGACCTCGGTCTACATGGCGGACCAGATGCACGCCTTCCTCGGCATGGGGAAGTTCATCCCGGCTGCCGACCTGGCGCTGCGCCAAGCCGCGCTGTCGCTGGCGCATCACTGGGCGGGGGGCTGAGCGCGTGACGGGGATGCTCGACGGCAAGTCGGCGCTGATCACCGGCGCGGGCTCCGGCATCGGCCGTGCCGCCGCGCTGGCTTTCGTGCGCGAAGGCGCCTGGGTCGCCGCCGCCGACCGCAACCTCGACGCCGCAAAGGCTACCGTTGCCGCGATCGAGGCGATGGGCGGCGAGGCGGTGGCGATCGCCTGCGACGTTACCGATGACGCGCAGGTGGCGGCGATGGTGGCGGCGGCGGTGAACGCCTTCGGCGGGCTCGACTGCGCCTTCAACAATGCTGGGGTCGCGCCCTACCAGTTGAATTCGGCCGGAGTGCTGACCGCAGACCTGGAGGAAGCCTCCTGGCTCGGCTTGATCGACATCAACCTTCACGGCGTCTGGCGTTGCCTGCGGCACGAGGTGGTGCAGATGCGGAAGCAGGGCGGCGGCGCTGTCGTCAACACCGCTTCCATCCTCGGGCTGATCGGCAGCGGTGGGGCCGCGGCCTATGTCGCCAGCAAGCATGCCGTGGTCGGGCTGACCAAGGCGGCGGCGATCGATCACGCGCCGGAGAACATCCGGGTCAACGCGGTCTGCCCCGGCTATATCGAGACGCCGATGACCGAGGAAACGGTACGCCGCCGCGGCGAGGCTTTGATGGCGCGAGTGCCGATGGCGCGGATGGGCAGGCCGGAGGAGATCGCCGAGGCGGTGGTCTGGATGTGCTCCGACCGCGCCGGCTTCGTCACCGGGTCCTGCTGGCAGGTCGACGGCGGCTATACCGCTCGCTAGGGCGGGGCGGGGCGCAAGCCCCGCCGCCGCAGGACGTCAGACGTTGGCGCCCTCGATCACCCCGCCGAAGCGCTCCCAGGTGCTGCCGGTCCAGCGCTGCAACTGCATCTGCTTGATCGGGTGGAAGTTGGTGGCGGAGGTGCTCACCTTGATGCCCGGCAGGGTGGTGGCCGGGATGAAGTCGTTCAGGCTGGCCGCCTGCTTCATGATGCTCTCCCGCGAGAAGTTGCCGTTGCATTGCTGCAGCACCTTCACCATGGTCTGGGCGATGCCGTAGGCGAAGGGGAAGCTGCCGTCCTTCACGTCGCCGTCCGGGATGTACTTGGCCATGAAGGCACGCCATTCGTTCATGCCGGCGTCGTTGGCCCAGCCCGGATCGGTCGGGTCCTTGAGATAGGCGGAAGTGATGATGCCGATGCCCTTCTCCGGCCCCGCCGGCTCCATCACCGTGCCGACCGAGATCGAGACATTGGTCAGGAAATGCACCGGCCGCCAGCCGACATCGAAAACCTTCTTGATGGTCTGTGCCGCGAATTTCGGCGTAGTCGCGGTCAGCAGCACATCGGCGCCGCTGCCCTGCAGGGTGACAACTTGGCTGTCGATGGTGGGGTCGGTCGCCTCGTGGCTGACAGCGCGGACGATGCTGTCGAACTTGGCGCCCAACACGTCCTTCACGCCAGCGACATAGTCCTTGCCGAAATCGTCGTTCTGGTAGAGCAGCGCCAGCTTGGCTCCCGGCTTCTGCTCCAGCATGTGCTTGGTGTAGATCTGCGCTTCCGTCCGGTAGCTGGGCTGCCAGCCCATGGTCCAGGGGGTCTCCTGGTAGTTGCCCCACTTGTCCGCGCCGGTGGAAAGGAACAGGTGCGGTACCTTGCGCTGGTTCACGTAGCGCACGATGGCGCTGTTGGTGGCGGTGCCGAGCGTGTTGAACAAGAAGGCGACCTTGTCCTGCTCGACCAGCCGGCGCACCTGTTCAACCGTCTTCGGCGGGCTATAATTGTCATCGTAGGTAATGAAGTTGATCTTGCGCCCGGCAATGCCGCCCTGGTCGTTGATCATCCTGAAGAAATGCTGGTGCGAGCGGCCGATGCTGCCATAGGCGCTGGCTGGGCCGCTATAGGGCATGGTGTTGCCGATGCGGATCTCGGTCGCGGTGACGCCGGGCAGGTCCTGGGCACGGGCGATGGCCGGTGCGGCAAGTGCGACGGTGCCGGCGGCAAGCAGATGGCGGCGGGACAGCGGCATCGTTGTTTCTCCCTTCGGTTCAGACATCCGCCCCTTCGATCAGGCCACCGAACCGGACCCAGGATGCGCCGTCCCAACGCTGGAGCTGCATCTTCTGGATCGGCCGGTAGTCCTGCGGGCCGGTATTCAATGTGATGCCGGGCAGCAGGACTGGGATCGCCACATCCTTGAGATTGGCGGCCTGCTTCATCACGTTCTCACGTGAGAAATCGCCGTCGCACTGCGTCAGCAGCTGCTGCAGGGTGCGGCCCAGCGCGAAGCCATAGACGACATTGGCATCGTTCAGGTCGGCATCGGGCATCCACTGCTTCGTGAAGGCGCGCAACTCGTTCATGCCCGGGTCGTCGCGCCAGGCGGCGTCGGCCTGGTCCTTCAGGTAGCCAGAGGTGACGATGCCGATGCCCTTCTCCGCGCCCGCGGGCTGCATCACCGCCGCGACCGAGAGCGAGACGTTGGTCAGGTAGCGCTGCGCCTGCCAGCCGATGTCATGCACCTTGCGGATCGCCTGCGCCGCGGCCTTGGGGCCCAGCGCGATCATCAGCACATCGGCGCCGGTCGCCTGCAGCGACAGGATCTGGCTGTCCGGCGTCGGATCGGTGATCTCGAAGGAGACCGCCTTGACCGTTCTGTCGAAGCGCTCGGCGCCGAGCACGTCGCGCATGCCGGCGATGTAGTCCTTCCCGAAATCGTCGTTCTGGTAGACGATCGCCAGCTTGAAGTCGCGGCGCTCGGCCAGCAGGTGCTTGGCGTAGATCTGCGCCTCGGTCCGGTAGCTGGGCTGCCAGCCCATGGTCCAGGGCGTCTCCTGCCAGTTGCCCCATTTGTCGGCGCCGGTGGCCAGGAACAGGTGCGGCACCTTGCGCTGGTTGACGTAGCGCAGCACCGCACTGTTGGTCGGCGTGCCGAGCGTGTTGAACAGGAAGGCGACCTTGTCCTGCTCGACCAGCCGGCGGATCTGCTCCACCGTCTTCGGCGGGCTGAAGGCGTCGTCATAGGTGACGAAATTGATCTTCCTGCCCTTGAAGCCGCCCTGCTCGTTCAGCATGCGGATGAAGGCCTGCTCGGTGCGGCCGATGACGCCGTAGGCGCTGTTCGGGCCGCTATAGGGCATGGTGTTGCCGATGCGGATCTCGGTGGCGGTGACGCCGGGCGCTTCCTCCGCCCGGGCGATCGCGGGGGCGGCAAGCGCGGCGCCCGCCGTGCCCAACAGATGGCGTCTGGTCAGCATTGCGGTGAGCCTTCCTGGTTCAGACATTCGCGCCTTCGATGATGCTCCCGAAGCGGACCCAGCCCTTGCCATCCCAGCGGGTGAGCTGCATCTGCCGGACGGGGTGGTAGTTGTCCGGCGCGGTGGAGACGGTGATGCCCGGGAGCAGCGTGCCGACCTCGAAGGGCGCCAGGTTGGTCGCCTGCCGCATCACGTTGTCCCGGCTGAAGTCGTTGCCGCATTGCCGCAGCGTGCGGATCATGGTTTCGCCGAAGCCATAGGCCAGGGTGTAGTTGTTGTCGGTCAGGTCGGCATCCGGCAGGTACTGCCGCATGAAGCCGCGCCATTCGTTCATCCCGGGGTCGTCGGCCCAGGCGGGGTCCATCTGGTCCTTGCGGAAGTCCGAGGTGATGGCGCCGATCGTGCGATCGGCCCCCGCCGGCACCATGACGGCGGCGGCGGAGACCGAGACGTTGGTGACGAAGGTCAGCGGCTTCCAGCCGATCTCGTAGACCCGCCGGAGCGCCTGCGCGGCGAAGCGCGGCGCCGCGGCGATCACCAGGATGTCGGCGCCCTGCAGCTGCACGACCTGGCTGTCGACGGTCGGGTCCGTCGCCTCATAGGTCGCGACCCGGACCAGCTGGTCGAAGCGCGGCCCCAGCACGTCTTTCAGGCCGTTCAGGTAGTCCTTGCCAAAATCGTCGTTCTGGTGGAGCAGCGCGACCTTGCCGCCCGGCTTCTGCTCGGAGAAGTACTTGGCGTAGATCTGCGCCTCGATCCGGTAGCTGGGCTGCCAACCGATGGTCCAGGGATAGTCCTTCGGATTGGCCCATTTGTCGCCGCCGGTCGCCAGGAACAGGTGCGGGACCTTGCGCTGGTTGACGTAGCGGTGGATTGCGCTGTTGGTCGGTGTGCCGAGGCTGTTGAACAGGAAGGCGACCTTGTCCTGCTCGATCAACCGGCGGGTCTGCTCCAGCGTCTTCGGCGGGCTGTAGGCATCGTCATAGACGATGAAGTTCACCTGCCGTCCGGCAACGCCGCCCTGATCGTTAAGCCGCCTGAACATCCCGCTCAGGAGGCGGGAGATGACGCTGTAGGCCGACGCCGGACCGGACAGAGAATTGGTGCTGCCGATGCGGATTTCGGTCGCCGTGACGCCCGGCGTCTCCTGCGCCCGCGCCAATGCGGGCGCCGCCAGGCCGCCCGCCGCCAACATTACATGCCTTCTACCGAGCATCTTGTTTTCCCCCACTCCTTTTGGGGGCGCGCGCGTCGCTATACGTTGGCGCCCTCGATCACGTTGCCGAACCGGACCCAGCCCCTGCCATCCCAGCGCTGCAGCTGCATGTGGCGGATCGGGTGGTAATTGTCGGGGCTGGTGCTGACCTTGACGCCGGGCAGCAGCGTCGGCAGCTCGAGCGACGCTATGTTGGTCGCCTGCTTCAGGACATTCTCGCGCGAGAAGTCGTTGCCGCATTGCTTCAGCGCCTGCAGCAGCGTCAGGCCGACGCCATAGGCATAGGTGTAGTTGTTGTCGCCCATGTCGCCGTCCGGGATGTAGTGCGCCATGAAGTCGCGCCATTCCTTCATACCGGGATCACCGGCCCAGGACGGGTCCGACTGGTCCTTGCGGTAGTCGGAGGTGATCAGGCCGACCGCCTTCTCCTTACCCGCCGGCTCTAGGACGACGGAGCCGGAGACCGAGACGTTGCTCATGAACATCAGCGGCTTCCAGCCGGAGTCGAAGACCCGGCGGATGGCCTGGGAGGCGAAGCGCGGGATGATACCGCAGACCAGCGCGTCGCAGCCAGCCGCCTGCAGCGAGACGATCTGGCTGTCGATGGTCGCGTCGGTGGCTTCGTGCGAGACCAGCTTGACCATGGCGTCGAAGCGCGCGCCCAGCACGTCCTTCACGCCGTTGACATAGTCCTTGCCGAAATCGTCGTTCTGATGGATCAGGCCGATCCTGGCGTTCGGCTTCTGCTCCAGAATGGATTTGGCGTAGATCTGCGCCTCGGTCCGGTAGCTGGGCTGCCAGCCGATGGTCCAGGGGTAGTCCTTCGGATTGGCCCATTTGTCGGCGCCGGTCGCCAGGAACAGGTGCGGGACCTTGCGGGCATTCATGTAACGGTGGATGGCGCTGTTGGTCGGCGTCCCAAGATTGTTGAACAGGAAGGCGACCTTGTCCTGTTCCACCAGCCGGCGCGCCTGTTCAAGCGTCTTCGGCGGGCTATACGCGTCGTCGAGGACGATGAAGTTCACTTGGCGGCCGGCGATGCCGCCCTGCTCGTTGAGCCGCTTGAACATCGCGGTTAGACATTTCGGGATCAGCGAGTAGGCCGAGGCGGGGCCGGAGAGCGCGTAGGTCGTGCCGATGCGCAACTCGGTCGCGGTGACGCCGGGGCTTTCCTGGGCGCGCACGATGCCGGGCAGGGCCAGCACACCGGCTGCCCCGCCAAGGAAAGTGCGACGTGTGGTGGTCATGCAGTCACTCCAAGGTCTCGTTAGCGTTCAGCCGCGGCCGCGCAGCCGACCGGCGACGCGCCGCAACAGGCCGGCGAAGCCGTCCGGCAACAGAAAGAGGAAAGCAATGAGGATGACGCCGTAGATCACGCCCGGTGCCGCCTTGCTGATAGCTTCGGCAATATTCGGCACGAAGAGCACGAAGAGCCCGCCGAAGAGCGAGCCGAGGATGGAGGCGACGCCGCCCACCACCATGCCGACGAAGAGCGTGATCGAGACGCCAAAGCCGAAGCTGTCGGGCGCCACGAACTCGATCGCCACCGCCGAGAGCGAACCGGCGATGCCGGTGATCATCGCGCTCACGGCGAAGGCCTTGGTTTTGAGGGAGGCGATGTCCATGCCCATCGCCTCGGCGGCGGTCGGATGGTCGCGTGTCGCCATCAGCGCGCGGCCGATGCGGCTGCGGATGAGATTCGACACGAGCAGGAAGCAGGCGCCGGCGACGATGACGGTGACGACGTACATCCACTGGTCCGGCGAGAGCGCGATGCCCGCTGGCGCATCCGGCTTCACCAGGAACAATCCTTGCACGCCGCCAGTCCAGTCTTCGATCGACTTGTGCTTGAGGATCTGCGGCACGGCGACAGCAAGGGAGAAGGTGGTCAGCGCAAGGTAGTGGCCGGCCAGCCGCAACGCCGGAAAGCCGATGGCGAATCCGACCGCGGCGCAGACTGCCGCGGAGAAGGGCAGCGTCGCCCAGAAGGACCAGTCCCAATGCGACATCAGGATCGCGGTGATGTAGGCGCCGACGGCGAAGAAGGCGCCGTGGCCGAGGCTGATCTGGCCGTTGTAGCCGGAGACGATGTTCAGGCCGAGCACGGCCAACGCCATGATCACCGCCATGGTCAGCTGAAAGAGATGAAAGCTCTCCAGCACGAAGATCGGCGCGATGGCGACGATCAGGCCCAGCAGGACCAGCAGCGCCCGCTGCCAGGCGGGGGTGGCGGCCGGGGCGGCGATCGCCCCGAGTTCGACCTCGGACTCCAGTCCCTTGCTCGCGCTCATGATGGTTTCACACCCGGCTGAAGACGACGCGGCCGAACAGGCCGGAGGGACGCACGACCAGCACGCCGATGATAATGGCGAGCGCCACCGTCAGCTTGAGCTCGGTGCCGACCACATAGGCACCGGCAAGATTTTCGAGCACGCCGACGGAGAAGCCCCCGAGCACCGCGCCGGCCGGATTGTCGATGCCGCCCATCAGCGCGCCGGCGAAGGCATAGAGCAGGATGCCTAGCATCATGGTGGGGTCGAGGAAGACGACCGGCGCCACCATCATCCCCGCCACCGCGCCGATCGCCGCCGCCATGCCCCAGCCCAGCGCCAGCATCCAACCGACATGGATGCCGACCAGGCGCGCCGAGCGCGGATTGTAGGCCGCGGCGCGCATGCCGAGGCCGAGCTTGGTGAAGCGGAAGAAGGCCCAGACCAGGGTCAGCACGGTCAGCGTCACCACCGTGCTGCCGAGCTCATGCGCCGAGACCAGCCCGCCGAAAAGCGGCCTGTCGCTGGTAAAGGGGGTGGGGAAGACCTTGGTCGTATAGCCGAAAATCCAGCCGGTCGCGTTGCCGACGATCAGCAGCAGGCCGATGAAGACGCCGACCAGGGTTAGCACGGGTGCGTTGGAGACCGGTCGGATCAGGATGCGTTCCACCACCACGCCGATGCCGAAGGACACCACCACGGTGGCGAAGAAGGCGACCCAATAGGGCATGCCCGCCTGCACCATGGACCAGGCGATGAAAGTCGACAGTGTCGCCATCTCGCCCTGAGCGAAGTTCACGTGATGCGTCGCTTGGTAGATCATGACGATCGCCAGCGCGACGGAGGCATATATGCCGCCAGTCGCGATGCCGGCGACGATCTGGTGTGCAAGGCCGTCCATGGTCTCAGTACCCCAGATAGGAGCGGCGGATGGCCTCGTCCTGCCGGATCTCGGAGGCGATGCCGGACATGACGATGTTGCCGGTTTCGAGCAGGTAGGCGAGGTCGGCGAGCTCCAACGCCAAGTTGGCGTTCTGCTCCACGAGCAGGATGCCGACGCCGCTCTCGGCGCGAATCCGCCGCATGATGCCGAAGATTTCCTGCACGATCAGCGGCGCGAGGCCGAAGCTCGGCTCGTCCAGCAGGAGCAGCTTGGGGCGCAGCAGCAGCGCGCGGGCGATCGCCAACATCTGCTGCTCGCCACCCGAGAGCGTACCGGCCTGCTGCTTCCAGCGCTGCTGCAGGCGGGGGAACCACTCGCAGAGCCGGTCGAAATCCGCCTGCACCTTGTCGTCGTTGCGGATATAGGCGCCGAGGCGGAAATTCTCCTCGACGGTCAACTCCATGAAGGTGCCACGGCCATCCGGCACATGCGCGATGCCGCGGCGGACGATGTCCTCGGTCGCGCGGCCGGAGATCGAATCGCCCTGGAAGCGAAGCTCGCCCTCGGTGCGGACCATGCCGCAGATGGCGCGCAGCGTGGTGGTCTTGCCCGCGCCATTGGCACCGAGCAGCGCGGTCACGCCGCCCTCGTCGACCCGGAAGTCGAGCCCATGCAGCACATGCGCATGGCCGTAGCCGGCCTTCAGACCCTTGACCTCAAGCAGCGTCGGCATGCTCGTCCCCGCCACCAAGGTAGGCCCGGATCACCTCTGGGTCGCTGCGCACCTCGTGCGGCGTGCCGTCGGCGATCTTCTTGCCGAAGTCGAGCGCGACGACCTTGTCGGAGACGCGCATGACCAGGCTCATGTGATGCTCGACCAGCAGGATCGAGAGTTCGAAATTCCGCCGGATCTCGCCCAGCAGCACTGCAAGCTCGTCGACCTCGCCGTGGTTGAGTCCGCCGGCCGGTTCGTCCAGCAGCAGCAGCTTCGGCCGGCTGATCAGCGCACGCGCCATCTCGACGCGCTTTTGCCAGCCGAAGGGCAGGGCGGCGACCGGCGCGTCGGCGACGCGCTCGAGATTCAGCAGCGCCAGCAGCTCGCGTGCATGCGCCGCGGCATCGGCGGCCTCGCGCCGCACCTGTGGCAGGCCGAAGGCGCTGGCGACGAAGCCGGTATGCCCGGAGGAATGTGCCCCGGCGAGGACATTCTCCCGCACCGTCATGCTGCGGAACAGTGCCAGGTTCTGGAAGGTGCGGCCGATGCCGAAGCCGGTCATTCGGTGCTTCGGCTCGCCGGTGATGTCTCGGCCGGCGAAGCGGACGGCGCCGGAATTCGGCCGGTAGATGCCGCTGATGCAATTGAAGGTGGTGGTCTTGCCGGCGCCGTTCGGGCCGATCAAGCCACAGATCTGCCGCTCCTCCACCTCGAAGGAAACGCCGGCAACCGCCGTCACGCCGCCGAAGCGGATGACGATGTCTTGGACTTCAAGCAGCGCCATGCGGTGCCCGCTCAGCGCGGCAGGCCGCGCCAGGGCGCGGGGACGATTGCGGATGGCGACCGCGCGAGCGGCCCGCTGGGGCGAAGCATGCAACCTCCCTCAGCCGCGTCATGAGCCCTTTGTGGGTCTCCGGCGGCTTTCGTTCCTGGACTGGGAGGCATTAGACCGGGCCGCCGCGCCCGGCGCAAGTCACCAAACCCAAGCGATACGGGCTACCGGCGCAGGCTGTGAAACGGCGGAGGGGGAGGGTAAGGCGGGCGGCGGGTCAGCCTTGCCGGGTCGCCCGTCCCCACCTGCCCGGAGGCGGTGGTGTCAGATGAAGTTCTCGCGGGCGATGGCGGCCACCCGGTGGAAGCCGGCCAGCGCATCGAAGGTCTGCTGAGCGATCGCCGCGGGATCGTCGGTGAGCTTCGCAACGACCAGATAGAGCCGGCCGCGCCCGGCGTTGGGCTGCGACGGCGCATGCACCAGCTCGGCGGTCTGCGGCGCGTCATAGCTGGCGAGGATCTCGGCATTCAGCGGCCGGCTGCCGATGCGCTTGGTGTCGTACCATTGACGCAGCACATAAGTGTCGCCCGTGGTGGGGTCGCGCCCGAAGGCCGCCTGGTTGTTGCGGTCCAGCGGGGTATAGGACGCCGATTTGTCGTGCAGTCGGATCTTGAAGTCGAGCCCGGCCGGCAGGCCGGCAGGGCGCAGCGTCACACGCCATTCGAACCCGTCCCGCACCGCCTCGGCCGCTTCCGCCACCTCCTCCGCCGCGGCCTTTCGCAACGAGGAGAAACGCTGGTCGGTCGCCAGCGCGGCGTGCCAGGTACGAAACAGGGTCCGCACCGCGGCGCGGGATTCGACGGGGATCAGCCGCAGCAAGGGGATGGTCAGCGGCCGCTCGGTCATGGTGTCACTCACTTGCGTCGTTGCTCCACCAGGACACCACTTGCGCGCAGCGCCTTCAGTTCTTCCGCCGAGAATCCCCGCCCCGCCAGCACCTCGTCGGTGTGCTCGGCATAGCGGGGGGGCGCCGCCCGCGCGCCGCCTGGGGTGCGGGACAGCTTGATGGGGGTGCCGAGGCCGCGATAGCTGCCGAGCTCCGTGACCATGGCGCGATGCGCGGTATGCTCCGCCGCCATCGCTTCGTCCACATGCAGCACCGGCCCGGCGGGCAGGCCTGCGGCCAGCATGCGCCGGGTCAGGTCGTGGCCATCCTCCTCGGCGAAGCGTTTCTCGAGGACTTCGGTCAAGGCGTCGCGGTTGACGACGCGGGCGCCGTTGGTGGCGAAGCGCTCGTCCTTCGCCATCTCGGGGAAGCCGAGGAACTCGCAGAATTTGCGGAAGGCCGGATCGTTTCCGGCGGCGACGAAGATCTCGCAGGTCTTCGTCCTGAACTTGGAATAAGGCGCCAGGTTCGGGTGCGGGTTGCCGGTCGGCCTCGGTCGCTTGCCGTTCAGGAAGAAATTGGCGGCATGCGGGTGCAGCAGCGCCATGCCGCAATCATGCAGCGTCATGTCGCAATACTGGCCGAGGCCGCTGCGTTCCCGCTCCTGCAGCGCCATCAGGATGGCGATGGTGCTGAAGAGGCCGGTCGCGATGTCGACGATCGGATTGCCGAGGCGGGTCGGGCCGGAGGTCTCGGTGCCGTTGATCGACATGAGGCCGACCATCGCCTGCAGCACGGCGTCGTAGCCGGGGAAGCCGCCGAGCGGGCCGGTTGCGCCGAAGCCGGAGACGCGGCAATGCACGAGGCGCGGGAAGCGCGCCTTCAGCACCGAATCGTAGCCCAAGCCCCATTTCTCCATCGAGCCGGGCTTGAAATTCTCGACCAGCACGTCGGCGCCCTCGAGCAGGCGCAGCAGGACGTCCTTGCCCGCGGGCTTCGAGAGATCGAGGCCGACCGAACGCTTGTTGCGGTTGACCCCGACGAAGTAGCTGGCATCGCCGGCCTCGTCGAAGGGCGGGCCCCAGTCGCGCACCTCGTCGCCCTGCGGCGGCTCGAGCTTCACCACCTCGGCGCCGTGGTCGGACAGCACCATGGTGCAGTAGGGGCCGCCGAGCACGCGGGTCAAATCGATCACGCGCAGCCCCGCGAGAGCGCCGGCGGAACGCGCCAAGCCCTTGCCTTCGATTGTGGAGGAGACGTCGCTCATGCGGCAATCTTCCTGTCGAACACCCGGGCACAGAATTCCGGGTAGGTTTCCAGCATCTCGTCGCAGACCGGGCCGCGCAGCAGCTCGAGTTCCGCTGGCGTCGGGTCCGGCGTCTGCGGCACCTGATCCGGAGCGTCGAAACCGAAGCCGGTGGCGGCGCGAATGCTCTCGACCGTCTCGCCGGGATGCAGACTGAGCAGCGAGAACCGCGCGCGCGCCGGGTGGAAGGCGAAGACGCATTTCCCCGTCACCAGTGCCTGGGCATGGCCGCGGCGGAATACACCCGGTTCGTTCACGCCATTGGCGGAGATATTGTCTACTCGCTCGACCAGGACGCGCGGCGAATGCTCCTCGCGGAACAGGATGGTCCGATGCGACATCATGTACATGAAGGCCGAGCCGAAAGAGCCGGGAAACCGCACGTCCTTGCCCGGCCAGGCACCGGTGCCGACCAGGTTGAGGTTGGCTTGGCCGTCGATCTGCCCGCCGCCGAGGAAGAACAGGTCGATCCGCCCCTGTCCCGTCAGGTCGAAGAGCTCGCGCGTGCCTTCGGTGAAGGGATTGCCGCTGCGCTTGTGCAGCAGCGACAGGCGGACCGGATGCCCCTGCTTCTTCACCAGCCAGCAGGCCGCAGCCGGCAGGGGAGAGGCGGCGCCGACCGCGATATGCCGGGCCGGCGGCGCATCGGGCGCCAGGATTAGCCGGGCGAGCGCGGCGGCGAGGCGTTCCTCGGGACGGATCTCGCTCATTCGGCGGCCGCCGCCCGAGGCCCGAGGACCTCGCGCTCCAGCCAAGCGGCGAAGCCCGCCTCGGTCTTCGCCATCCGCGCATAGTCCGCGACATAGGCGGCATCGGTGCCGTATTCGTCGAGCAGCGCCACCGGATGTGCGCCGCGTTCGGCGATGGCGATCTCGGTCACGTAGGTCGCGTTGATGGTGCCGGCGGCGAGCCGCTCATCCTCGAGGAAGTTGCCCTCGACCACGCGCTCCACCGTCACCAGCGCCCGCTTCGAGGCATGCGCGATGGTGGCGCATTCGCGCCGGCGGCCGAGCCAGACATTGCCGTCCGCATCTGCCATGGCGGCGTGGAAGATGGCGACGTCGGGCGAGATGGCGGGCAGCAGGACGATCGGATCCTCGCCCTGGTCGGCATAGGGGTTGGCGATCACTGTCCAGTCCGGCCGGTGCGCCAGGATGTCGCTGCCGATCAGCCCGCGCAGCGGCATGAAGGGCACGCCCTTCTCGGCCGCCTGCAGCATGGTGTGGACCGCCGGGCAAGTGCAGTCGCGCACCACCAGCGTCCCGGCCCGGACCGCGGCCGAGAAGCGCGGCGCGAAGCCGGCCTCGCCGAGCGAGACGGCGCTGGTTTCGATCTCGGCCACGCAGCCGGCGCCGATCAGCATGTCGGCGGCGAAGCCGGCCACCGGCACGCCGAGCAGCCGCAACCCGCGCGCGCCGCGGCGCACCAGGGCCTTGGCCAGGGCGACCGAGGGCAGGGAATTGTCGGGCGGCAGGGCGATGAGTGCGCCGTCGGGCACGCTCGCGGCCATTGCCTCCAGGCTGATCGGGGTGGTCATGGGCATTCCTCCGATCGCGCACCCTAGAGCAGCGGCCCCCCGGGGGAAACGCCCGCGGGCACGAATCTGCCCCGTTGGCCCGGCTGGCGTAACGGCAGGGCTGGGCTAGGCTGCCCCGAACAGGAGAAATCATCCATGCGTTTCAGGATCGCGGGCTTGTTCGCCGCCGGGCTGCTTGCCGCCGCCCCGGCCCAGGCCGAGGTGACCCGCTTCGAATTGCAGGGCGCCGCCGCCCCGGCCTTCGGCGGCAAGGAATTCGGCCCGGCCGGGCGCTACGAGCGGATCGTGGCCAAGGCCACCATCGCCCTCGACCCCGCCGATGCGCGCAATGCGATCATCGCCGACCTGGCGCTCGCCCCACGTGATGCGGCGGGGAAGGTGGAGGCCACCGCGGAGGTCATCATCCTCCGCCCGGCCGAGGCCGCCCGCGGCAACGGCACGCTCTTGGTGGAAGTGCCGAACCGCGGCCGGGAGATCATCGGCCAGCTGATGAACGACGCGCCGGCGGCCAACCTGCTCTCGGGCGGGACCGATCCGGGTAATGGCTACCTGATGCGGCAGGGCTATACCCTCGCCTGGATTGGCTGGCAGGCGGATATCCCGGCGGGACAGGGAATGCGGCTGGCGGCGCCGGTGGTGCCGAACGTGACCGGCCCGTCGCGTGAGGAGTTCCTGTTCGACCACACCCGCAGCCCGGTCACGGTGCCGCTGACCTACCCGGCCGCGGCGACCGAGGGCGCGACGCTCACCGTCCGCGCCCAGGCCGGGGATCCGCGGCAGACCCCGCCTGGCCTTTCCTTCCGCTTCCTCGATGCGCAGCAGGTCGAGATCACCCGCCCCGCCGGCTTCGATGCCGGGGCGCTATACGAGCTGGTCTACACCGCGAAGGACCCGGTGGTGCAGGGCATGGCCTTCGCCGCCTTCCGCGACATCGGCGGCTTCTTGCGCTGGGAGAAGGGGCCCGCCAACCCGCTCGCCGCCGGTCAGCGCGGCACGGTGGACCAGGCGGTGCTGACCGGCGTCTCGCAGTCTGGCCGCTTCGTGCGGGACTACCTTTATCTCGGCTTCAACGAGGATGAGCGGGGCCGCCAGGTCTATGGCGCGATACTGGCGCATATCCCTGGCAGCCGGCGCACCTTCACCAATGCCCGCTTCGCCCAGCCCGGCCGCAACCCGACCCCGCATGGCGACCGCCACTACCCGGCCGACCAATTTCCCTTCACCTACGCGGCCACCGAGGACCACCTGACCGGCAAGCGGGACGGCCTGCTGGCCCGCTGCCGCGTCACGAATACCTGCCCGCGCATCATGCAGACCGACAGCGAATACGAGTTCTGGGGCGCCCGCGCCTCGCTGCTCGTCACAGATACGCAAGGCAACCACCTCGACCTGCCGCCCGAGGTCCGCGCCTACATGATGACCGGCCACCCGCATTACGCCGCAGCGCAAGCGGTGGCCGAGCGGATCGACCGCTGCGCCCTGCCGGTGAACCCGCTGCAGGCCGGCGCGCCGATGCGGGCCCTGCTGGCGGCGCTGGAGGCCTGGCAGCGCGAGGGCGTCGAGCCGCCCGCCAGCCGCTACCCGATGCGCAGCGCGGGAACGCTGCTGCCCGCCGCCGGCCTCTACCCGGCGATCCCGGCGCTCGGCTATCGCGGCACCTTCGGCCCGGCCCAGCTGGTGGACAACACGGTCGTCCCGCCCGTGGTGAAGGGCGAATACACGGTGCTGCTGCCCCGGGTCGATGCCGACGGCAATGCGATCGGCGGCGTCCGCGGCCCGGTGATCGAGGTGCCGAAGGCAACCTACACCGGCTGGAACCCGCGTGCCGCCGGCTTCGCCCAGGGTGCGCTCTGCTACAATACCGGCGCCGCGGTGCCCTTCGCCGCGACCCGGGCCGAGCGCCTGGCGGCCAATGACCCGCGGCCCTCCCTTGAGGAGCGCTACGCCACCCCGGCGGCCTATGTCGCGGCGGTGCGCGCGGCGGCGGCGCGGCTGGTAGCGGAGCGGCTGCTGCTGCCGGAGGACGCTGCGGCGATGGCGACGGCGGCCGAGGCCGATGCCCTCGCCCGGTTGCGGCGCTGAGCATGCGACGGCGCCTCGCCATGGCGACGGGCCTGCCGCCGTACGCGGCCCGGATGCCGGTGGAGGGCAAATCGGCTGTCCGGGCGGTCTTGGTCGGTCGACTGTCTTGACCGCAGCCGGGTGCCGGGCCTAGGCTCGGGCAAAATCCAGGGAAGGTCCTCGCCATGGCCGCAGCCGAACTCGGCAACGTGCAACTGGAACGTCAGGTGGCCATGTCGGGCGCCGACCCCGCCGCCCGCGCCCGCGCCCTGATCCCGCTGCTGGAGGCCTGTGGCCCGGCGATCGAGCGGGGCAAGGAGCTGGTGCCCGAGGTGGTCGCGGCGCTGCTCGACAACGGCTTCCTCCGGCTGCTGCTGCCGCGCTCGATCGATGGCGGCGACATCTCCCTGCCCGACTTCGCCGAGGTCTGCGAGGCGATCGCCATCGGCGATGCAAGCACCGCCTGGGGCGTCTGCCAGGGCAATGTATCGGCCATGACCGCTTCGGCCTACATGGCGCCGGAGGTGGTGCGTTCCCTTTTCGGCGACCGCTGCGCGGCGCTGGCCTGGGGCGCCCGGCACAATCGCGCCAAGGCGGTGATCGTCGACGGCGGCTACCGCGTCACCGGCGTCTGGGACTTCGCCAGCGGCAACCGGCACTGCACCCTGCTCGGCGCGCATATGCCGGCGGTTCATCCGGACGGCACGCCGCGCCTGTCGCCCGAAGGCAAGCCGGAGGACGTGACGGTGCTCTTCCCGCGCGAGCAGGCGCGGGTCACGCCGGAATGGAATTCGCTCGGCCTGCGGGGCACCGGCAGCGATGTCTACGAGGTGGAGGACCTTTTCATCCCTGACAGCCATGCCTGCGTGCGCGACCGCTTCGAGCGCCGTACGGACCACCGCCCGGTCACCGCCATTACCTCGCATCTCTGCTACGCCACCGGCTTTTCGGCCACCGCGCTCGGCGTCGCCCGCGGCCTGCTGAACCGCTACGTCGCGCTGGCCCGCGGCAAGACCGCGCGCGCCGGGACGCAGCCGATGGCGGAGAACCATTGCGTGCAGTCGGAGATCGCCCAGCTCGAGGCGACCCTGCGGAGCTGCCGGATGTACCTGCTCGGCACGGTGCGGGAGGCCTGGGCCGAGGCGGTGGCGCAGGGCGCGCTGGCGATGGAGACGCGCATCGCACTGCGTCTGGCCACCACCACCGTGATGCGCCAGGCGACCGACGTTTCGGTCGCCTGCTACCGCGCCGGCGGCACCACTGCGATCCTTGAGGCGAACGAGTTCGAGCGCCGCTTCCGTGATGCGATGAGCGTGTCCCAGCACCTGCAGGCAACTCCTTGGCACCTGGAGACGGTAGGGCGCTTCCTGCTGGGCAGCGGGGAGAAGCCGGCCTTCGTCTGAGGCCGGCACCGTCATGGCCGGATGAATTCGACTTCATCCTGCGCGGCGGCGCCCCGACCAGACGGCGGCGATCCGAGGCCGTGGCGGCCCGCCATGCGCCTGGTGCCGTGTGCACTATCCGATGGCGGTTTCCGCCATGTAATCCGCCGCCGGTCGACCGTTGCGGCAAATGCGGGCTTGCGATAACCCAACTGCGAGTAACTCGCAATTGCGGTGCTTCCATGAACCGACGCATGCTCCTCGCCCTGTCCGCCGGCCTTGCTGCCAGCGCCGCGCTGCGCGCCATGGCCGCACCCATCGTCCCGCCGCTCGACCTCGACATCCCCATCTGCCGCGGCGGCCTGCGCCGCGTCGCCGAGGTGCCGCAGCGCGATGCCTTGACGCCCGAGGCAGCGGATGCCGACTTCCTCGAGAAGATGGGCCTGCTGGAGGGGCACCTCATCGTTGGCCGCCGGCTGCTGGAGGCCGGTCAGGCGCGGCTCGCAGTGCCGCATTTCGGCCACCCGATCCGCGAGCTTTACACCTGGCTGGAGCCGCGCCTCGCCTCCCGCCGCGTCCCGGGTTTCGAGCGCGAGCTGGAGGTGATGGAAGCCTGGGCCGAGGGCGGCAATGCCGGCACCGATGGCCGCTTCGGCGAGGCCTGGACCTCGCTGGCCCCGAAGCTGACCCGGGCCAAGCGGGCGGTCGACCCGCAGCGCCTGGCCAGCGCCCGCTTCATGCTCGGGCACGTGGCGATGATGGTCTACGACGTCGCCTCCGATTACGGCGAGAGCATCGAGCGCGGCCGCATCGTCAACGTGGTCGAGTACCACGACAGCATGGGCTTCCTCGCCTATGCGACGCAGACCGTGGCGGAGCAGCAGGCCGCCGGCCGGGCGCCGGCCGAGTGGGTGGAGGCAGCGGGCGTGCTGGAGGAACTCCGCAGGCTCGCTTATGCCGAGCTGCTGCCGCCCGGCCGGTTGCCGACCAGCGTCAGCTCCGTCCGCAGCCGCTCCGACCGGATCCAGGCGATCGCGGCGCGAGTGCAAGCGTGAAGGCTGCCTTCCGCATTGGTGTAACTTTCCTGCTGCTGGCCGGCCCGGCGCAGGCGCAGATGCGCAATGTCGGCCCCGGCGTCGCCGACCGGACCGGCACGCAGACCCGTGGCGGCAGCGACGAGATCGTCTTCGGCGGCGAGGTGCAGGCGACGCTCCAGCTCGACGTCAATGGCCGCCGGAGCAGCACACCGGCCAACGGCAACCTCTTCACCGAATCCCTGGCGGCGGCCTACCTGCTGCTGCCCTACGGCTTCGCGGTGAATGGCGTGCTGCGGCTGGAACAGGCCGGCAGCGCCGCGGACGGCAAGGGCAGCGTCTTCCGCGACCAGACCCTGTGGGCCGACGAGCTCTACCTGACCTGGAGCCGCGGCGTGCTCGACGTCTTCGGCGGCAAGATCCACCCACGGTTCGGCAGCGCCTGGGATCGCGGCCCCGGCCTCTACGGCACCGATTTCGGCCGGGAGTACGAGCTAGTCGAGAAGATCGGCGTCGGCGCGCGGCTCTGGGCCTCCGACCTGCTCGGGCTGACCCGGACGATCGGCTCGCACAACCTGCAGGTCGAGATGTTTGAGGCCGACCGCAGCGCGCTGTCCTATTCCGGCTTCAACCCGCGCTGGGCGCAGACCAGGTCGAGCATCGACCCAGTGACCGGCGAGGCGGTGACCCGCACCGACTGGCGCTGGCGCAACCGCCGCGCCACCGGCGGCGCGGACAACACCGATTTCTCCGGCGGCTCGGTGGCCTCGCTGGCCGGCTACGGCATCCCGATGCCGCGCGGCCTGGCGGGCTATACCGCCTCCTATGCCGCGCGGAAGCCGGGGCAGGATGCGGTGGAGGCGGGCCGGGCGGCAACCGAGCAGGCCTGGTCCTTCGGCGCCTTCTGGACCGTGCCCTTGCCGCAGCGGCTGGAGGCGGCGCCCTTCGCCGAATATGTCCACAAGGACCAGGCCGACGGCTACCGCGACCGCACCGTCGAGTACCTGACGGCCGGCATGGATCTGCGCCGGGCGCCCTGGACGGTGTCCTACGCCTACTTGGCGAACCGCAACGAGAACCGGGCCGCGGGGCTCCGCGGCACGCGGGTGCAGCAGACCGCGAGCGTCACCTACGACCTCTACTTCGTCGCGCCGCTGCCGATCCTGCGCAGCGCCTCGGTGACGGTCGGCTGGCGGCGGCTCAGGGAGGCCGGCGAGGCGGCCAACGACTTCGGGGGGCTGGTGGGATGGGCTTGGAAGTTCTGAGGCGCGCGGCCGCCTGCGCCGCCGCGGTGCTGCTCGGCGCTGCGGCGCTGCCCGACGGCTCCAGCATTGATCCTTCGGTCGACCGTTTCCCGGCGCAGATCCTCCGCAGCGAGGTCGCCGGCGGCAGGCAGAGCTTCATCGTCGCACTCGGCAACACCGCCTTCTCCTCTCCGCTGCTGTACGGTGAGGCGGCGCGGCAGGCCGGTCTGTCCTGCAATTCCTGCCACGTGAACGGTCACGCCAATCCCGACTTCCACATCCCCGGCCATTCCGCGCGGAAGGGCAGCCTCGACCCGACCGGCAGCCTGTTCGATCTCGCGGCCGAGGACGGGGTCGAGAACCATGTTGACATCCCGAGCCTGCGCGGCATCCGCTACCTCGCGCCCTATGGGCGGGACGGCCGCATCGCCTCGCTGCGGGAATTCGCCCGGCACGTGATCGTCAACGAGTTCGCCGGGCCGGAGCCGGCGCCGATGATCCTCGACGCGCTGGTCGCCTACATGGGCGAGTTCGAGTTCATCCCGAATTCCCGCATCACCGGGGACGGCCGGCTGGCGCCGGGCGCCACGCCGGCCGAGGCGCGCGGCGAGGCGGCCTTCGTCACGGCCTGCGCCGCCTGCCACGTTCCCGGCACCGCCTTCACCGATGGCCGCGCGCATGATGTCGGCACCGATGGCCGCTTCCGCACGCCGACCCTGATGAACGTGGTGGACAGCGCGCCCTTTGGCCATGACGGCCGCTGGCCGGACCTCGAGGCGGCGGTCGCGGGCCATGTCCCGGCCATGTCGGCGGACCAGCGGGCCGACATCGTCGCTTTGCTTGCCGCCGCCGGCGCGGCGGACGACGCGACCCAGCCCGCCACCTTCCGGCTGGAGATGGGCGAACTCGCCACCTATGTCGGCCTGCTCGACCAGACCCTCGTCCGCGGCGATGCGGCGCTGACCCGCTTTGTGGTGGACACCGTGAATGCCGAGATGCGCCGGGTAGAGCGCGGTTTTCCCGAGGGCGACACGCGGCGCCTGGCCGCAAGGCCGGACCGCCACAAGCTGGTCCCGCTGGACTACGCGGCGTTGCGCGGCGGGCTGAACCGGGTCGCCGCGCTGGCCGAGGCAGGCGACCGCGGTGCGGCCGTGGCGGCGCTCGACGCCTATCACGACCTGGCAGAGAAGATGGTCGCGAACTACCCAAGGCCGGGGAAGGAGCGGCGGTGAGGCCCGCCGCCCCAGGGACCTACAAGGGCTTCAGCGGCACCGGGACACCCGGCGGCAGCGGCACCTGGGCCACGTTCAGGGTCATCGCCACCGCGACGTAGTAGCCGCTGACCGCGATAAGATCGATGATGCCGCGCTCGCCGAAGCGGTCCCTGGTCGCGGCGTAGGTCTCGTCCGAGACCTGCTTGGTCCTGTGCAGCTCGGTGCAGAACTGCCAGACCAGGGCCTGGTCGGCATCCATCCCGTCCGGCTTCTGGCCCTCCGCCACCGCCTCGGCGATGGCCGGCGGCAGCCCGGCCTTCATCGCCAGCAGGTGGTGGGCATACCATTCGTACTGCGCCGACCACTCCCGCGCGGTGACCAGGATCGCCAGCTCGTTCAGCGCCGCCGGGATTGAGGTGTCGAAGCGCAGGTACTCGCCAAGCTTTTGGAAGCGCTCCGCCACTACCGGGCTGCGGAGCATGGCGGGGAAGGGGCCGCGCAGCCCGCCGCGCGGGCCGGAGACGATGCCGTCGACGATGCGCTGCTGCTCCGGGGTCATCGCCTCGGGCGGCAAGGGGGGCAGGCGGCCGGCGCGGCCGTCATCGGCCGGCAGGCTCGTATCACTGGGCATGGGTTTCCTCCCGCAGTCGTGGCGGCATTGTCGCCCTCGGGGGCGGGCAGCGGCAACACCCCCCGGTTCCCGCTCTGGCCCCCTTCGCAACCCGCACCGCCTGCCCTAGCGTGCGATCACAGGGAATTTCGCGGCCCGGAGACATAATGGCCTATGCGCTGCAGCAGCTGATCAACGGGATCAGCCTGGGGATGATCTACGGCCTGATCGCCGTGGGCTACACCATGGTCTACGGCATCATCGGCATGATCAATTTCGCCCATGGCGACGTGTTCATGATCGGTGCCTTCATCGCGCTCATCACCGTGCTGCTGCTGCAGCTAGGCGGGATGATGGACGGGCCGGCGGCGATCCTGCTGGTCCTGCTGGTCTCGATGGCCTTCACCGCGCTTTATGGCTGGTCGGTCGAGCGGGTGGCCTATCGCCCGCTGCGCGGCAGTTTCCGCCTGGCGCCACTGATCTCGGCGATCGGCATCTCCATCGTGCTGCAGAACTACGTGCAGGTCAGCCAGGGGGCCCGGGTCAAGCCGATCGGCACGCTCGTGCCGGGCGGGGTGGAGGTGATGCGCGACGGCCCCTTCGTCGTGCAGTTCTCCTACATCCAGATGCTGATCATCGCCGTCACGCTCGGCGTGCTGGCGGTCTTCACCATCCTCGTCACCCGCACGCCGCTCGGCCGCGCCATGCGGGCCTGCGAGCAGGACAGCAAGATGGCGTCGCTGCTGGGCATCGACACCGACCGCACCATCAGCCTGACCTTCGTCATCGGCGCCGCACTCGCGGCCGTCGCCGGCACGCTCTACATGATCCGGTACGGCGTCATCGACTTCTATATCGGCTTCCTCGCGGGAGTGAAGGCCTTCACCGCCGCGGTGCTGGGCGGCATCGGCTCGCTGCCCGGGGCGGTGCTGGGCGGGCTGCTGATCGGCTTGATCGAGACCTTCTGGTCGGCCTATTTCAGCGCACAGTACAAGGATGTCGCCGCCTTCTCCATCCTGGTGGTCACCCTGATCTTCCTGCCCACCGGGCTGCTCGGCCGGCAGGAGGTCGAGAAGGTATGACCCCGGCACAGGCCATTCGCGACGCGGCCATCGCCGCCGCCGTCGCCTTCGGGCTCTTCGTCATGCTGGTCGGGCTGCGGACCGATGTGGGGCCGGAGGGCGGCCTGATACTGCGGCAGCGCTGGGGGCAGGTGGCGCTGCTCTGCGGCATCGTCTTCGCCGGGCGGCTGGCGATCACGACGCTGGCCGGCCGCCGCGCGCTGCAGCCGAGCACCGCGCCCGGGCCCTGGACCGCGAGGCTGCAGCGGGCCGGCAAGCTGCTGGCCCCGGCGCTGCTGGCCGTGGCGCTGGTGCTGCCCGCCATTCCCGGGATCGGCCGCTATGAACTCGATATCGGGATCCTGGTGCTGACCTACATCATGCTTGGCTGGGGGCTGAACATCGTGGTTGGCCTGGCCGGGCTGCTCGACCTCGGCTACGTCGCCTTCTATGCCATCGGCGCCTATTCCTATGCGTTGCTGGCGCAGTATTTCGGCCTCTCCTTCTGGATCTGCCTGCCACTGGCCGGCATCCTCGCCGCTTTCTGGGGCGTGCTTCTAGGCTTCCCCGTCCTGCGGCTGCGCGGCGACTACCTCGCGATCGTGACGCTCGCTTTCGGCGAGATCATCCGCGTGGTCCTGCTGAACTGGACCGAGCTGACCAACGGGCCGAACGGCATCAGCGGCATCCCGCGCCCGAGCTTCTTCGGCCTGCCCTTCAGCATGGCGGGTGGCGAGGGCACCTTCGCCGGCTTCTTCGGGATCGAGCCCTCGCCGAGCCACCGGGTCATCTTCCTCTACTACGTCATCTTCGCGCTCGCCCTGCTGACCAACTGGGTCACGCTGCGGCTGCGACGCCAGCCACTGGGCCGGGCTTGGGAGGCGCTGCGGGAGGATGAGATCGCCTGCCGCGCCCTCGGCATCAACATCACCACCACAAAGCTGACCGCCTTTGCGCTCGGCGCCATGTTCGGCGGCTTCGCCGGCGCGTTCTTCGCCACTCGCCAGGCCTTCATCAGCCCGGAAAGCTTCACCTTCATCGAGAGCGCCATCATCCTGGCGATCGTCGTCCTCGGCGGCCTCGGCAGCCAGGTCGGCGTCGCCATCGCCGCGCTGGTGATGATCGGCGGCTTCGAGGTGTTCCGCGGTCTGGACGAGTGGCGGATGCTGGTCTTCGGCGGGGCCATGGTGGTCATCATGGTGCTGCGGCCGCGCGGCCTGGTCGGCACGCGGACACCCTCCATCGCGCTCGGGGAGAAGCGCGCGATCGGCGGAGACCTGGTCGGTGAGGGGCGCGGATGATGCCGGCCGACGAACCGCCGCGGGTCGAGGAGGACGGCCTCACCCGGAAGATGACCGGCGACCGGCGCGTCCACCGGGAGATGATCCTCGAGGTCGCCAACCTGACCATGCGGTTCGGCGGCCTGACCGCTGTCTCCGCTGTCTCCTTCGCCGCCTCGCGCGGCGAGATCACCGCCGTGATCGGCCCGAATGGCGCCGGCAAGACCACGCTGTTCAACTGCATCACCGGCTTCTACCGCCCGACCGGCGGCGCGATCCGGCTGCACCGGGCAAACGAGTTGCCGGTCGACCTGCACCTGCTGCCCGGCCACCGCATCGCCCGCGCGGGCGTCGCCCGCACCTTCCAGAACATCCGGCTGTTTCCCGGCATGACCGCGCTCGAGAACCTGCTGGTGGCGCAGCACGTCAAGCTGATGGCGGCGACCGGCTTCGGCATCGGCGCGGTGCTCGGCCTGTCGCGCTACCCGAAGGCGGAGCGCCAGGCGGTGGAACTGGCGCGGCAATGGCTTTCCGCCACCAACCTGCTCGACCGCGCCGACGATCCGGCCGGGGCGCTGCCCTATGGCGCGCAGCGGCGGCTGGAGATCGCTCGGGCCATGTGCACCGAGCCTGCGCTGCTGTGCCTGGACGAGCCCGCCGCCGGCCTCAATCCGCGCGAATCTGACGAACTCGCCCGGCTGCTGCTGGAGATCCGCGGCCAGGGCACGTCCCTGCTGCTGATCGAGCACGACATGGGCGTGGTGATGCGCATCTCCGACCGCGTGGTCGTGCTGGACCACGGCAAGCTGATTGCCGATGCCGCGCCCGCCGCGGTGCAGGGCGACCCCAAGGTGATCGCCGCCTATCTCGGCGAGGGCGACGAGGACGAGGAGGCCGAGGCATGAGCCCCGCGCTGCTCGAGGTCGACCGCGTCTCCGCCGGTTATGGTGCGGTGCAGGCGCTGAACGAAGTTTCGCTGCACGTCCAGCCCGGCGAGATCGTCACGCTGATCGGTGCCAACGGAGCCGGCAAGTCGACGCTGCTGATGACCATCTGCGGCCAGCCGAAGCCGCGCAGCGGCCGCATCAGCCTGGCCGGGGCGGACATCACGGGTCAGCCGACCCATGCCATCATGCGCCGCGGCGTGGCGCAGTCGCCCGAGGGCCGCCGCATCTTCCCGCGCATGACGGTGCGGGAGAACCTGCTGATGGGTGCCGAGGCGTTGACGAAGGACGAGCCCGGGCCGCAGATGGAGCAGGCCTTCGCCCTGTTCCCGCGGCTGAAGGAACGGCTCTGGCAGCGCGGCGGCACGCTCTCGGGCGGTGAGCAGCAGATGCTCGCCATCGGCCGGGCGCTGATGTCGAAGCCGAAGCTGCTGCTGCTGGACGAGCCCTCGCTCGGCCTCGCCCCGCTGGTGGTGAAGCAGATCTTTGATGCCATCCGCAGGCTGAATGCCGAAACCGGGCTGACCGTGCTGCTGGTCGAGCAGAACGCCAACCAGGCGCTGCGGCTGGCGCATCGGGGCTACGTGCTGGTGAACGGCCGGATCACCATGGAAGGCCCGGGACGGGCTCTGCTGGCCCGGCCGGAGATCCGCGACGCCTACCTCGGCGGCGGCCACGGCTGACAAGGCGCGGCCGGGTCCGTTACCCTGCCGCAAGCGGCCGTGCCCGGACTCGGGCAAGGCCGGCAACCAAAAGGAGAAACAGGGATGCTCAAGCGCAGGACGCTACTTCAGGCCGCCACCGCGCTGCCGGTGGCCATGGGCTCCACCGGGGCCTTCGCGCAAGGCTCGGGCCCGATCCGCATCGCCTGCGCCGGGCCGCTCACCGGCTCCAACGCCGCGGCCGGTGACCAGATGAAGATCGGCGCCCAGCAGGCGGTGGCCGATTTCAACGCCGCCGGCGGCGTGCTTGGCCGGCAGCTCGTATTGGAGTTGGGCGACGATGCCTGCGACCCGCGCCAGGCGGTCTCGGTCGCCAACCAGATGGCCGGCCGCAAGGTGGCGATGGTCGCCGGCCACTACTGCTCGGGCAGCTCGATCCCGGCCTCCAAGGTCTATGCCGAGGAAGGCGTGCTGCAGATCAGCCCGGCCAGCACCAACCCGAAATACACCGATGAGGGCAGCTGGAACACCTTCCGCGTCTGCGGCCGGGACGACCAGCAGGGCCAGGTGGCCGGCGCCTATATCGCCAAGACCTTTCCCGGCAGGAAGGTGGCGATCCTTCATGACAACCAGGCTTACGGAAAGGGCCTGGCCGAGGAGACCAAGAAGTCGCTCAATGCGGCCGGCCAGAACGAGGTGCTGTTCAGCGCCTATACCCCCGGCGAGCGCGACTACAGCGCCCTGGTCTCCCGGATGAAGGAGGCCGGTGTCCAGGTCATGTACATCGGCGGCTACTATACCGAGGCCGGGCTGATCCTGCGCCAGGCCAAGGAGCAGGGCATGGCGGTTACCATGATCGGCGGCGACGCCCTGGTGACCAAGGATTTCTGGCAGATCACCGGCGCCACCGGCGAGGGCACGCTGATGACCTTCCCGAGCGACCCGCGCAACCGTCCCGCGGCGGCCAAGGTGGTGCAGAGCTTCAAGGCCAGGAACGTCGATCCGGAGGGCTACGTCCTCTACACCTATGCCGCCGTGCAGATCTGGGCCGCCGCAGCCGAAAAGCTGAAGAGCATCGACCCGAAGAAGATCGCCGAAGCCATGAAGTCCTCGGGCCCGTGGCAGACCGTTCTGGGTCCGATCAGCTTCGACAAGAAGGGCGACGTCACCGTTGCGGATTATGTGTTCTACGTGTGGAAGAACGGCGCCTATAGCGAAATCTAGCTTGAAGCCGGGCCGCGAAGGGCCCAGCTTCCACCCATCGTCAACAACCGAAAGGAGGTGATCCAGTGTCTCATTGTTCGCAGGTGGATGCCGCAGCCGCGGCCTGGATCATCGTCTCCGCCACTGCGGGGATGGCTTCCTGAGCCACGCGGGGCGGTAACGCCCGAAACAATGGAAGGGCCTCGGCGGGATACCGCCGGGGCCCTTCGCAATTTCGGCCCGCTTCGTCAGGCCTGCCAGTCGGCGATGGCGTCGCGCAGCGCCGTGGCGATGCGGTGCTCGAAGGCAAAACCTGCCGGGCTGTCGAAATGCCCGGGCAGGTGCCATTCGTAGGTGGGATGCGGGCGGGGGACGCGCAGCGCCACGGCCTCGGGTAGCAGGTGCTCCGTCGCCCCTGGCACGCCCTCGATGGGGTTGTGCAGCAGGAAGAGGCCGAGCCGCGACTCCCGCACCCTTCGCCGCAGCGCCGCCAGCAGCCGCTGCGCGAGCGCCGCATCCGGTGCCGCCTCGGTAACCAGGAAGCAGACCCGGAGGGGCACCCCCGGCGCGGCGCAGGCCCGCTCGAAGCGGCGGGCCAGGATCTCGAGGTCGAGGCGGAGCGGCGCGAGGCCGTCCTCCTCCCATTGCGGGCCGGCATGGTGGTTCCAGACCGCGCCGCCATCCTGCCGCCGCAGCAGCCGCCGGCCGCTCGGCGTGGTCACCGCATGGATGGCCGAGGGGGGGGCATAGCCGGCCCAGCCTTCCTCCAGCGCTGCGAGCACCACGGGCAAGTGGTGGGCGGCCAGGGCGAAGGGGTTCAGTGCTTCCATCGCCTGCGGCGTGCTGCGGAAACCCCAGCGGGCCGGCAGGTTCCAGGGCAGGCAATGCAACCCGAGCGGCAGCAACGGGACCCGGGCCAAGCCGGCGGCCCAGGCCGATTCGCGGAAGGCCTGGCGGGCCTGCGCGCGCGCCAGCGCCGTCCCCGGTCTCCCCGCGGCCTCCCCGCCGAGGCCGCGCAGCAGGGCGCGTGGCAGGGCGGGCGGGATGCCGACCGCGCCATGCTGTTCCAGCCGGGCGAACGCCCAGGCGCGCGCCGGAGCGAGTGCCGCGGCGGGCATGCGGTGGGCCAGCGCGGCAATCATCTCCGCCGCCTCCGCCAGGGTCAGCGCGGCGGCGGCGAAGCGCCGGTCTACCGCCTCCTCGATATGCCGCTGCAGCAGCCGGGCCAGCGGCGCCGGCATCGGCGGCAGGCGAGTCAGGTCCAGCGCCGCCTGCAGGGCCCGCTCGGCCTCCATCGCGCTCAGCCTCGCCAGCCGCGCGCGGCGCGGGCAGACTGCACCGGGGCTGATCGCACCGGGGGAAAGCCATGATCCGCAACGTCCTGTTCGTCATGTGCGACCAGCTGCGCTGGGACCATCTCTCCTGCGCCGGCCACCCGCACCTGCAGACCCCGAACATCGATGCCCTGGCGAAGCGCGGCATTCGCTTCCCGAATGCCTTCGTGCAGAGCGGCATCTGCGGCCCGTCGCGGATGTCCTTCTATACCGGGCGCTACGTCTCCTCGCACGGCTCGACCCACAACCGGGTGCCGCTCTCGGTCGGGGAGGTGACGCTGGGCTGGCACCTGCGCGAGAGCGGCCGGACCCTGGCGCTGGCCGGCAAGACCCATGTCCTGCCCGACGCGCACGGGATGCGGCGGCTGGAGCTCGACGGCCAGAACGACCTGTCCACCCTGCTGAAGGAGGGCTGGTTCCGGCTGGTCGACCGGCATGACGGCCACCACGGCGAGCCCGACAGCGCCTATGCCGACTGGCTGCGGTCGAAGGGCTATGCCAGCCGTGACCCCTGGACGGATTTCGTCATCGCCGTCGACGGCCCGGACGGCAAGCCGCTGTCCGGCTGGAAGATGCGCAATGCCTGCTACCCCGCCCGGGTCGCCGAGGCGCATAGCGAGACCGCCTATACCACCGACCGCGCGATCGAGTTCCTGGAGCGCCAGGGGGACGACCCCTTCGTGCTGCATCTGTCCTATGTGAAGCCGCATTGGCCCTACATCGCGCCGGCGCCTTACCACGCCATGTACGGGCCGGAGCACTGCCTGCCAGTAAAGCGGCACGAGGCCGAACGTGGCCCGGGCGCCCACCCGATGGTCCGCGCCTGGCAGGACGAGGAGGTGGCGCAAAGCTTCCAGCAGGACGTGGCGATCGAGACGGTGCGGCCGACCTACCAGGGGCTGATCCGCCAGGTCGACGACCATCTCGGCCGGGTCTGGGCGACGCTGGAGACGCTCGGCCGCTGGCAGGACACGCTGGTCATCTTCACCGCCGACCATGGCGACTACCTCGGCGACCACTGGCTGGGCGAGAAGGAGCTGTTCCACGACTGCGTCCAGCGCGTGCCCATGCTGGTCTACGACCCGACCGTGGCGGCGGACGCGACGCGCGGAACGGCGGACCCCCGGCTGGTCGAGGCGGTGGACGTGGTACCGACCATCCTCGATGCGCTCGGGCTCGACCCGGCCAGCCATGTGGTGGAGGGACGCTCGCTGGTCCCGGCGCTGCGGGGCGTGGCCGCGCGGTCGCAGGGCGCCGCGGGCGCAGCGCGTGACGCGCCCGGCGAGGCCTCGGAAGACTGGCGCGACTGCGCCATCAGCGAGCTGGACTGGACCTTCCGCGGCGCGCGCCGGCGCCTCGGCTATCCCACCGGGCAGCACATGGCCTGGATGGTCCGCACCGATCGCTGGAAATACATCCACTGGACCGGCGGGCTGAGGCCCCAGCTTTTCGACCTGGTGCAGGATCCGGACGAGTTCCACGACCTCGGCGACGACAGGACATTGGTCGGCGTGCGCGACGCCATGCGGCACCGGCTGCTGCAGTGGTTCACCCGGCTGAAGTCGCGCACCACGATCACCTGGGCCGAGGCGGAGCAGCGCACCGACAGCCACAAGAAGGCGGGCGTCTTCCTCGGCGAGTGGTAGTCACCCGCCGGGGAGGGCCTTCCCGGCGGGCGATCCAAAGCAACGCGCCGGACCTCCGGCATGCCGCGTCAGTCGGCCCAGACCTTGTCCTGCACCACGACATGGGCGGTGACGAAGCCCGTATTGTCGTCATAGGCGCCGGGGGCATCGTGGAAGCCGGTGCCGTCCACCACGCCGAGCACCAGGGTCCGCGCCGCATCCGGCGCCAGGAAGGCCTGGACATGGCCCGTCGCATCCAGCCCGTCGCCGATGAAGAAGGGCTGGTCGATGGCCGGTGCCAGGCTGCCGAAGACCTCGCCCAAGCTGGTGAAGTCCAGCGTGGCCGGGGCGATATGGCCCGCATCGTGCTCATGCCCGTCGAGGAAGACGCCGACCAGCATGCCGTTGCTGTGCGCCACCAGGCCGGCCAGGCCAGCGGTCGGGTTGATGGCGGTGCCGGCGCCGGCGTAGAGGTCCGAGCCGTCCGGCCCGGTCGCCATCATGCCATGCCCGAAGGAGAAGCCGCCGGCGACGTCGGAAATCGTCACCACCCGGCCGGTGCCGGTCCCGAGATCGACCGAGACCGGCGCGGTCGCACCCAGCCCGGAGACGGTCCCGGCAAAGTCGTAGAGCGCGTCGGTGGCGTGTACCGTCACGTCGGAGGCCGGCGGGTCGGCATGCGTTGCCTCCGGCAGGCTGAAGGAGGCGAGGTTGGTCACCACGCCGTCAAGCCGGATGAAGGCACGTTCCACGCCGACCAAGTCGAGGTGGAGGGTAGCATTGGTGAAATGCGCCGCCGGATCCTCGACGACGGTCGAGGTCACGAAGGTCTTCAGCGCCGACAAAGCCAGCCGCACGCTGGGCGTATACTGGTCGCCGTTCAGGGTAATATAGACCGAATCGGTTCCCGACCCGCCATCGATCTGGTCGTAGGCGAGCGGCGACAGGATCGCATGGATCTGGTCGTTGCCGGCGCCGGCGAAGACCTCGTTGTGGCCGAAGTTGCCGGCGATGCGGTCGGCAACCGCGCCGCCGACCAGACGGTCATCACCGGTCGAGCCGCGCAATACGACCGGCGTCATATGGGCAGAGGCATCGAGCGTGCTGCCGGCGGCAGTGGCATGGAGGACGATTTCAGTCATTGATCGGCGCAATTCATCCGGGTCCACGCGTGCTGCATTGCACGCGGTTCAATCGGACGCATACAAAATACCGATCAGAAGCAACTTTTTCGTGAGGATCTGTCGCGCACAACGCGGATCAGCCAGCAGATATCATGCCTAATGGGTGATAGTCGCGGCCGTAATAGATCAACCCGTGATCCGCATCGCTGCCCTGCCGGATCGTCTGCACCTCGGCGAAGACGACCAGGTGGGTGCCCTTCTCAATGATCTCGGTCACCCGGCAATCGAAGGCCGCCACCGCGCCTTCCAGCATGGGATTGCCGGTCTCGGCGGTCGCCCAGGTCCCGGCGAGGAAGCGCTCCTCCATCGGGCATTTCGTCACCCCGGCGAAGACCTTCGCGGTATCTTTCTGTGCCGCCGCCACGACGTTGACGCAGACCGTTCCGTTCGCCTTCAGCACCGGGGCCGCCGTCGCGCCACGGTTCATGCAGACGAGCAGGGTCGGCGGCTCGTCCGTCACGCTGCAGACGGCGCTGGCGGTGAAGCCGCCGCGCCCGGCTGGCCCGCCGGTGGTGATGATGTTCACTGCGGCGCCCAGCCGGGCCATGGCGTCGCGGAATTCCTGGCGGGTGACGGTCATCGTGGATGCGGCCCTGCTGCTTGGCGTCAGTAAAGCATGGGCCGCGGGAATGGGCACCCGGGGGCGCCCCGGTCACCGGGCTGCGGCAGGCTCCGCGCAGCCGCCGCCATGCGGCCGCAACCGCTGCACCCAGCAGCTGGCACTGGCAGATTCGGCCGCGAGCCGGGCGAGGGCGACATCGACCGGCGGGAGCATCATCTCGGCGGGGGAGAAGGAGAACAGCGCTTCCCGCGGGATTCCGCGCGAGGCGCCGTCCTCCGACAGCAGCTTGGTCGGCATCGGCATGGCAAGAACTACCAGGGCGAGCATGGCCCAGCGGTGCATTCTGTGATTGCCGCCCTGGGTGACAGGCATCTCCGGTGCAATGCTGTCGGCAGCGGATACGGAACGGTCATATCCGCTCCAGGATTCACCCCATTCCGTGTCATAGAGAGCGTTGTGCATCTCGGACGGTCTCCGGTACAGAAGTTGGCAACCGAAGGTTGTTAAGCTAGTTATAAGACTCTCTTCGCGAGTTGCAATCCACCTTTGGAGCCTGGTTCGCGCGAGTGATCTCCTGCCTTGATAAACACTGCGGGTGTCGCCGGGGCGCCTACATCCTGTACGGCCGCGTCGGGCCGGCGGTCTCACCTGCCGTCAGGGGCGCTGTTCAGCGTCCTGCCGGCCGCTCGGCCGACAAAGGCGCCGAGACATCCTCCAGCGACCGGCCCTCGGCGGCGAAGCCCAGCCGCCATTCGGTCGCCGCCGCCACCAGCATAAGCGCCGCCGCCGCCAGGTAGCCCCACATGATGTGGCTGCGATCGCCGCTCTCGATCAGCCAGCCGAACAGCGTCGGGCCGACCACCCCGCCGACCGCGGTGCCGATCGCATAGAACAGCGCGATCGCCATCGCCCGCATCTCGAGCGGAAAGCTCTCGCCGACCGTCAGGTAGGCGGCCGAGGCCGCGGCCGAGGCGAAGAAGAAGATCACCGTCCAGGCCGCCGTCTGCTCCCAGGCTGTCAGCCAGCCGGCGGCGAAGGCAAGCCCCGTCCCGGCCATCAGCAGGCCCGACAGCGCATAGGTGCCGGTGATCATCGGCTTGCGGCCGATGGTGTCGAAGAACCGCCCCAGCAGCAGCGGCCCGGCCAGGTTGCCGAGCGCAAAGGGCAGCATGAACCAACCGATATGGTGCGCCGGGATGCCGTAGAATTTGGTCAGCACCAGCGCATAGGTGAAGAAGACCGCGTTGTAGAAAAAAGCCTGGCAGGACATCAGCACCAGGCCGAGCACCGCACGGTCCCGATGGGTGCCGAACATGGTCGCCCAGATGTCGCCGAGCGAGGCGGCGCCACGCTTGTGCAGCACGACATTGCCGTAGGAGGGTGGCGGCAGCGGGCCGCTGGAGGCCGCCACGTCGCGCTCGATCTCGCCGACGATCCGTCCGGCCTCCTCCGGCTTGCCGTGCAGCATGAGCCAGCGCGGGCTTTCCGGCAGGTGCCGCCGCAGCAGCAGCACGACCAGCGACAGCGCCCCGCCCACCACGAAGGCGCCGCGCCAGCCGATCTCGGGGTCGATGATCGCGGGGTCGAGCACCACCAGCGCGACCACGGCGCCGATCGCTGCCCCGCCCCAGAAGGTGCCGTTGACGCAGAGATCGGTGGTGCCGCGGTAGCGGGCTGGGATGAGTTCCTGGATCGCCGAGTTCACAGCGGCGTATTCGCCGCCGATGCCGGCCCCGGTCAGCGCCCGGAACAGCGCGAAGGACCAGAAGTCCCAGGCGAAGCCGGTGGCGACGCTGGACAGCATGTAGACGATGAGGGTGATGAAGAAGAGCCGCCGCCGGCCGATCCGGTCGGCCAGGTAGCCGAAGCCGAGCGCCCCGGCGACGGCGCCGATCAGGTAGGCCGAGGCGGTCAGGCCGATCTGGGTCGAGGTCAGCGCCAGGCTCGGGCTCTGGTGGATGGCGCCGGCCAGGCTGCCGACCAGCGTCACCTCCAGCCCGTCGAGCACCCAGGTAATGCCTAGCGCGACGACGACGCGCCAGTGAAAGCCGCTCCAGGGCAGCCGGTCGAGCCGCGCGGGCACATCGGTCTCGAAGCGGTCACCCGTGGTCGGGCCCGGCGTGTCGCGCATGGGGCGTTCTCCTCAGGGAGGAAAGTTTTGGGCCGCAGGATGGTTGCACCCCGGCGGGAGTGCAGGGGGCCTGTCAGGCTTTCCTGATCGTTGCCAAAGCCTCGGCTACTCGCCGACCGGCGCCGCAGGAACTGGACACCTAATCGCGTCTGTCCATGCTTGGTCCGGAAGAAGAATTCGATCGCGGAAATAGCTGGCTCTCAATGTAGGCCAAGCGGATGTAGATCGGATTCATGCGGTCCGCGACCGTATTAGCTGCCGCCAACTGCGCCTCCGAGTGGGCTTGCGCGACAACAACCCGTTCAAGCCCCTCCACGTGCTTCTCAAGCTTCAGCAAGCCATCCTCGAGCGTGCGGACACGGGTCTCCAAGCGGTCGGCTACCTTGGAAAGGTTCGCTTCGATTTTCCCCATCCGCTCGATCAAGTTGAGCAAGTCAACGAAGCGGCCGATGCCCCACTTCACCAAACGAACCCGCTTGCCGGGACCGGATCCGTCGCTTTCCTCTGGAGAGCCAGGCGGAATGGCAGCGGGCTCAGCCAAGACGCTGCACCAGCGCCGCGACTCGGGCCTCGGTCTCGCTGGACCGGCGCAGGATGGCATCGAGTTGCCGGTCAAGTTCTGCAAGGCCCGGCTTGCCCGGCGGATCGGCGATCGGCGGCAAAGGATCACCGAGCAGCACGGCGACGCGTACTTCAGTCTCACTGGAACTTAAAAGCATCGCATCGATCCGTTGATCGAGCTCGGCGAAGCTTGGCTCGACATTCGGCCGATCGACCCTCAGGTCGTTCCGTCGCAGGAGATCGTCCGGCTTGTTGTTCAACTCGTCCAGCGTGGGCCCCTTTGGGATTGATGCTGACGTTTCACCCCGGCCGATATTTTGCCAAGAAGGAGAGGCAGGCCGGCGTGGGCCATCGACCTGTGTCACCGATCCAGGCCACTGACCTTGCCGTGCGACGGCCGTTCGCGGCAGTGCCCCGCCATTCGGCATGGCCGGAACGGGATCGAAACCCTGAACAACCGCCGCAAGCGGCTTTGCGACCTCCTCCAACGGACGCCCCTCGGCATCGAAGCCTAGCAGCCATTCGGTCGCGGCGGCTACAAGCATCAGCCCGCCCGCCGCGAGATAACCCAGCATGATGCCGCTGCGGCTCTCACCCCCGATGAGCCAGCCATAAAGGGCGGGCCCGCCGGCGCCCAGCGCCATGCCGATCGCGTAGAACAGCGCGATCGCCGTGGCCCGCATCTCCAGCGGAAAGCTTTCCCCGACCGTCAGGTATGCTGCTGAGGCAGCGGCCGATGCGAAGAAGAAGATGACCGCCCAAGCCGCCGTCTGCTCGAGAACGGAGAACCACTCATAGGCAAATGCGATGCTGGTCCAGATCGTCAGGAGGCCGGTCAAGCCGTAGGTCATGACGATCATTGGCTTTCTCCCGACCGTATCAAAGAAACGACCGAGGAAAAACGGTCCCGACAGATTGCCGAGTGCGAAGGCCAACATGTACCAGCCGACCGAATGGGCCTGAACGCCGTAGAATTTGGTAAGCACCATCGCGTAGGTGAAGAAGAAGGCGTTGTAGAAGAAGGCTTGGCACGACATGAGTACGAAGCCGAGCTTGGCGCGGTCCCGGTGTGTGCCGCGCATCGTGTCCCAGACCTCCCGCAGGGAAGCGCCGCCTCGGCGGTACAGCAGGAGCTTGTTGCTGGAAGGCGTCGGCAAAGGGCCGCGGACGCGGATGATGTCCCGCTCTATCGCGCTGACAATCCGCTCAGCTTCCTCCGGCCTGCCGCGCAGCATCAGCCAACGCGGGCTTTCCGGCAGATAGCGCCGCAGGCAGAGGACCACGAGGCACAGCAATCCGCCCGCCACGAAGGCGACGCGCCAACCCTCTTGCAGGCTGGTTTCAGGGTTCAGCACCAGCAGGGAGATGACCGCGCCCATGGCGGCGCCACCCCAGAATGTCCCGTTGACGTAGAGATCGGTTCTGCCTCGCAGCTGGGCTGGAACGAGTTCCTGGATGGCCGAGTTCACCGCAGCGTATTCACCGCCGATGCCGGCACCGATCATCGCGCGGAACAAAGCGAGGGACCAGAAGTCCCAGGCAAAGCCTGTAGCGATCGTCCCCGCCATGTAGACCAGGAGCGTGACGAAGAAGAGGCGCTGCCGGCCCACGTGATCCGCCAGCCAGCCGAAGCCGAGCGCGCCAAGCCCTGCACACGCGACATAGGCGGAACCGATCCAACCCATCTGGGTGTTGCTCAGGTCAAGGGACCGCGGATCCTGAATGGCACTGGCCAGGCTGCCGACGAGCGTCACCTCCAGCCCGTTCAGGACCCATGCGACGCCCAGGGCCAGGACGACACGCCAGTGAAAGCGGCTCCAGGGCAGGCGGTCGAGCCGCGCTGGAACGTCGGTCTCAAAGCGGGATTCCGTAGCGGTAGCGGCCGATGGACCGTTGTCAGAAGATCGCACTGTTTCACCATGCGCTATCGCTGAAAGTGGAAGTCCTGAAAGTACCGGATCGTTCCATTATTTTAGATTTCTTTGAAAACGATAATGTCTCTGATCGCGTCAGCTTCCGAATCAGAATACTTCATTTTGTCGATGGCTTGTCCATATACATGAATGTGAAAAGTCAGTAATATTTGTAATTAATACGGTTACTTTTTTGATTTAGTGGACTAGAACAGTCTCAAAACCAAAAACAATGCCAGTTTCATTGATGCGGCCTGATGTTCGTTGAGGGTGGCCAAGCACGGTTACGGGCAAGCGCCATCCCCCTCGGCATCGGAGGCGCACGGCAGCCTCGAAGAGGCGGCACGTGGAATTCCTTGCCGATCATGGTCGTGATCGTGCTCCGCCGGCGAGGCAGGCCGGCGCGCCTGCAGCGTGGCCCGGCCAATCGGACATGGCAGAGGAGGCGTGGCAAGCCGCGGCGGCGGTGGTTAGATGCCGCGCATCATGCGTGGATGAGGAGGGGACGATGCCCGAGATCGAGATCGCCGCGGCCGATGGCAGCGGCAAATTCGCCGCCTATGTCGCCATGCCGAAGGGCAGGCCCGCCGGCGCGGTGGTGATGATCCAGGAGATCTTCGGCGTGAACGCCACCATGCGGCAGCTCTCCGACTGGGCGGCCGAGATGGGCTTCATCGCCATCAGCCCCGACCTGTTCTGGCGGCAGGAGAAGGGCGTCCAGCTCGACCCCGATGCCGGCCAGGCGCAGTGGGACAAGGCCTTCAAGCTCATGCAGGGCATGGATCAGGACAAGGCGGTCGAGGATCTGAGGTCCACCATCGCCCATGCCCGCAGGATGGAGGGCGCCAACGGCAAGGTTGCGACCATGGGCTTCTGCCTCGGCGGGCGACTGGCCTTCATGACCGCGGCGCGCACCGATGCAGATGCCAATGTGAGCTACTACGGGGTCGGCATCGAGGGGCTGCTGGGCGAGGCCGGCGCCATCAAGGCACCGCTGATCCTGCACATCGCCGAGAAGGACAAGTTCGTGCCACCCGAGGCGCAGGCGAAGATCCTGGAAGGGCTGAAGGGCCACGCCCAGGCCAGCGTCTACGTCTATCCCGGCGTCGACCACGCCTTCGCCCGCATGGGCGGGCATTCCTGGGATGCCCGTGCGGCGACGATCGCCAATGGGCGGACGGCGGAGCTGCTGGCCAAGGTGCTCGGCTGAGACGGGCAGGGGCGGCGCAGGCCGCCCCAATGCGCTGGACCGCGACCGCCTGACCGTGCCATGGCGGTCCGGCTCTGTTTGCACCGGCGATTCACGCCCCGGGTGTTTCCACCCAGGGCGGTCGCGGGCTATCCCAGCCGGTAGAACCGGCTCGCCGTGCCGCTGAACAGCGCGGTGCGCTCGGCGGCCGAGGCGCCCGCCGCCAGCTTCTTGCAGGCGTTCCAGAAGACGCCGTAGCTATAGCTGCCCTTGTCGACGGGAAAGTTGCTCTCGAACATGCAGCGGTCGGCGCCGAACAGGCCGATCGTGGCGTCGATCCAGAGCTTCCATGCGGCGGCTAGCGCGTCGGAGGAAGGCGGCTCGGCCTGCTCCTCGAAGCCCATGCCATTGATGCGCATCCCGAGGCCGCCGAGCTTAACGCAGACATTCGGGCAGGTGGCGAGCTCGGCCATGGCGGCTCGCCAGGACCGGAACACCTCCTCCTTCTGGCCGGCATAGCCGCGGATGCCGAGCGGCCCGCCGACATGGTCGAGCACGATCGGCGTCTCCGGGAAGGCCCGCGCCAAGGCGGTCAGGTCGGGGATCTGCGGGTGGTAGAGCCAAGCATCGAAGCTGAGTCCGAGCGGGGCGAGCTGCGCGAAGCCGGCGCGGAAGTCGTCGCGGAACAGGATGTCCTGCGGCGGTGTATAGGCCGGGTTCATGATCGCCGGGTCGGGGTCCCAGGCGGTGATGTGGCGGATGCCGCGGAAGCGGCCGCCGCCGACCTGGATATGGGCCTGCAGCACATCCTTCGCCTCGGCGCCGATCTGCAGGTTCACATGGCCGACGATGCCCTCGCAGACCCGGGTCGGGCCATAGCCGCCGGAGGCGCTCATCGCCGCGACGCCGTTGACGAACTCGGTCTCGCCGACCGGCCTGTAAGCTTCCGGACCGCCGGCGCGATGCATGGCGCGGCACTGCACGAAGACGGTCGAGACGATGTTGTGGCCCTGGTTGGTGTCGGCCAGCAGGTCCGGCAGCAGGTAGCGCCAGTCCGGCCGGTCCCAGAGGTGGTGGTGCGGATCCACGATCGGCAGCGCCGGATCCAGCGCCTCCTCGGTGCGGCGGGCCAGCCAGTCCTCGCGGACCGGGACATAATGCTGGAAGGCGGTGCTGCTCATACGGGCGGTTCCCCAGGACGTTTCCCGCCGGAAGCTTACCCCTCTCGCCACCCCATGCCAGCCGCCCCTATCCTGGCCGCCAAAGCATGGAGGACGCGATGGGCCTGCCCTTGGATGGCGTGCGGGTGATTGAGGTGGGCCAGGCACTGGCCGGGCCGTTGGCCGGGGTAATTCTGGCCGACATGGGCGCCGAGGTGATCAAGATCGAGAAGCCGGACGGCGGCGACGATGCCCGCATCTGGGGCCCGCCCTTCGGGCCGGATGGCGAGACCAGCCTTTATTTCTACAGCCAGAACCGCAACAAGAAGAGCGTGGTGCTGGACCTGAAGGAGGCCAAGGACATCGAGGCGCTGCACCGGCTCTGCGAGACGGCCGACATCCTGATCCAGAACCTCCGCCCCGGCGTGGTGGACGAGATCGGCATCGGGCCGGAGGCGATGCTCGAGCGGCATCCGCGGTTGGTCTACTGCTCGATCTGGGCTTTCGGCTACCAGGGGCCGATGCGGCTGAACCCCGGCTTCGACCCGCTGCTGCAGGCCTATGGCGGCATGATGAGCATGACCGGGCGGCCGGACGATCCGCCGACCTTCTGCGGCGCCTCGATCAACGACAAGGCGACGGGGCTGTTCTGCGTCATCGGCGCGCTGGCCGCGCTGCGGCAGCGCGACCGCACCGGCCGCGGTTGCCTGGTGGACACCTCGCTGTTCGAGACCTCGGTCTTCTGGGTGGAGGGGCAGGTGAACCAGCACCTCGCGACCGGCGAGGTGCCGAAGCGCCATGGCACCGGCGCCGCCGTTATCGTTCCCTACCAAGTCTTCGAGACCGCCGACCGCCCGCTCTGCCTCGCCGCCGGCAATGATCGGCTGTGGGCCCGCTGCGCCAGGGTGCTGGGCCATCCGGAATGGGCGACGGACGAGCGCTTCGCGAAAAGCCGGCAGCGTGTCGCGCATCGCGCCGTGCTGGTGCCGCTGATCGCCGAGGTGCTGCGCGGCAACACGCGGGCGCACTGGATCGCGGGACTCGAGGCGGTCCGGGTGCCCTGCGCGCCGGTGAACGATATCGGCGAGGTGGCGGCGAGCGAGCAATTCGCCGCGGTGGACATCGTGCAGACCCTGCCCGAGAGCGGCGTCCGGGTGGTCGGCCTGCCGATCAACTTCGACCGGACGCGGCCGTGGTCGGTAACCTCGGCGCCGAAGCTCGGCGAGCACACGGAGACGATCCTGAAGCGGTAGAGTGGATCGTGGGCGGGTGTGAACGCCCGGACGTGCAAACCCGCTCCGCCAAAGCCGCGCTGCTGCGGTCTGCGTTCGTTTCCGGATGCAAACTGCTGCAGCGGCCCGGTCAGGCCGCCGCCTTCGACGGCACCAGCCCGCTGCCCTGGGCCAGTGCCGAAGCCTGATCCGCCGGCACCGGCCGGCCGAGCAGGAAGCCCTGCGCCTCGTCGCAGCCGACGCCGGACAGGGCGGCGAGTTGTTCCTCCGTCTCCACCCCCTCCGCGGTGATGCGGAGGTCGAGGCTGTGGCCGAGGCCGACGATGGACTCGATGATCGCCGCCGCCTTGCCGTCCCGCCGTACCTCCCGCACGAAGGCGCGGTCGATCTTCAGCGTGTCGAAGCGGAAGCGCCAAAGATAGGCCAGGCTGGAATAGCCGCTGCCGAAATCGTCGAGCGCGATGCCGACGCCGAGCCCGTGCAATTGCTCCAGCATGCCCAGCACGGCGTCGGTGTGTTCAAGCAGCAACCCCTCGGTGATCTCAAGCGTCAGGCGACGCGGCGCCAAGCCGCTTTCCTGCAGCGCGGCGCGGACCGCGCCCAGCACCTCCCCCCGGCGGAACTGCACCGGGGAGAGGTTGACCGCGACGCCGATCGGGTCCGGCCAGCGCGCGGCTTCGCGGCAGGCGATGCGCAGCGCCCAGGCACCGACCGGCAGGATCAGCCCGGTCTCTTCCAGCAAGGGGACGAATTCGGTGGGGGAGACCGGACCGCGTTCCGGGTGGCTCCAGCGCAGCAGCGCCTCGAAGCCCAGCAGGCGGCGGGTCCGGACCTCGAAGACCGGCTGGTAGTGAAGCTGGAATTCCTCGGCCGCCGCCGCCTGGCGGAAGGCGCCTTCGAGCGCGTGGCGGGCGGTCAGGGCGGAGTCCATGCCGGGCTCGAAGAAGCGGGCGGTGCCCTGGCCTTCGGCCCGAGCGCGGCGCAGCGCCATGCCGGCCTGCGCCAGCACGTCGTCCACATGCAGGCCGGGGGCGGCCACGGCGATTCCGGCGACGGCGCCGCAGATCAGCGGGCGGCCGTCCAGCGCGTAAGGACGCGAGAGTTCCCGTACCAAGCGGCCGGCGAAGCGGGCGGCAGCTTCCGGCTGGGTGCCGACCCGTTGGAGAATGGCGAAATCGGCCTTGCCGGTGCGGGCGACCAGGTCGTCCGCGCGCGCCGTGGCGACCAGCCGGGCGGCGGCTTGGCGCAGCAGGGCATCCCCGCCTTCCGGCCCCAGCGTGTCGCGGATGGCGGCAAAGCCGTCCAGTTCCAGGGTGATGACGGCGGGCGGGCGATCCTGCCTTGCCCCGGCCAGTGTCGCCATCAGCGCCGCACGAAAGACCGGGGCATCGGCCAGTCCGGTCAGCGGGTCGGTCACCGTCGCCAGGGGGGCACGGCGCAGCAACGGCAAGGCAAGCAGCCCAGCCAAGCCGAGCAGGGGAAGGGCGAGGGCGGTTGGCAGGCCCGGCGCGGCACCGGCGAGACCGAATCCGCCCGGCAGTCCTAGCCCCAGCCCGCGAGTGCCGCCGCCCAAAGCAAGCGGGCGGCGCGGCGCGGCGGGGCCGTCAGCGGATGGGCGGAGGTCCAGGGCATGGAGCAGCTTCCCGTTACGATGGCGGGAATATCCAGGCGACTGGTTGAGAAAGGCCTAGCAGGAGGGGAATGGTGCCCAGGGGCGGAATCGAACCACCGACACTGCGATTTTCAGTTGGGAGATCCCGGGCGTAAGCTGTTGAACACAACGGACTGCGCCAGCACTGCGCTAGAATTGTGCTAGGCGGGCGCAAGCCGCTGATGCCGTGCTCGCGATGTTCAAGCCCGGATTTCACAAGGCCCAGGTGAAGGCCACCTGAGCACTCCCTGATTCACACCAGGGTCCTGAGCGCCAGGTTACATCGCGTGGCCGCCGCCGACCGGCAGGCCGATCGCGGCGAGCGCCATCCACACCGCCATGGCGACCATCATCAGGTTCTCGGTCAGAGAGACGAACCCGAGGGGGACGTTGCTCGAGCCGCCGACGCAGGCGCACCTGAGCTCGCGCCGGTCGATGTAGACGGCCTTGAACACCGAGACGACACCCACCGTCCCGATGAAGAGAGCGGTCGGCACCGACAGCCAGGTGAGCGCGCCCGCGACCATCAGCACGCCCGCCAGTCCTTCGGCAAAGGGGTAGATGTAGGAGTAGGGCACCCACCGCTTGGCCAGCAGGTCGTAGTTCAGGAACATGGTGGCGAAGCCCTCGACGTTCTGGAGCTTCAGCAGCGCCAGCACCACCATCGAGAAGCCGATGAACCACTCCGCCGCGCGGAGGGTGAAGGCGCTCCCCGTCACGGCATGGCTTGCCGCCATCGCCATCAGGGCGGTCATGGCGAACAGCGCGACCACCGGGCGGTAGCTCGTCGCCTTCGGGTCCGCCACGGGCTTGCCGAGGAAGCGGCGCAGGTCGTCGTGGCCGCCGATGCGCTCGCCCCCGATGAAGACCTGGGGCGTCGTTGCGACCCCATGTTCCGCCTTGAAGGCGTCGGTCTGCTCGCGCGTGGTGAGGTGTTGATCCTCGACCTCGTAGCCGGAGCGCTCCAGCAGGTCCTTGGCCTTGAGGCCGTAGGGGCAGGTGTGGTGCGGCATCACCATGCGGTGGATGACCGCCTTCTTTTCCGCCGCGGGGCGGCTCGGTGTCGGTGAGAGGAGGGTTGTGGCCGACATGTTCGGTTTCCTTGAAATCCGGTCGGCACGAATATAGGTCCCGTACCATGGTACGGAGTCAAGGGACCAAATCACTCCCCGGCGCCGAACTCGCCGCTGCCGGGCCGCTCACCATCGGCGCGCTGGCCGCCGCCGGTGGCGTAGGGGTTGAAACGATCCGTTTCTACCAACGCAGGGGTCTGCTCGGGACGCCGACGCGCGAGGGTGGAATCCGGCACTACGGCCAGGAGGACGTGCGTCGCCTGCGGTTCATCAGGCAGGCGCAGGCGGCGGGCTTCACGCTGGAGGAGATCAGGGAGCTCCTGGACCTGGACGCCGGCGAGGACCGCAGCCGTGCCCGCGAGCTTGCGAGGGCCCGCGTCGGAGCCCTCGACGCCAAGATCGCCGAGCTCCAGCGCGCCCGCGATGCCCTCCGTCGCTTGGCGAGCGAGTGTGCCGAAGGAAGCACCGGGCCATGTCCGATCCTGACGTCCTTCGATGTTTGATGCGCGAAAGCGTCCTTGCCGGCGGTCAAGGCCCGACGGGAAGTCGGCTTTAAGGAGAGGGTCTAACCCGAAGTAGACGACCCCGGGCGGGAAGCTACGCCGGATCGAACGGAAACCCGGTGGGCACCAGCGCCGCGCGGCTGGCGGCGACCACCTCGTCCACGAAGGCCACCGCCGCCCGCACCCGCGGGCTACGCCGCAGATCCTCGTGGTAGAGCAGCCAGAGCGGCATAGCCGGCATGGCGCGCGGCGCGGGCACGCGCCGCAGCGCCGGATCACCCTCCCCCGTGAGGCATGGCAGCACGGCGCAGCCGAGGCGCGCGCGCGCCGCCGCCAGCAGCGCCTGCATCGTGTTCGAGCGCAACGCCATCCGCTCCGGCGGCACCAGGTCCACGAGGTAGCGCTGGAGCGACGTGCCGCCCGCCGGCTCCTCGTAGGCCAGGAACGACTGCGCCTCGAACGGCCGCGGGTCCGAGGCGGCCGCGTAGCAGGCGAAGGCGATCTCTCCCAGCCGCCGCGCGACCAGCCCCGGCAGATCCGGGCGCGACAGCCGCACCGCGAGGTCCGCCTCCCGCCGCGAGAGGTCGAGGCTGCGGTCGTCGCCCACCAGCTCCAGCCGCAGCCCAGGATACGCGCCCAGCAGGCCGCCGAGCGCCGGGGCGAAGAGCGAGGCGGCGAGGGTCGGCGTCGTCGTCAGCCGCACCGGTCCGGTCAGCCCGGCAGCCGCCGCACCGTCCAGCCGCCGCAGCAGGCCGGTCACCTCCTCCTCCATCCGCTCCGCTGGGGCCAGCACCTCCTCGCCGAGCGGGGTCGCGGCGAAGCCCTCCGGCCCGCGCTCGAACAGCGGGGCACCGAGGTCGCGCTCGAAGCCGTCCAGCCGCCGCGCGATGGTGGTGTGATCGACCCCGAGCGCCCGGGCTGCGGCGGAGAGCGTCCCGCCACGGTGCAGGGCTAGCACCACCCGTAGCCGATCCCAGTCGGCCAGCGCCCGCTCGGCCGTGTGTTTTCGCGCAGCCATTGTGCAATTTGGCGCATCGACCGTGCGGAAGTCCACGGCCATTCTCGCGGCCTGACCCCACGGGGCGGGCTGGCTCTCGGCGCACCGACCCATTGCGCGGTGCCGTGCGCCGCCTGCGCCCCATACCAGAACCCAATGACGCCCGAGGAGGCATGTCCATGAGGATCACACAGGTCCGGAACGCGACGTTGGTCGTCGACTACGCGGGGAAGAAGTTCCTGATCGACCCGATGCTGGGAGCCAAGGGGAGTTACCCCCCATTCGCGGGCACCCCCAACGGCCACCTGTCCAATCCCCTGGTGGACCTGCCTGCCCCGATCGGCGAGATCATCGATGTCGATGCGGTGATCGTGACCCACACCCACCTGGATCACTGGGATGACACCGCCAAGGCTTCCCTGCCCAAGGGCCTGCCGCTCTTCGCGCAGAACGAGAAGGACGCGACCGCCATCCGGGCGGCCGGGTTCACCGATGTCCGGGTCCTGTCGGCGGAGACCGGTTTCGGCGGCGTCACCCTCGCCAAGACCCCTGGCCAGCACGGCAGCGACGAGGCCATGGAGAAGATCGGCGACAGACTGGGGACGGTCTGCGGGATGGTCTTCCGGCATCCCGGCGAGAAGACCCTGTATCTCGCCGGGGATACTGTCTGGAATCGGCACGTCGAGGAGAGCCTCGGGAAGCACGCGCCCGAAGTCGTCGTCCTGAACTGCGGTGACGCCCAGATCGTCGGCCTCGGCTCCATCATCATGGGCAAGCAGGACGTCCTCGAGGTCCACAGGGCAGCGCCCGGTGCCACCATCGTGGCCAGCCACATGGAGGCCGTGAACCACGGCATGCTGTCCCGGAAGGAGCTGCGGGAGTTCCTCGAGGAGAAGGGCATGGCGGGCCGCGTCCTGGTGCCCGAGGACGGCGAGACCCTTCGGTTGTGAGAGCATGGGCACGAAACAGCCGCGGATGAATGAGCCTGTGCAGGCCATCGATCCAGGACCGGCGACGGCGTTCCCGTTTGAACGGGGCAACGTCGCCCGGCTTGCAGTTGCCCAGGCCCTGGCCGGGGCCAATGCCACCGTCATCTTCGCCACCGGAGCAGTGGTCGGCAACACGCTCGCCCCGGACAAGGTCTTCGCCACCCTGCCGGTGACGGTGTTCGTCATCGGCACGGCGGCGACCACCCTGCCGGCCGGGGCGCTGGCGCAGCGGTTCGGCCGTGGGGCGGTGTTCATGCTCGGGACGGGGTGCGGCGTCCTCGTGGGCCTGCTTGCCTCCTGGGCGGTGCTGCTCGGCTCGTTCTGGCTATACTGCGTCGCCGCCTTCTTCGGCGGCGCCTACATGGCCGTCACCGCTACTTTCCGCTTCGCCGCCGCGGACTGCGTTCCGGCCGACCGCCGCGCCCGCGCCCTCTCCTTCGTCATGGCCGGGGGATTGTTCGCAGGCATCATCGGGGCACAGCTCGTCACCTACACGATGGACCTCTGGCCGCCCCACCTGTTCGCGGCGACCTACCTCGCCCAGGCAGCGGTCGCGGTCCTCGCCGGGCTCGTCCTGTCCGGCGTCCGCCTTCCCGCACCGACGAGGCGAGAGGGCCGGGCCGGCCGGCCGCTCGGGGTGCTCGTCCGCCAGCCCCGCCTTATCGCCGCCGTCACGGCGGGAGTCGTCTCCTACTTCATCATGAACTGGCTGATGACCTCCGCGCCGCTCGCCATGCGGCTCTGCGGGTTGTCGCAGGCCGACGCGAATCTCGGGATCCAGTGGCACGTGCTGGCCATGTACGGCCCGTCCTTCGTCGCCGGGTGGATTATCTCGCGCATCGGCGCCCCGCAGGTGGTGGCCGCCGGTCTGGCCATCTCCGCATGTGCCGCACTGGTCGGCCTCTCCGGGGTGGCCGTCTGGCAGTTCTGGGCGTCGTTGGTCCTGCTCGGCTTCGGGTGGAATTTCGGCTTCGTCGGGGCGTCCGCGATGATCCTTGACTGCTACCGGCCGGAGGAGAGGACACGGGTCCAGAGCATGAACGACTTCGCCGTGTTCGGCTCGATGGTGGTCGGGTCGCTCCTGTCCGGGGGCCTCCTGAACAGCTACGGATGGGAGGTGGTCTGCCTGATCTCCTTCGTGCCGCTGCTGCTCGCGGCGCTTACCCTGTGGGCCACCGGCGCGCTTCGGTTGCGTCCCGTGGTCTCCTAGCCTTGCCCCGGGGGAAGCGAGATGCCGTGGTAGAACCCATGCCCTCCCTGCCCCAGCCCGCGCGCGGAACCGCCCCGGGCCGGCCGCACGGGGTGTTCTTCGGCTGGCGCGTCGCCGCCACCGCCTCCGCCACGGCGCTCTTCTCCTGGGGTATGGGCTTTTTCGGACCCGCCATCTACCTGCGGACGCTGCTCACGGAGCATGGATGGGCGGTCTCCGCGGTCTCCGCCGCGGTGACGACGCACTTCCTCGTCGCCGCCGCCCTGGTCTCCTTCCTGCCCGAGGCGCACCGGCGCTTCGGCGTCGCCGGGATCACGCGCGCCGGCGTCGCCCTGCTCGCGGCCGGCGCCCTCGGCTGGGCATCGGCGCGCGAGCCGTGGCAGGCCTTCGCCGCCGCGGTGCTGTCGGGCGCCGGCTGGGCGGCGACCAACGGGGCCGCCCTGAATGCGATGGTGGCTCCCTGGTTCGAGCGACGCCGCCCTGCCGCTCTGGCCATGGCCTTCAACGGTGGCGCGGTGGGCGGTGTGCTGTTCCCGCCGCTCTGGGTGGCGCTGATCGCCGGCCTGGGCTTCCCCGGGGCGGCGGCGGCGGTCGGCGCGGCGGCGCTGCTGGTGCTCTGGCCACTGGCGGGACGCCATCTCCGCCCGACGCCGGCGTCGCTCGGCCTGGCCCCCGATGGGGGCGCCGCGGCGGGCGCTTCCACCCCGGCGACCGATGATGCCGCGGCGGGGCCGCCACGCTCACCGCCGGCGCCCGCGCGACCTGGTCGTCTGGCGCTGCTGCGCGAGCGGCGCTTCGCCACCATGTCGGTGGCCTTCGCGCTGTGCATGTCCGCCCTCGTGGGGCTCTACGCACACATGCTAGCGCTGCTCGCACCGAGGCTCGGGGATACCGCCGCGGCGGGGGCCCTCTCGCTGGCGGCCGGGTGTATGGTCGCCGGGCGCACGGGCGTGGGCTGGATCCTCAGTCGCGGCGGCAGCCGGCGCGGCGCCGCTGCAGCGACGTTCGGCGTGCAGGCGTGCGGGGGCGGAGCGCTGCTACTCGGCGCAGTCGTCATGCCGCCCGGCACGGAGTCCGTCGCCGCGGCGCTGGGCGGCTGCGCCCTGCTGGGTCTCGCGGGGGGCAACCTGGGCGTGCTGCCGTTGCTGATCGTGCAGGCCGAGTTCGGGCGCACTGACGCGCCGCGCGCGGCAGCGATGGCGGTTGCGATGAACCAGGCGGTGATGGCCTGCGCGCCCGGCATCTTCGGAGCGCTGCGCGACCTGACGGGGAGCTATCTGCCGGCGCTGGTGCTCGCCATCGTGGCGCCGCTCGTGGCCACGCGGCTCGTGCTTGCCGGCGCGACTGGCGGCGGGCACCATTCCCCGCGTTGCGGCACGGCGCACTGAGGCGCGGAGAGTCGTGCCGGCCCGGGGCGAAGCGGACGATGACAGGCCGAGTTTTCTACTGCGGCTTAGAAAACAGTCAGGTGCGAATGTTCCAACGGCTCGGAGGGGCACCTGGGCGGCGGACGGCCAAGAGGCGCCGGCGGACTAGACACGGGCAAAGACCTGCCGGATGGCAGGGTCGCCCGGCTTGTAGCCCGCGCGCGGCTCGAAGCGGACGTCCAGCACTTCGATGGCGGCGACATCCCTGGCCCGGAGCAGCTTCCAGCCGGCACGATGCCGCGAGGCGCTCTCGCCCGCGAGTTGGTAGCAGCGCAGCAGCTCCTTGCTGTCGCTGGTCCGCCCGTAGACATGCGGCTCGACGATGCGGCTGCCCGCGGAGTAGACCAGCTTGAGCAATCGACGTTGCTCGATGGCCGCGGCGATCAGGCCGTTCATCCGGTTCCTTTCACCACCTCTGCGGCCGATCCAGCGTCAGCACGCACCCGCGGCCGTACTGGGCCTCCAGCATAGCCCGGGCCTTGCCGCTGTCGTCGGCCTGAATGGTCACCCGCTGCGTCAGCCCGTTGGGCAGGCGCACCACCGCCACAAACTCGTCCATGCTTCTGATCTCCCACGTTCAGGGAGGCCAGCCATTGGTGGCCGGCCCCATTGCGACAGGTTGGTCTGGTCGTCAGGCCGCCTTTGTCGCGCCGGCCCGGCGCTTGAACGCCTTGCTGCGCTCCTGCGCCGCGATCGCCAATTGCGCGTCCAGTTCGCCGGCCCGCGCCGCCGCGATCAGCGCCCCGATCACCCCGGGCAGCTGGTCGAGGCTGCCGACCTCCACGCTGGTGCTGCCGGCCTTGTCCAGCGGTAAAGGCTTGGCGCCATACCGGACCATGAAATGCACCGTGCCGGCGCTGTCCTCGAACCAGTCGCGCCGCACATGCACAGGCTGCATCACCCGCACCCGCTCGCCGGCATCATTGGTCCGGTAGACGGGGCGTGTCGCTTCCAGTGCGCGGCCCTCCAGGTGAGCGGTGAGCAGCTGCTTCTGCTGCTCCAGATGGGCGACCACCTTGGCGCGGGCGCGCCCTTTGGCATCGGCGGGGGCCGAGACGGGCGCGGCCTTGCCCAGCTTCAATCCCTTTAGCGACATCGGGAGCTCCTCCGTTCTGACTTCGTGCCGATCGATCTACAGCCGTCGTTCAGAAGGCCAACCGAAAAGGCGGGGCCGTGCTCACCTTTTCTCCCGACCGCCCGATGCGCCGGGATCGCTACCCAGCAGCACGCCGGGTCCAGCGTCACACTTGCCCTAAGATGCCCCTGCAAGAGGATCACCAGGGGCGGGGGCTACACGAGTGCGCTCAAGGGCGCTGCACCCTGTATGACCCGCGCAGGGGCGCTCTGGGGCATGCCCCGTGCGGGCCCTGCCAAGCCCGTGTAGGGGGCAGCCCGTGTGGATAGCTCTGGCAGCCGGATTGACGCCGGCTGCCCTAATCGGCCCGCGCAGGGCAGCGCAGAAGACTGCTATTGCCGGCTGCTTCAGCATGGTGCTGTGGCCTTAGCATTGGTGTCGGCGGATGTTCAGGCGGAAAAAGGCAGTCATAAGGTTCCGCGACCGCGCCGAGGCCGGCCGGTGCCTGGCCGAGCGTCTGCGACACCTTACGGGGACCAACTCGGTGGTATTCGCGCTGCCGCGTGGCGGTGTGCCAGTCGGCATGCCGATCGCAGAAGCACTGGGAGCTCCACTTGACCTGCTGCTCGTCCGCAAAATTGGTGCGCCAGGTCAGCCGGAACTCGCGCTTGGCGCCGTGGTAGATGGAGAGCCACCGCAAACAGTGCTGAACGACCAGATAATCAAATGCCTCAGTGTGCCACCCGGGTTCATCGCACAAGAGGTGAACCGGCAGCTTGAGGAATGCGAGCGCAGGCGACATCTGTGGATGCGTGGGCGATCCCCGATCGTACCTTTCGGTTCTACGGTCATCCTTGTGGATGACGGTATCGCGACCGGCGCAACGGCTCGTGCCGCCATTCTGGCGATAAGGCGCACCGCGGCTGCGCGCCTCGTCCTTGCCGTGCCAGTCATATCCTACGAAGTTGCAGAGACGCTTCGGCCACTTTGCGATCAAGTATTGTTTTTAGTTGAGCCGCACCAGCTTGGCTCGGTCGGTGCCTTTTACGACGACTTTCATCAGCTCACGGACGAGGAGATGATAGGCTTGCTTCAAAACGGCCTGGTTTGGGGCAGGCAAGATGAGCATACAGGCGATCCTCGCTGAGTCGCTGACGGGCGGCGCTGCGCCCCGGCCCTCGACAACAAACACAGCGCGGAACTTGGGCCCGGATGAAGTGCTGAAAATCAGCAAATCTCGCCAGATGCAGCTCCGTTCCGGTTCAAACGTCTGCAAAATTACTCCGGATAAGATCGGATAACCCATTAGGTTTTCGAGGAAGGGCAGCGTGGCGTATAACCGCAAAGTCATTTCCACTGGAGAAACACCGATGGCCAAAGCATCGCCGGGCCGACCTCGCACACAGCGAGCCCAGAAGTCCAAAGCGCAGGAAGCACCGCCGGAGACTCACGGCGACGAGGGCGCCGAGCAACCGGCATTTCTCAAGCAACTAGAAAGCCTAAACATCGGCGAGCTTCGTCGGGTCATAACCTTCGCCGAGGCCCGGATCAGGGAGCGCGAGGCGAGCGAGAAGGCTGCGACCCGGGAGGAGCTACAGAAGCTGGCGCAGGAGCGTGGGTTCAGCATGACCGATCTTTTCGGCGAGCTCGTTCCGCATGCCTCCGCAAAGCGGGGACGAAAATCTGGTGAGCCAGGAAAATCGGAGCGAGCGCCCGTCGAAGCCAAGTACAGGGGTCCCAACGGGGAACTGTGGAGTGGACGGGGAAGGATGCCAAAGTGGCTCCATGTCGCTGAGGCTGAAGGCCAACCGAGAGATAGTTTTCTGATAAGTCCCGAATAGCGGGCTGATGTGAAAGACGCGCTGGAATGCCGCCAGCGCGTTTCGAAAACATGACGCATTGGCGCAGAGTGGGCTTCCGCAAGCTGCGATTGGACACCAATCAGGACCCGGTGCTCGCCATCGTGCGTCCGCCAGAGAGCGCCACTACTGCGCAAGAGGCCGAGGCGACCGCTTGGCGGCTCCACACGGTCCGGAGCGTCCTTGCCGAGCTGAAGAAGTACCAGGGCATCGAGCTGTCGCCGGCCCGAAAGCAGCATGAGGACACTGACCATGAGTGCCATGCTGGGGCGGCGTCGGCCGGAACCAGATGCTTGGATACCAGTTCTGTCCGGATCCCGTTCGGAGCAAATCATGGCACAGCAGGGCAAGGACCCAGTGCGGTCCGACGACGACCGGCACGAGAAGGCGAGGGACCTCGGCGAAGCGGCACTCGGCAAGCTCGCGGAAGGGCAAGAGGCCGAGGCTGACCGACTGATCGAGCAAGCCAAGAAGCTCGACGAATCCGCGTTGAAGGAAATCGTTGAGGATCTTGAGGAGGATGCCGGATCGGATCCGGACGCGGTCCAGAAGTCACCCGGCTGAAAACCGAGCGTGCCGACCGAATGGGCGTCGGGATCGATGCGCAACATTGCGGCAAAGCTCCGGTTCGCGTCTAACTGCCGGTCCTGTGGTGGGACGCGCTACGATCACGCACGAACTCAACAAGAGCCAGGCCTGACCGCAACCACGGCGCTGCGTATGGCGTTCCCGGGGAGATGGAGCAGCAGATTACCATTGCCCGTCCGGCCGCTGAGGTCTTCACCTATCTGGCCGACCCCGCCCATCTGCATGACTGGCTGCCGCAGCTGCGCCGCGAAGAGACGAACCTGCCGGAGAGCGGGCTGGAAAGCGATAGCGCTGCCGGCACGGTGTGCTGGTCCTTTGACCCGGACGGGGAGTGGAAGGTACAGGAGACGGAAGGGGTAACGAGGCTGACGCTGCAGCTCCAGCGCGACACCGCCCCGGCTGCCGATCCAACTGGACCAGAGACGCCGGAGGACGCTGCCCGCTTCAGCGCCGAGGCCGCCCTGCAAAGCTTGAAGTCACATATCGAACGTGCCGGAGGCGGCGACCCCGACTTGCGAACGGCTGATGTTCCGAGTCGCGTGTTTGGCCACACGGCAACCCAAGACCCTGACATCTGAGCGGCGAAAAGCGCGATCGCTCCAGTAGCCGTTTGTTCCAGTTCGCCGGACTAGAGGTGACACGACGACTGTAGGTCTTGAGGTAATCAGGAAAGGCTCGTGGTTTCAGTTACTGCCGGCGTAAACGCTCGGCAGCGAGGGCCAGTAGCTGCGCTATTGTCGCCATCGTCTCCGCTACGATCTCCCGGTCGCCGAGGTCGGTGGAGCAGCCTCGAGCCAGTACCGGTGCGTCGGAGGGGGTGGCACCGTCCTCGAGGGTATGTGTGCGGCTCTTGGGCTGAAACACCGAGATGCTGAGGAACGCGTCCGGCACCACAACGCCTTGAACCTTCGCCGCTTTGAGTGCCCATTCTTTCAGGTTTACGGTCAGCTCGCCGCGTCCCTGATAAATGTCGATCGCCTTCTGGGCGATGCTCTTGTATTGCTTCGGTGAGTTCTCAAGCAGCGCCTCGAGAAACGCTTCGATCTGGTCCATAAAATATCGTCCTCGAAAATGGGTTAGCCCGCCGGCGGCTGGAATGGCCGGCGGGCCTGGCCTTGGTCTGGACGACGTGGTGACCAAGAGATCCGATTGCGCATTGATGCTCTAGCTTGAAGCATGATGGCCACCTCCCGTGTCGTCTCGAGAGGCTCGATTCCCAGCTCTCCTCTCCTGGCTATTTAGCGCCACACATTTGAGCGATGCCTCCACGCAGAAATGCCGTCGTGCTGGCCATTAAGGCGTCTACGCCCTGTTGCCAGCTGAAGGCTAAGAAAGTTGCGCAAAACCGAAAGAAAGGAATTTTTCCTTATGAGAATCGCAGATTTCGTTCTCGACTGAAGAATTATGGTCCGCCGGACGTGAGCTTGGCCCTTTGAAGCGGACGCCTCGAGAGCATCGTGGCCGGGCGACATTCCATCCGAACGGTGAGAAGAAGCAAGAATGCGAGGGTACGCTAAACGGCTGGCCCGGCAGGAAAGGATTTCTTCCTCCTTGCCGGCAACAGCGCGCAGCTGCGCCCCTCGAGCTCCGCCCAAATCGCACTTGCAAGAGCATCCATCTCAGACGCTTGCACAGTCGTGGAGCCATCGGCGACGGCCTTCACCCGTACAAACAGTGACAGCAGAGCTGCAAAAGATGCCGGTCGACGCGAGCAGATGATGTGATCGTAGTAGCGAGCGCCCATATTCAAAAATTCCGTCGAAAACGTGGCGTGGTTCTTGAGAAAGCCAAGGCGTCTCAGCGTGTTGTAGGCGTTTTCCAAAATCATGGGTGTTCCCTCCAGGAATAAATAAATACGATGTCAGCTGTATTTACCGCTGCAAGCGCGCTCAAAGATGGCGCGGAAACTCGATCGCCACTGCGATCCAACAAGCAAAAATAGGGAGGGTCACATGTCTCAAATGATAAACCATTGGCTGCCGGGCTTTATCCGGACATTTCGGTGGTGGGAGATAATGCCCCCGCGGAAAACCACGCGCCTGCAAGGCCGCCGCAATGGCTAACATCCCGATCTACACCAAACCGGTGGTGAACCGCGCGGACTACCTCGAAGCATTGCGAAGAGAGTTAGAGGAACTTGCGCCAGCGTTATTCGTCACATTGGTGTTCAATCGATCCACCACGCTCGAGAGCGCGATTAAGGCACTGGACCATTTCCACGCCTGCGTAGACAACGCATTGCTCGGCTCAAAGTGGGCCAAGCCGAACCGGAGATCCCGACGAACCCGCTTTCTGGCGATAGCCGAGAACGTCGGCAGCAATCTGCATCTGCACCTCGGGGTGGTGCCGGCGGATAGAAAGAACCTGCAATTCTGGCAGGTGTCCCGCCGTATCTGGAAGAATGCGGCCACCAGCGGCAACATCGACATGGATCAATGGCGTTATGGACCTGGCGCAATCGACTACATGCTCAAGCAGGTCCGACCCGAGCTCTCGGAAAATATCCACTACTCGCGGCACTACGAGGCCGGGAGAAGCGCGGGCTGCTAGGCGGCCTGCAAGATCGACATAGACGTCAGGTCATCGCCGTTTGCAACGCTACGGAGGCTCTGCCAGCACGTCATTCTGCATCGACCCGACTGCCGGCTCTCCTGACATTCAGGACCCTGCAGTGTCTTCCTGTGATTAGAAGACAACGGTTCAGAGAGATCGTCCACACTTCAGACAGTGACGCTCGAGATGCCTGATCTCAGTTCTCCTTCCATACCGCACCTCGAGTGCTCACATCGGCACAAGACACATCGGTCCGCTTCAACTGAGTTTACTTGGTTTACTCGAGGTCATCCGTTTGGGTCTGCGCCCTGGCAAACAGACCGAGCGCGTCCGAGTGAAAGCTGATCTCCCTCTCCGGCTGCTTGTGGGTGAAGATGTCGCGGATGACTCTGCGCGCCCGCCGGACGTTATCCGGTATGAGATGGTCCGTATTGTCGGGGAGGTCGGCGAGAATATTGGCATCGATGATCGCTTGGGTCAGCGCCTCGACGTTGTGGTTGCACAGCATTACCCGGCCGGCGGTGTCCCAACCCAGGAACCGGTCTGGCACGCGCCGCAACTCGGCCATGCTTAGGAGCTGTCCTACATGGCTGTTGCGCAGCATGGGCACGACATCCGCTACCCCCATGGTGCCCTTGTCGAACTGGACCGTATGGAGCCGCAGGCGCTTGGGGCTCCAGTTCACCCCCACGATGGCCTTCAGGTCGACATGCCCGTAGAGGAAGGGCGTCGCGGTGTCGAAGGTGACCCGGATGCGACGCCCGAGATGCTCTTCCAGCGCGCGCTTCAGCGCCGTCAGGAGCAGCGCGTATCCGATGTCGCTGGTCCCGAGGAAGTGCAGGTGCTGGAGCCTTCCCAGCAGCCCCTTGCGCGCGAGCCGTACGAGCACGCGCAGGACGTGCCGCATGTCGAAGCGCATCTGCCCGCCCCAGGCGATGCCCTCGAACTCGCCGATGAAACGCTCGATCTTTTTGAGCCATGCCTCCGCCTCGGCCGGCGTATGGCCCTGGAGGACGGCAAGCCTGAGTAGCGTGTCGCGTATCCGGTTCTGGCTCAGGAACTCGTGGCTGGCCAGGCTGTCCGCGAGGGCGAGGGCGAACTTCTTATAGTAGTGGTTTCCCTGCCGGTAAACCGCCGCGCTCGGGACGTCGAGCGCGAGCACCGCGTCGCAGTACTTCTCGGCCCAACGCAGCACAAGGAGGCGGGTGGCATCGTCGACCGGCAGGTTGGCCCCTATGAGCTGGAAGCCACCGCTGTCGGCCAGTATGTAGCTCCCGGCGGTCTCCCGTCTCCCCACCATGTCGCTGAGAGGTTTTGCCAGATTCTTCGGGTCGCGTTCCATCACCACGCCCGCGGAGTAGAGGGCGCCGGTGAGCCTGAACAACCGAGTTTCCGGCCAGAGGAAGTCGAGATCCCGGGGCGTCAGGCCGGAGGCCAGCGCCGCCGCCGGGTCGGTGACCACATAGCGTGCCGTGGATGTCTGGATGGCAGGATAGTACGTGGCGTAGTCACGCCATAGTTCGTCGAAGTTCATGTTGTCGGTTCCGACGGAGGAGGGAACCCGGGGTGCCGCCCGGGTCCCACGGCTTCGCTCAGCGCGGGCGGCGGGCGCCGTTTTAGGTATCCTTCGTGCCCGGCGGCATCGTCGCAGCGTCTTGTGCCCCTGCTCCGGCCTTCCCCGGGACAGGATCGGCAGAAGCCGGTGCTTCGGTGTCGCCGGTGCCCTCCTCGGCAGCCTCGACAGTGGAGACCTTCGGGGACCACCGCGCGAATGCCATCGGCTGCATCAAGGCCGCGATGCGGACACCTTCGTGGCGCGTGCAGAGGGGCACCCACACCCAGAAGGTCGCCTGGGCCGTGCGCGTCTCGAACCGCAGCAGGCCCCTGCTGTCCACCTCGAGGCCCACGTCTCCTACGAGGCGGAGTGCCGCCAACGCCGAAACCACGTTCAGCCAATCGGTCGTGGCCACCTTCACAGACATGGCGGGCGCCTTCGGCTTCGACCCTGGGTCGTGGCCGATCTCAGTGCCGTACCTCTCGTGCTCGACCGCAATCACGCTGCCGTCGAGCTGCAGGTCGAGAATGGGGGGGCGGTCCCTGGTCACCTTCCTCAACGGAGCGCAGTAGTCGCGCGAATGGGCCTTGAAGGCGGACCGGGGAATGCTCGTCTTGAACTGAGGGGCGAAGCCGTCGCGATCGACGTCGAGGGGATGCGAACCGCTGTCACCGTCGTCGGTGGCCCAGGCTGCCGCCCGAGTCATCGCCATGGAAATCGGCCTTGCCGATTCCTTTTTGGTTGCGGTTGGCGACAGGACCCACCTGCAGTGCGTCGCAGACCCCAGTTCCTGGGGATCGGACACATGGGCGAACGCAAAGCCAAACAGGTTCTTGTACGGCCCCAAGTAGATCTCCATTCGCCGGAGTGACTTGGCGTTGGCCCACAGGGTTCCTTCCGGCCGTTCGGGCGCGAGCGCCTCGCGGATGGGGTCGATGGGGAAGATCTCGACCACTGGAAAGGCGTCGAGGTGGGTGGGCGAGACGAGCAGCGACAGGCCCGGCCTGACGAATAGGTGCCGCCCGCTCTTGACCGGATTGCCACGCCTGTCGGTCTTCTTTGTCGGTATCTGTGGTACGCAGGTCGTGCCGACCGAAGAGACGGCGCCGAGCAATGCCAATACGGGCTCCGGCTCGGCTCTCGCCGCCACTACGAGCCGTCCGAGATCGCTGTTCCGGTCGACCTCCTCGTCGATCAACTCGTACATTTCGCCCACCTTTGTGTAGAGCGCGAACGGCGGCAACGGTGCCGCGGCCGCCCCGCGCTGGGCACGAGCGCCTCGGCCCAGGGCACGACTCCCACGCTTGATCTGCTCGTCGAGCAGTTTCTTGCCGTCGAGCGGAATTTCGCCCTCATCGCCGGCACCGTCCCCGCCCCGGACGGGCGGATGCCTGAGGCGGGTGTAGCCACCGACTTCTCGATAGACGTCGAAGACGGCTCGAACGCCCGCGGCCCCGGGCTCCGGCACCCGGCTGAGCCGCTTCACCACCTCGGCTTTGAGATTCTCGACGGCGTTGGCGCGCTGCCCTGCGAGGGTGGCATGGGCCTGGTCCTTCGGATCTAACTCCGGGTGGTAGGCATAAACGTTGTCTAGCCACGGCTTGCTGTTACTGCCGTACTGCAACCCCATAGTCTCGACCTTTGGCCTCACCAGCCCGGCATCGTGCTTGTCGTCGCCGTAGACGAGGATGATTGATAGGCGTTGCCCGATGACGGCCGACAGTTGCGCCCGCGTCCCCTTCTCAACCCTCCCACACTCCAGCGCGCAGGCATGGGCGCGCTTCACGCGCTCGCTGGGATCGCCGTCCGCATCGAGCCCGGCTAGATCTACTGGCGGCTCGATCGCCGCGGCCTGCTGGTCTGGAGCGACTTCCGCCGCTGAGGTCCGCTCACCTTCGGCCGTGGCCGCCGGAGCGGAGGCACCGTCGCCTGAACGAACTTCAACTGAGTTGAGGCTCGCGGCGGCATCATCGGAGGACGCCAATGGCGCCGCATCCGGCTGTCCGGCATCTGAAGGCCCGGAACCAGTAATTCTTGACATCATTGTCCCTTCGCGCTGAAGGGACGGCGTGCGGAGACCGGGACGGCGACGACGCGCGGCAACGGCCACCGCACAGCGCCCCTCGGGTGCTGGCCAGTGACCGCCTGCCATCAGTTGGCGGATACCCTACCTTTTAGCGCGGGCGAGGGAGGCTCCTGCCCGAAGGCGGGCCTCTACGATCGGCTGATTGGGACCGATGAACCTCGTGAGCAGCGGCCCGTCTCCGCTGCCCGATGACAATGCCTACATCGCCGAAACGGCGTTCAGAGGCAATAGCCCAAATTCGACTTTGCGCATCCGGACGAAATGGCACGACCCGCTCGCCCCGTCGTTGCAGGCATGGACACATGCCCGACCGCGTCGCTCGGCGGAATCAAGTGGCGCCACTGGACTCCACGGGTGATGTCGAGCAGGGGGGGCGCGATTGTGAACTTCAGCTGTGCATGACGGGCCGGGCGATCAAGCGCGGCTGCGCGCGACGGCCACAATCCGGCTCACGGTGGCGGGGTTCACACCGAACAGGCGCGCGGCTTCGGAGCCGGTCCTCTCGCCGTTCAGCACCAGCCGCGCGACAAGATCTCGCTGGGCCACCGTGAGCTTCGGTCGCCTGCCGCCCCTCCGCCCATGGATGGCGGCTGCCGCAAGCCCGGCGCGGGTGCGCTCGCGTACCATCGCCCGCTCGAACTCCGCAAAAGCGCCCACCATCTGCATCATCATGCGTCCGGCCGGTACGCTGGTGTCAATGGCTTCGGTCAGTGAGCGGAAGTCTGCGCCGGTGACCTCGACGCGGTCCATGATGTGCAGCAGATCCTTTAGCGAGCGCGATAGCCTGTCGAGCTTCCAGACCACCACCACGTCGCCGGCCCTGACCTGGTCAAGCATCCGGTGCAGCTCGGGCCGGTCCCACCGCCCGCCGGAAGCTCGCTCCGTGAAAATGCGTTCAGCTCCGGCGGCCTGAAGCGCCGCTACCTGTGCGGCGGTGTCTTGATCATCTGTGCTGACGCGCGCGTACCCCAGAAGCATTGCGCAAACCCATTTCTGTTGGGTTGAATTATGCAACAGGTTTGCGCAAAGGGCGACCGCGCAGGAGAGCTGGGCCGCGGTTAGCGTTGCACAGACGTACGTTTGTGCGGGGGCAAGTCGTGCGTTGTCCTCCCCTGGATAAGGCGCTAGGCCGGGCAGCAAGCGGATGAGAAAGCCCAGGCCCAATAGGTCGGCCGGAATGGACGTCGTGGCAGGAGCCACCGACGCAGCAGCTCCGTTGTCACCTCTCGCTGCCGAGCCGCCGCCTCGATCTCCCGATCGGTCAGCGACGTCCAAGCTACCATACGTGATCTTCCAGCGCACGCCCGATGGGCCGTACTGGGTCCGCTTTAGCATCCGCGGCGAGGGCCAGATCCGCCGCCCGCTCGAGACGCGCGACCCGACATTGGCCGAGCAGCTCGCGCTTGAGGCCTATGTCGAATCCAAGCATCGCGCGAAGTCCGGTCTGCGCAGCCGCGCCCGGACCTTCAGCAGGGTCGCCGAAGAGTTCATCACGCAGCTGCGGCGGGAGGCGGAGCGCAAGGAGCGAAGGCAGTTCCAGGTCGACCAGTGGCGTCGCATTGTGGAGCGCTACTTCGTCAGCTTCTTCGCTGAGCGCGCCATCGACGGCATCATAGATGCCGACATCCATCGTTACCGCGAGTGGCGCAAGGATTACTGGACCATCGGTCCGGGCAAGGACGTCCAGATCATCCCCTACATGCGTGGTGGTCGCCAGATACGCCGCCCGATCACGGCCAGGATGCGGAAGCCACCTTCGCCGAGCGCACTACGCAGCGAGTTCGTGGTCCTGCGCCTGCTGTTCCGCTTCGCCGCTCAGCAGGGATACATCAAGACGGCACAGGTGCCGGAAATCCACCTGACCCGTGTGCCCGCAAACGCTCGGCCCAGCTTCGAGGCGCATGAGTTCACCCGCTTGGAGCAGGTCAGCCTTGAGCGCCTAACTGACGCCAAGATCAATGACCACGTGCGACGCGATCGTGCGGTGCTGCACGCTTACTGCATGATCGCCGCACTGAGTGGCTGTCGGCCAACTGAGTTGAAGAACCTCAACTGGAGCGATGTCCTGGGCTACCGCGAATGCCGGAGCATGCCGATTGACGAACGTGACGTCAGACTCCGGGTGAGGGGGAAGGGCAAGAACCGCGTCTTCGTGCCGATGCTGGCAGCAGTTTCTTGGTTCGATATCCTTTGGAACTTTTGGCTGAAGGCTGCAGGCCGCGAGCCGGGCGACGACGACCCGGTGTTTGCAACGCCTACGGGCAAGCGGCTGGGCTCTGTGAAGAAGAGCCTCTCCGAGCTGCTGAGGGCTGCCGGGCTGCTGACCGACCACCGCGGTGCGCGGCGCACCGCCTACTCCTTCCGGCACTTCTACATCAGCCAGCAGCTGATCGCCGGTGTGGACGTGTTCCTGCTGGCCAAGAACGCCGGTACGAGCAGCGACATGATCGAGCGGTTCTACGGCCAGGTGAAGCTGGAGCGCATGGCCAAGGAGCTCAGGCCGGAGTGGCGCAAGCAGTAGGGACTATCTAGTCAGGTGTTGAGATTTCACAGCACCCGGCCCGTCGATAGCTGTCCGAGGTGCACGATCCAACGCCGTCTACAATTTCAAATTGGTGATGCAAGTCGCTGCAACCAAGGCAGTTTGCATTTCAGCAGATACGCCTTCGCGACACTGGATAACTCAGCGGTCGGCAGAACCATCTCCCGGATCTGACGCATCAGATCCAAAAGTTTCGCTTGGGCATACACCCGCTGCTCTATCGGCATCGCGCTTATATGAGCAGCTTCCCTGGCAAGTTCATCGCATTTGTTCCATATTTCCCGCCGCACCTCATTTAGTGGCTCAAAGTCGAGGTGCAAAACGTCGATGCTGAGCTCAACACGGTCGAAGTCTACTGTACCTGCTGGGCAGGCGGGTACTGGCTTCCCGGCTTCATCAAATGTGATCAATGCTGGGTCAAGGTCGTTGCAAGGATCCAGCAGCAAACATGTTTCTAATCTTATATCCTCGGTCGGTAACGTGGCGATGAAGCTCCCTTTTGCCAAAGGGAACTTATCCCATTTGCCGAGAAGCGGGCCATCGATCTCATCCCGGCTGGGCGTATTCATTACGGCCCCTGCCAAACGATAGTTGGATAAGTTGAAGGCTAACCACCAGTATCCAGACCGTGGATCCTCGTGTTCGTTTGCCACGCGCCCTTTCGGACGGAAATGGTCAACGTGCCAGAAGCTCACCTTATCTTTCGCTTCGCTATACCAACATTTATTATGGGAAAGTAACTCAAGGTGAGGCTTTACCATTTCCCTCCAAAATGCGCTGTGTCGAGTTATGAATGCACGCCTCTCACGGTCGGTCGTAAGGCTGACCAGTCGAGTTGTTAACCTTTCTGCTTCTCGGCGGACCTCGGCAGGAAATATGGCCTCATCAAAGCGAATGAAGATCACGGCTGCGTCCCGGCACTAAGCTCTTTAATTACCTGGTCGGCGAGGGCGTTCATTGCCTCCAAGTCGGCAGGCGACTGTAATGGAGTATCGGCTGTGCGAACGTGAGCCATGCGCTTGAGAAATAGGTCGTACAAGGGATCACGGGACACTCGCCTAAGCCCAATCTGCGCTAGTTCACGCGAAAGCTCCTCCATGCGGTCTTCTTGCGCGGGGCTCCTTACAGAGTCGGCTAGCGAAAAAAGCGCGTTTCGCTCATCGAGCTTACGCTGTGTGATTGGATCGAGGGTTGTAGAAAGTCCGAATATGTCGGTCAAAATTCCGGCCACTCCCAAGCCTCGTGGATCGATAGGCGGTCTTTGTACCGAGACCCGCCCAAAGTCATCCCGTGACATCACCTGCACCTGCTGACGTTGAAGGCTCGCCATCGTGAGCGGGTCATGGGACGTCATGACGATGTGACTGGTAGGGTCAGTCCGCCATCCATTCGGGTCATCCGTTTCGTCGGAAGAGAATTGGTGCGCTAGTTCGAGGTACTTCCACTTCCACGCGGGATTCAGATGTGTATCTGGTTCGTCCAGTAGAAACAGGGACTCATCGTGGCGCGTGAATTCCATCAAACCCAAAACCGTGAGCAGCTGCTTTTCGCCATCGCTGATTTCATGGAACGGCAATTCTGCATCTGCTCCCTCTCGGTGAACCCAAAGACGCACCTCTCTGACCAGATCCGAGATGTCGAGGGTCTCGAGCATCGCAAAAAACGATTTCGCGTCGTCGAATCCACCGGCCAATTTACCCAAAGTCTCCTCGTCCTTTATGAACAGATAGACATGTTCCTCAGACGTGGCATTCCCGCGATAGTCGGTCTGAACGGACTGCTCAATACGAATGGGTGCAGTGGCGTACGCCCACAGCTTATCGAGCAGGCGACGGACTACTCCGTAGGCGAACCAGAAGTTGGGGTCCCCATGCTTCACGAGAGTGGGGGAGGGACGCTTTTGCCCTTTTCGACCTTTAGCCCACCAGGGCTCTTTCATCACGATCAACGCGCTGTGCAAACCGGTGATGCCCATGTGCTCCCGCAGTAGTTGGCGTGCTCGGCGATTATCAAAAGCGAAATAGGAGAGCAGCGCCAGCTGGCCGTAGAAATGTCTGCAGTAAAAAAGGCGACGCAGCTCAGGATCGCGGGTGTTTAACTCGAGCTCGGCTCCGGGCTTGATCACTTTGGAATAATAGAGGCTCTGGTGCTTGTCGAAGAGCTTTTCAAATCTATCACTTTGCCCAGAGTAATATCCGAAAACATGGTTCGGCAAAAATTCGGGCGCACGCTTGCGGAACGCATTCAGTCGGATTGATGTTCCGATCTGCTCTGCGGGTTTCGGAGACTCGGGATGCCCTTCCTTGATTACAATGCTGATCTGCGGTGATGTCAGGTCGGTCCAGCGGTTATCTAGTTCAATCCATTTTGCGCGGCAATGGTAGCGAAGGAAAAAGCGAAAGGAGATGCTGTTCCCCAGATCGAGGGCGCGAAAAACCGTGACGAGCGCCTCCAAAATGTTCGACTTGCCTGCGCCGTTAAGGCCAATCAGGACGGTGGCAAACTCGTCCTCGTCAAAATTAATCTCGACATTCCGTAAATTTTTGAAGCCATCGATTTTGAATAGATCAAGTCGCATCACACACCTCAACGTGCCCTTTTTGTTTACTTTCCCGAAGGGCCATATCGCCCAGCTCGCTAGCGAGCTGTTTATAGAACTCGTCTATACTCATCCCAGAGAGGCGGTAGAGCTCGAGAGCAGTGATGGCGCTCAATTGGCGAGCATCCAACAGGGATCGTAGGTAGCCTACAGGCACGTCCCTCCGTGTCTTTTCTTCGGCGCCGACAGGAGGAGTTGGAGCCGGCTCGGGCTCATCCGAAGAGCTGACGCCGCGCGGCCGTCGCCGGACAGACTTAATCTCCTTCATTGCTTGCTCCTTTTCGGCGCGAGCACGTTCCACGACAGTGTGCCCACTGGCTTCGCTATCACTTTGAAGTGTAAGTTCACCCCGATATGCGGCGGAAGCCAGAGCTTCTCGGAGGTTTTCCATTTGCTGGAGCAGCGAATCGCAATGAGACTCGAACCGATCCGCTCGGTGAAGACCTGACCGAATGGCGGCCACGATCTGTCGCTGGGCGTCGGAGGGGGGTAAGGGAACTGGAAATTGCTTCAAGTCGGAAAGATTGATCCCACTCTGAGCGACACCTTTCACCTGCTCATTTAGAATGTCTTGAGCTGCAGGGCTTCCGAGTAGGTAAGCGATGTACTCCGGAACCACCCCTTCCAGGAGCGGAATCACGGCAACTTCGCGGCTTACATTTGAGCCAATTAGACCTGGTCCGGCGACAGCGACGCCTCCGACCGTGCCCCGTATAGTAATGAGCACCTCACGCCCACGAAGGCGCGTCCGACCGTATCGCTCCTCAATGCTCGGCGTAACGCGTTTCAGGCTTTCGGTATCGATGCGGAAGCCTTTTACATCGCCGCCGCGCACAGTCGGAATGCCTGTAGGGTCTGGGTCGCCGGTTTGCACGATGCCATAGGAGATCCCCCGGGTAGGGTCAGTTAATGCCTCAAGGGTCGTTCTGCCCCAACTTGCGCTGGATGGGCCCATAAGACGTATGTGTCCGTCGGACGGTTTAGGGCTGGCTGGGGGTTCGATGTACTCGCTTTCAGCACGACCGGCGAGGGCCCAAGCTTCCCGCCGGCGGATGCGCAGTTCGTCCACCAAATGCTTGGCGGATGAATCACTTTGGCCGCGGTCTTGTCGGCCGGGCAAAACACCACGAATGCCTGTGGAGATAAGAGTGCGGCGGTAGGCGACAAGCCGTGTTCGAGCACCCTCGATCATCCTGGAAGCATTGTCTGCGCGCGCCTTGCTAGTCGCAAGCTGCGCAATGATACGTTTTTGTTCCGAAAGCGGTGCTACTGGGATTTCTGTATTCTCGAGGAAAGTGCGCGGAACTCGCTGCTGGCCGACTGCTCCGGTCATACTTACCGCGGCGTTTCGACGAAACGACCTTTGCCTTAAGTAGAAATGCAGATACTCGGGGAGAATACCACCAAGGGGGCGAAGTACAAAAAACTCTGTAGATCCACAGCCCAGCCCATTCAGCAGGTTGCGGACCACGGCGCATTTTCCATTCTCCATCGAGGGCGTGATTTTCGCAAAAATAACATCGCCATCTGCGAAGTGTGTAAATCCAGACCAGACCTCCCTCAACGATACCGTCGTAGTAGACGAAATCCTGCCCGACTGGTCATCAATGCTCGCCATCGGGACAAACGACACCGATAGAGCATCTGGTAAATCGGGCGAATGCTTGGGGTTAAACAAGCAGAGGTCGCCCAGCGGGGCTGTCGCCCAGCCTCTCGGGACGGCTCCTGGCCTCACTTATTTGACGCCTGGCTGAGGGGGTCTGAACCTGGCGGAAAGTCGAGGATATCTGAGAGCTCTTCCATTTCGTCGAGTGCCGCGCGAAGCTTGGCGATGATCTCTGCGCAAAGTTCACCTGGATCAGAAGCAGAATCGCTCGCCGCGGTGTCGTCCCGAAGCCATGCAATGCTAAGGTCGTCACCACGGGCAAGTATTTCGTCGCGTGTAAAACACCGGAAGCGACCTGATTCGCCTTGGTCCGTGCGGGGACTTCTCCCGTGAGGATCGGTGCCGAAAGCTAATTCGAAGCTGATGAAATCTTCGCGCGCGAGTGGGCGCCGCTTTCTGATCGGAGCGGAGTTTGCCCGCATATCGTAGATCCAAACGTGCTCGGTGTTGGTCTCGGAATCGCGGTTTAGGAAAAGCACATTGGTCTTGACGCCCTGCGCGTAGAAAATTCCAGTCGGCAGCTTAAGGATAGTGTGTAGGCGGCATAGGCTCATAAGTTCGCTTCGGACTTCTCTGCCTGCCCCATCCTCAAACAGCACATTGTCGGATACGACAACAGCAGCTCGGCCGCCAACGGGCAGGGCGCGGTAGACGTGTTGGAGGAACGAGAGCTGCTTGTTTGCTGTCTTGAATCGTAAATCAGTGCGCGTCGGATTGCCCCCGCCCTTTTTCGCGCCAAATGGCGGATTAGTTAGTATGACGTCGGGGACGTCCAGCTGCGCGATGTCGGGAGACAGCGCGTCGCCGCGACAGTATCGGTCGCTCTCTATGCCGTGCAGAAGTAGATTCATCAGGCCAAGGCGGTGCGTGTCAGGCACGAGTTCCATGCCTTGAAATGCTTTGGTGGCTTGGAAAGCCTGCTGCGATCTGGTCAAGGCAGCAGCCCGCCCCGCAAGATTTTTCACGTAGCGGTCCGCAGCGACTAGAAACCCGCCTGTACCCGCAGCCGGGTCTTGGATAATTTCCCCGACTTGCGGCTGGATCAATGCAACCATACAGTCGATCAGAGGGCGCGGGGTAAAATACTGGCCCGCGCCGGATTTCTTTTCGGACGCATGCTTGTCAAGTATACCCTCATAGGCGTCACCTAATCCTTCGCGCCCTGAGGAATACCAATCGATCGTGTTGATCGCATCCACTACTAGTGATAAGTTGCTCGAACGAGAGATTGAGGTTTGTGCGTTTCGGAAAATGTCACGTACTCTCGGCGATCCTTTGCTCCCAAGTCTAAAGAGCATGGCGCGATAGAAGTCGAGGCGCTCGGCAGGTGGCTGGCTTATTAGATCGCTCCACCTGCAACCGCTCGGAATGTTTGGTCCACTGGAGCCGTCGCCACCCTGCACGTCGGCTGCTCCGGTCTCGGCGGCCATCTTCAGGAAAAGAAGATACGTTAGCTCAGTCACATATTGGTGGTAGGTGATGCCATCATCCCTCAGGGCGTGGCAGAGCGCCCAGAGGCGGGCGACATTGTCCTGAGTGTTGGCCATAGTTCCCCGAGTGTAGGTTGAGCGGCGTCTGCACTGAATACAGCGGCGTCGGCTTCGTCTCTAGTCGTGAACGAGCTCCCCGTATCTGCTGCGGCTGTGCATTTAGAGCTGAGCGGTGGGCATGGCCGCCGGACCGTCGCACCCCTGCGGAGGATCACTCCCTCGACCGTGCTAGAACTGTGCTAGCGCACCAGACACTCACCAACCTACGGTGCTGAAACAGAAGGGGATGCGACAGGACTGTGCTAGCACTGTGCTAGGCGCACGCGGCCGTGAGAGCGCAACTGCGCCGCTTATAAACTCTTGATCCACTTGGGAGAAATGGTGCCCAGGGGCGGAATCGAACCACCGACACTGCGATTTTCAGTCGCATGCTCTACCAACTGAGCTACCTGGGCCCAAGCGGCCGGCCTTGTCTAAGGCCGCCGGCAGAGGCCGCGGGAAATAGCGGAAGGCGTTCCGCCTGTCCACCCGGCTTCGTGCGGTTTTCTCGCTCAGACGTCGTCTCCGTCCTGGTCGTCTGGCTTCACTGGGATGGCGTAGTCGCCGGCCAGCCAGCGGCCGAGATCCACCTGCCGGCAGCGCGCCGAGCAGAAAGGGCGGAAGCGGTTGTCCGGCGACACTGGCTTGCTGCAGACGGCGCAGCGACGCGGCGGGCGGGGCGGCGGGGCGGGGTCAGCCATGGGCGGCCTCCTCGATCTCGGCCTGCGCGGGGGAACGCGCCGGGTCGGGGTGCAGCTGCAGCGGCATGCCGATGGTCGCCTCCGCCTCTGCCAGCGCGCCTGGCAGGTTTCGCAGCGCGGCGATGACGGCGGGCGCCGCGCGCAGTGCCCAACGGCGGCCAGGGCGCAGCGCCGCCTCGCGCGCCGCGCGGCGCAGGGCGGCGAGGCCGTGGGTGAGCAACGCGGGCGGCCAGCCCAGCACCTCGTGCAGCGGCGGGTGGATGCGCTGGCGGAGGATCTCGAAGAGGCCGAGCGGGCCGAGGCCGAGCAGCCGCGCCAGCCGGTCGGCGGCAAGGGCCCTGGCTAGCGGCTCGGCCAGCGCTTCCCGCCGCTTCGTGGTCAGGCCGGCGAGGTCGAGCAGGATCGGCCCGGCCAAGTTGCGCAGGCGGATTTGCCGCGCCGCTTCGGCCACTGCGGCGTGGTTGAGGCGGAACTGGGCCTGCGGGTCGCGGCCGCCGGCGGCGCTGCCGGCATCGACGTCGATGGCGGTGAGCGCCGGCGTCGGGTGCAACAGCAGGCGGCCGCCGCCCGGCAGCGGCACCTCGGGGCCGGCGAGCTGGTCGAACTCGGCCTCGAGCGCATCATCGAAGACTGGGGCGTGGCTCAGCGTCACGCGAACAGGGCCGAGGGCGGCGCGCAGCCGGGCGGCAAGGCCGGCGCCGTCGGTCCGGAGCTCGGCTTGCGGATGGGCGCGAGCCAGGCGCAAGGCCGCCTCCGGGCCGCGGGCGAGCAGCGCGGGGCCGCCGGGCGGGGCGGCGGCGGCGCGCGCGGCCTCGGCGTCGGTCAGCCTGGCGGTCAGCCGGGGCCCCTTGCCGCCCTGCGAGGCGCGGATAACGCGGACCGGCAGCATCTGGCCCTCGCTGGCCGACTTGCCGATCGGCTGCCGCGCCGCGCCGATGGCTGATTCCGGCAGGAAGCCGGTCTCGCCGTCGGCCATGGCGAGGAAGGCGCCCGCCATGGCCGGCGCCAGGGCCGACACCCGCGCCCGGTGCAGGTCGCCGACGCCATCCGGCCGCGCTGGTCGTTCGACCCAGGCCTCGACCAGGGTATCGTCGTCGAGCAGCGCGACGCGCACCTCGCCCGGCGACGTGGAGGCCAGGATGGTCTTCATTGGTCGCGCGCCAGACGCGGAAAAATGGAAGGGGGTACGGAGGGATACGTCCCCCCGTCCTTCACGGCCGCAGCCACCCCACGCCCCTGAGCAGCTGCGCCGTCTCGAACAACGGCAGCCCGACCACGTTGGAGTGCGAGCCCGACAGGAAGCGCACGAAGACCTCCGCCCGCTTCTGAATCTGGTAGCCGCCAGCCACGCCCTGCCATTCGCCGCTGGCGACGAAGTCCTCGACCTGCGCCTCGGTCAGCCGCTGGAAGGCGAGGGCGGTATCGACCAGCCGGGTGCGCAGCGTGCCGTCCGGCGCGCGCAGCGCGACCCCGGTATAGACATGGTGCCGGCGGCCCGAGAGCAGGGTAAGGAAGCGACGCGCCTCCGCCGCATCGGCCGGCTTGCCGAGGATGCGCCGGCCGAGGCCGACGACGGTATCGGCCGCCAGCACCAGCGCCTCCGGCTCCAGGGCGACGGCGGCGGCGGCCTTGCTGGCCGCGAGCCGCGCGGCGAGCTGGCGCGGCAGTTCCTCCTTCCGGGGGGTCTCGTCGATGTCGGTGGGCAGGACGCGGTCGGGCACGACGCCGATCCGGGCGAGCAGGTCCAGCCGCCGCGGGCTGGCGGAGGCCAGCACCAGGGGCGGTCGCGCCGCGGTCAAGGCGCTTACTTGAAGCGGAAGGTGATGCGGCCCTTGGTCAGGTCGTAGGGCGTCATCTCGACATTCACGCGGTCGCCGGCCAGCACGCGGATGCGGTTCTTGCGCATCTTCCCGCTGGTATGGGCCAGGACCATGTGTTCGTTGTCCAGCTTCACGCGGAACATCGCGTTGGGCAGCAGCTCCACCACGGTGCCGCTGAATTCGATCATATCCTCTTTCGACATTCGAAACCTTATCTGCGCGCGGCGCGAGACGCCGCGTCACCTTGCTTTGGACCGCGCGCGTGGCGGAGGGGACCGGCGGGACGCGCCCAGGGGGGTGCCCCCCCCGGGGATTGACTGGGCGGCGGCAACATGATGGGCGGGGGGGAGCGGGTCAAGGCGAGCCGACCCGGCGGGTTTCAGCCTAGCCGAAGGGCGACGCTCCGGCCATGTGCCTGCAGGCCCTCGGCCTCGGCCAGGGCGACGGCGGCGGGGCCGATGGCATTCAGCCCGGCCGCGGTCGCCTCCACCCAGGTGGTCCGCTTGAGGAAGTCGTAGATCGAGAGGCCGGAGGCGAAGCGGGCGGTGCGGCCGGTCGGCAGCACATGGTTCGGCCCGGCGACATAGTCGCCGATCGCCTCCGGGCAGTACCGCCCGAGGAAGGCGGCGCCGGCATGGCGGACCTCGGCGAGGGCCGCGCGCGGGTCGGGCAACATGAGCTGCAGGTGTTCCGGGGCCAAGCGATTGGTGAGCCGATAGGCCTCCGTCCAGTCGCGGACCAGGATCACCGCGCCGTGCCGCTTCCAGCTCTCGCCGGCGATGGCGCCGCGGGACAGGGTGCCGAGCTCGGCCTCGACCGCGGCGGCGACGGCGGCGGCGAAGCCGGCATCGTCGGTGACGAGGATCGCCTGGGCCGATTCGTCGTGCTCGGCCTGGGCCAGCAGGTCGGTCGCGACGTGGCGCGGGTCGTTCGAGGCATCTGCGAGGATGACGACCTCGGACGGGCCGGCAATGGAATCGATGCCGACGCGCCCGAAGACTTGGCGCTTGGCCTCGGCGACATAGGCATTGCCGGGGCCGACCACGCGGTCGACCGGGGCAATGGAAGCGGTGCCCCAGGCCAGCGCCGCCACGGCCTGGGCGCCGCCGATGCGATAGACCTCGGTCACCCCGGCGCGGCGGGCGGCGGCGAGGACCAGCGGGTTGAGCTGCCCGCCCGGGGTCGGCACCACCATGGCGATGCGGCCGACGCCGGCGACCCGCGCCGGCAGGGCGTTCATCAGCACCGAGGAAGGATAGGCCGCCTTGCCGCCCGGGACGTAGAGGCCGACCGCGTCGAGCGCATTCCAACGCATGCCGAGCGTAAGCCCGGCCGGGTCGGGCAGCTCCAGGTCGCGCGGCCGCTGCGCTTGGTGGAAACGCTCGATCCGCGTGGCGGCGAGGTCGAGGGCGGCCATGAGGGATGGCTCGATCCCGGCGGTCGCCGCGTCGATCTCGGCCGCGGTAACCCGCAGCGCGCCGGCATCGGCCGGCTGCCAGCCATCGAAACGGGCGGTGAGGTCCAGCAGGGCGGCGTCGCCGTCGCGCTTCACCGCGCCGATGATCTCGCCGACCGCGGCATCGACCCGCGCCGTTGTCTCCCGTGCGCTGTCCAGCAGCGCTTCGAAGCCGGCGGCGAAACCGGCCTCACGCGTGTCGAGCCGGATCATGCCGCGGCAGCCAGGGCGTTGCGGAAGCGGGCGATCCAGGCGCCAATGCGTTCCGGTTGGGTCTTCAGCGCTGTGCGGTTGACGATCAGCCGTGATGTCACCTGGGCGATCACCTCGGTCTCCACCAACCCGTTCGCCTTCAGCGTGCTGCCGGTGGCGACCAGGTCGACGATGAGCCGCGACAGGCCGAGCGAGGGGGCGAGCTCCATGGCGCCGGAGAGCGAAACGATCTCCGCCTGCACGCCGCGGGCGGCGAAGTGGCGCCGGGTGATGTTGGGGTACTTGGTGGCGACGGTCACCCGCGACCAGCGGCTGGCATCGTCGCGGCCCGCGGTCGCCACCGGCTCGGCGACCGAGACGCGGCACTTGGCGATGCCGAGGTCGAGCGGCGCGTAGATCTGGTCGTAATCGAATTCCATCAGCACGTCGGCGCCGCAGATGCCGATATGCGCCGCGCCGAAGGCGACGAAGGTCGCCACGTCGAAGGGCCGGACCCGGACCATGTCGAGCCCGGGGTCGGAGCTCTCGAAGCGCAGGCGCCGGCTGTCCTCGTCGATCAGGTCCTGCGCCGGGGTGACCCCGGCGCGGGCGAAGACGGGACCGAGCTCGGTCAGAATGCGGCCCTTCGGGACCGCGAGGATCAGCGGGCCGGCATCCGCCGTGGCCAGCGCTGCGGGATCGGTGATGGGCAGGTCCATGGAAGAGCCTAGCACTGCGGCAGGGTGGGGGCGCGAGACATCTTCATGTCAACCCGCGACCCGAGCGATATCGGCGCCAACGGCAGCGAGCTTCGCCTCCACCCGCTCATAGCCGCGGTCGAGGTGGTAGACCCGGTTCACGATCGTCTCGCCCTCGGCGGCCAAGCCGGCGAGGATGAGGGAGACCGAGGCGCGCAGGTCGGTCGCCATGACCGGCGCGCCCGAGAGCTTCGGCACGCCGCGGACAATGGCGGAATGGCCGTGGTAGTTGATCCGGGCGCCCATGCGCATGAGCTCCGGGACGTGCATGAAACGGTTCTCGAAGATCGTCTCGGTGATCATCGCGGCGCCCTCGGCGACGCACATCAGCGCCATGAACTGCGCCTGCATGTCGGTGGCGAAGCCCGGGAAGGGCTCGGTCATCACGTCGACGCCCGAGAGACCGTTCATGCGGGAGACGCGGAGGCCCTCCGGCCGCTCGGTCACCTCGACCCCGGCTTCCCGCAGGATGCGGGCCGTGGCGCCAAGATGGTCGAGGCGCGCGCCTTCCAGCAACACCCGGCCGCCGGTGATGGCGGCGGCGATGGCGAAGGTGCCGGCCTCGATCCGGTCCGGTACCACGCGGTGGGAGGCGCCGGTCAGGCTGGTGCTACCCTCGATCCGCAGCCGGTCGGTGCCGATGCCCTCGATCCGCGCGCCCATCCGCATCAGGCATTCCGCGAGGTCGCTGATCTCCGGCTCGCGCGCCGCATTGACCAGCTCGGTCTCGCCATCCGCGAGGCAGGCGGCCATCAGCAGGTTCTCGGTCGCGCCGACCGAGACCTGGGGGAAGAGGATGCGGGCGCCCTTCAGGCCGCGCGGCGCCTTGGCCAGGATGTAGCCGGATTCGATCTCGATCTCGGCCCCCATCTGCTCGAGGCCCTTCAGGTGAAGATCGACCGGACGGGTGCCGATGGCACAGCCGCCGGGCAGCGAGACCTTCGCCTCGCCGAAGCGGGCCAGCAGCGGGCCAAGCACGAGAACCGAGGCGCGCATCTTCCGCACGAGGTCGTAGGGCGCCTCGAGGTTGGTGGCAGCGCCCGAGAGGGTGATGGTGCGCGCCGCCTTGTCGTGCTCGACCGTCAGGCCGTGCTGCTGCAGCAGCCCGGCCATGGTGGCGATATCGGCCAGGTCCGGCGCGTTCAGCAGGCGGAGCGGCCCGTCCGAGAGCAGGCCGGCGGCCATCAGCGGCAGCGCCGCGTTCTTGGCGCCGCTGATCGGGATGCGCCCTTCCAGCGGCCGGCCGCCGCGGATGCGGATGCGGTCCATGTGCGGCGTTCCCTACTGCGAAATGCGCCGGCGCTGCGTCGTGCAGGCGGCGTGATCGGCACGGCACGGCATGGTCAGAGCTTCGGCAGCGCGACGCCGCGCTGGTGCATGTACTTCCCGGCCCGGTCGGCATAGCTGACATCCGGCGGCGCCGCGCCCTGCAGGAACAGGAACTGGCAGATGCCCTCGTTCGCGTAGATGCGGGCGGGCAGCGGCGTGGTGTTGCTGATCTCGATCGTCACCTGCCCCTCCCATTCCGGCTCCAGCGGGGTGACGTTCACGATCAGCCCGCAGCGGGCGTAGGTCGACTTGCCCAGGCAGATCACCAGCACGTCGCGCGGGATGCGGAAATATTCGACCGTGTGGGCGAGCACGAAGGAGTTGGGCGGGACGATGCAGGTCTCGCCGCGGCGGGTGACGAAGCTGTCCTCGGCGAAGTGCTTCGGGTCGACCAGGGCGTTGTCGACATTGGTGAAGACCTTGAACTCGTCGGCCACGCGGGCGTCGTAGCCGAAGGAGGACAGGCCGAAGGAGATCATGCCTTCGCGCCGCTGCGCCTCGACGAAGGGCTCGATCATGCCGTGATCGGCCGCCATCCGGCGGATCCAGTGGTCGGGCATGATCGACATGGCGGCGCGCCTTCGGGGTGGGGGGACTGCACGGCCCCGGCTGGCCCGGGCGCCCCGGAATGGGCCGCCCCCTTAGCCCAGCCGCCCGGCAGCGGCAACCGGAACCATGCCCTCAGGCCTTGTCTCCGGGCTTTTCCGGCGGGGCTTCCCGCGCCCGGGCCTGGGCCTTCCGCTTGCGGAGGTTGGCGCGCAGCGCCGCGGCCAGCCGCGCCTCGCGCTCGGCCTTGGGGTCCGGATCGGGCCTGGCCGGATTGGTCTTCGGGGTCGGGTCGGGCGGCTTCGCCATGTGCAAGGGATCGCCGGGCAGAGGCGCGGCGTCAACGCTCCGCCGCCCGCCACCGCGGCGCGCGCGATGGCCTGATCCGCAAGGCTTTTCCCGTGCTGGCGTCGATGCCACATGCGTGGTGGATGGCCGTGGATGCGGGTCGCGCTTGCTTGACAGGTAGCGGGGTGTGCCGTAGCAGCCACGTGCCTTCCGACGGGGAGCCGGAGGAGGAGCGCGGTGAGCGAGAAAGACGGGTTCGAGGAGCGGTTGCGCGAGGCCAGGACCCGCAGGGGACTGGACAAGCCGCAGGCCACCCGGGGCTCGCCTAACTCAGGACCTTGGGGCGTCGGTTTCCGCGCCGGTGTCGAGGTGGTGTCGGCCCTCGGGGTTGGCGTTTTCCTCGGGATCGTGCTGGACCGCTGGCTCGGGACCTGGCCGTGGCTCTTCCTGCTGTTCTTCGTCCTGGGCAGCGCCGCCGGGATTCTGAACGTCTATCGCTTGTTCAGTCCACGCCGCGGCGCTGGTCGATGACGGGCCGTGCCTGACCGCGCGGCGCAAACGGGTGCTGGGAGCCGAAAGTGGCCGCCGAAGGCAAATCGATCGACGCGCTGAGCCAGTTCGAGCTGACCCCCGTTCTCGGGGCCGTCGGCAATGCGGTGGGGTTCACCCAGTCGACTGCGCATATGCTGCTGGCCGTCGGGCTGGTGACCGCGCTCATGCTGTGGGGCGTGTCCAGGCGCGCCATCGTGCCGGGCCGGCTGCAGGCCCTGGCCGAGAGCAGCTACGAATTCGTCCATGAATTGGTCGTCGGCCAGGTCGGCGACCAGGGCCGGAAGTACTTCCCCTTCGTCTTCTCGCTCTTCATGTTCATCCTGTTCGGCAACCTGCTCGGCATGGTGCCCTACGGGTTCACCTTCACCAGCCACATCGCGGTCACCTTCGGCCTGGCGGCGCTGGTCTTCGTGGTGGTGACGGTCATCGCGCTGATGATCCACGGCACGCATTTCTTCGGCTACTTCTTCCCCGAAGGCGCGCCGAAGGTGCTGGCACCGCTGATCATCCCGATCGAGGTCATCTCCTACCTCTCGCGTCCGGTCAGCCTCTCGGTCCGACTCTTCGCCAACATGGTTGCCGGCCACGTCATGCTGAAGGTCTTCGCCACCTTCGTCGTGATGATCGGCTCCGCCGCCGGGGTGCTGGGCATCCTCGGCGCGACCCTGCCGCTCGCGGTGAACATCGCGCTGATCGGCTTCGAATTGCTGGTGGCCTTCCTGCAGGCCTACGTCTTCGCCATCCTGACCAGCATCTACCTGCACGACGCGGTGCACCTGCACTGAGTTGTCGGGCTGACCCCAACCAACCCCTTCAGCACACAAGGAAGGACTGCTTCACATGGACGTTCTCGCCGCGAAGGCCCTCGGGGCCGGTCTCGCAGTTATCGCCCTCGCCGGCGTCGGCATCGGCATCGGCAACATCTTCTCCGCCATGGTGTCGAGCGTGGCCCGCAACCCGGGCGCCCGCGACGCGGTCTTCCCGATCGGCATCCTGGGCTTCGCGCTGACGGAAGCCGTCGCGCTCTTCGCCCTGCTGATCGCCTTCCTCATCCTGTTCACCTGAGACGGCCGGATGGCGCGCCTGCCCGGACCGGCGGGCGCGTGTCTGCGTCCAATCAGGCGAGGAGATTTGCCGTGAGCCCTCGGGCCTTGAAGCCTTGGGTCCTGACCGCGACGGTGGCGTTGCTGGCCCTGGCACCCCGCTTGGCCCTCGCGGCCGATACCCATCCCGGCGAGCCGGTGACGGGCATGCCGCAGCTGGCCTTCGGGCACCCCGAACAGGGGCGCTACCTGATCGCCAACATCGTCTGGCTCTTCATCATCTTCGGCGTGCTCTACTACGTCATGGCGCAGTACGCGCTGCCGGCGGTGGGCAACGTGCTGGAGGCGCGGCGGGCGCATATCGAGGGTGACCTCGAGCAGGCCCAGGCCGCAAAACTGCGCGCCGATGCCGCAATGGCCGAGCACCAGGCCGGGACCGCCCGGGCGCGTGCCGAGGCGCAGGCTTCCGTCGCCAATGCGGCGCAGCAGGCGCAGGCCGAGGCCGCCAGCAAGGCCGAGGCGCTGAATGCCCGGCTGAACGCGCAGATCGCGGCCGCCGAGGAGCGCATCACCGCGTCGCGCGACAGCGCGATGGGCGCGCTGCGCAGCGTCGCCGCCGACACGGCGGAAGCGCTGGTGACCCGGCTAACGGGCCTTGCCGACCGTGCCGCGGTCGAGCAGGCGGTCGGCGCCGAACTGGCAGCGCGGGGGCGGGCCTGATGCATCACTACGAACATTTTTGGCTCGACCCGAAGTTCTGGGTCGGCGTCAGCTTTGTCATCTTCCTGCTGCTCGTCGGCCGGAAGGCCTGGGCACAGCTGACCGGGATGCTCGATGCCCGCGCCGAGAAGGTGCGGGCCGAGCTGGCCGAAGCCGCGCGGCTGCGCGAGGAGGCCGAGGCCATGCTGAAGCAGGCCGAGGCCGACCGCGCCGCGGCGGCCGAGGAGGCCAAGGAGATGCTGCGCCGGGCGCATGCAGAGGCGGCGCGGGTCGGCGAAGCGGCCGCGGTGGAGGCCGAGGCTTCGGCAGCGCGGCGCGAGCGGATGGCGATGGACCGGATCGCGGCGGCCGAGGCCGGGGCGGTTGCGGAAGTGCGCCAGGCGGCGGCGGAGATCGCCACCGCGGCGGCGCGCAACGTCATCGCCCAGGGCATGACCCAGGACGCCGACGCGAAGCTAATCGACGCCGCCGTGGCCGACCTGCCGCGCGCCTTGCGCGCCTGAGGCGAGCCGACAGTTTAGTGGCTTGGCCCCGTGCCGGGCGGATGAACGGGGGCCTCGCGGCCCCCGTTTCGTTTTGCGCCTCTCGACGGCTTTGCGGATCGCAGGCGGCGCGATAACGTCCCGCGCCTTCAGGTGCTGGGAGATCAATCATAATGCGACGTCTTGCCCTTGCCGCCGCGCTGCTTTGCGGCACGTCCCTTGCTATCCCCGCGCCGGCCAGTGCCCAGGTCTTCCGCTGGGCCAACGACGGCGACGTCAACTCGATGGACCCGTACACGCGGCAGGAGACCTTCCTGCTGTCCTTCAACGCCAACATCTACGAGCCGCTGGTGCGGCGGGACAGGCAGATGGGCCTGGAGCCGGCCCTGGCCGAGCGCTGGGAGCAGCCTTCCCCGACCGTTTGGCGCTTCCACCTGCGCCGCGGCGTCAAGTTCACCGACGGCACGCCCTTCACCGCCGACGACGTGATCTTCAGCGCCGAACGCGTGCGCGGGCCGGGCAGTCAGATGAACTCCGTGCTGGCCTCGGTGAAGGAGGTCCGCAAGGTCGACGACCACACGGTCGAATTCGAGACCCGGGTCCCCAATCCCATCCTGATCCAGGAGATCACCAACTGGGGGATGATGTCCAAGGCCTGGGCGGAGAAGAACAACGCCGTCCGGCCAACCGACCTGACCACGCGGGATGAGAATTTCGCCACCCGCAACGCCATGGGCACCGGTCCCTTCCGGCTCGTGAGCCGCGAGCCCGACCGCAAGACGGTGCTGGAGCGCAACCCGGGCTGGTGGGACAAGCCGACCCACAACGTGGAGCGGGCCGAGCTCAACATCATCGCCAATGACGCGACGCGGGTCGCCGCCCTGCTCTCGGGCGAGGTGGACTTCGTCTACACCGTGCCGCCGCAGGACGTGGATCGCATCCGCCGCACGCCGGGCATGCAGGTCATCCAAGGGGCGGAGCTGCGGACGATCTTCTTCGGCCTTGACCAGCTCCGCGACGAATTGCTCAAGAGCGACGTGAAGGGCAAGAACCCTTTTAAGGACGTCCGCGTCCGCCGCGCCATGCTGCTCGCCATCGACGTCAACTCCATCCAGCGCATCGTCATGCGCGGCCAGTCGCGCCCGACCAACCTGCTCTATGGGCCAGGCGTGAACGGCTTCCGCGAGGAGGACGACAAGCGCCCGGCGGTCAACATTGAGGAGGCGAAGAAGCTGCTGGCCGATGCCGGCTACCCCAACGGCTTCGGCGTCACGCTCGACTGCCCGAACGACCGCTACGTGAACGATGAGGCGATCTGCACCGCGACGGTTGCGATGCTGGCCCGCATCGGCATCCGGGTGAATCTGGTCGCGCAGACTCGGGCCCGCTACTTCGCCGAGATTAACGGCCCCCGCTACAACACCAGCTTCTACATGCTGGGCTGGACGCCGACCTCGGTGGACGCCCATAACTCCTTGTTCAACTTGGCCGCAACGCGGGACGGCACCCGCGGCGTCTTCAACAGCGCCGGCTACTCCAACCCCACCTTCGATCAGCTGGTCGGGCAGATCGCGGTGGAGACGGACGCGGCGAAGCGCCAGCAGCAGATCAGCCAGGCGAGCAAGATCCTGCAGGACGACGTGGCCTTCCTGCCCCTGCACCAGCAGCAGATCGTCTGGGCGGCGCGCAGCAATGCCGAAGTGGTGCAGACCCCCGACAACTACTTCCAGCTGCGGCATGTCCGCCTGCAGGCGAAGTAGCCCGACAGGACCGGGGAGGGGCGACCCTCCCCGGCCCAGCCCTGCGCCTCAGCGCTGCGCGGTCTGCACCGCCAGGAAGTTGCCGAGGCTGTCCTCCGCCACCCGCAGCCACTGGGTCTGCTCGATGCGGAAGGCGTCCCACTTCTCGTGCAGCCGTTTGAAGCGCGGGTTCTGCGCGCCGATCTCGGCGAACAGCTCCTGCGAGGCCTTGTAGCAGGCCTGCATGACGTCGCGCGGGAAGCCGCGCAGCTGCGCCCCGCCGGCGAGCAGGCGGCGCATCGCCTGCGGGTTCAGCACGTCGTAGCGCGCCGCCATCCAGTGCCAGCTCTCGGTGCAGGCGGCGTTCAGCACCGCTTTGTACTGCGCCGGCAGGTCGTCATAGGCCTTGGCATTGACCATCAGGTCGACCGAGGGCGAATACTCCCACCAGCCCGGATAGTAGTAGAAGGGCGCGATACGGTGGAAGCCGAGCTTCTCGTCGTCGTAGGGGCCGACCCATTCGGCGGCGTCGATCACCCCTCGCTCCAGCGCCGGGTAGATGTCCGGCCCGCCGAGCTGCTGCGGGATGACGCCGAGCTTCTGCAGCGCCGAGCCGCCATAACCGGCGACGCGGAACTTCAGCCCCTTCAGGTCGTCGACGCCCTTGATCTCCTTGCGGAACCAGCCGCCCATCTGCGCGCCGGTATTGCCCGCCGGGATGCCGACCACGCCCTGGTCGCGATAGACCTCGGCATAAAGGTCCCGGGCGCCGCCATGGGTCAGCCAGGCCCAGTGCTGGCGGGAGGACATGCCGAAGGGCAGGCAGGTGACGATGGCCAGCGAGGGGTCCTTGCCGAGGTAGTAGTAGCCGCTGGTGAAGCCGCACTCGACGGTGCCGCCGCCGACCGCGTCCAGGACCTGCAGCGCGGGCACCACCTCGCCCGGTCCGAAGACCTGGATCTGGAAGGCGCCGTCGGTCATCTCGGACACCCGGCGGGCGAGGTATTCTTGCGTGCCGAACAGGGTGTCGAGCGACTTCGGGAAGCTGCCCGGGCAGCGCCAGCGGATCCGCGGCTGGGCGGAGGCCAAGTTCGGGGAGACGAGCGTCGCGGCGCCGGCGGCACCCGCGGCGCCGCTGGCGATAAGACGGCGGCGGTTCATTCTGGATGTTTCTCCCTGGGGTTGGGTGGCCTCAGATTGCGCGGAACCGTCCCGCCGCGCAACGGAGCTTCCATGCCTCAGACGTCGGCAAAGGCGCCGCTCTGCTGCCGCCACAGCCGGGCATAGACGCCGTCCTGCCGCAGCAGCCCGGCATGGGTGCCTTCCTCGGCGATCCGGCCGTGCTCCATCACCACCAGCCGGTCCATGCGCGACAGGGTGGACAGGCGGTGGGCGATGGCGATCACCGTCTTGCCCTCCATCAGCGTCTCCAGCTGTTCCTGGATCGCCGCCTCCACCTCCGAGTCCAGCGCGCTGGTCGCCTCGTCGAGCACCAGGATCGGCGCGTCCTTCAGCAGGACGCGCGCGATGGCGACGCGCTGCCGCTGACCGCCGGACAGCTTCACCCCGCGTTCGCCGACATGGGCGTCGTAGCCGCTGCGGCCGCGCCAGTCGGCCAGGTCGCGGATGAAGGCATCGGCATGGGCGCGGGCGGCCGCCGCCTCGATCTCGGCCGTGGTCGCCTCCGGCCGCCCGTATCGGATGTTGTCGCGGATCGAGCGGTGCAGCAGCGCGGTATCCTGCGTTACCACGCCGATCGCGGCGCGCAGGCTCTCCAGCGTGACGCCGTCGATGTCCTGGCCGTCGATCAGGATCCGCCCCTCCTCCGGCCGGAAGAAGCCGAGCAGCAGGTTGACCAGCGTCGACTTGCCCGCGCCGGAATGGCCGACCAGCCCGACCCGCTCGCCCGGCGCGACCCGCAGGTCGAGGCCCTGCAGCACGCCCGTCTCCCGCCCGTAGGCGAAGCGCACCCGCTCGAAGCGGATCTCGCCTCGCGGCACCTGCAGCGCCACGGCGCCGGGCGGGTCGGGCGCGGTCGGCGGCACCGCGATGGAGTTCATGCTCTCCTGCACCACGCCCAGGCTCTCGAAGATCGAGGTGACGTTGAAGGCGACCCAGCCGGAGATGTTGGCGATCTGCCAAGCCATCGGCAGCGCCGTCGCCACCGCCGCAACCTCGATCGCGCCCCGGGTCCAGAGCCAGACCGCGACCGAAGCCATCGCGGTGATCATCGCCGCGTTCAGCGTCGCCAGGGCGAAGCCGTTGAAGGTGACCAGCCGCATCTGCCGCTGGAAGGCGGACGTCAGCGCCAGCAGCCCGTCGCGGATGAAGGCGTCCTCCTCCCGCGCCCGGGCGAAGAGCTTCACCGTCTGGATGTTGGTATAACTGTCGACGATCCGCCCGGTCAGCAGGCTGCGCTGCGCCGAGGCTTCGCGCGAGCGTTCCCGCATCCGCGGCACCAGGTAGCGCAGCAGCAGGGCGTAGAGCGGGAACCAGGCGAGGATCGGCAGCGCCAGCCGCCAATCGGTCTGCGCCAGCAGCAGCACCGCGGCGGTGCCGTAGACCAGGATGTACCAGACCGCGTTGATGACCTGGACGATGCTCTCGCGCAGCGCCGGCCCGGCCTGCATGACCCGGTTGGCGATGCGGCCGGCGAAATCCTCCTGGAAGAAGGGAAGGCCCTGGCGGACCACCTGCCAGTGGCTCTGCCAGCGGATCAGGCTGGTGACGTTGCCGTTGATGCCCTGCTGGGTGATCAGGTTCTGCAGCAGCAGCGCAGAGGGCCGGCCGATCAGCACCAGGGCGCCCATGCCGACCAGCATCGGCCAAGCCTCGGCCCAAAGCCTGTCGGGCGCATGGGTGGTCAGCAGGCCAATCAGCTTGCCGATCATGGTCGGGATGGCGGCGTCCATCAGCGCCACCAGCAGTCCGGCGACGAAGAGCGCGACGAACAGCGCCCGGGTCTGCTTGAGGAAGTGCCAGTAGAAGCCGGTCAAGGTGCGCGGCGGCGCCGTCTCCGGCACCGGGCTGCCGAGCAGGCGGCCGGCGGACTCGCCGGGCGGCGCGACGGGGTCGATCAAGCGTTCGAAAAGTCGGAAGGGGCGCAGGGACATGCTGCAGGAACCGCCCTGCGCCGCCTGGGATCAAGCGAAATCCCGTGACGAAGGCGCGACATGGCCGGGAACTTGCAGGGCCAACGCCGGATTCAGGATTTGCCCGTACCGTACCGGGTGCAACGCACAGGAAGCCTCCGCATGCGCGACCCGTCCGACCCCCTGGACCGCACCGCCGCCCTGTTCTCCGCCTGCCTGATGGAGGCGGCACGCGGCCGGGCGCGGACCGCGGCGCATCTGCGGGTCAGCGGCCCGGGGGCGCTGCCCATGATGCTGGCGCAGGGCCTGTTCACCGCCGTCGCGGCGCTGGCCGTGCTGCGGCTGTTCCTCCGGTTCTGAACCGAATCGCGGCAGGGCGTGAACGCCCGGAAGCGCGAACCGGCGCCAGTGACAACGCGCGGCAGCGGACCGGCGTCCGGACCTCGGCGCAATCCGCTGCAGGCGGTCCTATTCGGCCGCTTGCGGGCCCTCCACCAGCTCGACAGCCCGGCCGAGATCGACGCTGAGCAGGCGGCTCACGCCGCGTTCCTGCATCGTCACGCCATAGAGCCGGTGCATCCGCGCCATGGTCAGTGGGTGGTGCGTCACCACCAGGAAGCGCGTGCCGCTTTCGGCCGCCATGCCGTCCAGCAGGTCGCAAAGCCGCTCGACATTGGCGTCGTCCAGCGGCGCATCCACCTCGTCCAGCACGCAGACCGGTGCCGGGTGGCAGCGGAACACCGCGAAGATGAGCGAGAGCGCGGTCAGCGCCTGCTCGCCGCCCGAGAGCAGCGACAGCGCCGAAAGCTTCTTGCCCGGCGGCTCGGCATAGATCTCGAGCCCCGCCTCCAGCGCATCCTCGGAGCCCACCAGCGCCAGGTGCGCCCGGCCGCCGCCGAAGAGTCGGCCGAAGAGGCTGCGGAACTCGGTGTCCACCCGGTCGAAGACCGCGCGTAACCGCTCCCGTCCCTCCCGGTTCAGGTGGCCGATCGAGCCGCGCAGCTTGGCGATGGCGGCGCCGATCTCCTCGCGCTCGCGGGTGATGTCGGCGATGCGCGCCTCGATCTCCGCCATCTCGACATCGGCGCGGAGGTTGACGGGACCCATCTCCTCCCGCTCCCTCGCCAGGCGCTCCAGTTTGCGCCGGGCCTTGTCCTCGGCGGCATCGGTCAGCTCCTCCGGCGCCGGCAGCTCGGCATTCTCGCCCAACCGTTCCACCACCCGACCCTCGACCGCCTCGGCCGCCACCGTCGCCTGCTCGGCGGCGCCTTCGGCCCGCAGCTGCGCCTCGCGTGCCGCGGCGAAGGCGGCGTCGGCGGCGCGGCGGGCCTCGCCGGCGGCCTGGCGCTCGGCCTCGGCGGCGGCGAGCG